>JAAEQD010000044.1 GCA_024231855.1 Candidatus Zixiibacteriota bacterium
AATTTTTTTGATTTTCTATGGATTTCCGGTGATCTTTCTTTTACCAACTCTTTACTTGACTATGTAACTCTTACAGATGGTAGCACGATCGGAGTTGCAGGGGACGGAATTGATGATGTAGAAATATTAACAGTAGGCGCGCATATCGATAGTGCATTTGCAGGAATTGATGGCCCATATGTAAGTCTGGAAGATACTCCTTCAGCAATGGGCTTTACGTTGAGTGATGTGGATTTTGCTTTTGCAACATTGAGTCCCAAAGTATCTGAGCTTGCGACAGATCTTCGAAGTTGGACAGCCATTAAAGCGTTGGTAGGGAGTGCTTCGTTTGTAGGTATTAATGATATTTCTGCATCAATTGAGAGCCTCGGTCTGGAACTAAATCAAGGCGGAGGCACGAATAATGGAGTTGAGAATACAACAGTAGTTGATTTTGCCAGTGCACCTTTAAGTATTGATACGGGGGCGGGGGATCTCATCACTATTGATTTTGCTGAAGATATGCTCGAAGCATCCGGCGCAATGACTTTATCGATTTCGAGTTTCGTATTTGTAAGCGGCGAATTTGCATTCCGTAAAGGCGGTACAACAACAGCGACCCTGTCTGATACAACCACCACAAAAGAAGTATCCGTAATGACAGTAGGCGCATCCGATGTAGATATATTCGTAGGTATGAACGGACCTGCGAGCGAATCGGGCGCTATGGGCTTATCGCTTGAGAACGTGGCATTCGGTCTGGCATTGGCAAAACCGACCGACACGGCAGACACGGCGAGTTATTACGGATTGAAAGCATCGGCAGATTCGGTATCGCTGATAGGTTTGGATTTTTTGACGCTCAGTGTCGATAATCTGGATGTAATAGTAAACGGCACAAGCGATACGGTAAATCCGAATCTCGTAGTAGATTTTACAAAAGGCGATCTGGATGACGATACATCGACAACAGATGTAACGAGAGTAAAAACCGGAATTGATTCCTACATAGATTTCGATATGACTTCAAAAGTAATAGAAGCATCCGGCGCGATGACATTGTCGATTTCAAGCTTCGTATTTGTAAGCGGCGAATTTGCATTCCGCAAAGGCGGCAGTACCACAGCGACATTGTCAGATACAACTACCACTAAAGAAGTATCGGTAATGACAGTAGGCGCATCCGATGTAGATATATTCGTAGGTATGAACGGACCTGCAAGCGAATC
>JAAEQD010000045.1 GCA_024231855.1 Candidatus Zixiibacteriota bacterium
ACGCCTTCCATATCACCGATCTGAACCAGATCCTCAGCCTCACGTTTTTTCATATCATTGTATTCAGTCTCAGACATGATATTAATTTTCCAGCCAGTAAGTTTTGATGCCAAACGAGCATTCTGTCCGGCTTTACCTATGGCCAATGAAAGCTTATCATCCTCGACCGCAACAGTCATCGCTTCCTCGTCCTCATAGATATCAATCTCAATAACTTTGGCCGGAGCCAGAGCGCGAGTTACAAACAACTCGGGATTGGAGCTATAGGGAATAATATCAATCCTTTCGTTATTCAACTCTCTGACGATTGATTGGACGCGAACACCCTTGATACCAACACATGCACCTACCGGATCGATCCGTTCGTCGGCCGAATAGACAGCCAATTTGGTGCGTTCTCCGGGCTCGCGGGCAATAGCTCTGATTTCGATGACCCGTTCAAATATCTCAGGCACTTCTAATTCAAATAATCTTCTCAAAAATTCATTACTTACACGAGAGAGAATGATCTGCGGTCCATTGGTCATCTTTACTACATCAAGAATATAGGCCCTGATTCTGTCACCCTGACGGTATTTCTCACGAGGGATCTGTTCTTTGATAGGTAATACTGCCTCGGCCTTACCAAGATTAATAATAAGATTACCTTTATCAATTTGCTGTACTGACCCCGATGAAAGTTGCCCCACGCGAGTAATAAACTCATCATAAATTTTATCGCGTTCTGATTCCCTTACCTTTTGAATAAGAACCTGCTTGGCGGTCCCAATGGCATTACGGCCAAACTCTTCATCAACTTCGAGAAATATTTCCATCTCGTCACCTAATTCGGCGGTCTTATCAAGCCCTTTGGCATCTTCAAGAAGTATCTCAGTCATTTTATCAGTTACTTCATCAACAACCTTTTTGACAGCAATCATAGTGATCTCACCGGATTGCCGCGACAGCTTAAAACTTAGGTTTTCTAAATCAGGGTAACGTTTTTTAGCCGCCGCCAACAGGCTCTCCTCAACATTGCCGATTACCACATCCAGGTCTATATTTTTTTCCCGGGCAATCAGCGCCAGGCCTTCAAGAATATCGTATGTCATTCATCTATCTCCATTAGACAATTATTTTTCCCATTTTTATTCCGGATAACTCGATTTTTTGCGTCCCATCTTTCGTGAGAAT
>JAAEQD010000046.1 GCA_024231855.1 Candidatus Zixiibacteriota bacterium
AAAGGCGCCTGTTCGGTTTCCAGCGCGGCGATCGAGCTTCTCCAAACCAAGATCAAAAAACTGAAAAAACCATCGATACTACTGGTAGGCGTTAACCAGATGACCGCTCTGGCCGCTAAAGGCATTCGCCGGCTTAATTACGGCAATATGATATTTGCCAACAGAACCGAGCAGAAAGCGGCAACATTCGCGGCTCAATTCGAATCAACAGGGCATCCTCTGACAGAGTTGCCCGACCTGATAGATAAATCCGATATCCTTATAACCTGTACCGGCGCGAATGAGCCTATAATAACCAGTGACATGATCAGTACGCTTATAGCCGCGAAGCCCGATAAGAAACTACTGATTGTTGATATGGCGATCCCCCGAGATGTTGAAATTGAGAAAGACTTCAATCCAAATATCGAGGTTTATGATCTCGAAGACATCAAGGAGCATGTAAAAAAACATCAACAAAGACGGGAATTGGCTATCCCCCGGGCTCAGGAGATTATCGATCAGAAACTAAGTGAATTCAATTACTGGTTTGAACATATATTATATGAGCCCGTTTATAATGGGCTGGGGGATACGTTTGAAGCAATCCGTCAGGATGAGATGGCATCTGTTTACATGAAACTTCCTCCTGAAATAAAAGACGAGGTTGAAAACGCGACAAAAGCGCTTGTTTATAAATTGTTACAGGTGAAAGTAAGGACCGCGGAGGATAGTTAAATTAGGTCAATCGATTATATTAATAAAAGTTCGGAGTTTTAGCTATGGCCAACAAATTCATGCCGATAAATCTTTCCCTCAAGGACCGAGCCTGTCTTATCGTTGGGGGGGGCAATATCGCCCATCGAAAGATTAACACACTTTTGGATTATGAATGCAAAATCACCGTAGTCGCGGCTGAGCCAAACGATCAGATTAAATATTTCGATCAACGCGGCTACGTAAAACTGGAAATCCGGAAGTATAAATCGCCGGAGGCGTCATCATACGGAGTAGTTATCGCCGCCAGTGATGATATGGAGTTAAACAAGCAGGTCTCTGAGGATTGTAAAAAAGCGGGAGTACCGATCAATGTGGTGGACGCTCCCAAGCTCTGCGATTTCACATTTCCGGCTGTTCTCAAACGTGATTGTTTAACGGTAGCCGTATCGACGGACGGCAAAGCGCCGTTTCTGGCGGGACAACTTCGATTAATCCTGGAAACAGTTTTTCCCGAACGCTGGAAGAAGATAGCCAATATCGCCGCGGACTACAGGAAACAGGTAATAAGACGCTGGAAAGATAAACCTGATCAGAAAGTCGAATGCTACGATAAATTTCTCAATGCCGACTGGAAAACGCTGCTTGAAGAGATGAACGAGCAAGAAGTTCAGGAAGAAATAACCAAGATGATCGAGTTGCCGGAAGAACCCGAAAAATCCTGACGGTCCAGCCAGTTAAATGAGTATTATCAGAATCGGAACGCGGTGTAGCCCACTGGCAGTTGTCCAGGCAAAATTCATTGCCGAGCTATTAGTTAAATATCACCCTGGACAAAATTATGAACTGATCAAGGTTACGACATCCGGCGATACCGATACCGACTCATCGCTTCAGAAAATAGGCGGCACCGGCGTTTTCACCAAAAGAATCGAACAGGAACTTCTTAAGAAGGAAATCGATGTAGCGGTTCACAGCGCTAAGGATTTGCCATCGATAATGACCGAAGGCCTGACAATCGGCGCCGTTCCCGCCAGAGCCGCAATTGAGGATGCCTGGCTATCGGGTGATGGGAAAAAGTTGATGGAAATCGAAGCCGATAGCGTAGTTGGATCCGGTTCGCCCCGGCGCCAGTTTATGCTTTTGAACATTCGACCGGACCTGAAAGTCAGGGATATTCGCGGTAATATACAGACTCGAATCAGAAAACTTGAAGATGGTGATTATGACGCGTTAATCATGGCGCGAGCCGGCCTGGAGCGGATGGGACTCGAGGGGAAGATCACGGAGATATTATCGGTCAGAGATTTCTTACCCGCGCCAGGGCAAGGAGCGTTGGTGGTTCAGATAAGAAGTGAGGATGAGAACGCTGCCGCCCTGATGAAATCACTTGATAACGCAAACGTTCATCGCTGCCTGGATAGCGAAAGATTACTACTTTCTAAACTGAATGCCGGCTGTTCCGCGGCCGTTGGCGGACTGGCCGTTATCGAAAGTAGCGAATTAATTCTGAAGGCGGTTGTCCTGGATAAAACCGGATCAAACCATTTGCACGTTTCCGGTAGATCACCGGCGGCGGCCGATGATGTAAAGATGGTTGCTAGTTTAGTTAGCGATTTATTATCACAGGGAGCTCAGGCATATATCGAGCAATAGCATGAAAACGGTCAATAAAGGAATAGTATATTTAATTGGGGCCGGTCCCGGCGATCCGGAACTGATAACGGTTAGAGGTAAACAGCTTCTGCAAAGATGTGAAGCCGTGATTTATGATAATCTCGTACCCAGGGAATTGATAATCACGTTGCCATCGCGGACGGGAAAATATTATGTCGGTAAGAAAGCTGGCAAGCATACAATGCCACAGAAAAGTATCAACGAGCTAATGGTGAAGCTTGCCGGCGAGGGCAAAGATGTCGCGCGTTTGAAAGGCGGCGATCCCTATATTTTTGGCCGTGGCGGCGAGGAAGCATTGTATCTCAATGAGCATGATATAGAATTCGAAATAGTACCGGGAGTAACCGCCGGCGTAGCCGGACCTGCTTACGCGGGTATCCCGTCTACCGACCGTGCCAAGGCTTCCTACGTTGTTTTCGCCACCGGCCACAAAGCCAAAGAGAAAGATACCACCTCGGTACCGTGGGATTGGTTAGCCAAATCTAAAAATGGCACGATCGTAATTTATATGGGAGTTAGCGAATTTGTCGGCATAGTCAAGACGCTAATCGAAAATGGCATGTCTCCGGATACTCCAGCGGCGGTTATTGAACGCGGCACATTTCCATCCCAGCGAGTTATTAAGTCATCTTTGGAGAAACTGCCGAAACGGATTGAAGACGCGAATATAAGGCCGCCCGCGTTGTTCGTGATCGGCGATGTAGTTAACCTTCAAGAGCGCCTTACCTGGCTTGAGAACAGACCTCTATTGGGCAAGCGCGTGATGGTTTGCCGTCCCGCCGACCAGGCTCAGGCGATGTATCAGAACTTGAGGTTGTTGGGCGCGGAAGTTTTGCCCTACCCGACTATCGCTACTGAAACACAAATTGATGATGACGCATGGGAAGCATTCTCAAAGATCGATACGCAATCACCCGCGGATAATTGGCTTGTTTTCACAAGTGAAAACGGGATCCGTTATTTTATAGAGCAATTCGTTTCACTTATCGGAGATATTCGTTATCTGGGTAATTTCAAAATAGCGGCGGTTGGTTTCGGCACGGCCAGGGCTTTGAAGAAGTATTCTCTCAAAGCCGATTTTATTCCGACCAAGGCGACAACGGGATTTCTCGCCAGAGAAATGGTCGAATCGATAAACCTCGAAGGAGCGACGGTAGTTCGCGTCCGCGGTAATCTCGCCGATGATGGTGTTGAGAATATTTTGTCTGAAGTAAAAGCAAATGTCATCCCTATGCTTACTTATCGTACTTTTTGTCCCCGCTGGCCGGATGGATTTAAGGAGAATTTGTTTGAATATCCGCCGGATGTTGTTATATTTACCAGTGGCTCGTCGGTGGATGGCTTATTCGAAATTCTAAATCAGACCGAAATCGATATCCTTATGGCGAAGTCGATCGCTGTATCAATCGGGCCAATGACATCGAAGATAATCGAATCTCGCGACATAACCGTTGCGGTAGAAGCTACCGAGCACAGTGTGCCGGGGATTATAGATGAACTTTTAGATCACTTTAAAGGGGATAAATGATATGAGCTTTCCAATCAACCGTCCAAGAAGATTAAGGCGAACCGACGCGTTGAGACGTTTGGTTCGTGAGACACAGCTACACCCATCTGATTTCATTTATCCGATATTCGTCAGCGATTTAATCGACGAGCCTGAACCTATTGATTCAATGCCGGGGATTTTCAGGTATCCTCCAAAAGAAGCCGCCAAGGAGGCGGATCGGGTTTTCAAGCTCGGTATACCTGGCGTATTGTTATTCGGGATTCCCGCCAAAAAAGACGCCACCGGATCGGAATCATTGAAGCAGGACGGCATAGTGCAAAAGTCGATTCGCGAGATAAAGAACATCAATCCCGAAATAATCGTAATCGCCGATGTTTGCTTATGCGAATATACAGACCATGGTCATTGCGGCATTATTAACCAGGGCGAGGTTGACAACGACGCCTCCATTTATGTGCTGGCCCGTCAGGCGGCCAGTTTCGCGGTAGCCGGCGCCGATATAGTCGCGCCTTCGGATATGATGGACGGCCGGGTGAAAGCGATCAGAACCGATCTTGATAAAAACGGTTTTAAGAACACGGCGATCATGTCATATTCGGCCAAGTATTGTTCGGCATTCTATGGGCCGTTTCGGGACGCCGCCGGATCGGCGCCTCAATTCGGAGACCGTCGAAGCTATCAGATGGATCCGGCCAACGCCGGCGAAGCGATCAGAGAGATCGGCCATGATATCGAGGAAGGCGCGGACATCGTAATGATAAAGCCCGCCCTGGCCTATCTGGACATCATTTCTAAAGCCAAAGAGCGGTTCGATGTTCCAATCGCGGCCTACAATGTCAGTGGTGAATTCTCGATGGTTAAACTGGCCGCCCAGGCGAAACTTGGCGATGAGAAGCTACTGGCAATCGAAATACTAACCTCGATAAAAAGAGCCGGCGCCGATATTATTATTTCTTATCACGCGGCCGATGTAGCCGGCTGGCTAAATTTGAGTTAGGCCAATGAATTCAATTCCGAATACTAACAAATCTAATAGTATCTTTAAAAAATCATCCGAACTGATTCCCGGTGGTGTTAACAGCCCAGTCAGAGCTTTCAAGGCAGTTGGGGAGAATCCTTTTATTGTTGATAAGGGCGATGGTCCTTTCCTGCATGATATCGATAGCCGGAAGTATATCGATTATGTTATGTCCTGGGGGCCGTTGATACTGGGCCATTCATATCAGCCTGTCATCGAGGCGATAAACCGGGCAGCCAGGTCCGGAACATCATTCGGGGCGCCGACTGAAAGTGAGCTAAACCTGGCCGCCATAGTCAACGAGCGTATGCCATGGATCGAGAAGCTTCGTCTGGTCAGCTCCGGAACCGAAGCCTGCATGACGGCAATTAGAATCGCTCGCGGAGCGACCGGCCGGGATAATATAGTCAAATTCGATGGCGGTTATCATGGCCATTCCGACGCTTTTCTTATTAAGGCAGGATCGGGGCTTGCAACAGGCGGTTTGCCATCAAGTGGCGGTGTTCCCGAGAATATAACTAAAACAACTCTCTCTCTCCCCTACAATAATATTGACGCGGTTAAAGATTGCTTGTCCGCCAAAGGTGAAAGAATCGCGGCGGTTATCGTTGAGCCGGTAGCGGCCAATATGGGGGTTGTACCGCCTGAACCGGGATTTTTGGAAGATCTTCGTAAATTGACATCCCAAATTGGTTGTATCCTAATTTTCGATGAAGTAATAACCGGTTTTAGAATCGCCCCTGGTGGCGCGGCTGAGCATTATGGCATAAAGCCCGACCTGGTTTGCCTGGGCAAGATTCTCGGCGGCGGCTTGCCGATAGGCGGTGTGGGCGGAAGCAAGGAACTGATGGATAACCTGGCGCCAGCGGGTACAGTGTATCAAGCCGGGACACTGTCGGGGAATCCCCTTTCGACGGCGGCCGGTATCGCGACGTTGAAGGAACTGGCTGATCCGAATTTATATTCGCAGATAAAACAGTATGCGGATGATATGATTGGCGCCGTATCGGATTTGGCGAATCGGGCCGGGACTCCTCTGGAAATCAACCAGGTCGAGAGTTTGTTCACGTTATTTTTCGCGGATCATAAGATTATCGATTTCGAATCGGCCCAAAAAGCGGATATGAATATGTATTCCGAGTTTTTCCATCACATGTTGAACCAGAGTATCTATCTTCCGCCATCCGGTTTTGAAGCCTGGTTTGTTAGCCGGGCGCATGGCAGTAAGCAATTAGCGTTAACTATCAAAGCAATTAAGGCATTTTTAAATGGGTGATGAAACCAAGTACAATCTCGATGAGTTATCCCTCAGAATAGCGGATTTCTGCCATAAGCGCGATTGGGAGCAGTATCATAATCCAAAAAATCTGAGTATGGCAATGGCAGTCGAGGCAGCTGAATTGATGGAAATATTTCAGTGGCTCACCATAGACGAGTCAAAAAAAGATGGCCTCTCCCCGGCTCAGATGAAAGCGATTGAAGAAGAGGTCGCCGATGTAATGATTTACGCCGTGCGCATGGCTCAAGTCCTGGATATCGATTTGCTGAAGGCCATTGCTGAAAAGATTAAACTAAATAGCGCTAAATATCCGGTAGACAAAATCAAAGGCAAGGCCAAACTCGAATAAATTTCCCGTATCCGTGCAGAATATCATTATTCCCACAAAGCTATAAAAGCACTTATGTAAATAATTCGCTTGAAATAGGTATCTCCTATCCGCTATAATTCGGGAAAGGAGCTAATAATGATAACATTAAGAGTGTTTGTATCCATGATATATACCTTTCTGCTTATAGCAGGATGTTCCGAACAACAGTTACCGGTAACTGAAATAACTCACTATAACTTGGACAATCTTGGCGGCCTCATAACTCAAGACAATATTGAATTTGATAAGGAAATATCCAGCGACGGTTTCGGATCGATAAAAATTATCGCGGCCGAATCAACAACGGTCAGGCTTTTCGAGACCGGTGATATTGATATCGAAGATTGTCGACTGATATACAGAGGCAAAATCCGGACAGATAATTTTTCCGGGCAGGCATTTCTCGAGATGTGTTGCGGTTTTCCCGGTAAAGGAGAATATTTTAGCCGCGACCTGCAATCGCTGGTTACGGGATCGGTTGAATGGGTCACGGAGGAGACTCATTTTTTCCTTAAGAAAGGCGAAAATCCAGATAATGTGAAGCTTAACTTGGTTATTAACGGCGCGGGGACAGTATGGATCGATGACATCCATTTGTTAAAAGCGCCGTCAAACTGAAGCTAAAACGGACGGCAATGAAAATAATCGATTTAACAGATTACTACACTGAGTATTTAGCGAATAACGGTGATCTGGGGACTTATGAAAAATCGTATCCCGCTCTCTTTAATCATTATTTTAAGTACTGGGCCGACAGAATTAAGCCTGTAGCTAAAATAAGTAAAGCCGAAATTTCTAACAGAGTTAAACTTATTACGGACAGCCTCAATTACCTTGAATTGAAATTTAATATGGCGGGATTCGATATCGCCAACTTGAAGATTGTGCTTTTTGTTGGCGTTAACAAAACGAACGGCCACGCGTTTAAGGACGGCGATGAGTATATTGTCTGGCTGCCGATTGAGACATATTTCTCCAGGCAACTATGCGATGTCTTCATAAGCCATGAGATCGGCCATGCCCTGCATTATATGAGCAGTGAAGATTTCTATTTTAATGATTTATCGGAAAAACTTACGGTATCTCGTCAATTAGTAACGGAGGGGTTAGCCACATTCTTATCGATGAAAATTCTGAATATCGGAGAGGGCGAGGCGTTATGGGCCGACTATCTTTCGCGTGAGGATAAAGAGCGATGGTTGAGTCAATGTCTCCTCGAAAGGAAAACTCTGAATAAATTCGTACTTGATAATTTTAATAAGAACGATTCGCGGATCGGATTGTTCTACGCTAATGATCCTGACAATATTTATTATTTTCGAGCAGGTTATTATGTCGGATTGAAGTTAATTGAAGAAGTGTCCGCTGCCACCAAAATCGGTTTATCTGAACTCCTCGAAATGCCGCGGTTGACTTTAGATAAATTAATATTTGAATTACTGATTAATTAACTCAACGCGTAGCGAAGCAAAGAATCACTTTTATAAACTAAGCTTATCCAAGCTTAGGCTAATTTACCGAATCGAAATCCCGTTTAAGTTTAGTTTCAACTTCGCCAGCAACCCCAGCCAGAGCCTAGTTTTCAACCATGTTCATAGCTGTTGACGGTTTCATTACCGAGAACACAGTTA
>JAAEQD010000047.1 GCA_024231855.1 Candidatus Zixiibacteriota bacterium
GGATTTTTCTCCTTCTCACGGCGGCACACTTCCGAGGCTGACTGGCTGCGATGGTGACCGTCGGCGATATACATGCAGGGCAGCTTACCGAAAGCATCGGTAATCCCGGCAATCATATCGGTATCATCGATAACCCAAAATTCGTGACGGATTCCGTCATCAGCGACAAAATCCGCGTTGGGGGTTTTGGCTGTGATCGTATTAAACAGCTGCCTGATATTCGAATCGGCTCTAAACGTGGTAAATACCGGCCCGACTTGTGCCCGCAGAAAGGTTATGTGATTGGCCCGGTCGCTCACTTTTTCCGGACGAGTATGTTCATGCTTTTTGATCAGGCCGTTATCGTACTCCTCTACCGATACCAATGCTGCCAGGCCATGCTGACTTTTACCATCCATCGTCAGGCGATACAGGTAGAAACATGGTTTGTCGTCGCGAATCATTATACCGTCATCGGCCAGGCGGGAAAGATTATCTTTACCTCGTTGATAAACTTCCTCGCTATAAGAATCAACGTTGTCATCGAATTCCAACTCGGCTTTATTTACGCGTAAAAACGAATTTGGATTATGCTGCGCCATCTCTCTGGCTTCCCGCGCGCTTAAAACATCATAAGGCGGCGAGGCCACCTCTTTGGCGTGTTCGGGTTTCGGTCTCAAACCTTTAAAAGGCTTCACCGTTGACATTTGAACCTCCGTTGTATTTACAGCCCCATATTCTCTGAACTAAGCTGATTATAATAATAAATCTACGCCAAAATCCAAGCAGATTTATTCGGGTTTTGCCTAAATTTTCTAATTATTATTAAAATATAGATAAAAATGCTTGTAAGATTGGGCTACGGGCAAATCTGTTATTTACGAATAGCTGTAATTCATTATATATCAGGCTATTATGCGGTATTTAATATTGCAACCAGAAAGCCCATTCAATGAAAGGGATAAGGACAAGAGAGAGATACTAAAAGCCCCCGGCTTTCCAGTCGGGGGCCTTATCTACTCAAAATTAAGTTACTTTACAAGCGTCATTGACTCAATAACAGAAAAATCGCCGGTGTGAATCATATAAAAATAAATACCTGATGTTACGTTTTCGGCATTCCATACCAATTGATGATTACCAGCCGGCCGCGCGCAATCCTGAAGTGTCGTTACTTTGCGGCCCAGTATATCATAAATTGATACAACCACGTGAGATTGCCTGGACAGATTATAATCGATTATCGTAGAACTATTGAAAGGATTAGGATAGTTCACGCAGAAATCGTAACCGGTTGGATAAGCGTTGTTCGGATCGGGCACAGTACTCTGATTTTCGCCCTCAAGTAATAGAAGATATATATCGGAACCCCATTCACTGAATGAATTTGTTGAACCCACGACAATATAATTACCTTCACTATTTTGCTTAATGCAAAACGCCTGGTCGAAATCGTAACCGCCGTATGTGTTTGCCCAAATCAAATCTCCTTCGGAATTCGTTTTTAATACGTAACAATCATAAGATTCGATTATATCGCCATTACCACGATAGCCGGCAATTATAAATCCATCATCGGATGTTTGGGCAACACTGAGCGCTCGTTCAGCGTTATTGTCACCAAATGTGCGGGTCCAGATGGTATCGCCCAGGGCATCGGTTCTAACCAGGTAAATATCACCCCACGCCACATCGAACGAAAGTGTTGATCCGGCGATTATATATCCGTCATCGGATGTCTGCCGAATCGAATAGGCCAGGTCATCATCTACACCGCCATAAGTATTAGTCCATATCTCTTCACCGGTGGAATCAAGTTTTACTACGTAAAAATCACAATGGCCTGCTCCATATGATTGCGTCCAACCCGTTAGAATATATCCTTCATCTGACGTCTGTTGAATACTGTAGGCTTCCTCGGCAAGGAAACCGTTGTTTTGATACTCCCAGATCGGATTTCCCGCAGGGTCGGTTTTTACGATTAACATATCAATTCGTCCCAGTCCAAGCGGGACTGTCCAGCCGGCCAATATATAGCCGCCGTCGGAAGTTTGCCCAACCGAATGAGCTTGCTCATCTAATATATCTCCGTATGTTCGAGTCCAGAGGGAATCACCGTTTGAATCCGTTTTGATAAGATAAAAATCCCGGCCTGATTCACCTGACATATCAGTGTAGCCGCCGATTATGTAGCCGCCATCATGAGTTTGTTGAATTGAGCGCCCGGCCTCGAAACTGTCAGTCTGACCGTATTTATGGGTCCACTGACTGTCTCCGGACTCATCTGTTTTTACCAGGAAAACATCATAACAATAGGGGATAACCGGTCCGCCTGACATACCGGCAATGATATATCCGCCATCGATTGTCTGATCAATAGCATAGGCAATATCATCAAGATTAGTTCCCAGCACCCTGGTCCATACTGTGTCGCCCGGATCAGCGATTACCGTTGACCACATAAGCAGGCATAAAATTATTGCCCGGATTATTGTTCTTGTTCTCATCGCTCTTCCTTTCTTTGATAGTTTAAGTGATACTACTTAATTTACTCAAAGAAGTTTGTCGGATTCCCCTGGATTGCGTAGTAAATATATAACCTGAGAGAAAAACAGGGTATACTCAATTTTCGTATATGGGTACTCTATTTTGAATTGGAATGAATTAATTAAGTGAGTCTAGAAAAGCGAATATATCGTCTTCGGCTTCAAGCATTAATTTTTTGCGAAGTCTATAGCGATGGTTTTCAATCGTTCTTTTAGATGTGAATAAAACCTTGGATATATTTGTCGTGGATAATTGTAATTTTATCAGCATGCATATTTTCATTTCCTGGTTGGTCAGAGTCGGGTATTTATCATTGAGCTTAGCCTGAAAGCCCGGATACAGTTTCTCGAATTGATCTTTAAATTGCCGCCACTCCCGGTGGATATTGAACATACTCTTGAAATCTAAAGCCCTCTTTAAGTCGAATTTCGTTTTATGTTTGATGCCTTTTAAGCCAGATAACTCACGTTCAAGTTTCGCGATTGTTTCATTCCTCTGCGCCAGGTTTTCGGCCATCATAACCGTCTCTTTATTCAAATAATAAAGTTTCTGCTGAAGTTGCCTTTTCTCCTGTTCTTTTTTTTGGATTTCGACTTGAACCTGAAATTCTATGACTTTTCCGCTTAATTTTTCATTAAAGATATTATCTTTTGTTTGTGAAACAAGATTGCTATAGTAAAGAGCCTTCTTGTAGTTTTTGCGCCTCGAGTAAAGCTCGGACATGGTCGTGTAAATACTGATTAGTTCATGGTTTAGATCGAATTTTTTTACGATAGTTAAAGCCTTTTTCAAGTATTTTAAGGCTTTTATCGTTTGGCCTTTATAAGTATAACTGGAGCCGATGTTTGATAATATTATCGCTTCTATATGTTTATTTCTTAAGACCATTTTATATGTATACGCTTCCTTAAAATACTTTAATGATTCATCATATTTCTTTTGCTTCTCATAAATAACGCCAATATTATTTAAAGACAACACCGCTTCATGGTATGCTTTTTTATTCTGTCTTATTCTCAATGCCTTTTTATGGTATTCAAGGGCTTTGCCGAATTTTCCCAGATCTCCATAATCAACCCCAATGTTGTTATAGTATTTGGCAATCGTAATATCACCCTGAATACTCTCGCCATTTATCAAAGCTTTTTTATGATACTTAAGAGCGTTCTCCAAATCGCCAAGTTCGGAATATATATTGCCGAAATATGAAAACACCGTCGCTGTATTTTCTTTGTCGTTTAATTTGGCAAGTAATCGTGACGCGTCAGAAAGGTATTCCAACGCTTTCTCATAATTAGCCAATTTCGCGCAGGTTCTGCCTAAGCTCATTAATAGTAGCGAAGATAATTTTCTGGACGAGTATTTTTCGCTTAACGATGATGCTTGTTGATAATAATCAAGGGCGTCGGGGAATTTGCAGGCACACTCTAAGGTTGTGCCTAAGTCATATAAACAAGTGACTAATTCCTCATTAGCTTTTATATGTCTGTAAGTAATAGCTGCCGATAGAAGGAGTTCGCTTGCTTTGCGATAATTGCCCAATTTATTATGGGCGTTTCCCGCATTGTGAAAGGCTTTGGCTTTATAAATCTTATAATTGGATTTAGCGGCATATTCGATTGCAATCTTGGCATATCTTATACATTTCCTGGGTTTGATTTCCAGTAATATGTCGGACAACCCAATCAAAGTTTCAAGTTTCATCTTGCCTGAAGATCTAACCAATTTCTTTTCAAGATCTGCGATTGTATCTGTTTTTAACTCCAAAACGTGCTTTCCTTCGTCTGATTATTATTTCCTATTTCTTATCTATTTGATTTATGAGTTATTTTCAAGGAAATTTCAATACATGAGATTGTTATCTTGCGGATTTTGGGTCGAATCGATATTCGGGTGTTTAAAAGATAACTAAAAGGGATGGGATCGATTTTCCACCCTTTACTTGTTTGCTTGACTATTACAACCGGCCGGCATAAATTCAGGCTTCATATATGAACGACTTAAGCAAACCTGACAGCCGCTCGATGTATCGTTTCCTGATGTTGCTTACTATTGGTTCCACTTTGGGCTTACAGGCCTGGCGCACGCTTTTTGATAATTTCTCGGTAAAGGTTGTCGGTCTGGACGGCGGACATATCGGAGTGATCCAATCGGTTCGCGAAATTCCCGGCTTCTTAGCCCTTCTGGTGATTTTTATCATGTTACTGATTAAAGAACATCGAATATCGTCATTATCGATATTGACTTTGGGAGTCGGCGTTGGCATAACCGGCTTATTCCCATCATATTTCGGATTGATCGGTACCACGGTCGTCATGAGCCTGGGATTTCATTATTATGAAACGACTTTTCAATCGCTGACTCTTCAATACTTCGATAAAAAAACATCGCCGCTTGTCTTTGGCCGCTTGCGCAGCGTCGCGGCAGCATCAAATATCGCCGTGGGAGCCTTGATATTTTTACTGACGGCTTATCTTACGTTTACCCAGATGTATCTGTTTATCGGAGGGCTGATTCTCCTGATAGGTATTTGGAGTTACAGCCGGAATCCGGCCGATCCGGATATTGTCTCCCAGCGCAAACGAATGATTTTACGCAAGCATTACTGGCTATACTATTTCCTGACCTTCATGGCCGGCGCCCGAAGACAAATATTCGTCGCCTTTGCCGTTTTTCTATTGGTGAAGAAGTTTGAGTTCAGCGTTCAGGAGATTACAGCATTATTTGTGATCAACAATGTCATTAATTACTTTCTCGCTCCGTTTATCGGCAAGGCGATCGTCCGTTTCGGCGAACGCAAAGTCCTCTCCACCGAATACTTTTCGTTAATCTTTGTCTTCGTTGCCTATGCTGCAGTCGATTCCAAGATTATAGTCGCCGTGCTTTATATAATAGATCACGTCCTATTCAACTTCGCCATGGCGATTCGCACATTTTTCCAGAAAATCGGCGATCCCCGCGATATCGCGCCAAGCATGGCGGTCGGCTTCACGATAAACCATATTGGAGCGGTGATATTCCCCGTGATCGGCGGTATCCTGTGGATGATAGATTATCGTATTCCGTTTATAGCCGGCGCGATTTTTAGCCTGATATCGCTATTAGCTGTTCAGCTAATCACCGGCCAGGTGAAGCGAGCCGCCGACATATAAATTAATATCTTTATTAATGATTCGCGTTTTTCTATTAATTCTTATTGACTTTATTGCCGGATGTGCTACTTTGTTATAAGTAGTTGTTGTTCATAAAGTAATGCCTATTTTAATAACTGTCAAAATTAATTTCCGAGGAGGTTTAAATGAAACATAATTCTCATATCTATGTAGCTTATAAAGCGATTGATTTTCTCTATGAATCGTTGGAGAATCTGCACTACGAAAGTGGAAATATTGCAAGTAAAAAAAGGAGAAAAGATATCAGGGAAAAAGGCAGGGACCTTGAACGATTACTGAAATTCCATAAAAACAGGGTACTGGAAGCGAGCTGGGCGCCGGATGGTATTTTGTTCGACATGGCGCAATATCATACTTTTAAGTTGTTTTCCAAAAAAGATTTTAAGGACGCAAAAAAATTCGGTAAGGAACCTCATGAAAAAGATGATCATACATATTATCGCGCCAAAGGAGGCGGGGGATTGGCATTTAAAATCGATCACTTGTCAAAAATCATAAGTGATATAATCAAGTTGAGAAATTATAACGACAACTACTCATTGGAGCATATTATGTATATGTTCCTGCTTCTTTCACATTATGTTGTCGATGCTCACGTGCCTATGCATTGCGATATCAGAGATGATGTTCCTTCCGATAAAAAGCCTCAAGATGGCGTATACTATGAAAAGTTTAAATTGCATAATAAGATTGAAAAGGAATGGGAAAAGGCTTGCACATATGTTGGTGTTCAGGAGGAAATACCGGGGATGGAGAATGCCGATAAAATAGCGATAAAAAACAATCTTATCGAGAAAGTTGAATTCGACGTTTCTAATGAGTTACACCGCAATGAAATAAAAACATATATATTCAAGCGCAAAAGCCTCATGAGAAGTGTTGTTAATATTTGCATAGATTCCAAGAATCGAAGCCTAATACTTGTTAAATCTAAAAATCCTGAAACTTACGATAAAACAATCTTTCCTGATATGACCAGAGAAATATTCAGCGCCGCGATTGGTAATCTGATATCGATCTGGGTCTGTATCTGGGCCGGCGAGTAGCAAAAGCCGGGTAGGCGTCCGGTCGCCTAACTTAATATCCGGTCTGCTCGATGAGCGGATTATGGCAAGTTGCAGGTATAAAGGTGTACTTTCGGGCAAATTGATGACGTATGAGACCGGTATATAGGCGGCAATATTTACTTTATACATATAGTATATTTTTAAATTATTAAATCCGGCGATAATCTAGCCAGTTTTTAACCAGGTAGTCTCCTCTGATTCCTTGATATACCACCGTGAAATCATTTTTTCAATATTACCATGGGGGCCGCGTCGAAAAATCAATTCATGAGCCTTCCCTCGAATGAAAAGCGTGTCATCAGACCGAGGGCAAAGGAATTTCCTGACCGGGAAAAAACCATGAATTTCCAGTTCACCATTATCCTGGCCAACGATTCGGCACTCTTGACCCGACCTGATATCTCTATACGTACCTTCATAATCTGCCGTAGAAATTGTATCGGCTATAAGCGGTATCGAGAGAAAACGCTTAATCTTGAGGTTATAATCGGGCCAATCCCCGGCTGAATTTTCGATGCTTATTTTCGACATGTCATAATTCTTAAAAAGCTCATTTGAGATATCGCGAAATTCGCCGACGAATCGCATATATCCTTCATGTCCATACAGGTTCCTGTTTTGACCGTACTTAATTGTCCGGATGAAATTGTCTTTTTTGATCCTTGTTTTCTCTTCGCGTTGCTGGTAAATCTTGAGTAATGCTTTTCTGTAATCAGCCTGGTAGAAATAAACCAAGGAAGGATTTAATGGCCGAATTATCTCGGGAACCCGGTAGGCGTAATCCAGAATTATATCCCGATCCACATCCAACTCAAGAAGCACGCTCATTGTCCCCTGGAAAAGAGCGCTATCCATGATAATTATTTTTTCCGAAGCAAGTGTTTTCTTTACGAATACTTGCCAGTGTGTCAGGGTAGTGTCAATCCATTCTTGCGGGTCGGTTAAATACCATTCATGAATGGGATGAGGAATATGGAACTCATGGAAGAACCGCGCGTCATAACCGGTCAATAAATATTGCCTGTAGAGGAATTGGCAGGTGGAAGTTTTTCCTGAACCGCTTATACCCTCAACAAATATTACTCGTGATTTCAAAAGAACCCGCGTTTTTATTGAATCTTAAGAAATATAATCTATACTTATACTATTATACAATGATTTGCTCAATCAGGTTACACTCATATTGACTCAACCTGACTTAAGTGGTTATCGTCAACCGTATCATATATCGCTAAAATATTCGATGTTATTCGGGCTAATTTAATCCTTGGTATCCAGAACTTCACGCGTTTTGATAGCCAGGGCCTGGCTGGTGAAAGGTTTCTGGATGAAGGCGATGCCCTCATCCAGAACACCGCGATGGGCGATCACGTTATCGGTATAGCCGGACATATATAGCACTTTCAGGCCTTGGTATTCATTGGTGATCTTAGTATAGAGTTCTCTACCGTTCATTTCGGGCATGACTACGTCGGTGAACAGAAGGTGCACCGGACCATCGTACGACTCCAAAGTCTTTAAAGCATCCGCGCCGTTTTCCGCTACAAGGACCTCATATCCCTGCCTTCGGAGGATTGTAAGGGCTAGCTGGCGCACTTGATCGTTGTCTTCCACCAACAAGATAGTCTCAGTACCGCGCAGGCTGCCGATCGCTTTTCCGGGGGTTTTTTCCTTAACAAGTTGCTTCTCGGAAACGGGCAGATAAATCTTGAATGTCGTGCCTTTACCGATCTCGCTGTATGCCCAGACGTTTCCACCATGCTGTTTGACGATTCCGAAGACCGTTGCCAGGCCCAGGCCGGTGCCCAATTCGCCCTTGGTAGAGAAAAAAGGTTCGAACATATGTTCTAATACCTCGTCGTTCATTCCGCATCCTGTGTCGCTGATGGACAGCATAACGTATGGGCCAGGCTTTACATCCTGATGAATAGTTATATATTCCTCGTCCAGGTTCGTCGGGGCAATCTCTATAGTCAGACACCCGCCTTCGGGCATGGCGTCGGCGGCATTGACTGCCAGGTTCATTATCACCTGTTCTATTTGACCAATATCCGCCATAACCGTCCAGATATCAGGTGATGGGATGATCTTGATCTCGATGTCCTCACGGATAGTGCGCCGCAGCAGCTTTTTAAAGCTGGTCACCGCCCGGTTCATGTCAACTGGCTTATATTCCAGGGTTTGTCTGCGCCCAAATGCCAGAAGCTGACGCACGAGGTCCCGGGCTCGTTCAGCAGCGAGTACTATTTGGCCCGCGTATTCCTGCCGTTTTTCAGCAGAGCCTAAATTGCCAAGTAATATCTCGCCATAGCCGAGAATTGGGGAAAGCAGATTGTTCAAGTCATGGGAAATTCCGCCAGCCAGCCGGCCAATAGATTCCACCTTCTGGGCTTGGTGGTATTGTTCCTCGAGATGGGCTTTTTCTTCTTTGACCCGCTTACGCTCGCTGATATCGATTGCTAGTCCGGCCAGATAAGCTCTCCCATCGATCACCACTTTTCTACCGGTGAAATAGTATGGCAGTTTTCTCCCATCCTTGGTAACAATAAAGTTCTCCATCGAACTCCAGCCCTTATCGTAGACCTCCCGCATTCTTTGAGCGCATTTATCCCTATCCGAACCCTCTTCGAAAAAGTCCAAAGCCATCATTCGGTCGAGCTCGTCCTCCGAGTAGCCGGTTACACTCGCCCAACTGTCGTTTCTTGACTGTAAGAGGCCGCTGTCTTTTCTGATAACATAGAATAGCCCAGGTAAGCTTTGGATTATGTCGGTTGAATAATCCCGCTCGGCCTCAAGAGCCTTCTCCGCCTGTTTGCGCTCGGTAATATCCCGCCCGTTCACAACGAAACCCATTATCTTTTTACCCTCACTATAGTAGGGGTAATAAGTGATATCCATATAACGCCGACCAGTAATTGGAAATTCGAACCAATTTTGATAGTTTACTTCCTTACCGTCCAAACAACGATCGGCGTTAGGCTTGATGGCAGAATTAAAGAATTCCTCTCCAAATACTTTAACCGCTGTATTCCCAATCAGCTCTTCAGGAGTTAATTTGAACGCGTCCATATACGCTTTATTAGCGGCAAGATACTTGAACCGTTTATCCAACAGCGCCAGCATATCAGTGGAACTCGACACAATATGTTCATATTGGTGAAGCGCCTTCTCCGCCAGCTTGCGCTCGGTGATATCTTCCAGACACACAAGAACAAAATTCCCCTCCGTCGTACTCAGGGGCGTCGTAGAAACCAGGACATGCATATCGATCCGACCGTCGGGGTGATCGTATGGGAATTCCGCCTCAAGCTTGTGAAACGCCCTCCCCGATTGGAAAGTTTTCAAGACAGTGCTGCGCACAGTGCAGGTTTCGCAGGCCGGACCGTAGCCGCAGCCTTTGGGATCATCAATGGCATTGACACAGCGCAAAGCTTCCCCGCCGAAAAGTCCAACAACCTCTTCGGCAGGGCGGCGGGCCATCGAAACAGCCCGACCATTCAGTTTAACGATTCGCCGTTCACGATCAACTAGTAACATGATCAACGGAGCATTGTCGTAGATTGCTCTTAATTCCGATTCGCTCTCGCGGAGTGCCAGTTCCGATCGTCTCTTCTCGCTAATATCCGTAACCAGGGAGATTATCTTGTCAACCTTACCATCCGTAAGCATGGGAACAAACTTGACCTCAAACTGCGCAACCTTGGATTCGGAAAGATAAATAGTTGTTTCGAAAGTTTGAGGCCCTTTTCCCGCCAGAAGTTTATCGATTGACTTCTGTGTTACTTCTTTGTATTCATCAAGCGTAAAATCAAGCACGGATTTACCGATGACATCCTTCATCTCGTGTGGAAAATACACCCTATTCATGTAAAGGATATTACCTTTCGTGTCCAGGATTTGAATAATATCCTTGGTGTTATCGGTCAGTGATTGCCATTTTTCCTCGCTCTCCCGTAGTGTTTCCATCGAACGGGCGGCCTTGAGCGTCTCGCTACAATAGGAGGTCAGGATGGCGCCGATCTCCACGTCCTGCTTGATGAACGGGGGCTGGATTTTACCGTGCAGGGTCAGGGCGCCGGTAACGCGGCCTGTTTCATCGGCAAGGGGGAATGCCAGCACCGAACCGTCGTGATAGCCGTCCCATCCGCTGGACTTGATATTTCTTTCTTTCTTGACATCCTGGATCAGCAACGGTTTCTCTTCTTCGATAGCGCGCTTGAGAATCGAATCATTGGGTAAAGGGAAGGGGATATATCGCGGCGCGTGACCCGGATCAAGAGTATGAACCAGACGGATACCCTCTTTTTCTTTCAGATACAGACTGCCGCCGGTAGCCAGCATATGCTGACCGATTTCCTCAAGCATAAGAGCCCCGAGCTTTTTTGTCTCGGTACAGTAGGAAAGCGAGCGAGTGGTATCCACAACGCGCCTCAGGCGCGTGTTGATCTGGGATAAATGTTTGTTGGTCTCTTCTAATCCCTCTGTCCGATCGGCTACCATAAACTCCAAATACTGCTGGTATTCGCGGTTCTCACGTTTCAGTTGCGCTTTTTCCAGAGTGGTTTCCACCGCGTGTATCAAAACCGATAAGTCCTCGATGGGTTTAAGTAAATAATCCCAGGCGCCCCCGTGAAGGGCCTCAACGGCATCTCCGATTACGCCGGTTCCCGAGACCACAATCAGGGGCGTGTCCGGAGATGTCGCCGTGATCCGGGCCAGCACTTCCAGACCGTCCACCTCGGGCATGCGCAGATCCACCAAAACCAGATCCACCTTTTCGCGGGCGAAAATCTCCAACCCGATACGGCCGTTTTCCGCGGTCAGGGTCCGGTAGTCCCGGTCATCCAGACAATCGGCGAAGCTCTGCCGGATAGCAGCTTCATTATCGATTATAAGGATCGTAGTTTGCCTGGTTTTGCCACTCATCTTTAAGCCCCAATTAGATTAATTTACAGCCAATTTATTCCATAATATCATTCTCAATAATGTTAATATTCAGAGAATGCCCCCTTTCAATATATCGGCAGGGTGAACCTCAATGTTAAAACCGGCGTTTCTCTTTTCGTCTTGTTCTTATTGACATTGACTCTTTGCTACACTAAATTGATGTGAGAGAGCGTTGCATAAAATCACGTTGGATTGTCGCAGTAAGTAAAACATAATCATTAAGTTTTTAGCATCTTTTTGAGAGCATTCAAATTGGAGACAAGCTAATGAAACAATTAGTCGAATTCCCTTTAGATGATGGCAGCTCAATTTTAGTCGAAGTTGATGAATCCGAAAGCGCCGGGATGGCGGCCCCGGTCGCGTTCGGTGAGAAAACCATCGAGAAAGCAAAGCAAAGTTTCGAAACGGCCCTTGATAAGGTCAAACCAACCGCCAATGCCGTGATTTCCAAATTGCGGGATTTGACCGAACAGCCGGATGAAATCAATGTGGAATTTGGGATCAAATTGAGCGCGGAAACCGGCGCTATTATCGCGTCTGCCGGTATTGAGGCGAATTTTAAGGTGACACTAAAATGGCAGAAGAATTAGAGAAAAAACCTGTAGACACCAGAGTCAAACTCCAGAAATTACGGGATTTTACCGTTCAGATTCGCCATGCCGAAACGGACGCGATTGTCGGGACCGGTATCGCGATATCGATGGAGGGCGAAATCGTGACCTGTCGGCATGTCTTCGAAGCCGCCGTTGTTGCGCCATCCGATGATTTCACCAAGGCTGAAGTCGGCGTCTATTTCCCCCAGGCCAAGGGCGAAAAGAAAGATCGACGGGCAAAACTGGATCGTTACTTTTCGGATTCCGATGATGACGCGGTCGTGCTGCAGGTAATCGACGGTTCGCCGTTAGCGCCCGAGCAGATCGCTATTCTGAGTGATGCCGAACGTTCGGAAGGTAATTTGTTTCGCAGCTTTGGTTATCGTAGGTTGGATAATTTCATTTCGGGACGGGCTGATGGGAAAATTATGGGCATCGTCGATTCGCCACAAGGTGCCACGTTACTGGGCGAGCCGATTCAATTGGACTCCAAGCATATCAATCGAGGTATGAGTGGAGCCGCCGTTCTTGATGAGAAGCGAAATCTTGTTATAGGTGTCATTTCGGATACCTATTTCGCGGATCAAACCGGCAAAGACCGAGACACCGGCTGGGCGGTCGACGCCAATGTGCTCACTTTTGATCCGCTTAAGGTGCCGCTTTATGATGGCGAGTTCCTGGAACTCAAGGAATCGGCGAAACCATCCGATGAGGTGATGGCACAGGCGAAAGCCTCTATCGGGCAAAATCTCAGCTTGACTGAACATCCTGCTCCTAATCCGATAGATGAATGGGTTGGCCGAGTGGATTTGCTCGAACAACTAGATCAGGATTGGAACGATCCGAATACTAAAATTATCGGCCTGATCGGTTTTGGCGGCGAGGGCAAAAGCAGTCTAGCCGGCAAGTGGATTGCCGATCTGCTTAATAATCCGGATCAAAAGCAGCCGGATGGTCTGTTCTGGTGGTCATTTTATGACCGGCGCAGTGTGGACGAATTTTTCGAAGCCGCCCTGACATATCTCAGCATTAAAGATGAAAAATTACTGGCAAGCCATAAATCGCCTAGTGCCCGCGCCCACCTGATTTCCGGGATGCTTTACGGCGGCAAATACCTGTTCGTCCTCGATGGGCTGGAGGTGATGCAGAAGCAGGAAGGCGACGACTTCGGCGAATTCCAAAGCGATGATTTACGCACGTTCCTCGAATATTTCAGCGCTCCCAGTCATTCCTCATTTTGCCTGATTACCAGCCGCGCGCCGGTATTTGATTTGATGGACCCCACCACATTCAAGCATCATGATATCAATCGTCTAAGCGATAACGAGGGCTGCGACCTGCTGAGAAAGGTCGGCGTGACGGGCGCTGAGCCTGACTTGAAAAAAGCCGTCAAGGAATGGGACGGACACGCCTTAACCCTGAGCCTGATTGGCGGCTATCTTGTCAAAGCCCACAAGGGCGATATTGCCCGTATAGGCGATATCGAACCGCCAACCGCCGATGAACCTCGCTTCGAACGCGTTCATCGTATCCTGCGCCGCTACGCCGAGCATCTGAACGACGACGAACGCGCGTTTCTGCAGCTCTTCAGTGCCTTTCGTACGCCTGTTGAGGAGGAAGCTTTTGAGAAAGTCTTTCGCACAAAAATATCAAAAAAAGCACTAAACGCACCAATTGCCGCTCTCAGCGATAAAGATTTTATAGCCTTACTAGACCGCTTGCAAACTTACCGCATGTTGCGCTATGACAAGTTGGAAAAACACTACACCACTCACCCGCTGATACGAAACCACTACTTTGCCCTGCTTAGCAAACGGGACATTTCCCAAACCCAAAACGCGCACAATCAGATTAAAGATTACTACCTCTCTGTAGCGGGTGATACGCCTCATCACCCCACCTTAGACGATTTGATTCCGCTGATTGAAGTTGTTCATCATGCTTGCCAGGCCGGGGCGTATGATGAGGCTTTTATTATTTTCGTTGAACGAATTTCTCTTCATAATCGCTTTGTCATAGTCCATGAATTAGGTGCTTCTGAAACAACACTTGCACTGATGGTTGAATTCTTTTCTGATGGCGACATATCTCAACAGCCGCAGGTGAGCGATCCGAAAAATAAAAGTTGGATTTTGAATACAGTTGGTTTCTGCTTAATGAATCTGGGTCGTTTACGTGAAGTCGGGCCATTCTATGAGAGAATGGTTAAAGGATATTTGGCTGAAGAAGACTGGGGGGGAGCAAGCGGCGGCTACCAAAATCTATCAGAACTCTACTTTTTTCTAGGTCGTCTGGCAGACAGCGAGCGGGCGGCAGTGAAAGCCCTACAACTTGCCCGTCGTGTGGAGGAAAAATTCAACGAAAGCCAGTCTATGAGCCATCAGGCGTTGGCTGCTCATTTGATAGGCGATTCAGATGTTGCATGCAAGATCTTTAAAGAAGCAGAAACAGTAGAAATAAAAAGGCAACTGGATAATACGCGATATCTGTACAGTAATCGCGGCATTTTTCATTCCGATCATCTACGGCTAATGGGCAAAGCGGATTATGCCCAGCGCATCACCGAAGCCAATATGGTGATTTGTAAAAAAGCGCATTGGGTAGAAGATATCAGCATGTGTCATCGTGTTTTGGGTGATTTAGCTTCTGATGCAGGCGATCATCCACAGGCGGGTCAGCATTATGAAACTAGCCTCAAAATTGCTCGGAGTATTACAAAGCAAGATGTTCAAATTGGGGTACTGCTCGCGCGGGGCCGTTGGCAGGCAAAGCGGGCGACGCAAGCACCGGACCAAGCAGACTTACAGCAGGCTTTCAGCGATCTTAACGAAGCTTTAGACTATGCCACCAAGAGCGGCTACCGGATTTATGAGGCTGATATTCGGGTGGCGCTGGCCTGGGCGCATAAGGCAAGCAAGCAACCGGAAAAAGCCCGGCAGGAAGCCAAACGTGCCCTGACTATGAGCGAGGATATGGGCTACTACTGGGGCAAGAAAGACGCGAAAGAAGTTCTGGAAGCAATTTAACAGCCCCGACTTTCCAGTCGGGGGGCGTATTACAAAGTATCATAATCTTTTAATTGCTAATAGAGTGCCGCATGTCGGGGCTGGAAAGTCCCGACTGTTAAAGGGATAAGAGATATATGATATAAATAGCAGTCATGCTGTTAAGGGGATGAGAAATAACTAAAAAAGTAACAGCCCCGACTTTCTAGTCGGGGATTTTGTCAAAGCACTGAACGACCGGCCCGGGTTATCCGGAACCGGTCGCTATCTTTTTATCATATCAGCAGCTTAAACTACCAGGCTGATTTGTACGAATGCAGAAGCATCGCCACGAAATACAATGCCGCGCCGACAAGCAGAGCGATACTGAACCCGTAGGCCATCGCCACCAACAGTATTCCTGTCGCGCCAAGCACCGAGGCGGCCCCGTTGACCGCGAAACCCCAGTCGATAAGTTCGCCGACTCTCAAGCTTCCTTTGGGGAATGGCATGCCCATGAAGAAACCAAGCGGAGCCAGGAGGACGGCGGCGATGAGAATTCGGGGCCAGATCGTTAAACCTGCCAAAGCCGAGACTAACGGTTCAAAGACGATGATATTCAGTACGACCCAGGCGATAATGCCGATAAAGGCGGTCCTGTCGCCGAACATGCGGGAAAATCGGCTGCCAATTCCCGAGGCGATCAGCAATGTCAGCAAAACGGTGGCGATACTGTAAACCGAGGGACCAATGAATCGGGCATACTGCTGTGTAAGTATGACTTCGATAATCATGAAGGCCGCGCCTATGAAGAAAAAGTACAGCCAGGGCACGGCTTTAAGCTTCTCGGCGCTTATGAAGTATGGGATGAGATTTAGCGGGATCAGGATAAGCAATACCACCGACATGATCAGCAGAATCAACAGTTTGGAGATCGGGAAACCGAAAACCTCCAGGCCGGAGACTCTTTGAAGTTTATCCCACTCGAAATTCCTCCATAATCCCATCTGGGCCACGAACGGCCGGTTATCAGTAGCCGGTGACAAATCGATCCTGGCCGAGTCGCCGACATTCTGCCAGCCCTCGGTTATAATCCGGCAGGGAATATTGTCCTTTAGCGAATCGGGGGCCGGGTAGAGCAGATGGATAAAATCATAGTGCTCCAGCTGCAGGTCCCAGAAGGCGTGATAACGAAGGCTGTCATCGAGAGGCCGTTTGGATAGCAATAATATATTCCGTCGGCGTTGCGGCAGGTCATATACCGCGATATGTGATTCCACATCCTCAACGCCCAAGCCGGCCAACGCGTCCGTGGCGGAACCCACCAGACGGGGTACATAAAACTGATGTTCCATCACCAAAAACCCGCTATCGGATAGAGCCGCCCAGTAATCCTCGATAGCCTCGGTGGTAAACAGGTAGTTCTCCGCCATCGCGAAAGAGCCTGACGCCAAAGCTGAAAAGGTGTTGGAACTGAGCGAATAGATTATATCGAACTTATTTTCGTAGCGTCCCACATAAACACGCGCGTCTTCAGTGACAGCGGTCACCCGAGGATCATCGTAAATATGCCCGGTGAATTCAGCCAGGGTCATGATTTCAAAAGGCGGTTCAGGTTCGATTTCATCTTCAGCGGTGGCCGCTTCTGCGGTTGAATCAATATTATCCGCCGTGGAATCAGCCGATACGGCGGCATCCGTCGAATCGTTTTCTTCCGTGGTTTCTGTTGGTTGCTCTTCAGGCGGAGGAGGGTAGATAGTGGGAAAATAACCTGATGAATCGCCATGAATCATCATATGATTGATATGCGGTATAACCTCGGTAGCGTGGATTTCAGTAGCGCCTTCCTGCAATGCCTGCAGGACATCGGCACCGCCGCCCGAACCTAGCGAGAGAAAAGTACAGGAATCAAAAAGCCCGATAAGATAATCGACCGGCAGATTAAATTCGAATTTCAATGAATCGGGCCGGTCCCAGTTCCCGTCAAAACGTGTAACCGGGGAATTCGCCACATTATCGATATTGATATTTCGATGTTCACCATCGCCGTAATCATGTACCTGGATTTTTGCCATGGCGTCCCAGTGTTCGTAGATAAGCGGAAGCATCGGATCTCTTCCGGAATCAAGCAGTGTTTTAGCGTTGGCTCCGAATAGAACCATGACTGCCAACAAAGCTACAGGAAGGATTTTCAACCATCGTATCGAGGCGATAACAGCCGCGATAAGAACGGGCAGTGCAATCCAGAAGACTGTCGCGGCGGTTCCAATTAAGTTCATCGCCAGCAGACCCAGTATCACACCGGCTCCGGCTCCCAGCAGGTCGGCCATGTAAAGCCGCGGCATCTCCTTGTGGTTACGGCGAAACAACAAAGCCAGCGCCATACCGCCAAAGAAGAAGGTTGAGGCCAGGATGGTGATCAAAAATAGCAACTTGCCGAACATCTCAAAACTGTTGAACATGCCCGAAAATTTCATTCCCAGATGAATTACAGTCGGAGGACCGATCAGGGCCATTAAGCCGCTTAATGACAGTAATACACCGAGAAGTGAATTCTTATTGAAAGAAGGGAATAAACGCAGTGCAAGCGCTCCAATTCCAAGTCCCATAATCGCTAATGAGAGACTAAGAAACGCGAAAGTATAGAAATACTCCGCCGCGAAAACTCTTGTCCAAACCAGTTCCAGGCCCAGAAGTGTCATCGATAAAAGCGCGATAACGGTAAATTTGCTATTTCTCATGCAACAACCTTTTCTAAATCAAATTTAACTTTATTGCCGGTAATTAGCTTCTCGCTGATACCCGTCAAGCGAATATATCGGCGAATCATTTCCTATTACGTGTTTTATTATGGATTTGTTGTCTTAAGTGTATTACTTGCCTTATCAGTATTTTATCAAAGGCTTTTATTTTCAGTAATATAGCCGCACCGGGGCTTGAATCCCCTGATGCCAGGCTTATGATTCTTCGGACTGAATTTGTGCTTAAGATAATGTTTCGTTTGATAATTATGTAATCCCTATCGGCTTAGCTATAATATGGGTGTTCGACGAAGTATACATATTAACATATTATACAACCTGCTCATTAATATTGAAAAGCCTGCAACAAACTTAATCTAGGATATTATTTGTCGTTTGTATAATACAATATACAGATATTCGCGCTTAATTGCCCTGACTGGGGGCTGTAGGCGTATGAAGTCAGAAACACAAATGCCCTATTGGAGGAGATGATTAATTCTCCGATTTTTGCAGGAAAGAAAGTTGGGATGTGGCCAAGGAAGTTGTCGGACTGGTGGTGGACGGTGTATCGGAGGTACTCAGAGTAGAATCCGATACGCTTGAGGACGCACCCAAGCCGGTATCGGGGGAATCGACTTATTCGGGGGCTGAATACTTAAAATCAATCGCCAAGCTGGCGGACAGATTCTTGATCTATCTCGATCTGGGCAAGATAATCTCTACCCGCGAATTGCCGGCCGCTTAAATAAGAAACTCTCCTATCTTCAAAATCCCGTGGGGCTTATGTCTCGCGGGATCTTTTTAGATTAATCGGTAATTATCTTTAATATAAGCTTCCATTTTATTAGCATTTACATAAGGATATCCTGTAACACATAGATATAAAAGGAGATAGCGAGGTTTTGTATCAATAATCACAATTCAAAATCAAAAAAAATGGAGTTAATGGATTACTGAAGTTCATTTTTTTCTTGACAGGATGACTGGAATTGGCTATTTACTGATATTGATATCTGAAATTCGCTAATTCGTAATGGGTACGAGATTAGGTGAATGGGATTTGTGGAATAGAGAATGTTATACCCTCGATCCGTTACATATGCTATTGATTCATTAAGCTTCTTGGCCGGTTATGAGCCGAACACTTTTATCAAAGTGAAAACCATCGCCAGTGAATTGGGTATTCCCGAGCATTATCTGGGTAAAATTTTTACCTCGCTGGTCAGAAAGAAGATTACCATTTCTGCCAAAGGCCCAACCGGTGGTGTGGCTTTGGCGCAAGATCCCGCTAAGCTAACACTTTATGCGATCCTGGAAGCTTTAGATGCTTTGGAGCAGATCGAGGAGAATTGTGTTCTGGGATTAAATTCCTGTTCAGGCGATGAGTCGTGCCCTTTCCACAATGAATGGGGCCAGTTCAGGGATAAACTATCGTCCATTGCCAGAAAAACAACGCTGGCAAGCCTGGTGAAGCATTAGACGCGGATGGCTGACGGTACGGTCGCGAGGTGAATTTGGCTAATGCTATGTATTTCAATACTATATCACAATCTGGCGGACAGAGTTAATTATCGGAAGTTAAAGATATGAAAGCGATAGAAATCCTGATTAATGAACATAGGTTAATTCTAAAATTCCTTGATCTTCTTGATACCGTCCGGGATGGCTTGATTCGGGGAGAGGTTCCTCCCAAGGAGTTTTTCGAGCGAAGCGTGAATTTTGCCAGAGAATTCGCCGATAAATTTCACCATTTCAAAGAGGAATACATAATGTTTAGCCTGCTCGCCAAAAAACGAAACGGACTATTCAAAAATGAAGTTAATCGATTGAGAAATCAACATGAGAGTAGTCGGGCCTACATAGATAATGTATTTAATTCTTTTAATAGATCTGATAAGATTAGCAATAAGCGAATAAAATCTATTGACAAGAATCTTTGGAATTATATAATTGACTTGAGGGATCATATCGATTACGAAGACAACATTTTTTTTCCATTGGTAGAGCGTGAATTATCGGATGAAGACCTTGATCTTATACATGCTGAATTCATTAAGATTAATGGATCAAATGGCGGCAGGGCATTTGAAAAGGGGCGCGAACATTTAAAGATTCTGGCTTCCTTGTTAAAGGGCAATTAAATGTTTTATCTTAAGATAGCGTTTCTCAGCGGAAATCTTAGCAAAGCCATATTAGAGGTATCATAGCGAAGGAGGATTAAGTATGAATGTTATTCGAATTCTAAATAAGGAGCATGAACTGATTTTGGAATTTCTCGATCAGTTATCGAAGGCTGCAAAATTGATATTTGAGGAGCAAAATCCATCCAGGGAATTTCTTGAATTGACTGTTGAATTTGCCCGTCATTTCGCCGACAAATTTCATCACTTTAAAGAAGAGTATATAATGTTTGGTGTTCTGGCCCAGAAAAAAGAGGGTTCTTTGTTAAGCTTGATTGAACGCCTGAGACAACAGCATGAACAAGGTAGAAATTACATTCAAGAAATATCCGAATCCACAAATGGGTATGACAAAGACCTGGATAGCGCCATCAGGACTGTCCATAGGAATCTGAAAGATTATGTAACTAATCTTCGGCGTCATATTGATTATGAAGACAAGACTTTTTTCCCTATCGCGGAAAAAGAGCTAACCGCTGAGGAACTAGAAAACCTTTTGAGCGAATTTAATAAAGTAGACAAAAAATTGCCGGAATACAATATTGAGAAAAGCCGGAATATCGTGGAGCGGATGAAAGCGTTACTGGAGAATTAATGGACAATTCCAAACTCAAGGTCTCGGTTCATTCGCTGGAATGGTACCGGGACAATGTTCCCTGCCGGAGCGCTTGCCCGGTAGATACGGATTCGGGCCAGTATGTTCAATTGATCGGCGAGGGTAAATATGCCGATGCCTTTCAAGTGGCGCGATCACCTAATCCCTTGGCTTCTATTTGCGGCAGGGTATGCGCCGCTCCCTGTGAAGATGCTTGCCGCCGGTCGGCTATTGACGCGCCGGTATCTATAAGGGCACTGAAACGGTTTATTACGGAACGTTACGGGAGCGAATCACTTCAGCCCAATACTTTCCGGTCATTATTGAAAGACGAAAAATCGGCAGGAGCGCAATCACCGGGTCATCTTGGCGCGTTCCCTAAAAATCCCGAACCGACCGGGAAAAAAATCGCGATAATAGGCTCGGGACCGGCCGGATTGGCGGCCGCTCACGATCTGGCCTTAATGGGGCATACGGTAACGGTTTTCGAAGCTCTGGACGAAGCCGGAGGAATGATGCGTTTCGGTATACCCGAATATCGTCTGCCGCGTTCGGTTATAGCCAAAGAGATAAGTAATATTGTTAGCCTGGGTGTTACGATTAAAACAAAATCACCCATTACGGCTGAATATGGCATCTCTCAGCTTAAGGCCGAAGGTTACGAAGCCATCTTCATTTCAGTTGGAACCCAGGCTGGAAGTTCCCTGAATATACCCGGCGCCGATCTCGATGGTGTGGTCAAGGCGGTTGATTATCTTCTTAATATTAACAAAGGCTACAAAGTTGATTTAGGCAATAATGTTTTAATCATCGGAGGCGGAAGTGTCGCCCTGGATGCCGCCAGAACAGCCGTGCGCGGATTCTATTCACCCCAGGATGCTATCGATACGGTCGCCGATGCCGGCGATATCCATGTCGCTATCGACGCCGCCAGAAGCGCGGTGCGTGAAGGTTCGCTTAATGTGCATGTGGCTTCCCTCGAATCATTCGAGGAAATGCCGGCGGCTCAAACTACCCAGGGACATGAAGAACTCGATGAAGCGCGATCCGAAGGCATTGTGTTTCACCCATCCAAAGGACCCAAACGGATTATTGGAGAAGGCGGCCAGGTTAAGGGTATAGAATTGATTGATGTTGCCAGCGTTTTTGACGAGAGCGGACGATTCAATCCCAGTTTCCGCGAGGGAACCGAAGAGTTTACCGCTTTCGATAGTATAGTTCTGGCTATCGGACAGATAGCTGACACGAGTTTTATTTCGCCCGAAGATGGTATCGAACTTACGCCAAGAGGGAACGTCAAGATCGATTCAGATACTCTGGCCACGTCGGCGCCCGGTATTTATGCCGGCGGCGATGTTGCTTTCGGACCCAGGATATTAATCGAAGCCGAGGAAAACGGCAAACGTGCCGCTCGATCGATAAATGAGTACCTTTCCCCATCGCCTGTTACCGTAGAAACCAATATCGTTATAGAGCAAATTCCTATCGATCAGTACCGGATGCCTCCGTTTTATGAAAAAGAAAATCGCTGTCGGCCGGATACTATAAAATCCGAACGGCGCACCGGCATAAACGAAGTTGAACAGGTTTTCGCCGAACACGAAGCTGTAAAGCAGGCAAATAGATGTCTGCAATGCCACATAGAAACTGTTTATGACGCCGAATTGTGCGTGCTCTGTAATCGGTGCGTGGATATTTGCCCCGAAGAGTGTTTGGAGCTTAAACCATTCGACCAGGTAGAAATCGAGGGTCTGGATGTTTCCGGGATCAGTTCATTATCGGAAAACGGCGAAGTATTTAGCGTCATGCTCAAAGATCATACGCGTTGTATAAGGTGCGGCTTATGCGCCGAACGGTGCCCGACCGGCGCCTGGACTATGCAACGACTGAATTTTGTTGACGTTATCAAAGGAGATATTGATGGCAAATGAAGAAAGGGAATTCAAACGGGATCGAAGATCATTTTTAGGTAAGCTTACTCTGGGGTTGTTTGGTATTGGTATTGTCGGGCAAGGTTGGACTTATTTGCGAGCGTTAGTTCCCAATATCCTCTATGAACCGCCGGTGAAATTCAAAGTTGGCCGACCCGAAGAGCTTGCCGAAGGAGTAAACTTCATCGAAACACAACGGGTATTTATCATCAAAGAGGGCAGTCAGTACTCATGTATCTCCGCCAAGTGTACCCATCTGGGGTGCACCGTTAAAAGCGTTTCTTTGGATCATGAACAGACGGTCAAGATTGGAGGTAAGGAAGTGACGGTAAATAGTGAATTCCTCTGCCCTTGTCATGGGTCCAAATTCCGCCAGGATGGTTCGCCGTACTCCGGCCCCGCGCCAACGCCGCTCCCCTGGTTCAAGATGGAAATCGCCCCGGAGGACGGTCAACTGGTTGTGGATGTTTCTTCGGCGGTTGACAGCGATATCAGGTTGAAGGTGTAGGGCCGATATGAATTATCTAAAAGCGTTAATCGATCAAGTTAGCTGGACCTGGCGACCTGAGAGTAACCGGGAAGCCGGCGATGCCGTCGTGAAAAATTTTCTGATTCACTGGTTCCCCCACAGAGTCAGCCTGAAAAGCCTGTCATGGGGATATTCGTTCTGGCTTGGAACAATCTCATTTGCCCTGTTTTTAATACTCAGCGTCACCGGCGTAGCGTTGATGTTCTTCTATGTTCCATCCGTTGAAAGAGCTTACTGGTCGATAAAAGACCTCGAGTTCGTTATCAGTTTTGGCGCCTTCCTTCGCGCCTTACATCGTATAGCGGCTCATCTGATGGTAGGAGTGGTATTTCTGCATATGTGCAGAGTGTTCTATACGAACGCCTATAAGAAAGGCTCCTTCGCCAAATCAAGCCGGCCCGTTAACTGGGTTTTGGGTGTGCTGCTCTGGGTGCTGACACTGCTGTTGTCGTTTACTGGTTATCTACTACCCTGGGATCAATTGGCCTTTTGGGCAATCACGGTTGGAACTTCGATAGCCTCGGCAGTGCCTGTATTCGGCGATACCGTTCGCGAGTTCATTCTGGGCGGAACGTTAATAGGCCAAAACACACTCATCCGTTTCTATGTGTTACATGTGTTTTTCCTGCCGGTGATATTATTGGCGATAATTATCTGGCATATGTGGAGAGTGCGCAAAGACGGTGGTCTGGCTGTTATGGAGCAAGTCAAACAAGCCGGTGAGCCGGTTAAGGAAACCAATATTGAAAAAGTCAAATCTAAATCTTACGCTCTTATGGGCATTGCCAAAGGGACATCGGTGGAGATATATGATAAGGAAATTCTCAATTCCGAAAATTCGGTGGCAAGTTCTCCGCATGTAATCAGGCGAGTATTAATCGTAGTATTCCTGACATTACTGGTTTCATCGATCCTGGCGCTGTTTGTCAACGCTCCCCTGGAGGAACCGGCCAATCCATCGGTGACTCCCAATCCGGCAAAGGCTCCCTGGTATTTCCTGGGCTTGCAGGAGCTCGTGGGCTATAGCGCCTTTATCGGCGGAGTATTGATTCCCGGCCTGGTTGTTTTAGGCTTGATGGCTATTCCGTGGATTGATAGGGAACGAAATGATATCGGCTGTTGGCTGAAAAAAACATCCGAGAAGAAATGGTTGTTACTCGGCGTCGTTTTCGGTTTGGTTACCACCAGCCTGGCAATATTCATCGGGATCAACTATCCATCAAGGGAGATGCTAGGCCATATATTCTTCAATCAATTCTGGTTCGATCTGCTCAATCCGGCCACGGCCTTGTTGATCGTATTCGCGTTATGGTTTTATCTCGTTAATAGAACCACCGGATCCAGCCGTACGGCATCAGTCTCATTATTCTCATGTTTTATCGTGGCTTTTATAATATTAACGATTGCCGGGACGTGGATGCGAGGGCCGAACTGGATTTTCTATTGGCCCTGGGAAAGCTGGCCGACTATGCCAATTAAATATTAGGGAGCAGGTAGATATGACTAAAGATAAATTATTCAAAACGGACAGGATTCTAATCCTGATAGCCGGCCTGGTGTTTGCCGCGATTACTCTCGCTACTATCATTAAAGACGAAATTCCTGATTGGAAATACTACCAATCCGAATTCAGGGCGATCGCTACGGATGTAGTGGGTATCGATAAAGCTTCGAAAACGCCCCGTGGTATCCAGCAAATATGGGTGGATGATTTGGATCGGGTTGACCGCTGTATTACCTGTCATCAGGGTATATTCTGGCCGGGTTTCGAACGTGAGCCCCAACCATATGCCACTCATCCAGATCTGGAAATATTTAAAACTCATCCAGCCAAAGAATACGGCTGCACCATTTGTCATGGCGGCCAGGGCTACGCGGTCGATATGGCGTCGGCTCACGGATTCGTTAAATTCTGGGAAGAACCGTTACTGGCCGGCGCGGTCGCGGCTGATTATAATATCAGCGACAAGAACGCGATGATCGAAACGAATTGCAATGTTTGCCATCGCTATGAGCGCGAAACAGAGGGCATGCCATATATTAACTTGGGCAAAGACCTCATCCAGGATAAAGCCTGTTGGGGATGTCATATAATTAACGGTTCCGGAGGAACGATAGGACCTGATTTAACTCACTCCGGGGAAAAGCACAGCGAAGGCTACGATTGGAGTAATTATAGCGGTTTTAAATCTGTCTTTAACTGGCATTTTCAGCATTTTGATGAGCCCGCCGGTATAGTTCCCGAAACGGTTATGCCTAAAATGGGTCTTCAAACGAAGGAACGTCACGCGTTGACTATGCTGATGATGAGTTGGCGTGACGATGATATGCCGGCTCAATACATTCCTGGCTTCAAGCAGGAAGAGCAACTTCATCCCGAAGAGATTCAAAAACGCGATGAACTGCTGACCGGGGACGGGGCATTCTTTATCAAGCAGGGTTGCTTCGGCTGTCATTCAATTCAGGCCTATGGGATTAAATCACCCACTGAAAAAGGGCCGGATTTAACATTCGCTATAGATGATGTCCGCGTTCGTTTCAACCAGACATTGCAGGAATTCATTTTCGATCCGAGTCAAAGCGGGACGATGTCGATAATATTTTCGTCGAAGGTGATCTTAAGCGATGAGGAAAAATGGGCTTTAATCGACAAGCTTACCAAAGCTAACAACGAATATAAGAAAATGCGACAACTGGAAAATTAGTTACGTGTTATTTACTAAACCTACTAACAGAAGGAGGAAGAAGTGCTGAAATTTCGTTCAATGACGAAACACTTCACGTGGGGAATTTTATTAATCGCCTTGTTTGTGTTCCAGACCGGATGCGGCGGACCTGAAGGCGAAGGCAGGGGCGGCAGAGGAGCCGGCAGATCGGATGTCACCGACGCGGCGCTGAAAACTTATGTCCCGCCCGGCGACCTGGATGAATACTATTTATTCTATTCAGGCGGTCACAGCGGGCAAGTATTCGTGTCGGGTGTGCCATCGATGCGCCATATCTGCACCATTCCCGTATTCACCCCGTATCCCGGAACCGGTTACGGTTTCGACAATGAGACAAAGGAGATGCTTGGCGGTTATTCCTGGGGCGATTCGCACCATCCAGGTTTCTCAGAAACAAACGGCGAATATGACGGGCGCTGGCTATTTATCAACGATAACGCCCAGGGCAGAGTGGCCCGAATCGATCTGGCAGATTTCAAAACCAAGCAGATTCTCTCGATTCCCAATATCTCGGCCAATCATGGTTCATCGTTCGCTACCGAAAATACCGAGTATATCACGATGGCAACCCGTATGTCGGTACCTTTTCCTGAAGGCACCTACGCCGATGTCACCGAATACGCCGATAAATACAAAGGCATTGTTGCCGGTATAGCCGTTGATCCCAAAGACGGTGAAATGTCTTTGGCTTGGGAAGTTGTGATGCCGCCATTCAACTATGATCTCGGTGATGCCGGTAAGGGTATCAGTCATGGCTGGATGTTCTGGACATGCTATAACAGCGAACGCGAATTTATCGAAGGCGCCAAACTTGAAGTGACAGCTTCACAGCGTGATAAGGACTACGTAGTCATGCTCAATTGGCAGGAAGCTGAGAAAGCGATAGCCGCCGGAAAATTCAAGACACACAATGGCGCTAAGGTCATCGATCCGGCCAAGGCCCCCGGCGTGGTCTATTTTGTCGGCCTGGCGAAAAGCCCTCATGGTGTTGATGTCAGCCCCAGCGGTCAGTGGATAATCGGTAGCGGTAAGCTTTCTCCGACAACAACCGTATACAATTTCGAGAAAATGCTGACTGCGATTAAAAACAAAGATTTTGAAGATGAGGTCGATGGTATTCCGGTTTTAACTTACGAATCCGTTCGTGAAGCTGAAATCCCGGTTGGTCTGGGTCCGTTACATACGCAGTTCGATGATCGCGGCAACGCTTACACATCGCTATTTGTCGAAAGCGCTGTCGCCAAGTGGAAACTACCGCCATATGATCCAGGCGATGTCAACGATTCGAAGAAAATGGAAAAATACGTATTGGAGAAAATTCCGGTTGCTTATAATATCGGCCACCTGGTATCGGCCGAGGGTGATTCCAAATCTCCCGACGGTAACTATCTGGTTGCCTTAAACAAGCTTTCGAAGGGCAGGCACTTATCGGTTGGTCCGTCAATTCCTGAGTCGGCTCAGCTTATAGATATTTCAGGCGATAAGATGAAACTGTTGTATGACGCGTTTACCGAACCTGAACCGCACTACGCGGTAATGATCAAGGCCGATAAGATCAATACCTTCGAGGTTTACAAACGGGGTGAGCATGTTAATAAAAACGCGGTCTGGACTCCGGAAGAAACCTCGATTACGCGTACAGGACGTAAAGTCGAAGTGAAAATGATTGCCGTTAGAAGTTTCTTCGCGCCCGATGTCATTCGGGTTAGAAAAGGTGATGAGGTTACGATTCATCTGACAAATATAGAACAGACTCGTGACGAGCTTCACGGCTTTGCAATAGATAATTACGACATTAACATTGTAGCCGATCCCGGTGAGACCAAGAGTGTAACATTCAAAGCCAATAAAGCCGGTGTATACGCGTTCTACTGCACCAATTTCTGTTCGGCTTTGCACCAGGAGATGCAGGGATATCTTCTGGTAAAACCATAGAGATGGATTGAATCCGAGGGGATAGAATCTCTATCCCCTCATTTTTTGAGGAATCTATGAAATCTTTATTTGCATGGATAAGTAAAGCTCTGGATGTTGATTTGAATGTCAAATCACGTCTGGTGTTAATTATGGCGGTATTGATTCTGCTCCCGACATTTATATTTCCCTTATGGTATATGACTTTCTGGTCATATCAATATCCGGACGGACTTCGACTTGATATCTATAGTTATAAACTTGGCGGAGGTGATGACGGCAATGATATCACCGAAATTAATATTCTAAACCATTACATCGGTATGGCTGCGCTTGAGGAAGAAAATTTCCTGGAGTTAAAATGGATCCCGCTGGCACTCGGAATCTTTTTGATCTTGACTTTACGAGCGATCATCTTCGGAAAAGTTGGTAAGATTCTGGATGTATTGATGATGTTTACGTATTTCGGCGCTTTCAGCCTGTGGTCGTTCTGGTATAAACTTAATGCTTACGGCCATGACCTCGATCCCCACGCGTCCGTGGAAATCGATCCTTTTACTCCGCCTGTATTCGGATTCGAGCAAGTAGGGCAATTCAAGGTCTGGAGCTACCCTCATATCTCGTCATATATGCTCGGGGCATTCGCTATACTTCTTGTCCTGGCAATGTATTTATCTTTGAGGAAAAGAACTAACCAATTAGAACTAAAGTGAGGAAATAATGAAATCTTTTAAGAAACCATTGAATCTTATAGTCATACTGGCGATTTTCATGTCAGTATCGCTTCCGTCGGTGCTTTTGGCCGATGAATCGCCGGTCAAGTTCGAAGCGCCGGAAGTAATGGCGGTTCCCGAGAGAGTAGAGCCTAAATCGGACACCGACTGGCAAGCAAAAGTGAATAACAAAAACGCTGAAGTTATCGAGGTTCTGAATATCCTGAATCCCGTGGCCGCGTTTCTTACGGCGGCGTTCGAGCAATTCGGCGATGAGATGGGCGAAGTTACCCATGAGGAATGGGTGGACACACAGGCGCATCTTACCAAAGCCCTGACTTTGTATGGCGAATCCCAGAAGTTGATGGAGAAGGAAAAGTTCTCGAAACAACTATTCCTTGACCTCGAAGAAACCTGGCAGTTGCTGGTAAAAGTCGGTGTTGCCGGTATCAGAACGAAGAGCATGGTTGATAACGATCTGGCGAGGATGAGTAAATAGGATAATCGGAATCATCCGCTTGCTATGTTGAAATTTGTCGTAATATTCATAGTTGGTTTGTCGGCGTATCCCTTATGGGGTTCGACTTTAAATCTTGGTTCAACCGATGACTTACTCAACGGGCTTTCTCATTCTAATAGTGGCGATACACTGTATCTTCGCGGCGGCGTCTACACCGGGCTGTTTGAAATAAATGTTCCGATAACTCTGACCGGAGATTCTTCCGCTATAATCGACGGTGATCGAGGCGGAGATGTCGTTACAGTTACCGCGGATTCTGTCGTAATCCGCGGCATTACCATTCAAAGCTCGGGGACGCGGCTTCTCAAAGACCATGCCGGTATTAAGATAACCGGCAATTTCGTTGAAATCACCGATTGCCGGATACGGGATAACCTTCACGGAATATATGTTAAAGGTGGAAGCGATATCAGAATTCATAACAATACGATTCTCGGCAGATTTGATATCCAGGAGTCCGACCGCGGCAACGGGATTCATCTCTGGAGTACGGCCAATAATGTTATTTCCTGTAACGATATAAACTATGCCCGGGATGGGATCTACTTTTCCTTTGCCAATAACACTCAAATCCGGAGCAATCATATTCATCACCTGCGGTACGGCCTTCATTATATGTATTCCGACTCTAATGTTTTCGAGGATAACCTGTTTGATTACAATGTCGCTGGCAGCGCCCTGATGTATTCCGAATTCATTGAGTTCAAGAGGAACATATTCGCTCATTGCCGGGGATTCAGGGCTTACGGAATATTATTGCAATCGGTAGATTACTGTTCGGCTTATGATAACCTGATCCTGGATAATACCAAGGCGATCTTTTTCGGAAATTCAAGTTTCAACAGATTTGAATCTAACGACATAGTTCAGAACGATCAATCGATTCAAATCAATGTGGCTTGCGAGGAGAATGTACTTGTTAGTAATAATTTCATCTCGAACCTGTCAGAGGTTATGATGGATGAGTCCATTGTAAGCGTAACGAACTGGTCTGAAAACGGCAGCGGCAATTTCTGGTCGGATTACTCGGGTTATGATCTGGATGGCGATGGTATCGGCGATACACCGCATCAATTGCAGAGTGTATTCGAATTCCTCGAGCAAAAAAGTCCGCCGGTTCGTTTCTACCTTTACAGCCCGGCCTCCCAATTGCTAACGGTGGCGGAAAAAAGACTGCCGATACTGCGGAAAACAATGGTGGAAGATTCGTTTCCGATATTTAGATTAATTCAAAACGCCAATATCCCCTGGGATAATCTTGAGGAGCATTCGATTAACTCCTCATATAGCCATCTGGCTTTATGGATAGCGGTATTACTGCTACCGTTGGGATTCAGTTGGGTGGCGCGCAGATGATTAAACTCGAGGAATTCTCAAAAAAATACGGCTCGTTTCAGGCAGTATATCCTACCGGATTTGAAGTTGGAGATGGGCAAACTTATGCCTTATTGGGACCTAATGGCAGCGGCAAAACGACGATTTTTAAAGCCATGGTGGGCTTATCCAGACCAACAACCGGAAAAGTACTTATTGATAATAGTGATCTCTGGCAGAAGCCTGAGAAAGTTAAGGCCAAGTTATCATTTTTACCCCAGAGAATCACGATTCCGGAAAACCTCAAAGTTTGGGAGGCGCTGGACTTTTTTACCAGGCTCAAACAAGCCCCATCGGGCCGGTTGGAAGAAGTTCTCGCGTATATCGAATTGATGAGCGATATCAATCAGTATGTCGGTAAATTGTCGGGCGGGATGCTTCAGCGTCTGGGATTGGTGATTACATTTTTAGCCGATACTTCTGTTTATATTCTCGATGAACCAACTTTGAACCTCGACCTTCAGGGTATGAAAAGTTTCCGGAGATATCTCAAATATCTAAAGGAACAGGGAAAAACGATCGTATTCTCATCCCACGCGCTTCTGGATGCCGAAAGCCTGTCGGATAGGGTCGGCGTATTAGTCGATGGCCGATTGGTCCTCGATTTGACCGTAACCGAATTCCGGGCAAAAGTCAAAAACCGCAGCAATATAATCTTAGTCTTGGCGGATAAAAATCCGGGCCTGGTCGAATTGGCCTATAGGCATGGCGCCCAGATGGCCGAATTCGAGAATGGATATTTTCGCTATCGGGCCGATCTGGTCAGCCAGATAAAAATTATCGAAGCGATCCGGCGCAATGGAGATGAAATAATAAACATCTCAACCGAAAAACCCGATCTGGATCAGATAATTAGGGAGGACGATGTTTAAAACGATTCTAATAATAGCATTATGTCTGATTATGATATCATGCCAGATGAAGGTCGAACCGACTATCGATAGCGGGATCGATGAATGCAACCATTGCACTATGATAATTCAGGATGTTGATCAAGGCGCGGTTACTATTGACTCTGAGGATAATCTGGTCACTTTCTGTTCTCCGGTATGTTTACTTATCGGCAAAAACGGTCTCAAGGCTCAGAACAAGCCATTTCAGTTTGCCGAGTATCTTTTCGACCATCTGGATACCGGCCCGATTCCGGCTGATCGGGCATTTATCGTACATGGTGACTTTAATACCGCCATGGGACATGGTTTGCTGGCGTTCAAAAGCAGGTCCGAAGCGGTAAAATTCGCGAAAGACGTTCAGGGGAAAATTCTGTCCTGGAATGATCTTCGTTATCAGCATGAAACGCCTGATGTATTCCTTGATATCGAAATTGGCGGTGAAACGGAGCCTGAAGCTTTCGAGGTAATGAGAAATCAGGTCGTATCGATAGCTTTCGATAATCCAACCGCTCAAGATATAAAAGTAAATTTAACCGGTTATGATTTTGAGATAGAAATCCCGGCCAATAACCGGAACACTTCAAATCTGATTGCCGGGAAGCCCGGACAGGGATTCGTGTTCCAGGATGAGGCCGGACGGATAATCGCCTCTTTATTCGTCACCGGGGATCACACCGATGAGGAAGCGGTATATCGTTAATAATGGATCGCTTTAAAGAGAATAGTAATGACTAAAATTATCGAAATAGCCAGGCAGGAATTGAAACTGAACCTTCGCAACAAGTGGATTTTGGGAGTATCCCTATTGTTTGGGATATTAACCCTGTCGATCGCGTATTCGGGCATGATCACTTCGGGATACATAGGTTTTCAGGATTTCCGCCGTACCGGCGCTTCTATAATCAGCCTGGTTTTGTACCTGGTACCTATCTTGGCTCTTATGATGGGGACTTATACATTTGTTTCTTATAAAGATTATACTAATTGGATCGTAACCCAGCCTATCGCGCGATGGAAAATAATTATCGGAAAATACCTGGGCGTTTTGGGGACATTAATCATCTCGACCGCTTCGGGATTCAGTATCGCCGGTATCATTATTTCCGTTCAGATCGGCGCCGAGGGATCATTGCGTTTTTTGCTGATCGTCTTGCTTTCATTTTTACTGGGAGCGGTGTTTCTCAGTCTGGCGTTTTTGCTGGCGATAATAGTCAAGCGTCGCCAGGCGGCCGTTGGATTTTCTGTCCTGGTCTGGTTCTTCTTTGTTATTTTTTACGATCTGTTGATGATGAGCAGTACGACTTACTTATCATCCAGCACCCTTAAATCCAGCCTCTTTATCGGTCTGTTGTTGAATCCGGTTGATATGATTCGCGTTACCAGTTTGATAATCGTCGGCGGCGAATCGATTTTTGGGGCCGCGGGAGTAGTCGCGGTCAAGATGCTGGGTGATATGGGGGCATTAGTCGGATTATCATTAATTATTATAACATTCTGGGTGGCGATGCCGCTGACTCTGGCTATTAAGCTATTTGGAAAACAAGATATTTAGTCAATAATCGTAATAATTAGTAGTCCGAAAGCCCTCTGGTCATTTTTCTCAGGGTACCTAATTAAAAGGGGTCTTTATTACTGAAAAAATACTGATCGGTCAAGAACGCCGGATCGTGGAATTACCGCGACACGAATGGGAACAGAGTCTGTCTCATGCTCCGTCGGCCGTCGCGGCTCTATTGAGTTTTATGTCCGATGACCATAGTCTCGTTCGTAACTTCGTGGTCCGGGAAATTCCAAACGCGGGACAACCTCTTTCACCCAAATTTATTGCTCAAGAGTTGAAATTGTCATTGGAACGAGTAAATGAAATACTCGATGATCTTGAAAAGAATCTTGTGTTCCTGTTCAGGAACAATTCCGGTGACGTTAGCTGGGCGTATCCCGTAACCTGCGAGACTACTCCTCATCATTTCACATTCGAGTCCGGCGAACAAACCTATGCCGCCTGAGCGGTCGATACGATTGCCACGCCTTTCGTGCAAGGGCGCTTGAGAAATACCCGGTTGTCGGCTCAAGTCAATACCCAATGCGCTCATACCGGTCGATCAATTGTCATGGAAATCGATAGTGATTTGAATATAAGTATATTGGAGGGCGGGATCGCCCCGTTAGTTTTTGTGCCACCCCTGGATTTACCGAATTGGCCTGATCCAAGTATCATCGATAACTTCTGACGTAAGTCGGTATTCTTCTGGTCAGAAGAACAAGCAAGAGAGTTCTGGGCTAAGTCCGACCTTGTTGAAGGCAGGTTTTACACATTGGAGCAAGCTGTTTACTCAACACGCGTTTTCCAAAGCGCGTTGTTCGCGTTCAAGTAGCCAAAGTGGAGTCTACGCCGCAACGAGCGATTGGGCCGATTTAACCTTTCAGGATATCCCTGCCTGATTTTGGATCACCGGAAACCGCCGGATATCTATTTACTCTTCTTCTCTTGTTTTAATTTGCGTTTTTCTTTCGGACTGCGCTGGGCTTTTTTCTGTGTTTCCCTTTTGCCCTTATCTTTTTTTCCCTTGTCACCCATTTTTATCTCTCCTTGTTTTAAAATGTCCTGTATTTCTCAAGCTGTCCACGAAAGCCGATAAACAGCTACAACACCGATACCTAGAATCATGTACTTGATAATTGTACCTTTTCAAATGAATTCTGACAAGCAGTATTTTAGATTTAGAAGCACAAATTCCGGGGATATATATAGGCATATTACTCGAGCAGCTTTATTGCATTATTACAATGTAGTATACTCAGAACCTTTTGTTATAAAAACCTGGTAAGTCGATGTTGGATTATTAGCGGCGCCGGGATTGGAATCCCAGACACGATGGTTATGATTTACCGGACTTCGTTTTTGTGAATCTGTTGAGACCAGGCCAATTAGATAGTCCTATCGCCCCGGGATGACGGACAATTATCAGTATTAGGGCCGCTCCGAGAGCGGCGGCTAAACAGACCGCTTGTGACAACGTGAGCGGTCCAATGACGGCGACGAGCTTTTCGGGCGCCCATGTTCATACTCCAGATATAGCACAATCCCAGTAGAATCCCGTTTCGGAGTGGAATCTCCTTTCGCCGACAAAACTAAAACGCCAACAACATAAATATTACCTTACTCAATGTGTAAATGATCGCGTAATTTAAGACGCCATTTATTTCACGCAGCATGTTTGCGTTTCCAGTACACCGTTAGAATCTTTTGAGAGACCCGGTAAAAGATTAAGAGATCGCTTTGATAATTTTAAGTTAAACAGTCTCTGAATTCAAATGCCTTCTTGGCAAGGTAGGTTTTGGATGGTCATAAGCGCGGAAATACCAAACGTTAGAATCGGATATTAATCTTATACAGACAAGCACCTGATCGGATTCGCGAATCGCGGTTTCGTCAGGAGCGGCTATTTGCCGGGTAAAAAACTAAGGCTAAAAAATGAACCTGTCCCTCCCATAAATCGGTCCAGTTTTAGCCTTAGTATTGATATACCCAGACTCCGCCTATTCTAAGATACTACGATTCGAGCCGCCGACCTTTTGTCGATCGACTAGATCGTCCGCCGCGGGTACAGGCCCGCGCGCTCCTCGGCATCAACCGCAGCCCCATGCTAGGCGAATGTTTTAATTGATGGTTTTTCTATCTTCACACTCCTACTACACCACTGAAAAACCAACAGCGTCCTTATTCCAATGAACAATAGCTCCATTGCTATTAACAATAGTCCTGTCGTAAGCCCATAAGGTAATGGTATAACCGCATTTATCCAGGTTTGTCGTATCTAGGGACCATGGCGCGTTCGCGTCACCCTGATCTACCAGTGAGCCATAACTACGGCATCGAGGACTGGCTTGAGTTCCGTGGGTGTGAGTAGTTGGTTGAAGTTCCAGTCTCCACTTCCAGAAATACTTGTCCAATGCCCTAAGATGTCCCGGTATAGTATCTCCCTGGCTGTAACTGTGGCAGTCGCCTCCATCTATTACCAGGTCGAGATCGTAGGCAGTATTAACCACGCCACCTATTCCGGGATTTACTGTATAGTTAGTGTTGTCAAGTATAATGGTAACCACATCGGAGTAATGGATAACACTGGAAAGAGTAAGCGGGTAATCTTTAGTGTATGCCAGCCTGAGGTCATAAGTTCCCCCCAGCGATCCGGTAGCCCACTTAGCCAGCAGGTTGGTTCTTTCCAGGATTGGCGGTGTCGCTGTTGGATCTTCATCAAAGGGTATCCAACCATCCGGGCTGGCCTCCGTTTTGATTTCTTTGGGGTACTTGGGATCAAAGGGGTTTGGATGCATAAGTTGAAAAGTCACCGAGTTTGATACCGGCAGCCAGTTGCCTAATCCATGGGGAGTGTACTCAACTTTGTAGCGTACCGTTCCCGGAGAGCCCGTATTATAGATGCGTCCTCCGATTCTCACCATACCTCCGAAAGGACGATCCATGGCGGGCTGATTGCAGTTTAAAGGATTAAGTACACCCGATGATGGGTTTGCCAGATATGTAATCGAACTTATATTATCAATAGGAACATTACCAACATCATAGATGAGATCCATAAGTTCAGTGCTTACTCTCCCGGGACGAATCTGGACTACAATATCAAGACTGTTGCCCCAGTAATTGAGGTCGTTAGGATCAGTGGTTGAAGGGGGTACTGCCCATGATAAAACGGCACGGATCCTGACGATATTGGGATTTTTACAATTCTTGAGGCGTTTTGAGAAATTGGCCGGAAGCATGACGCTATAATACAAGCCCTCGGAAGTTTTCCGGGCAATATCAAACACTTCAACGCTGGATGTTCCGAGATATGAGTCGAAAGTGCCATTGTTGTCCCAATCAGCCCAGAAGGCTACATATTCCTTTGAACCGGTTTGGCAAAGGTTACCACTGTATCCGGTTGACTTCTTGACATGTATTACCGCGCCCAGAATGTCACTGGCTGTATTAAGCCCCGCGCAGACGATTTCCTCGTATGTAGTATTGGCTTTTTTCTCTAGAAGGATATCGGTAATTTCGCCCATATTAACTTTGAACTTTTCTATAAGCGAGATATCCATTTGTGCCGATGTGAGAGATAACTCTTTGCCTCCTTTTATCATCGGATATACCGCGTCATAAACCAAACGATGGTCGGGGACATCGGCTTTTCTATAGCCAGCTACAAGCTTGCTCCACGGCACCGGCTTGGGTTTAAGAGTCGGGATGGCTGCGTCAAAATCAATAATTTCCAGCAAATCCGACTTCTTTTCGAGATAACCCGCTTTAAACAGGCACTCCATAGAATTTTTAGGTTCAATCTGTATAAGAGCGTCTATCGTGTTTCCATAATGTGGGGTGGCATTGGGATCTAGAGAGGGCATCTGGTTCCAGGAGAGAACCGCCCGTATTTTTGGCATAACAGCAGTACCACAACATTTTCGATGTTTATAATCATCAAGAGGCATATAGACCATGTATTTTAAGGGGTGCTGAGGGCCTGTAGGGGCTTCAGATATGTCGTATACTTTGAAACTGGTAAGTCCTACATCTTGAAAGCCGGCGCCATCATCCCAATCCACGAAGAATCGTACGTATTCCGTGGAGCCATCCGAACATAACCCACCGCTGTAGCCGGTTTCACGTTTTACGCTGACCACTGCTTCAAGCTGGACCATTTGAGGATTAAATCCAACACACGTGACTTCCTCCCAATAAGTATTTTCCTGGATAGAAATATCCAAATTGGCGGACAAATTGGCCAATAATGTTTTACGAGTTTTTTCCATTTGATGAATTTCGGGTTTTGACAGCTTAACATCTTCTTTTCGCGACATAATTCTCTCCTCCTTTTAATTTTAGCGCGTAGGCCGTAATGAGAAGCGCACCCACACTGACGAGTAAACTCGACGGCGCCCATGGACGATTGTTAGGGCTGCTATCTGATTGACATACTACATAAAAGTAGTTTAAAACCACCACCAACGACATATTTGTCGCTTATTAACATTTACACAATCTCTTAGGATGAAAAGCCGAATAGCCAAATATCTTCGGATTAATATTTTGCTATAAAATACTCGGAGGCATTATTTTGTCAATAAGACAAATATGCACCATACCTTACGTATACAAATATACGTAAAATCCTTAGGATATTAAGCTATGACAATCCATTTCACGACAGCTGATCTGAATTTCAGGTATCTAATAATAGCATTTAACGCTGTTATTCGATAGGAGTTGTTGGATATTAATACTCCACGAAATATTCGCCGAGTTTGAATATTATTCTGAAGTCGATGACGAAGCGTGGCGATGGAGTAATTCTCGGACCGTTGGATAATGCTGGAAATTAACTGCCGCAATAGTGCGGATGGTAAGTTAGTAGATTCATTTCATGAACACTTATACAGCTTGGTTTTGCCCGGACATTGCTGCTCAATCTATAAACCTTTATAACTCGTTGAAAGCCAAATAGCGGCGCCCCGATACGTACAGGAAAAGAAGACATTATTCAGGGCTGCCGCTTACCGGAAAACCGAAATTAGTCGAAACCAACACTTCGCTCAAGACTGGAACCTTAAGATAGTTATTGGATTAGGGTGATTTGGTAGCTCCGGTAGTTTTCGCATTTGATTCGCAAACCGAATACGATTAACTCAAAATTCAATTGTAGAATAGTGAAAATGCTGAAAAGGTCGTGGGTTCAAAGCGGGTTGTGTATATAGTAATCAACAATCCAACCATGGGATTGTTTAGGCAAAACCAATTTATAAAAGTATAGGCTATATAAAAAGTTCGCTTCTCTGGCCATGCTTTCAATTATAATATTTTAATTAAAGATTGAGCGGCTAGAGCTCATTCTTCATCGATATCGATTACATTATTTTCATATATGCCATCGACCGGTTCACCATCAGGTGTCCAAAAGGCGAAGCCCAGTTCAGCGTTATTTCCACTTGCTTTGAATTTTTTCTTGAAAAATCTAACTTGTTTCTTTAAATGACCGTGTATTTCGTCTGGATTGTTTACAGTAAAATAGGCTTTGGCAACTAATCCATGTCCCGGTGACAACGGATCCTGTTCAACAGCTGGATTTACTTGATAGATACCCATAATTAATATCGATTTATTTTCGTTATTGATTTGACCATCAAGCATATCGAAATTTCCACAGCGGCTTTCTATAAAGCTAATTGAATCGCATGTCATATCTATCTCTTCATCTTCAAATGAAAATGGAATTTGGAAACCAGCCAGCGTATCATGATTGTTTATGGAAATATCTATAGCAAATTGATTAATTCCTAATTCCTCAAAGCCACCAAAGGAACATCGATTATTACCGGCATTAGCGGCATTTAGCATAATAATTACACATACTGCGGTCATCATCAACTTATTCATCATTATCTCCTTTTAATTTTACTACTATTTAAGTAATATTATTTTTTGGGTTTGAGAGCAATTAACGTCTTCATATTTGGCAAAGTAAACACCCGTACTTACATCAACACCATCAGCATTAGTACCATCCCAGGTTACAGGCGATAACATTTTTTTATCCGGTATATCAATAGACTTAACTAGCCTACCTGCCACATTATAAATTTTTAATTCGCCAATATCAGAAGATCCAATATTAATACTAAAGTTGATGGTGCTATTGAATGGATTGGGATAAGCTGTCAATAATTCTGTTCCTTCGGGTAGAGGAGGCTTATCATCTTTTATGCCGGTTGGATCATCGAACCGAATCGTTATCAAGCCATACTCTCCACCGGGCACATAAACATACGGCAGATCGATTGACATGAAGCCATTAACAAACCTGCTAAAATAGCCGACATGATAAGGTTCTAAGGGGCTCGCGTCAATATCCCATACTAATACATCGAATCCGGTAGTAAAATCGGCCATAAAAAGCTTACCATCATAAAACTGAACATCATCATATCTGCTGCTGATTTCCCAATGACCAGTTATATCGGGATAGCGGAGATCTGATATGTCCCAGAGCTGATAACAAGCACCAAACATATAAAGAAGAGTATCCCGCGAGTAACAGGCGCCCGAACCCAAATTCATATCCTCAACACAATAAAGTGTTGGATTTGTCGAATCCGAAACATCGTAGATCTTCATAGAGCCGTGGTAGCTCAACAGGAAAAGATTCGGATAATTTAGATGCGATGGATTGGGCGAACCATAAAGATCCGTATCATGGTAAACGGTCATATTCGACGGATCAGAAATATCGGCAATAAGGAGACATCCATACATCTGGGGTGAGATCCACCAATAGTTTATATAAACAAGGTTATCATGAATATGGAAGTTTATACCATTCCCGCTAGCCCGTAAGTAAAGCCTGCCAAGCTCGACCGGCGAAAAAGGTTCTGATATATCGAATATCGTGAGTTTAGACGGCGTCAGGATGTACAATTTATCATCAATTATTTTCATCTGAACAACATAGGTAAATCCCGGTATTTCGCCGACAACTTGAGGATTGGTCTTATCAAGCATGTCGAGAATAGTCAAATTCTCCCAATATGTACCGGCGTAGGCTACATCATCCTTGGCGGCAACTGAATTACAGAATGAATATTGCATTTCATGATGAATTAATTCGCCTCCGGCACCATCGCCCCATTTGTGTACATACAAGCCGGGGTTAAAGCCATCATAATACCAGCCATGATAACCAATACCGTAAGAATAACCATTATGCTGAATAAGATCGAGATAACCGGCGTGGGGAACGATAAACGAGGTGTCAAGTATTTGGGGATTACTAAGATCATCGAGCAGTATTTCGTAGATTTCTGTATAAGCACTATCCCCATCCGGGTATTGATTGCAGCCGCCCCAAAAGCCAATCCTTGATTCGTCGATATATTCCACATCGAATCCTGAATATCCACCATCATGCGGTACAGTACTTAAATGCTCGGGATGCGGAGCCGGATTAAACCGATAGATTGCCAGACTGTCCATGGTGCACATATATATAATGTCATCAATTAGCTTGAAATGCCCGATTTGGGTGATATTTGAAATGTAAATACTATCAACAAGGCAAGGAATAGAGTCGGGTGAATTCAGGTCAAATATACCGAGGTATTTTTTGGGAGATGGATTCCGATGGGTAATCAGCGATAACAAGTAATTATCGAGTATGTATATGTCATTCTGATAATAAGCATCATTAAATCCAATAGAATCCTGTTGTACTTCGCGTTCCAATACCGGATTGGTTCTGTCCTGGATATTTAGTATACCCATGCCCTGATAGGCAATATAATAGAGAGAATCACCGGACACGCAAATCCTCAGCGCCGCGTATTCGGTTTGATAGCGGCTTAACTCCGATGGATTTTCAAAATTATCTCCTTCGTATATAGCGATTCCGCTCTGTGAGTTGGCAATGTACAGGTATTGTCCATCGTGCTCTAATTCGTGAATTAATCCACGGGTAATTGCCTGCCCCGTAAGTACTGGTATACCATCTTCGCCAAGTTCATAAATCCGCAGTGTTGTTCCGGCGCCGAGGTAGAGATGGTCGTCATAAATAAGCTCGCATTTTGGATTATTGGGAAGAGCATAGCTCATCAAGGTGAAATTCGTGTCGGGGATATGAGCGGTAACAGGCAATATGTCGTGTTGATTTGCGCGCACGAATGGGTAAGGTTGGGCATATAGCACCGATGCCAGGAATAAGATAATTGAAATAACTAGAATGCAAAACCGCATAGTAAAACCTTTAAATAAATATAATAAATACTGCAGAAAACGCAATATCTTTTAGGCGCGTGCCGTCAGGATACTCCTCCGCCATCAAATCTCCTTGCCTATTGACATTCGATAGATGTAGAATTAACTACTGTTGCATCAAACACCGTTATTGTTTTCTATAATATTTACCGCAATCACTATTAATTACAATTACAATATCTGCCTTATCGTTATATGCTTGTATTGGCAAAGCCACTGCCCTCTTTCCAAATCCCTCCAGTAATGTATGACAGGGATAATTTAGCGGTTCAAGGTAATAGCTAATTCCAACATCTTCAAAAAGGATAGATTGGCCGTATTTCTCATCCCATACTGACCATTTTCCTGTGTCTTCATATGACAGTGAATCATTATATGGATGGAAATACAATCGAAATATCCCTGTTTCTTCAAGTATAAGCGAATCAACACCTTCTTCGTGATTTGCCAAATACTTTCCTACCATTTCCGACCTTTCTACCTTCCTTAAATCACAATGCAACAATGTTAACAAGGCAAATATCGAAACAATGACGAATTTTTTCACTTAACTATTGGCTCCTTATCTAATCTATTTCACTCTACCTGGACCAATCAAAACCATCAAGTTGAAATGGCGGGCTCCACTCAATTGGCTCCTCCCAATGAAAAAGCTGATACATATTACCGCCAAACAAACTTCCTCGATCGTAATAAGACATATAATGTTCAGGATTAAACAGCTGACCTACACCTTTAAGGCCAAAAAATTCTCCTGCTTTTTCTCCTCCAAATTGACAAGACCTTAAAAGCGACACCATACTGGTTCGATTGTATATCAATACTTCATAGCTTTTGTTATCCCAACTTGGAATAATAGAAGAATAATATGAGCCTAAGAAAAATTCCGTGGGAGTTCTAGTTGAATTGACGTACTTTTCCGGAGTGTCTATATTGTAAAACCTTGTTAGTCCGGTTAGCGGCTCACCGGTAAGAAGTGCAACAGTATTAATTTCATAAAACTTTGATCGCATTGCGTCAAGTCCTTGTATATCCCTAACATCCGATGTCATATCTGAGTTTGGGCCGAAAGTATATACTTCCGGTCCTAATTCAAAAAGCCATGCCGGGGCAAGGCCGAACATCATTCTTTTGAAGGTTGATGGGTAATTATTTGCAGATCCAGCATTCGAAATTTGATTATCCATTAGAGAGGACATTGCTCCAGAAGGTATATTAAAATTAGGTTGATCCATCTGAAAGTTAGAAATGCCGCTAATATCTTCAAAATATGTTTTTAAAATCCAATTGTAATCTATTGCAGAACTACCATCTTCATCCTTCATACGCATTAGATTTCCGCCAACATAGCTATAAGGAGAAGGAAACTGCCTGGCAGGGTCAACCTGCTTCCATTGGCAGGAGAGAGGATCATAGTACCTTGCCCCGAAGTAGTAAAGATTAAAACCGTCTATTTTATCTACCCCTTCATCATCCAACTCCTTACCGGTAAACTTGTAAGCTACATCGGGAATGGAATGATCTATATAATTGGGACTGGCGTCACCTGAGGGCAGGTAATGCAGATCGGCAACCGGATCGCCGTTATTATCTATAACCATCCGCGTGGTGCCAAGATGATCGGTGAGATAATAATTGGGCCCTTCGCCGTTATTAAACGAGGCTATCCGCCCATTCGGGCCATAAACATAGCAGACATTATCAACCGACTCGCCGCCTTTGTAAAACTCGGTAGCTTCTTTCCCCGCATCATGGATATAAAAAGTTGATGTAGTATCCGGTTCAAGCCAGAAGCAGCAACTTAATCCGTGTCCATCCTTGAAATAATTGACCAATTTAGTAATATCACCCCCAATTATTAAGCCATCACAATTCAAATCCATTCTCATTGCTGTATCAGGTAATGAGTACATTCCCCTAAAGTAAAGGACAAATCTGGTAAGATCACTGCCAATGAGAGAACCATCACCGTCCATATCACCCGGTAAAAATGGGCAACACTCCAAGCTTGCGCAATCATCATCATGGGTGCACAGATCATAAGGCCCCGACTCAACAAGACTTAAATGATCAACATCGCATTCAAGATCACTAGAAGCTTTTTTCACTCTCTTGCCCGCCGGTTCATATGTAAAATCGAGGTAAGAGAGCTCATTTTCAAAGATGCCGTCCCAATGGGAGCTACTCATTAAATTGCGCCAGTTATAGGAATACACCGAGTTGCCCCGATAGTTATCCTGAGTGCAGTTGCCCAGAGCGTCATAATCGTAATTGCCAGGTGATTGGTCCGGATTAATATAGTCAAGCTTATTCGAATAGGGCGAATTGGAGTAGTTGTAAGTCATTGTGGTATAGTTTTCATCATCGGTGAAATGTCTTACCTGTGTCTCAATATTGGAATTTTCATCGTAATCGAATTGAATGCCATCTTTGAGGGTATTGAAATACCAGTTGTCCATACTACCCTTGAACGCGAATTTTGCTTCAGTCAAACGATTAATTTCATCGTAGTAGAATGTATTTCCAAAATATTCTTCACCTCCAGAGGTATAGTAATGGTAGACAGCCCAACTCGGAGTGCCATTGAACTTAAGCGGGAAGCTTCCCGAAGGATTATCCTGCAAAGCGATTTCCTCTCTGAGATGATATCCTAATCTCATACAGAATTTATCGTTAGCGTCCGGCGTTAATTTACCATCAACGTAATCGGTCCCATTAATCTCGGCCAGCCAGCCAGGCGCGTTATAATAGTAATCAATCTTCTGTAAACCATCACCTAATACACATTTTTTTACCGCGCCATCAATAAAGTATTCATATTCCGCCAATCTCTCATCGGCTTGACCTTCCAGGTATCTATCAATAGTCGCCAACCTGGCTCTTTCATCATAGTTATACTTCAAGACCAACAGAGGTGTTTCACCCGCGACATCCTCGGGGTATTCCTGTTGTATTTTTTGATAGGACATATCATAGTCCGAATATACCTCTTTACAAACCTCATCCAGACCCTCGATGAAGGTAGCCTCACAAAGAAGTTCGCCGCTATTGCCATATGTAAAGCATTTCTTCGCGTCGGTTTCAGAGTTGTCGTCGCCATTATCCGATACTAATAAGCTGCCTCTTACACGAAGAGTATCAAGTCGGAATCCGGCAATCGTTGGAGTTTCGAGTTTTCTTGGATCCTCATAAAGTGAAACACCGTATGAGTCATATTGATAACGTAATACTTCTCCGATTTCCAGCCAGGATAGATAAACAGTTTCAGGTAGAGGTGGGTTGTCCTGTGGGGTAATCTCGCCTTGCATGCTAACCCTACCAAACACATCGTAAACGGTTTCAGTCCACCTATCCGGGCTTTGCTCGCTATTTTGGCTGAAACGCAACTGACCTTTAGCATCATATATAAATGTGTTCTGACCATAATCGCTACTGGCATCGGTCAGAATCCTTCCGAACGAATCAAAAGTTTTAACGATTTCAAGGTCACCGTAGTTAGGATCGCTCTGATCTTCAAGCTTACTGGCTAAAGGGGGCGTGACGCTGGTGACATCTCCTACTATATTGGCATCATATCTTGTGGTTAGGTTCAAACCTCCCGGGATCGAATCGACTGTGGTTTCAATTGTTTGACCAAATATGTTTGTATACTCGACCGCTATCAAACCATCCGGATCGATCGTGACATTTCTATGCAAATCATTGGTCCCATAGCCATTTATCGGGGCTGTATTGGTACCATAACTAAAAGCGGAAGATTTTTCAGTAAAATCGGCGCCGGGTACATAGACAAAATCGACCCTACCCTTAGGATCATTCATATAATGATACCTTGTATAAGCTACTCCACCGCAATCAGGAATATAATCATCATCATCGTCGTAGTATTCATTTACACTGTCAACATATTCCGGATTATAACGATGACCCAGCTGCACGGCTTCATACGGCTTGTACTCCTTGTGGACTCTGAAAAATTCATCATATGAAATAGCGCTCACGAAATCCGGGGCCTCAATAATGTTATAAGTACTCACGTTTTGCATATTCTTGCCCTGACCATCATTGTAAGAGATTTCGACCAGACTAGGTACATACTCTGAACTTCTTATAAACTCGACTTGATCGAAGTAATATGCGTCTAGATAATACTTGTTTAAAGAAACAATTTTAATACTAACTTCCGCGGTAACAGCATCGGGAGGAGATGTAAATGTATGCTGACACTCAGTACAAAGAGCAGGATCGTCAGCCAGCGTGATTATTTCTTCATTTGCGCCGCATTGAGCGCCTATTTGATTGAACCAATCTACGCATAAAATTACTTGAGAAGTAGTAATACCATTGGGATCCCAGGCATTTACGCTAAGCGTATAATCTGTATCGCCATATATAATCCCGGTTCTTGTCTTTTGAGAAATACTATATAGCCCATCAGCATATTTAGATGGAGGATCAATGATCAATACCTTTGCTCCCATAGCCGGATTATCACATAGTCTGCAATTATCCAGGTCATGGTATAATTCAGTACGAAAATACTCATCTCTTGGAATCACTTTCCAGCCAAATTTGCCATATTCAAAGCCGCTATTAATTAACAGATTTCTGTTCGGATAAGTCGTGGATAAAGCAAAATTAGGATAATCTTCAAAATCCTCGAAATTTTCTATCGATTCAGATTCAAACATATAGAACATATCATTGGAATTAACATTTTGGCGATATTTATCTGTCAATGTCATCGGCTGGTTATAAAGATCATAGACAAACCTGGTCGAGAAGCCATTATCATCAGTCTCAGCTATCATTTTGCCCTTATCATAATTGATCTTTTTAGTTGCTGCCCTGCTATCGACAGGATAGAATGCTATGTTATCAATTAAGTATAACGTGTTATCTTCATCGCAGATTATAGTTATGCATAGCTCATCATCCTGGGAGCCGAATTCCCAGGTGCCCTCCAGGAATTCCACATGCCATCGACCGTCTTCGTCTGCAGATGATGAATGCCAATTAATGGGCTGATCAATCTCATAAATGCCGACAACAGCGTTGATCCCTCCACTTTTAATTCTATAGTCAAATCTCAATATGTAATCACCTTCAAAGGGCATTGGTTCGGCATCGGGATGGCAAACTCTAATAGAATCACCGGCATTACCGCTAATGAGAATACCATCTTCGCGAGGATCTTCATAGCCATATTCATCTTCCCAGGAGTTTCCGTCAGGCATTTTACCTGGATTCTCATCCCAAATAACCGTTATACCATCTGATGTATATATGTCGCCATGAAGCATATCGCCATCACCGGCGCAATAATTCACTAATGGCGGATACATCACAAATAAAGGATCAGCATTCACGAAAGCGGCGGTGTTGAAAATACCCCCATCATCATAATGATGTATTGTCTGTACGCCTAAAGCATCTACTTCGTTTATCACATTGCCCAAATGATCATATTCGATAATTTCATTTTGCAGAGCCCATTCATTATCCAACCAGCCATATTGCTCGGAGGGATAAAAACATCGAACAGGAGTTAAATACTCAGCCCACTCAACTTTGGTACTACGTAGGGTAACGCTGCTTGGAGTTGCGATATTCTCATCATTTACATCAGTCTGATAATGCTGTACAAGCATGTTTCGAGCTTCCATAGAATCATATACCACGCCGTCAGCTTCAAAAGCAAAAGTAATTTCCGTCGTTTTTAACTTACTATAACTCGGTTGGTAGAACTGTTTCGTTTTACTAACCTGGCCATTGATACTATTGTATTCAAATCTCGTCCAGATATCTAATTTATCGGCCCATGAATATGTAGAATTTAAGTAGGTTTGAGTGATAGTCGGATAATCGGTTGAATCAATATGTGCCGGGACACTGCAACTGTAAAAGTTAATCGTTGAATCAATAATATCATCGCCGGCATCTATAATGTAAGTCTTATACGGAACACCGTTTAAAAGAAGGCCATAACCCAAATCTTCATCGGTAAGATCCGGGAATTCCGGATTATCGGTAAACACTGTCGATGATAACCCGCAATAATAATACCTCTCTATAGAGCCGTTATCGCCGGGTAAGTCTACCACGCTCTTGTGATATTTCGCCCGCTGAGTGCTGGCATCGGTTGTACCATCATAGTAATGATAATTCCAGGTCGTACCGGTTATATCGTCATCATCAATTGAATATACGGTCTTTGAAACGCAGGGATAATCGAAGACATTACTATAAAAATCCTCGTTGGCGAAATCAAACTTGTAATTTCTTCTTAATGAATCATAGGCGGTTGCTTCTACAAGATCATCATCTACAAACTCTCTAAAACTTGTACAGTAATATTTTTCGTTGGAATAGTTGTAGGCGTAAATATCCGTGGTGGGGGCTCCAATATAAAAATTAGAATAGTATATATCAGGATTTTCATCGTCATCGTACTCAGCCCAAGGATCATCGGCTTCATATCCCTTAATCGGTCGACCATATCCCCATCGGCTTCTATGTCGCTCACTTGTTGAACCAGCACAAGAATAATAAGCGTATTGATTATAGCTCCCATTAAATTCGAACCATAAATTATCATCCTCGCCCGGATACGGATAATTGCATTTGTATATGTATTTGTAATTCCAATCGGAATCTTCATTGCCAATATTTTTTTCATAGCCAGCAAACATATTATATCTGAGGCTTCCATCTTCTTCCGGGATTCCATAGACAAAATAATCGCCGAAAGACCACATAAGAATAACATCAAGATGACTGAGGCCATTACTGATAGTCAAATCGATTTCTGTGGAGCTCCATTCGGAACCTGTCCACTCTTGTATAATAAGATCATCGCTGTGACTATCTACTATGGCAACATAATCTGGCCCGGATGTCACATTGAGGTTATAGCCGTCATCAACTTCATTGATTGCGGTTATTCTTTTATAACAAGGATTTTGATTGCGATATATATTAACTATTTTGCAAAATGTTCCGTCCACATGGTTTGAATTCCATGGCCTGTTTGTTACAGCATAGGCAAAAAAGTCTTTCTGAGCTGTAAGCCAAATCTCGCCCCAGCCAGCATGAAATTGCGTATAACCGCCTTCTCTCATAAAATCTGCAATCCAGCCAACTTGAGATATATTCCAGTGATTGGCAACAGGATCCCATAGATATAAGTTTATGAATTGAGTCCAATTACTCCTCCAATCACCTAAAGGATAAGGGTCGTGCTCACCCGCATCATTATCATGGACCCCCTTAGCTATAACAAAGTAATCATCAGAGCCAATCCACCTAAATTTCATATCCTGGTTTTTACTTCCTGAATCCAATACCTGCACTACTCCACCCGAACCGGGAACACCATTCCATTTCCATGCAATAATAAATCTTGACTGTTGTTCATAATCTAAATCAGCTACCAGACCATCATAATAACCTTGCATAACAAAATAATCTTTTCCCGCTAATATGGTAAAAAACGGTTCACCGTCTATTGGTAAATCAATACATTGATCGAAGCCATGATTTGATTCTTTTATCCATGTTCCATTATGTTTTATTAAAAAATGTGAATTATGGGGACCGGCTCTATAAAGAGTAGTGGGAGAAAATACATGAACAAAATAGCAATCTCGGCCAGCACGCAATTTCGTCTTTATTCTAGTTTGAGAATCTGAAGTTGGGCATTTAAATTTGTTAATATTCTTCAATTCACCTTTTCTTAGTTCATATAAATATATCGTATCATTCTCCATATCAGTAGAACCAAATACGAATGAATTTCCGGCACTAGCCCATGAGGAAGCATCAACATCATCAAAGACAGCTTTACGCCAAAAACCATCCCAGTAATAAACAAGCAGCTGATTGATATTACTACCCTCTTTCAATATAAAATGCTCAGAAGATCTGGTTCTTAAAATCGGATCATCCTCATCGCTTAAATTAGTCACATTTGTATCGATCTTGGCATATTCGAGCGTTTCCTGTTCGTATCCATACTCCACTTTAGAGCCGCCCGGATACCTGATTGATTTGAGAGCGCCAAAATAGGGCGTCGCGCCACCCGGATTTAAATAATAATCGAATTTCATACTGGGAATTGTGCTGTCATTATAAGCATAATAAGAGATTTCGGTCAAATAGCGCTTTAAATCATAAGGATAATCATCATCAACATTCGAAAAAGTATAGCTAAAATCATACTTGCCCAACCAATCACCATCACAGCCAAACATCACAACGCTATCGAGATAAACAGAATCATGTCGAGCAAAATTCGAATGAGGCATTTTGTTATAGTATTCTCCCGGTTGGCGGGAGTCCGTATAAAAAACAACTGTTCTGCCTATCGCATCGATTATAGTATCTGGGTGAGAGCATCTCGTAAAATACCTATCTTCGGTATCATAATATCCTGACTTGGTTTGTTGCTCGTAGCATATGGTAATATTATTTAGACGATTTACACTTTTAACGGTTTTTAAATCCCATTGATAGGCAACATGTCGAACCTCTGAAATACTCGGATGATATACGCCACCCTTTATTGTTAAAATACTATTTCCTAAACCCAGAGATACTCTTGTAGCATCAAAATTGAGTCCTTCAGTTGATGGAATATTCGGATCGATATAATCTCCAAATAACAACACCGAGCCATCTTCTCTGGTTATTTCCCAGCCGATTACATATTGAACATTATCCTCTATTTGACCGAATACGCGCTTAATTTTCCAGGCACGGAAATTTTCCAGCATATATTCTTCATGTTCAGGATCTGTCACGACCGGAATTAACGCTATCATTCCCTTACCGGGAGAATTATAAAAATAATTATCATCAATAAAATCAACCGTACCATTTAAATCAGCGATTATCGATGGCATTTCCAGGCTCCAACCGACGCCTGCCCAGGATGATTGAACCTTATCATTGTTTTGATATACCATATCTTCTATTTCGCTGCTATATTCTATCCCGAGTTCTAAGTCAAAACCATTCGGACCAGGGAAAGATACTAAATTCAAGCCGTGCTCAACATTGCCGGTGAATGTATTCACATCATCGGATGAAACTCCATCCGATTGAAAAGGATTGGGAGCCTCTTCACCGCCAATATTCAAACCTTGATAGCCAGCCGATGAAAAATCAGCTTCCAAACATAAGCCATCATAATGAACAAACAAAACCAATAATATTAATATTGGCGCACAAAATTTGAGAAATTGCGACTTGGACATCTTCTCCTCCTGCGCCCCCCAAAAAAGTAGATCTTCAGTTTTTAATCTTTATAAAATATTTATTGTAGCGACCGTAGCTATTTACTAGGCTTATTACATTTATTGGTCTATTTGCCTAACTGGATTAAATAATACAAAAGGATATACTTATCTGTCAATATATTTTTTACAAATTTCTTAACTATTTTATAATTGTATTACAGATAATTAGTTATAAGGTCGAGATTTCAACGAAGGAGGTTTGACCTGATCGCAAAAGCTCGATTGCATTAGCTTTAAGTAATCCGTAACTCGTTGTATGAATTAAAGTTCTGTACTCATTCAAAGGCGCGTTATTCAATATCAACGATGATATCTCATCATTAATTGGCAATATTTCGTATACCCCAGACCTGCCTAAATAGCCGGTGCCTAAACACTTATCACAACCAATAGGAGCATAGAAAATTTGCTTGGAATCCGCTTTTAATCCTAACTTTTCCAGCTCTATAGCAGATGGGTTATATTCAGTTTTGCAATCAGGACAGAGAAGCCTGACCAGACGCTGAGCTGCAACCATCGATAAGGATGAAGCTATCAGATAAGGTTCGACATTCATGTTGATAAGCCTGGTGATAGCCGATGCGGCATCGTTGGTATGAAGCGTTGATAGCACCAGATGGCCTGTTAGCGATGCCCTAACCGCGATTTCGGCCGTCTCGTGGTCGCGTATTTCGCCGACCATGATTATATCCGGGTCTTGACGAAGGAATGTCCTTAAAGCGTTAGCGAATGTATAGCCGATCTCCGGCTTGATCTGTGATTGGTTTATTCCATCGAGGTTGTACTCAATTGGATCCTCGATTGTTATAATATTGGTCTCGCCGCTTTTAATATGATTCAAGGCGGCATACAATGAGGTGGTCTTGCCTGAACCGGTTGGGCCGGTGACCAGGATAATGCCATTAGGCTTTGAGAGTTTCTCCTTAAACATTTCAAGCTGCGGAGGAGCCATTCCCAGTGACTCGAGATCAAGCTTTAACTGTGATTTATCCAATATTCTGATAACAACCTTCTCACCGAAATCCGTCGGAATCACAGATACGCGCATATCGACTATCCGATCTTCACCCTCAACCCTGATCCGGCCATCCTGAGGGCGACGCCTTTCAGCGATATCCAACTCGGCCATCACCTTGATTCGAGAGATAACCGCCTGCTTCTTTTCAAGCGGAATTGGTGTGGATTCCTGGAGCTTACCGTCAAGCCGATAACGAATTCTTACCTGTTTGGCTGCCGGTTCGATATGAATATCGCTGGCGCCCCACTTGATACCGGAGGAGATCATCTCATCAACGAGCTTCACAACCGGAGCTGTGTCTAGTTGCTTTCTTAAATCTGATATGTCGATGTTTTCGCTCTTTGAGTAGACTCTGTATCTAAATGATGATGAAGATGATTTCGGGCCGGCTTTAGTGCCATACAGCTCATTGAGTTTCATCTTCACGGCAGATTCGTCGGCATATTCCAGCTTGACCCATTTACCGGTTGCCAAAGTAAGCGAATCGATCTGATTGCCGTTGAATCCTGTCGGTACTAAAAATATAACAGAGCCATCCTCAACTCTTAGCGGAACGGCCAGTAACTCCCTGGCGACCTTCTCAGGAATCAGATTCTTTAAAGCATCTTCTGACATCTAATTAGTGGCGTCGTCCAACAGGGCGATTAACTTTCCATCCTGGTCTATTTGCCAGCGATCCTCAGTTTCATCGTTATCAAGATTGGTAGCAACCGCAACAGCCGCAAATGTCCGATCAGTACCTGATATGCTGTAAGTGTACCGGGCTTCCGACATGAGCTCTATACCAAGCTCGGCAAACGCGTCCGGTGTTTCCGAAGAAGCGGAAACGTCCTCACCCGGCACCCAATAAGAATCGTACTCCTCGCGATAAGTCTGCTGCATGGTGTAGATCTGCTTTAAGATAAGCTTGGCTTCGGTCTGCTTTGCTTTAACTGTCGCCCTGGTATACCGCGGAATTGCCAAGCCCACCAGGATACCGATGATAACAACAACAATCATCACCTCGATTAGCGTAAAGCCCTTGTTTTGCTTAAAATACCTCATATATAACTCCTGTTAAAAGTTTCTCATCATTACCAGCCCGTCAAAACGCCCCCGCTGTTTTTTATTTTCAAGGATAAATGAATATTGAATGCCATCTATAACCGACAGTTCATCTGTGTTTATTTTGAAATCGCCATCGGTGTCAAGCTGATCGATATTCCTAATATCAACAGCGCTGCTATCTGATTTAATCACAAATTTGAACTCAAGATCGCTGACTGTAAAACCAGCAGGAATAATGGCATCCCTGTTTTTATACAACCTGCCCAGGTTATCTGTTTCAAATTTGCTACTTCTCAGATTGCGTTCCAAAACAGCCAAACTGGAGCTTTCCGCCTCGATTACCTTGATGCCATTGGTGATCGTGTTGTTTAACGACCTGGTCACAAGCCTGGCACAATCGGTAAATGAGCTTTCGGATTCCCATTTAAGATAAGCCTTGCTCGAAGTCAGATAGATGAAAAAGACTATAGTGATTACTATCGTGGTCAGCAGTAGCGAGACCAAAAGTTCTACCAGTGTTAAACCGTCAATATTATTAAGATTCAATATCAAGATAAACATACCTCTTCAAGATTACAGGCTTTCCCTCGATTTTACTTCGCATCGATGTGACAGTAACCAGAAGCAAATTATCGAATTGCTCACAGATCGTGTTCACATAAAATGATTTATTATCCACAGTCATCGTCGTCTCACGATCTATATATTCTTTCGAAGCCAACACCTTCTCCATTACGCTTTTAGCAAGTTGATGATTGGTCAACAAGTCCTCAGACGACAACCGGGAAACATACTCCTGGAAGAATACCGAGACCGGGATCAGCACCACGCCGAGAATGGCCACGACGATCATCACCTCCAGAAGGGTATAACCTTTACAATCCGCCGATTTTCGCATAACCTGTTCCACCGGCAAAGACCGCCGGTATAGTTTCAAGTCTATCTCCCGATTCAACAGCCGCGTCCACCAGCCAGTTTATAAACACCGTGGGCGAATCGTACATATAAAATGAACCCGTGGATAAATTACCCGAGATATTACCTGACACCTTGCTGTAACCGGTATTGAATATGACCCCAGAGAAACTACTTCCAGGCGATATATCAACGGTTTTCATTATGTTTCGATGACCTGGCTTGTTGGCATTAATATTTTCAAGATCGCAAAGTATCGAACCCTGGCAGGGCTTTAAGCCACTTAAATATACACATCTCTCATCATCGGCAATCTCACCCAGGCAAACAACAACACCATTGCCAGACAGCGTTGCATTCTCAGTGATTTCGACTTTTGATTTGGCAATAAGCTGGGCCGCGTAAACGGCATCACCCTTGATTTCAACATCATTATCAACCAGTATTATCAGGTCTTTCAGATAGCAATTGCCCTCAATTTGAACTTCACCCTCAACCTCGACAATCCCATAACCATAAACCCTAGATATCTCATTAATAACAAGATTGCCATTCACCTTAAAATGTCTGCCTGTCATATTCAGTGATTTTTCATTGATGCTTATAATCAAACCTGAATTAAACTCAATCAAAGAATCCTTCTGAATTTCCGGCCAGTTGGCATCATCAAGTATAAATGTTTTATCGATCTCTCTGCTTGAACTAAAAGCTATTCGATCAATCTCAGACTGGAACTGCTCTATAATGGAATCGTCGAATGGCGGCAGCCTGTTATTAGGACTTTTTTTAATCTCGCCAAACACGAGCTTTTTCCCTCCGAATCGCTTACCTTTAAATCTACCCGGTAATACACCTGATGGGCTAACTAATACATCGCCAATGATTGTCGTCCGCCCAGCTAAAGTTAAAGGATAGTCCTGACCGCCGAGATTGATCGCGTTATCGAATTTATCCTCTGGCACAGCCCCGATTAAGCATCTTAAAGTTTTATCACGAGTACCGGCTTTGCCTTTCGATTCACACAGCAAATAAGCGCCGAACGGCCTGACATTAACCTCATATCCTTTGAGCGAATCGACCTCGCCGGAAAACGCCAATCCGTAATTCGATTCCTGATTTAGTTTTGCCACCGCAGCCTCGATACCCGACTCGGCCATATAAAACGCTTGGGTATCCATCACGTCCTGTAGAGCCAGACGCCTGTGATAACTGCCGTAGAGCACAACCGCCGAATATAGCGTGGTTATTAACAGCAACGCAACCATCACCAGAAGCAGCACCGAACCGTTTTTTGATCTAAGTTTATTCATTTAACTCAAGTTCAAACTCTTTGCCTTGATATTCAAGTTTTAAAATATCTTCCTTAACTTTCAGAATCTTAGTCGAGGTAAGGGTATCGCCGGCTACCACAACATAGGTTTTACCGGCTCTGTCTGTCAAGATACCGCAGGTTTTATTTTTACCCTTGATAAGACCAATGTATTTAAAAGGTTGGTCGATAACGATCTCCGGCACAATCATAGGTTGTTCTGTTTCAACAGGCTTGGTTATCTTATTATAGAATGGTATAAAGGGATCATGTAAGTTATCCACAAGTTTATAGCCCCAATCAAAATCAAAACTCGAAGCTCTAATGGTTTTATTGGCCGGGGTTTTTAAATCATAGCTTGCCTTCATATATTCAGTTTTTGACTTGGGTATAAATAAAGTCAGATTATACGCCCAGATACCGCCGAACGCTACAAGCAGCCCAACGAATATTATCTTTTTGAACTTACTTGCATTCATCGGTCAAGCCTGTAAAAGTTAATCGTCGCCGACATCTCAATATCCGCACTCGAAGCTCCTGATGTCGCCATCTCGAATCCGGTAAATCCCATCACTTGAATTTCATTCTCTATATAATGTGTAAATTGCATTAACCTATCAAATCCGCCCGATAACTCAAACTTCACAGGAAGATAAAAGATGTCACCATCATTGGATTCCTTGTTGTACTCGATTTCTTTAAGCTCCAAATCAAACGATTTTATTTTCTCTAGCACCGAGCCTACTCTTGAATTGTATGAAACGGATATCGAATCTCCTTTAAGCTCCTTGCTGATACGCTGAAGATTAAAATAACGATCCATAAAGGCTTTCTGATTGATCTCAAGCTTTCCAGCGCCCGAAGCATAATTTTCGGCATCGGATAACCTGGCATAACGTCCATAGATATTAGACAAGCCCAGTAAAGTCACGGTCAAAAGCAGTACAATTGAAACGACAAGTACCGCGATCATCGCCAGGGATCTTCTATCGATATTGGGCAAATAATTCAATATTTCACCTCAAGTTTCAGTGAATAGCGGTAGAGGTTATTTTGATATTTGAATGGAATATCATCCGGTATGTTCTCGGTTATATGATTAAGTGATACGATATCAACCGAGGTTACGCCCTCAAGGCTCTCCAGAGCATGAGCTAACAACGCCGCCTGTGATCTATTGACCGAATAACCTTTCAAGGCAACTGTCGATCCGCCACCCAAATTATCAGATATCTCCAGGTATCTGTACCATAAACTATCCGGCGACATTTGGGCCAGGCCCGATATTATCTTGCCGTAAGTGGAATGACGATCTGAAAGATTAGAATAAACAGTTAGCTCGTCTTCAAGCACTGATACTTTATTTTCCAATAGTTCACTATTGGCCCTCAATATCTCGAGTTCGGTCAGAATTCCGCTACTCTGAGATTCCTTTACGGATAAATAAATATTGGATGTCACCAGGATAATAAGCATCGATAGCATTGCATATACACAATATCTGAATGCCTTATGCAGAAATGAAAAGCGGAGGGCGGTTGATCTTTCAGATGACAGATTTATATCTTCAAGCCCAGTACCTTTATCATATGATTTAAGACTCTCAGCTATATCTAATTCATCTATGCCGGATTCATCGCCTTTGCTTAAGCCCGGATTATCAACATAATCAATATCACTCTTTTGAGCGTAAATTCTGCGGCTGCCATTGTCCTGGCTGATTTTTTCAATAAGTTCCCCGCGAACCAGATCACGTTTGACTTGTCCAAAGGCTTCCCCATCAAACATTAGACTGGCTCTGGGCAGAATCCTGGCCGGAATCAAGCCCTTCATCTCGCAATAGCTCTCAATTAGCGAGATGGTTTCTCGATTGATGAAACAAAAGTATAAATCAGTATGAGAGGAATTCTGAAGCTGGGTGTAGCTAAAATCAAGCGTTTCATCATCGATACCTGACGGCCAGATCTCATGACGATGGTTGATTATCCATTCGGATACCGCTTCCTTATCTACATCGATTCTGAATATCCTTTGAAAAACCTGCGGCCCGGCGACAAACACCGTTGTCAAATAAGGAAGTTTGCTTGTCTGGGTTGAATCATCTAATCTAATTAAGCGGCTCGAACCATTATACGAGACATGATCATACAAAGAGGGAACATTGTCCTCCCAAAAAAGTACGTACTGATGATCAACGCCCTTATACAAATCGGTTATCACCGACAAATTCAATTTGGATAATGGCGATTTAAGAAGTTCAGGCAATTTAGTCCTGAAGATATTTGGAGACATCGACTGCCCCCTCCGAACCATAATACACATGAGGTGTTAAATATATAACCAACTCTGACTTAGTCTTGATTTTAGATCTGTTGCGAAACAGATAACCCAATATGGGAATATCTCCCAGGATGGGAAACTTATCCTCAGTAACGTTCTCGGTCGTCTGGATCAGTCCACCCAAAACAATTGTCTCACCGCTTTTAAGACGGATAGTCGAATCAAGTACCCGATGATTGATAGTGGGCGGAATATCGGGATCGAAAGCTCCCTGTGGTGTATTGAATTCAGGATGAACCTCGACTATTATCTCACCGGTAGAATTGACCCAGGGCGTAACACTCAGACTCATCGATGCTTCAATCGTCTGGAACTTTTCAGATACTTGAGAACTGGGAGTCTGCTGCCCAAGTCCATAAGTCGTCTCGGTTTTAAGAAGATAGTACTGCGTGGTACCGACATCGATTTTAGCTGAATGACCGTTTAAGGTAGCGATTTGAGGCCGGGATTGAACATTCGCATTACCGGATTGAACCATGGCATTCAACCTCACAAAGAAGCTCGATGGTAGTTTACCCACATTCTTTATAGATAAGCGATCAGCCAAATCCTGTATATCATCATTCAAATCATCCCCATCGGCATGAACATCTACCTCCGGATAATATGTTTTGCCATGAGATAACGAATCGCCAAAGCCGAAGTTGTTCATCTTTATACCGAATTCGCTTCTGTCGGTAATCGTGTAATCAATCACCAATGCCTCGATTAATATTTGCGGCGACGGCTGATCGAGTTCTGTTATATAATCTGTGACCTCTCGCACATAGCCGGAAGGTCCAAACAACATTAGACCATTATGGTCTACAACCACCTGTAATACGACTTTTGAGGATAACGCGGCTGGGACTAACCCTAGCACGCTTTCTGCCTTCAAGTGTTCAAGCTTTAAAAGCTTAGATTCATTGACCTCGGCCATTGAAGCCGAGCCGAAGAAATAAATATCACCATCGGTACGATAAGTATAATTAGTACCTTTAAGAATATAATCGAAAGCATTAGCCGATGGCAGGTCTTTCACCGAAGCCGTTACTGTCCCGGTAATCTCACCATAGATGAAGATATCAACTCCCAGTTTATCGGCTAAATCTTCAATTAGAGACCTTAAATCGACTCCGGCGACATTCAGATTTACTAAATCATCTTCAACCTTAATGCCAAATCCCCGTTTTGCCCTCTTCTCCTGTGATACAAATGGCGCAATATAGAATATATCGCCATCGCGTCTCATTTGAAGGTTGTTGGCATCGAGAACAGCGGTCAATCCCTGTTCGAAATCAGCATCCTTAATATAGCCGCTGATATTGCCGGTTGCGCCCTGATCCAAAACCAGGTTGCTTCCGCAGCTATCTATAATTGCTGCTATAAAATCAGATATCGGTAAATTCTTGACATTGATCGTCAACTGGTCGTCATCACAATGAACGACAGCCGGGATAATCTTCTCCTCGGGCCTTTTAAGATGGAATGATATGATATTACCGTTTTTTTCATATATGAGATCATAGCGCTCGATTATAAACTGAAGCGCATCAACCAACTTAACGTTCTCAAGATAAACTGAACCAACTGCCGAAATCTCCGGATCAACCCAGAAGTTCAAGCCGTGAGACTTGGCTAGAGCAATAAGGATATCCCGGATCTTAACATCCTTGAAATCAACCAGCGGAACCTTAATCTCGGTATCTACAATAGGTTCTGGTTCAGGAGGTGGAGCAGCCATAGAATCTGCTGCGGATGGATCTGGCGGCTCTTCAGCATATGCTAAGTTTAAACTAAATAAAACGATAACTAATAGTAGACCCCCCAGGACCATTCTATTCACAACCATCGAATACCCCAAAATGATGTAATGTTACTGAATATAATAAACAAATAAATAGCATCAATTGTCAAGCCAAATCCTAAATTCAATAAAGCAACAGAATTAACAAAGCCCGGAAAGATTCCGTTTTGATCTTTTATACGCTTATAAAGCTCTAACTGTTTGAGCGTGTTATACAATAA
>JAAEQD010000048.1 GCA_024231855.1 Candidatus Zixiibacteriota bacterium
GGTTTTTGGAAATTCACAGCTTTTTCCCGGAATAAAAGATCACTTGATTTGTATATAACCTGCGCGCGAGCCTGATCGGTTCTTTTTTCAAAGACAGATAATTGCCAATCCCACACAGGAGATAGTCGGCAATATATAAGCTATTTGATTGAATACCCAATCAGGTTCTAGCCAAATAAATGGTTGACGCTCGTCCCCCTGAAACAAGAGGCGGTTTGTCGCAGGAGAGGGCTTTCGTCAACCAGCTTTTAAGCAACGGCGGGTGCCACCCCCGCCGTTGCTTCATTTTTTCCCGCCGGTTAACAGACTAACCAGCCAGACGGCTACCATCGACAAGAAGAACGCCGGTACCAGCTCGTATAACGCGCCGGATAACGCCGGAATATTTTTCCATATAACGACTGTTGTGAAGCCGACAATCATTCCGGCGATAGCGCCGGAGCCGGTGGTCTTTTTCCAAAGCAATCCCAGTATTAAAGGCGGCGCGAAGGCTGCCCCAAGGCCGGCCCAGGCGTACAAAACAAATGAAAATATCACTCGGTTGGCGGTTAGAGCCAGAATCATTGACAGAATCCCCAGTACCACGACAGCCAGTCTATCGATATTGATGACATGCCGACTGTTCAAATCTTTGCCTGTCAGACGGGCATACAAGTCATGCGAGATCGAGGACGAGGCCACCAGAAGCTGACTATCGGCGGTCGAGCAGATAGCCGCCAGCACAGCCGCCAGCATCAAGCCCGCCAAAACACCGGGCAGAAGTTGAATCGCGATAATCGGCAGCGCCTGTTCGGCATCCCCCAAACTGCCGAATACGGCGCGAGTCGCCAGGCCCAGAAAAACGGCGCCGGTGAAAACGAAAATCCCCCAAACCATGGCGATAATTCGGCCTTTAGTGATCGCTTTCTGATCTTTGGTAGCCATAAATCGCAAAAGCACATGCGGCTGCCCCGGATAACCGAGGCCGATCCCCAACCAGCCGACGATCAGTCCCAGAGCGGCAAAACCGACTTTTTTACTAGTGATATTAACCAGACCGGCGTCATAAGATTCTAACGTAGCAAACATCTCGCCGAAACCTCCGGCTTGCGAAATTACTAAAATAGGCAGGAAAATCAGAGCCACCCACATCAGGATACCCTGCACAAAATCTGTCCAGGCAACGGCGCGAAAACCGCCGCTGACCGTATAGACGACCACTATCAAAACGCCGATTAATACACCCAGTTCATATTTAATATGAAATACCGCCTCGAAAGCCTTGCCGGCGGCATTGAATTGGGCGCCGACATAAGCGGTCATCATGAAAAAGATGACGATCACCGAAATCCACCTGATTGCCAGCGCTTTCTCCTTGAACAGGGCTACCAGAAGGTCTGGAATAGTATATACCTCTTTTTCAGATGAGAATTTCTGAATCGGCCTGGCCATCACCCACCAGTTGAACAGATAACCCAGAAGGCAACCCGGAGCAACCCAAATCGCGGCCAATCCTTCATTGAATGCCGTTCCTACCAGGCCAAGTGTCACCCAGCCGGATTCCGATGAGGCCGAAGCCGATATCGCCGTCACCCAGGCGCCCAGTCCTTTGCGGGCCAGAAGGTAATCCGAGGTTGATCGCGACGCGTATTTGGCTGAATATAGACCAACGGCCACGATACCCACGGTATAGATTATAAATGATATGGCCAGCGACCATGACGTTTCCATGGATTACCTCCAGTTACTCTCATCGAATTTCACGGTACCAGATACGCGTTTCGATGACTTCCAGCGATATCAAAATCGTTCAATCATACTATGATATCCTAATAATGACAACTATTTTGTGATGAATAAGGCAAGGTGATAAATATGATTCACAAAAAAACCGGAGCCTGATGACCCCGGTTTTTAAATTTATTAGCTAGCTTTAAAGAAAACTATTCCTCTATTTCGATACATCCTTCCGGGCAGCTATCGGCAGCGTCACGGCAAGATTCTTCAGCATCTTCAGGTACTACTTCGGCGATCACTTTGGCTATGTCGCCATCCATCTCAAATACTTCCGGGCAAAGATCGGCACAGATACCGTCACCACTGCAGAGATCCACATCGATTTTGGCTTTCATTACTTGTCCTCCTGGTTGGAATCAAACTATCAAACCCGTCCCACAGGACGGATAAATTTTTACTTATCCATTGCTGGCGAATATAGGTCCTCGCCGTAAGCCTGTCAAGTATTACAGCCCGTAAAGTATAAAAAAAATTGGGATATAAAATAGCCGAATTGGAGCCATTATTGGAGTATTTCCTGAGCCGGAAAGTAATATATCATTTACAACCCGACACTTCAAAATTGCTATATCCCTTTTATTATTAATTATTTGCACTATATTCCGGCAATGAATATTCTATTTTGCTTTTATACTTAGTTTTAGATAATCAAAGGCGGGTGGCAGATATTGTTACTGAGTGTTTAAAAATTCGGATTATTCGGCCGCTATAAATAGTATTCTCCATATTCATTCAAGGCTTCATCTCTTTGCCTTTGCCAGTGATTTAAAACCAGCTCGGATATTAATATATTCAGGGTCATAATAAGATATGATGAGATTTGTAATATGACCTTAACCGAGTAATTATCAAAAATCCCGGCCAGGGCATAAATAAAACATGAAATAAAAGCAAATAGAATCATACCTAATGATCGGCTGACATGCGGCTGGTCGAAGTAATAGTCGGCGATAATTTTCCAATATTGCCATCGGCCATCGCCGGGTGAGAAATTGTTTTCCACGACTGTCTGATAGCTTTGTAATTTCTCTTTCATAATTGTGAAGCCGTACATTTCAATAAATTTATAGCACATAAAGTATAAGGCGAATAGAAGCAAATTCGTGGCAAAATAGCTTAAAATACCCAAAGAAAGAGCCATCAATATAACTACGACCGTTATTAAGATTTGGGGTATCCTGGGTATGAAATCATTGAAATGATTTTTATATATCAATACTTCCTTTTTTACGGCATTCAACCACTGCCAGGCCAAAACCATCACGGAGCCTAAAAGCAAGACTGAAAGATGTAGGGTCGGGAAATATTGACTGTGGCCCGAATCTATAAGGAGAGGCACTGATTTTAGTAAATACCCGGCAATCCCTATTGAGACTATAACAGCTAAACCAATCAATTGTATATTATTCCTGAACCGCCATTGTTTGGAGAACATGTTTCGATGGTTCATTTTATTGCCTGTTCTTCAATAATTCATGAGAATGTTGTTACTATCAACTTATCTTACTTATTCAATTAAAAATAAAACATCGAGAGACATTAAGTCCATAAAAATTTAACTCAATAAAAGATTTTTCAAGACAATCGGCCAACACTTCGCGTTTTCTAATAAGTTACTCCTCCGGCGTGCCAGATAATCTCAGCCGCGAACAATCGCCAAGAAAATAGCTCGCCCCGTTTTTCAAATGATAAGCTATACGGGGCGAGCCGAATTCAGTTGCGCTTTAATTTAAGATAAGTGTCTAATAAGCTATACCTGTTGAATTCCCTCCAGGAAATTACGGTCGATCAACAGGTACTTATCAGCAGCTTGTCTAAGCAGAAACGAACCGCCGAGATTGGCAACCTCGACATGCTTACCCAGTTCCTTGATTTTCTCTACAACGACCATAAAATCCTCATCGCCCGAAATCAATATTGCGGTATCGTATGTATCTTTGAACGCGAAAGTCAGCATA
>JAAEQD010000049.1 GCA_024231855.1 Candidatus Zixiibacteriota bacterium
ACCGCCACCAACGCCAATGCGCCAAATAACGATTTAGGCTGGGGAATCGCCAAGTTTTATAATATGCATTCAGGGCAAAGTTCGTTTCAAATAGAACAGGAAATGACCGTTGAGCCCAATCCCGCGGTTAACTCGGTAATCTTTAATTTTGATCCGCCATTATCCGCCCATGCCAAACTTCGGATTTTCTCTGTCGCGGGCGATAAAATAGTAACTTTGGCGCTGGATATTCCCGAATCGGGAAGTATGGATCGATATGAATGGTCGGCCGCATATAATAATTCCGGAGATAAAATCGCCGCGGGTATATACATAGCCCACCTGCAATCCGTATCCGAAAGCCTGACAATGAAATTCGCCTTCGTTAAGTAATGCAATAGTCAGTACACCCTGAAACACGCTTACATTTATTATATTTTTACCCATCAATTACCGCCTGCATATAGACGATACTATATTGATGGAAAAAATAAGTATTCTAATAATAGAGATAAATCGACGCGAAAACTTCCCCGATCCTTATGAGATTGAATCATATTTTCCGGGTACACAGGTAGTCGTCAGGGATAATATCCAGGATGGCATCGCGGAAATATGTAGTGGCAAATTCGGTGTGGTTACTATGAGCGACAATTTATCCTCTAAAGGTCAGGAAAACCTCGAATACGCCTTGCACTACCTAAGTCGCAAACCGGCAATCATCATATTTAAAAATATCGATAATAAATCATTTAAACTGAAAAAATCATTGGCCAAAGTGTGTTATTACCACAGCGTCAACGATAAATCAAAAAAATCAATCCTTCTCACGATAGATGCGGCATTGAAAAGACATGAGTTATTGATGGAAAATCGAAAACTTCGACAAATCATTGGTAAATCAAAAACCAACCAAAATGTTATCGATTTGACATTATCCTATAATCATGAAATAAACAATTTACTGACTTTGATTACCTGCCAGGCGCAACTCTTACTTCAAAATGGTGATCTTGATGAGACCCGGACGAAAAACAAATTAATGAAAATCGAAAAAAACACTCAAAAAATCCGCAAACTCGCGATTGATTTGACGGATACGATAAACGCGACATCTGACAATCAATCCAATAATATAACATCAAAACTATAATAACTTTCCAGGATTATAGTTCAGATGAATTAGTATATCTTCTCAATATCGATTTTATGATAATATATTTCGAGTATTGTCTTATAATCGGCTTTATCGCGAGCCCGGCCTATGGCCCCGCACTGGCACATACCGATACCATGCCCATTACCGGCTCCTACCAACTCCAGTCCGGTTATCGCGCCCTTGGATGTTCTGAGACTGGCGTTGAATCTCGTTGAGGGCAAAATCGAACCTGGCCTGGATGGTCTCTTCAATGCCCAACGGATTTGATCGGAAGTAACTTTGAATTCATCGGTTGTAGTTTTAACTTTCATTTCGGCCATCCTGCCTATCGAATGGTCTTTCTCGAATTTTATTGAAACGATTTTGCCGAAACCCTTCTTGGGTAGCTCGCCTTTATTCCCGAAATAGCCGCTGAGGTTGTCTTTTAATTGAGTCGCTGTGAATTCTTCATTCCAGAAAAACGTTTTTGCCCACTGACAATAATTTCCGTCAATAATCCCCTTTAGATGCGATTGTTTATCGCCATCCCAGATTTTCTCGATAGGGGCGGTCGAACCGCCGCAGACCGCGTGATAATACGCCGCGATAGGCTGCCCCTCGGATGTCATAGTCAATCCTTCTGTCTCTTCTACTCCCTTGCTCAATAAAGGTAGCTCAGCTCCGGCGCCCAAATAAACCTGATCGGCGATTGAGTTTTTTAGATGTTTATCCTGTTTTTGTGTTGACAAACGCCAGATCGCGTAGGTACGCGCGGCAATAGCCTGGGCTTTGACCGACTCATATTCTGCCTCGGTTCGCTCGCCTATTTCACCGGGTAGTACGCCTTTCAGGTACGACTCGATATCGATTAAGTTGAATACCCTGACTTGCGAACCCGAATCTCCATTGGCATCGCATTCGATATTCCCGCGGTACCGTTTCTCGTCATAATCCAGATAGACAGTGGGGAATCGCGGGCGGAACACTACCGAGGAAAGCCCCATTGCCAAAGTTCCGTTATTATCCTTGATGCTGACTCCGCTTTTATCGCTGGAAACATTGATTTTCGAGGACGTATAATATATCTCGGCTCGATCGCCGGTGCGATAGCATTCGATTATCATTTCCCCGGACGAGTGCAATTCCAGGTTATCCCTGGCGCCAAGCCAAACTCTTATCTGTCGATCGAATTCGAATTTCTTGGCCGGCTTCTTCTTGGAGAAACCATATAAGGGGCTTAATAATCCCAGACTTATAATTAATAAAACGATCAGGACTGGCAAATTTTGCCAAGCACGACCGCTTTTCTCGCGCCGGTTGCGTGTTTGAGCAAATATCTGTTTGAACATAATGCCTCGTTAGCCAAAACCGCGAAGCTTATCGCCTCGAGATAATCCTCAGGGTAGCCATAATCAGAAACGAGAGCCAATCTCGTCGATGGCAATAAGCGAGCCAGCTCTTTTTTAAAATACTGATTCTTAACGCCGCCGCCGGTTAATATCAGTTCATCGAATCGTAGTTTATTCAGCTTTATACATCGCTTGACAGCCTCGATTGTCAGCCTGGCCGCCGTAGCCATGGTATCAAATTTATCCAACTTTTTCTTGCGGCATAATTCCACAAATCTCTCGCCAAAATCAGTACCGAAATCTTCCCGACCGGCCGATTTAGGTCCTTTTCTCACAAAAAACTTGCGGGCCAAAATAGGATTTATAACAGCTTTACGCGCGGTACCGCTGCCTGCTATTTTACCATCAGTATCTATTGGCTTCTTGAACAATTTACGCGCCAAATAATCAACCAACATATTGCCGGGACCGGTATCACAGCCAAATATCTTATATGGTTTGGCGTTTGATGTTATTCGGGTTATATTGGCTATACCGCCGATATTTAATATCCCGATACGCTTTCCCCTCCGGCCAAACAGGATAGCATTAACAAGTGGTGTTATAGGCGCTCCCTGACCTCCGGCGGCGGCATCGGCTATCCGAAAATCACCTACGGTTATGATACCTGTTTTCACCGCTATCCGGCCCGGATCGGCCAACTGATATGTCATCGCTCCAAACTTACCGGATGGCAGATGACGAATTGTTTGCCCATGAGATCCGATCAAATCAATGCCGGTAGCTTTCATGCCAACCGAACTAATTAATCTTAAAACCGCCCGGGAAAAATGATCCGCTAAATCTACATCAAGCTCCAACCATCGCCTGCCGCTATCGAAATCTGGTTCGGCGTATTTTTTTATTTTAAGCCCAAGCGAATGGTGGAAAGCGTAAGTCTTTCCGGCGATATACTTAACGCGGCTGGATGGGCCATCGCCGGTTATGCGGACCAGAGCGACATCAATCCCATCGGCCGAAGTGCCGCTGTTTAACCCAATTATTAATTTGTTGCTTTTATTTATTTTATCTTTTAGACAAACTGCTTTTGACATTCGCGATTCTTTCAAGCGCTTGAGTGTGGCCATTTTCGATGAGGGCGGATATGTTCTCTTCAAGATAGCCTACGATTTCCTCGTGTTTATCGTGTTCATGGCAAATCAGCGCCATATCATGCCCGGTGACTAGTGTTTCCAGAACCTTTTCGGGCAATGATCGATTTCCTTGGGCGCCGCCCATCGTCATATCATCGGTTATGATTACACTATCAAAGCCTATAAACCGGGCTAAGTCAATCGTAATTCTCGAAAATGTTGAGATTTTTTCGTCTATATCAGATATCAAAACATGTGATGTCATAATCATGCTTGCTCCGGCTGAGATACCCGCTTTATAGGGGATAAAATCATTGGCCAGGATTTTCTCTTTAGCAATACATGAGATGGCGGTCTTGTCATGCGGATCATTTACCGCTGAACCAAGGCCGGGGAAATGCTTAAGACAACATTGAATTCCGTTAGCGGCAAAACCTTTAATAAAATCGATACAGTATTCTGCCACCAGATTCGGATCATCGGAGAAAGTTCTATCCTTCAAGGCGGGATTTAATGGCGTATATGAGAGATCTGCCACGGGTGCGAAATTCAAGTTAAGGCCGATCTCGCTAAATTCCCGGCTAACCTCGCGGCAATCACTATAAAGACGCTCTAAATCCCCCTGATATTTAATAGGTTCATCCAGATTATGAAAAATATCGTCCATGCGCCGAACTCTTCCCCCTTCGAAATCAATCGCGACAAACGGTACGGTTGTACAGGAATCCCTGATTTGTTCGATTAAAGCTTTAAGTTGACTACGGTCGCGGGCATTTCGATCGAATAGAATTACACCGCCAATCTGTTTATCCGCTAATAAACGTTTCATTGAATCGGTAAGAATTGGACCTTCTAGACCAAGAATAAGTCTTTGGGCTGGATTCATTGCTTAATTTTTCTCGTGGACTCTTTCTTGCTTTTCATTGGCGCTACACATATTCGATTGCGGCCATCTTTTTTCGCCCGGTACATTGCCTGATCTACCTTTTCCAGCAGCTGATTAGCCGATATCATACCATCCGGGTAAACCGCCACGCCGGCAGAAACCGTCGATCTGATATCGCGCTGGCCTTGAGCGCTGGTAAAGTAAGCGCTCTCTACCTGGGCTCTCATTCTCTCGGCGATAACCATCGCGTTTTCAACACCGGTTTGGGGCAGAATCACCACGAACTCCTCCCCACCGTAACGGGCGACAATATCAACATCCCGGACAGAGTGCTTGATTATGCCAACTATTTCCTGAAGGATTAGATTGCCGGTTTGATGACCTTGCGAATCATTAATTGCTTTGAAATGATCGATGTCGATCATCAGAATCGATAATTTCTGATGGTAGCGATCTGATCTGCGAATTTCATCCAGAAGTTTAGTTCTGAAATAGCGATAGTTAAACAGACCGGTTAATCCATCGATTATAGTCAACTCCTGCATTTTCATATGTAATCTGGCGTTATCGATGGCGATAGCGGCTGAATTCGCGAAAACCGTGAAATTCTTCCTGTCCTTCTCAAGGAATTCATACTTCTTTTGCGGTTCAATCTGAAGTAATCCGATTACCTTGCCATGAGAAATTAAAGGCAATTCTAAAAACCGCCGCCCGCTATCAAAACCTATCTTGGCCTTGCGATTGTAAAACTCACCCGCGTACACGGCAATATCAGCTGGTTTTTTTTCGGATATCACTATAGGTGGATCGCAAATCGTTTTTACTCGCTTCTCCAGCTTGGCATGCAAATTCAGATTTTTGCCCGATGAATCAACCAGGATAACCGAGCATTTATTCACCCGTAGAAGATCATTGGCAATATTTAAAATGTCCTGTAAAAGCTGATCCAGATCCAATATCGTTGACAGCGCTCTGGTAGTTTCATACATATTCTCCAGCATCGCCTGTGATGATTCGAGTTCCCAGGTTCGTTCATTCAGAATATCCAGGGTCTTTAGAAGCCGTTTTTCAGATGAGGCTATGAAATGTGAAATAATATATCCAATCCCCCCGGTTAACCAGATATAGAACACTTTTATCAAAGCTTCCGATAACGGTTGGGCATTATTCGATATGGTAGATGACAACAGATATGCTAATGAAAACGCGCAGGCGGAAAAGACCACTTTGCCTATCGGCCGATACATCGAAAGTAAGCCAATTAAAAAATAATAGATTACAAACAGATTTTTAGCCGCATCACCATAATAAGCCATAGAGAAAAACACAAATAGCACATCAATAGCCACGAGCGGGAAAAACATGCTGGTACTCTTAATCCATCGATTGGCCACCATCCAGAATAACAACAGATTAATAAGTACATATACTAATAGTAACACCGTGAAATTCAGAGTCTTGACTGTATCAGCGTAGAAATACATCCATATGACTATAGGAGCTAAAAGGATGCCCTTAGCACCAAAGTAAAGTTTCTCTATTTTTCCGCTTAAAGTCATAAATATTCTAGCCCTCTTAAATTAATATATCGTCATATACGAGAATATGTTAAGGCTATTCTTTGGAGCTTCGCAGAAATACCGCTTTTAATACCGGAGGTGTAATCAGCGTAGTCAATATCACCATAATAATAACCGCTGAAAATGTGTTGGTATCGATAACCGGTTTACCGTCAAGAACCATCTTGGAACCTATACCGGCAAAGATCAGCCCGACCTCGCCTCGCGGTATCATTCCCAGCCCAATTACCCATTTGTTTATCTTTTTCTCGAATATTACGCCTAACGAACATATCTGTTTGCCGACAATAGCCACTAAAGTTAGAACAAAGGCAAAGCCAAGGATAGCCACATTACCGAAACTTGTTAAATCTACCCTCATACCCATATGAACGAAGAATATGGGGACTAAAAAGGCGGCAATTGGTTTTAGAAGCTCACTTAGATTGGATTCGCCCTTATTAGTCAAATCTTTAAAATGGACATCATCCAATATCAAACCGGCCGCAAAGGCACCCACAATTGGGGCCAAATCGATAACTTTGGCAAAATAGGCCAGGATAAAGCAAAACATCAGCGAAAACGATAAAAGTAGACCGGACCCCTTCATTTTGGCGACGAAACCGAATATGCGAGGCGCCAAAAAGCCGCCGATTATTATCGAACCCGCTATAAAGACAATGGCTTTGCCAATGATAAGAAATACGGTAAAACTCGATGCGCCGCCGCCGCCGGCATTAACCGAAGAGATAATACCCGCCACGATAGCTAAAATCACCAGGCCAAGTATATCATCGATTACGGCCGCACCCAGGATTATTTTCGATTCTCTATACTGAATTCGGCCCATATCTTTAAGAACCCGGGCAGTTATCCCCACCGAGGTGGCCGTCAATGTTGCCCCGATAAAGACATGGATGTAAATAGAAGCTTCCGGCAAAAACACCGCCGAAACTCCCCAACCCAAAAGGAAAGGCGCCACAACTCCAAGCACGGCAACAAGAAACGATACCAGGCCTACCGATATCATCTCCTTCAAATTCGATTCGAGGCCAACCTCAAAAAGCAGAATTATCACCCCGATTTCAGCCAAAACCTCGATAGATAAATGATGTTTTATTTGCTCAAAACCGCCAAAGCCGAGAAGATACAGATTGCCGATTATTACTCCGAATATTAATTCACCCAGAACAGCCGGCTGATTGATGCGTTCACAGAGATCGCCGCCGATTTTAGCCGCCAGAAGTATAATAACCAGCGCGTATAAAATATCGCCGAAATCCTCTGCTTCGCCATCTCCATGGCCCGGTATTTCCGAATGAGATTCACCGGAAACGCCATGGTCGTTGCTCGCGTCTGGATGCTCTTGAACTACTGCAGCCGAATCGACACGATCATCAGAAATCGAATGCTCCTGGGCAAATGATTGGTATACATAAAAAGTCAATAAACAGATAGTCAATAAAATCAGCGGTTTATTCATTATATCCTTCCTTTCTAACTCGGCCATAGTATATTATTCTTATAAATCAGGCAAGTAAATTGTTGATATTGACAAAAATTTATCTAAAAGATATAATGTTACACGAATTAGAGGCAAAGGATTGACAGGCATGCGGTCGGAAACTAACGAAAATCACAATAAAATAAAAACGATTCTAATATTGATCTATGTACCGGTTGTCCTCACCATTTTTATCTATTATGGCTCGGCCAATTTCTATAATAATCTTACCGGTATGCCCAATCTGGCCGATGGACGGTATTATTACTTCCTGTCATCATTTATCCTCCTTGGACTAATTCCGGCGCTCATCTGGTTTCTGGGATTTAAGCAAAAGCTAAGCGGTTTGGGTTTAGGTATTGGCAATCTAAAAAGGAGCCTGGTCTTTACGGCTATTGGCCTGCCGGTGATGGCGATTCTCGCTTATTTCTCATCGAATGATCCGGCTTTTCAAATGGAATATCCTCTCTTCAGGGGCCTCATAATCGATCAAGGTAATATTATATCGTACATTTTGATGTATGGCTTATACTACGTCGGTTGGGAAGTGTTTTTCAGAGGATTTATGCTGTTTGGCTTAAAAGACAAATTCGGGGATACATACAGCATATTAATCCAAACTATCCCGTCCTGCCTGGTTCATATCGGCAAGCCCGATGCTGAAATCTTCAGTTCGATTATAGCCGGCATCGCGTTCGGTTGGATTGTGCTGCGTTGCCGATCTATCTGGCCGATTTTCATCTGCCATTGGGCGCTGGGTGTTTTCCTCGATTTGTTTATTATCTATGGTTAAGTTATGATCAAAAATATGCTCAGGAAATTTCTGCTTACTGATTTTATTTGCCTGCTGTATTGCGCTTTTCAGTTTATTTATGTTATGGTTTTCGGTTTCGGTCTGGAAAATCAAGCTTATGTGATGTTCGTATATCTCGCTTGCGCCGCCGGTAGTCTATTCTGTGTCATAATAAGAAATAAGTTTGATAATAAGCTTATTAAAATAATTACCAGCCTCTACCCCATCGCGTTTTTTATACCTCTTTATTCGGTTTCCGGTCAACAGGTTACGATGTTTTTCGATCGCTTTTTCGACAGCTACATTATCGATCTGGAATCAGCCATTTTTTCGATACATCCAACTATCTGGTTTCAGAAACTCGATCATGTTATAATCACAGAATGGATGATGTTCGGATATTCGTTCTATCTATTACTGATTCCGATAACAACAGGCTGGCTATTTCTTACCGATAAAAAAAACGAATCGGAACATATGCTTTCGGGTTTGATGCTATCGTTTTTTATCTGCTATATTCTATTCAGCCTGATACCGGTTACCGGGCCGCGCCTGGCCATGGCCGATCTTTACACCGTCGAATTCGGCGGTTTCATATTCAAGGCGATCACCGAAGCGATGGAATCAAAGGCTATGCTGGTCGGCGGCGCCTTTCCCTCGGCCCATTGCTCGGCGGCCACGGTTATGCTGCTATTATCATATAAATACGACAGGAAGCTTTATTTCTGGGTCGCTCCGATAATAATTACTCTTTACATATCAACAATCTACGGCCGCTACCATTATCCCACGGATGTCATCGCCGGCATACTGGTCGGAATCCTTGGCATTAAGCTTTATTACCCGTTGAAAAGATGGTGGATGCGGGCTATTCACGGTCAGTACTAGAGCTAATCGCCGATTTACCCGCGGAATAGCTGAGATACAACTGCTATTTCATGAGGATTTCATTATTATCAAATTGAGCCGTCTCACCGGCTGTTTCACTCAGACATATTTTCCCGGCTAAAATATCCGCGGCGTCATTACCGGGAACGGCCGGACTATACAGATAACCCTGACCCTGGTCGCATTTATGGATTCGCAACAGCCGATCCTGCTCGACTGTCTCGACTCCCTTGGCAACCGCCTGTAATCCCAAATTGTGCGCCATGTCAATAATAGCCTTGACGATATTTTCGGTTTCGCGATTGACAGTGATATCGTTTATCAGGGAACTATCGATTTTCACCGTATCGACCGGCAAACTGTTTAGTTCCCTGATTGACATATGCCCTATTCCAAAATCATCTATGGATATTCCAACTCCGAATTCATGCAAGTATTTCAATCCGGAAATGATATCCTCATAACCGTTTTGAAAGGCGGACTCGCTGATTTCAACGCTAAAGTCTTTGGGATCCAATTCCGCGTGAAGCAGAATTTTACGGATGGACTTCGGGAATTTCCTGTTCATCATCTGTCGTCTTGATACGTTAATCGAAACCTTCGAATTTAATCCTTCCTTGCGCCACTGATCAGACTGCATGGACGCGCGATTGACGACCCATTCACCGAGCTTGTTAATCAGACCGGTTTCTTCCGCCATCGGTAGGAATTCGCCGGGGCTTATTTCGCCGGCCTTCGGATGTTTCCATCGTACCAGGGCTTCCATCGCAATTACATTACCTGAATCCGTTCTTATCACCGGCTGATAACTCAGACTCAAGCCGTCGCTTTTAATCGCCTGATTTAAATTCCTCTCCGACTTTATCAGGGCTTCTATATTATCATTCATTACGGAATGAAAAAATCTAAACTCATTCCTCGACTTTTTAGCCCGATACATAGCCTTATCCGCGTTTTTCAGAAGAGAATTTATTTGACCACTGTCGGCGGGAAACATACTGATGCCAATACTGGCGGAAATTCGAACTTGTTTATCTTGAAGCGTGATTTTTTCCCGCATCACATGGCCTATCTTCTCGGCCACCCTGGCGGCATCCTGAGCCCCGGCGATACTGTTTAGAATAATTAAAAACTCATCGCCACCAAAGCGGGCAACAGTGTCGCTTTCCCGGACGCAACTCTTTAAACGCTGAGCGGTTAGTTGAAGCACTAAATCGCCGGCGCTATGATCAAAAGTATCGTTGATATCTTTGAAATCATCCAGATCGATAAACATCACGGCCAGGCACTGTCCACTGCGATATCCCTGGGTTATTGCCTGATGTAAACGGTCCATTAACAGTTTGCGATTGGGTAAATTAGTTAGATGGTCGTGATATGCCAGGTGATGTTCCAATTCTTGCGTATCACTTAAAAACTTCTTCTCATGATATCGCTCAATCGCCCAGCGAATCGAGTGATCCAGGGTTGAGGCATCAATGTTTTCTTTATTTAGATAATCTTCCGCGCCGTTTTTCATCGCCTCAACGGCAAGCTTTTCATCGCCCTTACGCGTGATAATAATCACTGGGCGATCTATTCCGGCCTCCCGGATTTTACCAAGTGCCGTTAATCCGGTTTCATGTTCAAGGTGATAATCAATTAGAATAACATCCGCGTGCCAACGCCTCAGTTCTGCCAGGCCAGTCCTCGAATCGACTGATGAACGCATTTCAAATTGCCAATTAGATATATTGTCCAGATTTGATCTCAATAGTGCCTTGTCTGATGGTTTATTATCAATGACCAAAATATTAATATTGTTGATTTCGCTCAACTTCAATGCCCCCCCGGTTATCTACTTCATATAATCGCTTACTCTGTCAAATCGGCTGCCTAAGCGCTTGACCTTAATTGATTCCCGATAAATGAATTTCGGCGTTTTAGTATCTTTGCTTATTAATCGGTTAACCAATTACCATATTGAATAATATTTTGAGTATTGATTAATCGGTTAATCCGGCTCAATCCAAATTAAATAAATGACTTATAATGAGCGATAGCCATGAAATGAGATTATTGATTTCGAGGATGCAAATATCTGATTACCGTTCTTACATGAGACAATTACTAAAAAAAGTTTAAGTTATTACCTCTAAGTTTAATCCTTGTCTCATCGGTGTTCTTGAAATATTTCCTTAATTCAGCCCAGAATTTCGGCTGATGGCTTTTAACTCTGGTATGTACCAATTCATGCAGAATCACATAATCGATTAAATCAGATGGCAATTGGACAAGTTTGATATTCAGATTGATGTTGTTTTGGGCCGAACAACTCCCCCAACGGGTTTTTTGCTTTCGAATGAAAACCCTGTTAAACGTGAAACCATGACGATTGGCTAATTCTTCCAGGCGACGGATAAGCAACCGGCGGGCTTGGGTGTCATCGATCTCACTTTTATTTCGCCAGAGCGATTCATGATCTCGCTTCAACTTCTCAAGCTTGACCAGGTTTCTGCGTATCCAGCCGATTTTAACATGAACAAATCGTTCAGCTGACGCGAAAGACACCCCGAATGGCACTGCTACGCGTACCCCTATTCGGGGCTTTATGGTTATAATCAACCGTCTTGCCCGGCGGCTTCGCTCAAGCAATACGGTCCCTATGCCGGTTATCTCAATAGTCTTCGCCATAAAAGAGTATTTACAATAAACAAACCGATAAGACTACATAATTATTCGATTTCCAGATCACCTATAAGCCGGGATATCTCCAGCCGTGTAATTCGGGCCTGGAAACGGGCCGCGATCAGGGCGGTCTGCGCCCGAATCAGACTGACCTGGGCATCGCGGAATTCGAGAGAACCGGCGGCGCCGATTAGATATCTGTCTTGAATCAGTTCCAAATTCTGCCTTGCCGCGATAAGGTTTTGCTCTTCCAGTTCAACCAGTTGTTGTTGCTTGATAAATGTCTCGTAAGATTGCTGAACCGTTCCTGTCAATTGATTGTGGGCATCCTGTAGCGCTAATCCCTGATTTCTCGCCTCCAATCGGGCGTTTTGCAGGTCAATTTTACTCATTCCTCCGTTAAACAAATTGAATGATAGTAAAAGCCCCACTGAGGCGTTTTTGCTTTCGGTGAAAATATCATCGCCAAATCCCGCGCCATCAACAGCCAGAGTTCGATCCGAATAGCCGTAGGAAGCGTTTAATGATAATCTCGGCAAAAACGGCGATATGGCGCCGTGAAGGTTTCTATCGGCAACCGCTTTATTTTGATATGCTACCATTAAACCGCTATTACGATCATTGGCCAGACGCTGAATATCATCGATTTCCAAATCAAGTTGCGGGACTGATATACTTTTGCTAATCGAAACAGGTGTATTGGGATCACGACCCAAAATCAGGTTAAGTTGTTCGCGGGCAATCGTCACCTGGAGCTCCTGGTTTAAAAGCGATGATTGATCGCTATTGTAAGCGACCTGGGCATTGAGGTAATCAGTCGAGGACGCGCCGCCAAGCTCTTTGCGAACTTTAGCCTTGTTCAGGCGTGTTCGAGAAACATCTTTTGAATCGCGAGCGACATCAACAAGCTGCTCCTGCCTGACCAGGTTGAAATACGATTTTGAAATCGCCACGACATTGTTTTCGATAATATTTCGGGCCCGGTACTCGCCTAGCCTGGCCAGTTCATTGAATTTTTTCCTGTCGATAAACATCTTAAAGCCATCGAACAATGTCCAGTTTAAAGATATAGAGCCGCCCCAATTCGTCGTCTCAGTATTGCCATAACTGAAATTAGAATTCGATTCCTCTTCGGCGTTGCTGAGCTGATAGTTGCCCGAGACATCTAAAGTTGGCAGAAATCCAGCGATTCCCTTGCCTTTATTATTGGACGATATTTTCGCCGAATTCCTGGCTATCTGTATATTGAAATTATTTTCAAGGCCGATCTTTATCGCTTCCTCCAGCGTTAAAATATCCTGACCATTTGCCGACGCGCTTAACAATATCAAAAGCACAACAACCATTTTTATAAGTGATCCTCTATTCATTAGTTTTGTTTCTCCCTTAATAAACGCAATTCTTTAACCGCCGGTTCGACCGATTCCCGGCTGGTATCCTGCTTCAGGATAACAGACGCCCACTTTAACCTGAGAGTATTGAAAGCCAGAAATAGCGCGGGTAGGATTATCAGTAAAATTAAGGTCCCGAATAATAAGCCGTAAGCTACCGATACAGCCATTGGAATTAAAAACTGCGCCTGACGGCTCGTTTCAAGAATCAGCGGCGCCAAACCCAATGAGGTAGTCAACGTGGTTAAAAGAATTGGCCGCAAACGAGCGATTCCTGAATTATAAACGGCTTCCTTAACACTCTGACCCTTACGAAGGAATCGATTGATCTGATCGACGAATACGATGCTATCGTTGATTATTATACCCGAAAGGGCGATAATTCCTGTCAGCGACAACATATTTACCTGCAAACCCTGAATTCCATGTCCCCATACAGCTCCCAGGATACCGATAGGTATAAGAGAGAATATTATCGTTGCCTGGGCGTACGAACGGAATACCAGTATAACAAGAATAAACATGGCTAAAAGAACGATCGGGAAAACGATCATCATCGATCGCTGCATGATCGCCTGTTCGCGTGATTGACCCTCGAATGAGGCTTTAACATCCTGCACCTGAGCCAGTACCCTGGGTATCGCATCGGTTTCGATTTCAGCCAGAATCGGCGGCAGGTCAGCTTCGGCATCGGTAAGATTGGCTTCGACTTTGATCTCCCTCATCCGATTAAGATGATTGATCGAGGTAATCCCTCGTTCGATAGAGTACTCCGCCAATTCGCTGAATGGATATTCCATACCATCCGGGGTCCTGATTCTCATCTGGTTTAACTGATCAAGCGAGGTTCTATCCTCGTGACGATAGCGAACCCAGACCCGTATTTCATCCCGCCCCCTTTGAATCCGTTGTATCTCCTGGCCAAAGAATCCCTGACGAACCTGCCCGGCGATATCGCTTAACTTAAGTCCCAGAGCATGGGCTCGCGGTTTAAGCTTAATATCGATTTCGCGGCGTCCTTCCTGGTCGGTGTCAGTCACATCTTTCAATGTGGGGTATTGTTCGAGTTCCGCTTTCAGAAGATCTCGCGCCTGATTGAGTTCCTCGAAATCATTTCCGAGAAGACTTATCGAAACCGCTTTACCGAATCTTCCGGCGGCTCCAAATGTCAATTTTTGAGCCTTAGGAATTGGACCGACCGCCTCTCTTAATCGACCGGCGATTATATGGCTATCCATATCGCGAATTTCTCCTTCAAGAAGCTGGATTAGAAGCTGACCAGTATGACTTCCTGATCCTATTTCTGAGCTTCCGCTGGCATGGCCACCCGATCCACTCGATCCGCCGCCGATCTGTCTTTTTATCCCCAGTACAACATCCCGCGCATCGGCTCTTTCCAGTTTCAGATCCTCATTAACTTCCCAGCAAACAGTCTCGATTCGCGCCAGCAGCGAATCGGTCTCAGCTTCCTGGCTTCCGGCAACCAGGGTTAAATTAATCGGAATAGTATCGCCATCGATAACCGGGAAAAAGGTTACCCCGATAATTCCGCCGCCGATCAAGCCGATTGTCAACATCACAAGCGCTATAGGCGTGACTATGGTTATCCATTTGTGTTCCAGAGCCGCGTTAAGCGCCGGGGCGTAGATTTTATGCGTTAAATATTTTATAGCGCTTTCGAATTTTTTCCGGGTTGGCGAATCGAGTTTATGAGGACTCAGGCCTTTTGAATGCGCCAGATGGGATGGCAAAATCAGGAAAGCCTCAATCAGCGAGAAAGCCAGTGATGCTATCACAACCAACGCCATCTGCCACATGAATTTGCCGATCATGCCATCGAGAAAGAAAAATGCCATGAATACTATTATTGTTGTGGTCACCGACGCGATAACCGGTGCCGCGACTTCGAGGGCGCCGTCGATAGCCGCGTTCAGCGGTTTTTTACCTCGTTCATAATGAGCGAATATGTTCTCACCCACAACAATCGCGTCATCGACTAAAATACCGACGACAATTATCATACCGAAAAGTGAAATGACGTTGATTGTGATACCGCTAAAGGACGCTATAATGAACATTCCGGCGAATGAAAACGGTATACTCACCGCCACCCACCAGGAAAGCCTCAAATTCAAAAAGAATCCCAGAGCCGACAGTACCAAAAACAATCCGATAATGCCGTTTTTCGTGAGAAGCTCTATCCGTTGCGTAAGAGGAATAGTCCTATCATCAATTACAATCGCTTTGATATTTTCATTATTCTCGTTGAATCCCGCGACTTCGTTTTTAGCAATTTCGGCAATCGCCAGGATATCCTCATCCTGAGCTTGATCCAGGTTTATAATCAATGAATTCCTATTATTGTAATAGAGTTTATCGGGAACATCCTTCCATTGCTCTTTGACCGTGGCCACATCATTAAGATAAATTACGGTTCCGTCTGGATTTCCCCTGACAGCTATATCGAGAAGCTCTTCCGGGCGATAGTCACGGCCATAAGCCCGGATTAATATCTCCTCATCGATAGTTTCGAATTTACCGCCCGATATATTGATGTTGGCCGCTCTTACGGCGGCGGCGATTTCATCGAAGGTCATGTTATATCTGCGAAGATTCGCTTCGGATACTTCAATGGAGAATTCGAGATCGGGCAAACCATCGATACTTACCTGTGAAATTTCATCATCGGCCAGAAGATCATCCCTGAATCTTTCGGCTATATATTTCAGGTTATAGAGGTCGGTTTCGCCATACAACACAACCGATAGAGCGCGAGTACGCATTTTCTGTTCGAATATTACCGGCTTCTCGCTGTCGAGCGGGAAAGAATTAATCCTATCGACAGCGTTTTTGATATCCGCCAATACTCTTTCGATATTAGCGTCTTTGGTAATTTCGGCGGTAACTGAACCGAAGTTTTCGCTGGATACCGATGTTACCCGGTCGATCCCTTCGAGACCGTCCAGGTTTTCCTCGATTTTAAGTACTACTCCTTCGGCTACCTCCTCAGGCGACGCGCCGGGGTAAGCGACCTGGATCGTGATTGTATCGGGTTCGAGTTCGGGAAAGAAAGAATAGCGGATTTGACTCATCGAAAGCAGGCCAAATCCTATAATACTGAACATCAGAACCCTTACCCATAATGGGTAACGAATCAAATAAGCGATCATCTTCTTCATTTAACCACCCGGCTTTCGGCGGAAGTCGTCTTGGATCTGGCCGGCATACCGGCATAAACACCCTGCATGGCTTCAATTACCAGGGTATCGCCAATATTTAAACCGCTACTAATAATAACCGACCCGTTTTCACTTCGGGCTACTTCTATCTCCCGATACTCCAACTTGCCATCAGATATCAGGTAGACATATTCTTCATTGTATAGAGCCCGGTGCGGCAGAATATAAGCGTTATTAATACGCCGGCCGGGAATTGTGGCTTCGAAAAATACGCCATCGAAAACCGGGAAATCCTGATTTTTATCAATCTCGATAAATACCTGGATACTTTGTGTCCGGTTGTCTATGGCGCTGCCCACTCTCGTTACTTTTCCTGTCCAGTCGCCGGTAATCTCGGATGATTTCAATCTGACTGGATTGCTTTTATCAATCCACTGAATATCTTGTATCGATACCGGTACTTCGACCTCGAGCTTCTCCAGGTTTATAATCTCCCCCAGAAGTGTCCCGTTGCGAGCCGTCGAGCCGACCCTTAAATTAGCTATAACAATCGAACCATTGAAAGGCGCGTAAAAATAATGTTTGGCCAGACGAATCTCCAGATCGCGAACGGCGAAATAAAGTTTATACACATTAAATCGGGATAAGAACAATTTGATCTTTTGATTATCGGTCCGCGGCAATTCTTCGAGTTTAACTCCGAACTTACAGTTATCAAAATACTTTTGCCAAACCTGATACTCCTCCGGGAAATCAACTTTGATTTCGGGCAGGACAGTCGCCAGAGCGGTCAGCAGATCGCTTTTAGTGCTGTTCAATGTCAATGTCGACTGGCGATCATCGATTTTTAATAGCAAGTCGCCCTTTTTGAATGATTGGGCAGGCTGAAATGGCAGGCCGCCTTCCATTAGTATTCCCGAAACTTCACTGTACAATTGAACCGGTTGAGCGCTCGCTGCCCGGCCATAAGCGACTATCTTGGCCGGGATACCGGCCAGGTTAACGATATCGGTTTCGACGATTTTGGTCCTTTGTGTCGTATTCCTCTTGGGCGGGTCGCTTTTAAGATTGAAAAACAACCACATTATCGCGTAACCCGCGATCAGAATCACCGCCGGTAAGATAAACTTGGATTTATTACTCATTTGATATCCCTTTCAGATATATATCCGCTTGGACATATATTTCCGTGTTAAGCTTAAACTGCATACGAAAAAACCATCCTCAATCGGAAATGTTCCGGTAAACTTTTCTCAATACGTCCTTGCATACTTCGATATCTGCCGGGTCGATTTCTTTCAGCATCTCTTCATGGGCTTCACCGGCAATCCGCATGAATTCCTGACACCTTTTTTCGCCGTCTTTGGTGAGCCTTATTATATTCTGGCGGCGGTCATCTTTATCCGGAACGCGAGCAACCAGTTTTCGTTCCTCCAGGATATCGATAAACCGGGTGGTACTGGTTTTATCCCGATCGATCATGTCGGCTATTTGCTGCTGGTTCAAACCGTCGTCCAGAAGAGAGTGCGCGATGATCACAGCCTGCTCAAAAGTCAGATCATAACCGCTTTCAATCAGCTTTCGATTCAGAAACTGTTTCATCGCCTTGGCCGTCATTCCCAGTACGCGCCCAAACCGATTCTCTATTATATCTTTTTGCTTTTTGATATCAGTCAATCCTCGTTCCCTGCCTTTCCATCTATTGAAGACAATATTGTTTCTTTTACAACTGTTTCATATGCAACTATTACGCATGAAACTAATCAAAAGTTTCATAAAAGCAAAGATTATTATAGGATTTAATAAAATATTTTAATTGGGATAGCGTAATTCACTGATGGGTAATTAAATAACAAGAGCTGTAGGTCGGCGTTCCTCCCAAGCGAAAGCGAAGGGAGTAACCCGACAGATATGGTGAGGCAAACAATTGTCGGGTTTAACGTTCGCCTTTTGTGCGCGGCAGACGTCCCCGTCTGCCCGAGCGTCTAGCTCTGGGGTACACGAGGACGCGTGCCGTCCACAGACGCGCTGAATGTAAGGACAGATCACCAGATCTGTCCGCAAAGCGGTGAAGTGCGCACCCCACCCCAGACAGCGCAATGCGACTGTCACTACAAATACCACACCCCGATAAAAAAACCGCCGGGCTGGCAGACCCGGCGGCGATCTATATAGAAACTGCTGATTGCGCTTTAAGATCAAGTTCGGAACAGGTACTGCAATTTCATAAAAAACTGTCTTTCGGTTTGCTTCCATTGATCGGGATCGGCCGATTCATAATAGAGCTTGGTAACATCATGAGTGGAGCCGAAATAGAATACCGAAAACGGGCTGATCCGATAGGTTATCAGCGGGTCGAAATCCCATCTTTCGCTGAAATCGTTATACTGAACAACCAACCTGACCGATAGCTCCTTATTGGCCTGGTAGCGGAATCTCGTCCTGGTGATATATCCGCTATAATAAGTCGTATCGATACCATCGATACCCGAACTTCTAAGGAAACTGACATTGGGTTCGATTATAAGTCTGTCCAGCGGCTTCAAATCAACTTCAGCGTATAATTCCGTCTCCTGCCCAACGGCTTGCGGTCCAAATGCTACGGCATGTCCAATGTCAAAACCGACATAATATCCGAGTTGATCATTTATGGTACTGCCCAGGTCGAACTCAGCGCTCCAGAGGTCTTTATATTCCAAATCGTCCCAGGTTTCGGTCCCTTTGCTGTACCACGCGGAGAAATAGGTCTGGGCAAAGCGTATATGACTTTCTATTCCCATATTTAGATTAGCCCATCTTCTGTCATTGTTGAATTTAAACCGGGAGTCAAAATTCGCCATAGGAGTTATTTGCTCGAAAATTCCATTCTCGATGTAAAAAGCATAACGGGTAAATATCGAGAAATTGCGATAGTCGTTCCATGGATCATAGCCCGTCTCGGTTCGGTATGCCGGTGCGACCTGGTTGTAATCGATAGTGAAATTCCAATTACGGGCGCGTCTCCTTAATTGTGTGATAAAAGCGTCACCCGAGAATGACTCGCCGTCGAAAGCAGCCGTGTATTTATCATCATCGAATGTATCATCCAGGCCTTCCGATAATACGCTATCATCCTGCTCGATCGTATGGCTGGTTACATACTGCCCAACGACCCGGTAGTTGTCAGCCAGCCGAATACTGCCATCGATGCCGGCCACGGTACCCGAACCGCCTCCATCGAAACGACGGTCGGTCAAGATCATTCCCAACTGGGAATCTTCGCCAAACGTCCGGGTAGCCCTTAATACATTTACATAGCTTTTTCCGGTATTAACGATACTACCGCTTTCCGACAAAGGAATCATGTAAGGCGTGTTCTCATCATGGGCCGATAAAAAGCCGATACTGAATCGATTCACCCGGCCGGTTAGCTTGGCCGCGAACTGGGGATCATTGACCGTGCGAGTATAGAAAGCGTTGAATATCGTGCGGAAAATATCGCTGCCTTCCTGGAAAAACGGCCTACGTTCGGGATAGAACAGCGCGATAGTGGAATTAACATCGATCTGGGCCGCGTCGGCTTCGATCTGGCTGAAATCGGGATTATATGACGCTTCAAGCGTGAAATTTGAATTTATCGAGTATTTTCCACCAAGTGAGACTTCGGCGTTAGGATCACTATTGTCAAACGGTGAATCCGGATTATCATAGTCTGCCAGGCTTCCCGATTGATTGGCAATAACCGTGGGCATGATCTCGAGGCCTTTGCCTGGTTGGACATTGGATATGCCATCCACCGAACCCCACTGGCATGGCCAGCATTGCTCATCGCGATCGTAAGCCGCCCAATTGTAGCGATATTCAGTTTCGCGCGGACGGTTACGGCCAAAATCGACTTTCCATTTCTGGACATCGTCGCTGGGAAACCTCATACTGGCGAATGGGATAGCCATCTCCACCTGGTAGCCCGATTGATTAATCTGAGCCGCCGATTCCCAGATCATGTCATAACCGCGATCTTCACCGGTTATGCTTGACCAGAGAAAATCCATCTGCACGCCATACGGATTGACGAAGAATTCGTAAGCCCAGGCCGCGTCGCCGTATGTATCAACCATCAAGCCTACCGCATCATCGCCGTAGAACCGGTCGCGCTGGCACATAGTGGCCCTTATACTGGATGGATCATCGTAACAGATAAACGCCACATACAATTTATCGTCATCATATGTGATATATGCTTCGGTTTCGACATCAGGCTTGGTTTTATCACCCGGTCGGCGTTCGACAAAATTATCGGCGCGGCTGGCGGTTTTCCAGACCGCTTCATCAATCTTGCCGTCGATTTTGATAGCTTCGGATGTTTTGCTGATCTTCAGTTCAGGATTGAATACCGGTGTGAATGATGGCGTGGCTAGAACTGATGAGTAAACAACCAACATTGCGACGATAATGGATGCTTTCCATAAAATAGCGATCACCCTCATTTGCTTTTCTCCCTGTGATAATGTTAGCAACTGCCCTTAACAATTATCCTCACCCTGTTTTTTTCGGGGGATATTTAAATCCCCCCTAACGGCTAAAAGCCGCTATTTTGCCCACGCGCAAAATCCTCATTATTCTATACGGTAAATTTTAAAAATGGTTGTGAAAAAAAAGATCAGATTGAAACAAAATAACCAGATTTGGAACAGTCTGTAGATTTCAGCCGTAAGTCTTTAAATTGAACGCATATATCAAAATATCGCGGCTGTGAAATCGATAATCACTTTAGTAACAACATCGCCTTCGATTCGGTATATTCTGCTGTTTGAAGTCTATAGATATATACTCCTGAGGAGAAATCATCGGCGTTCCAAATGGCCTGATGGGAACCGGATTGTTGATGTTTTTCAACCAACGAAGATATTTTACGGCCAAGGATATCATAAACCTCGATTGTAACCCTCGATTGACGGGGCAGTTGATATTCTATCACAGTAGAATTATTAAATGGATTTGGGTAATTTTGAGATATTGCCATTCGTTTAGGTGATTGATATGTTAAATCATCGATCCAAACACCTACCGAATCACCACCACCGTATGCGCCCATATCCGATCTTATTGTGCCAAGACCACGGTCGCAATCAATCAAGCTGTCGAGCAATTCAGGATATCCGGCATCGATACAGGGTGAATTATATGGACCGCCACAATAAGTGTTGGTCAAATGGAAATCGCCATTGCCCGGATCACGGAACAACGGATCGCAATTCATGTTTCCCTCCAGCCAATAAACAACGCCATTACCATTAGTTATAATATGATCCTTTCCACCCTCAACGGATGAATACGCGATAGTTAGGCTGCTTGATTCGCTGAACTGACTGAAATAAATAGCATCTGCTACGTTATTCCAGATAATTGTATTTACTATAAACGGATTGCTGTTGCCACGACAGAAAATACCACTTCCGTATGATGAGCTATTGTTGCTGATTGTGTTATTTATCAATACCGGATCGGCATTCCAGTTGCAGTAAATCCCGGCCGCGTAAAATGAGGTAAAATTATCAACAATGACATTGTTCCAAATAACAGGCCGGGCATTTAATTGGCAGCAAATTCCGCCGCCTATTTCATTTGATACGTTCCCTGAAATCAGGTTTCTATATATTAAGGCATCTGAGCTGTTAATCTGAATTCCGCCGCCTTCATGGCTGGCTTGATTCCCGATTATCTTATTACCTGATATCATCGCGTTCGATTGGCCCGAGCAATGAATACCGGCGCTGTAGTATCCTGAATTTTCCACAATAATGTTATTAATAATAATCGAATTGGAATTGTTGGCGCAGCATATTCCGCCGCCGGATAGATCGGCAATATTGCCGGCAATTATGTTATTATTGATTTCCGGGCTGGAACTATTACAATATATTCCGCCGCCGCAACCATCGAAATATGGGTATCCTGAACCATCAGCCATATTCTCCGTTATCAGGTTGTATGTTATAAATGGATTAGAATTATTCCGGCACAAAATACCCCCGCCATAATCGCTGAAACCATTACGTATCGTGAAACCCGTGATTATGGTGTTTCTATCTTCAGCGTTTTCAAAAGTCACCGCGGAACCCGATGAGTTACCATTGATAACGGTAGCTGTGATATATGAAGTATCTCTTGTGGTTAAAAACAACGAACCGAGGATAATATTATGGCCGTTGAAATTGATGTTTTCAAAGTAGCCGCCGGGTTGGACCAGAACAGTATCATTGTCGAAACTAAGATCAATAGCCTCTTGAATTGATACAAAATCATCAGGAACATTGACGAAATCGGCCAAAGATGAGATGGACATTAAATTAACTATAATTGATGCTATAAATACATAAGCTTTAGTTGTGCTCCTTCGCGTGAGATGTCACCCCCCCCAATTAGAATAACCGATAATTAGCTGACTTCACCGGTTTACATCTATCTCATTATACTTCCATGTATTTTCATGGGGATTTAGGGAATCTAAAAGGGCTGCCTCCATTAGCGGAAACAGCCCTTCACCCCTCTTGACTTTGTGGAGCCGGAAGTAACAAGGGGCCGATTCCTCTCCCCCCCCATATCGACAAAAACAGTTTTTGTATAAATAATATATATAAAAATAAAAATATGTCAATACGAATAGAATGCCCGTATATTACGTATAACAACATTAGTATAATTACGAATAGAGCTGGGCTTAATAGCTATAAATTAGCTACTAAGCTAATTCAATGAGTTCATAAATATCAGGCAATATCGTTTCATTTAGAATGTGGCTGGATAAATACAATACAAATAAATAGCGGTGACATCGCAAACATGGATAGTTAAGGGGGGCTAAGCAACCATCCAATCAATAATCACCGCTGCTGTTATTTCAGAGTAAAACATAGATTTGTCAAGTTAATTTTCGAGAAATCGACAGACAATTTGATACTTTAACGATTTACGAATTAATGAGAGCAATAAATATGCTGATAAACAATGATGATCATGGTCATTGCCTTATAACTCACAATAAGAAAGGCGGTCAAATCGACCGCCCTATATTTGGCTATCGAGAATGGTAATTTATTTCAGCAGCATCATCTTCCTGGTTTCGGAGTTTTCACCGGCTTGAATTTTGTAGAAGTACACTCCTGATGGCGAATTTTCGGCGTTCCAAATCGCCTGATGGTGACCCGCCGATTGCATCCTATCTACCAGCGTAATGATTTGTCTACCCAGGATATCATAAACTTGAAACGTTACCCACGAGGTTTTGGATAAACTATATCCCAGAGTTGTAGTGGCGTTAAACGGATTCGGATTGTTTTGCATAAGCTTGAACTCGCCCGGTAAATTATCGGTGGGATTGTCAATATCAACGGTACTCTCACCATTAGTCGTAATCTTGATAGCCCTTCCATTAGCTATCGTAGCGGCGCCGGGATGATAGATATTTCGCCATTCATACTGTATTCCATCATCTTCATCCCAGTTCTCGAAACCTATAGATGAATAAGCCTCGGGATGATTCGGATCGGATTGGCTATTATCGTTATTGGTAATAGTATAGTACTGAAATACGATTTCGGCATCGCCGGTTTGAGTCTCGTGGTATTCCGGATCGTATATGATAACCTCGAATGTTTCGGTGGCATTAGTGTTGGTATGACGGTTATTATACCATTCGATAATAAATCTGTGATTATCGGTATCGTAATACTTATAGATACCGCCCGAGGAGGTAGTCAGGTCATCCCAGAACGGCGAAATCTGTCCCCTGGCGCAACCCGGATCCGGTATCGGGTAGTTATCCCAGTTATGATGGTAATGACCGGGCCATGTCTCAGCCGTATCTACGGCGATAAAACCGTTCGTACTCACGATGATATGAGTGTAAGTATCGCCATAGTATACGAAATCGAAAGGCATTTCGACCAATGCCGAACCATCATCATTAGAATAAAACGTCAAACGATCACCAATAGAGTTAATCGCTACCCAATCGTATTCGGGAATCAAATCGTCATAACCGATATCGATATTTTCATACATATAGTAACCATAATTATCAGGACCAACCACGGTGTATTGATCGACTTCACCCAAAACGATGTTAAACAGCGCTCTCGAAACAACACCGTCACTTGAAGTCAACTGAAGCTCGAAATTAAGGTTTCTACCATCGTAAGCGGCGGCATCCGCGTGTACTGAGAAATAATCCTCGCTATTCGAACCCGATTCACAGGCGTTAATAGTCCCGAAAGATGCCGTATTATCGGTAACCCAGATAAACGGATCATCACAGCTTAATACTCCCGTTAAATCCACGCCGTCGAGATCACCTATGTTATCGAGGTCGACAACCATACTGACTGTTTCGCCGGGATCGAGATTATCGCCGCCATCCGGGAAGTCATGTCCGGTATACGAAAACAGCGATGATTTCACCTGGATAAACGCGCAGGATTCATATGTACCTTGATCGGTGGTGACAGTTAAGGGTAATACCAGTATTTCATCGTGAGGAATATCTCCATCCAATTCGATAGTGAAATAATCCTCAGAATCGCGAATCTCACCCGCGGGAACATCGGGATAATCAATTGTACCAGTTATAATCTGCACTGCTGGATTATCGGATGTAATTTCGCCGATTACGTTTGTAGCTGTTTCGGAAACTCCAAAGTTCTGCAATTTTACTTCAAGGTCGAGCGTTTCGGTTGGATTAGCCGCGTCATCATTAACCAGTTCAAGATTATTAAACGCTACCATACAGGATTGTGAGTTTACCATACATATCCCCTGATGAGGTATATAATTTCTGTAGCTGATAGTCACATGCATCGAATCCGAGGTGGACGTATTGAACTCGAATGTGACATCTCCCGAGCCATCGGTCCAGCCGCCGACGAAGACTTCCTCCCCCGCGCCCTCACCTTTAACCAGGCAAACATAGGCTCCCTCGAGCGGACCGCCGGTTTCGGCAACGACGTGAATATCCAGGTAGTTCGTGCCAACCGGGATATCGTCATTATAGGAAGCAGTCATCGTTTTTGGGGTATCGGTTCGAATAGCCAGCTCCGGATCGCCCAGGCAATTATAGATATGATAATACCATTGCCAGCCATGATAGCCGGGCACATGAGGAAATGATTTATGGGCATTCAGTTTTCCGGCAATTAACACCGCGCCAAGATTGTAAGTATCTCTTTCGATAAGCGCCGATGCCAGGCCCATCAAAATCGTATTATTCCAGCGAGTATGTGTCCAGAAATCCGTTGGCCCGAACGCGCCGACGCCGCCTTTGGGAGTTGTCGGGCTGCCCACCCTGATCCAGCATTCGTTAAAGCATTCGGTAGCGCCGAAATTACCGGTACCGCAAACAATCGATGCCATGATACCGATTTTCCAGCCGTTGGATAAGCTGCCAATATTGTCCGTATGATAGGATGGATAACTCCAACCCGAAGAACCTCCCCAACCCCGATATGTTACGAGGGATACGCCATCGTTAATTAACGATGAAACCCTCTGGGTATAATATGAACCTCCGGTAGCATCGATAACCGTATCGGCGGCTATATAACCATGATCTAACATAGTCTGCCTGACCCAACAAGCCATCAGGCGCGGCGAAGTCGATCCATAGGGACCGGCGCAAGACAAGCCCCGTTTATAATATAGAGGATCGCTCATGTAAGGATCCTGTTCATAACGCAACGTCTTGGCCATTACCGTGTTCAAATTATTAACATTACTCACCGACAGCCGGCTGACTATTACGTCCGGTTCATAATCGGAACCCTCAAGCATTGAGTAGGGATGATCGGTGGCATCGCCGTCATATGTATTGGTCGCCACTTTATAACCGCTCCCATTCATATCACCTATTATCGCTACATACTCGATTTTGGGATCGGATTCGTCATAAGCGTCCTGAATCGCGTTTTTTACCTGGACATAGGATGGATTACCGCCGAATTCGCTCGTGGATATAAGCTGAACATCAAAACCTTTCCGATGTTTCCATTCGGCCAGTTCCTTGGCTTTGGTCGTGCATGAATACGCGGAAAATATCAAATATCCGCCTCGCTGGGGTTCATAATCTGTCAGAACTTCATCGGCATTGGCCAGATAATCCCTGTATAATGGCAGAAACGCCTCGGAGATATTATTATTATTCCTGACTTTGACGTTTCTGTTATCATAACCTTCATATACTAATTCATATTCGATATTGGTATAAACTCTCATCTCCCTCGATACCGGATTATATTGAACCGGATAAACGCAAACATCAATAACCCTGAAATCTTTAAATATTGCCGGCTCGCCAACCGATGCCAGATCACCGGGATAAAACTCATCGCGGGAGTACGCTTCCCTGCTTATCGTAAACGGGATCGGATCATCCTTGCCCTCTACCTCCATCGGTTGAACCGGAGCGATATCGATATCGGGTATAATCTGGTAATCCGCGGAAATTATATTCACTCTTACCCCGGATTGATCAGGGATTATAACTGTTTCGGCATAAAGGGGTAGATCGGGCATGCCCTCTTCATTTATATAGCCGAAATTAATAAGCCCGGATTCGGGAGGTATGATTCGCGAATAAGTTTTGTCTTCGTAACTAATCGATTCCCGGGCCAAACTACTCAATGAGAGCCGCATCGATGTCTTAAACTCATCCGAACTGATCACCTCGGCTGATGATTCAACACCTACGTCGAAAACCAGATCGGCCGCTCCAAAACACATTATTGGTATCATGACTAAAACCGTTAATAGTGCCTTCATGACCTACTCCTTTAAATATTTAAACTTCTGTTTTTTCGTATTGATATTCACCGCGACGATGAAACTTCCATAAACTCCAAATGAATATAAACATCTAAACAAAGGTTCGCCGGCTAACCGTTTCGAAAGTCTTGCCGGGAATGATACCTTTTAGATTGACCATATAGATTGTCAGCCTTTCTTAATATCTCTCCCCCTTAAAATATAATAATTAAACTCTGATATGTCAATGTTAACTAATAGCTTATTCGGTTACATTGATTAGTTCCGCTTAACAAGGAATTGTCTACAATAATTAACAATGGCTATGATCATAAATCTAAATCCAATTAATACCTCCAGATCATCAAATCCATACTAAAAGGCAAAGAATACCATTATATTAAACGTGAGCTCAATATAATCTATTGTATTACATATGGATCAGGATAACTACCTGTGAACTATTTCACTAATAATGTTTGACAAAAGATACAAACTGTGATAAATTATCAAAACAAGGAGGGCCTGCCGCAAAATCGGCTTAGGGTTAGAGAGGGACCCTTACAGAGCTGCTGTCGGCGGGAATATTAGTAGTACTTCTCAAGTAGAAAGGTTGACAGTTTTATTATGCAGTCATCTCAACAATTGCTTAAGAATTATTTCTGCGCTTTGACGAAAACTACGCTTTATAAATTGCGGGTATTCATTGCATTCATGTTTTTAGGAACATCGCTATTCATTCCGGGCCAGAACGCGATAGCTGAAAAACTAACGATTGAGCAAAAAATATCGATTAATTCCGCAAATCAAAACGATTACCCGTCAAATTTATACGTTGAGAACCTGGATGGCGGCTGGGTAATCCTTCATTGGACCGCGCCCGGAGATGATGGTAATAGCGGCCAGGCTTCAACCTATGATCTGCGTTTTCAGGATTCTAATTTAGGGCCAATCGATACGGATCAGGAATGGCAGTCGGCTACACAGGTTATAGGCGAACCGGATCCCTCGCCGGCAGGGCAGATGAATTATATAGTTGTTTCCGGTCTCGAACCCCGAGCCAGCTACTATTTTTGCATAAAGACTTTGGATGAATACGACAATTGCTCCGATTTTTCCAACTCTCCCCTGATTAGCATAGAGGATAATTATGATGTCTTTCTTCCCGGCGATGCCAACGGTGACGGCAACTTGCTCGGTTCCGATGTGACCTACCTCGTTCTCTATTTCAGAGGCGTGAATCCTCCCCCCAATCCTTTCTTTGCCGGTGACGCCAACGGCGATTGCCTGGTTATAGGCTCGGATGTTACCAGGCTTGTCGGTTATTTCAGAGGTAATGCCCTTCCTCCGGTAGATGGTGATTGCGAACAATCCATCGTTGCCGTCAATGAATGATTAATCGAGAAATAGATGATCGTGGTTACGATTTATAGTTAATTGAGTATATTACTTTAATTGCGGTTTTGCTGGAAGAGAACTTCCAGATAATCCTCATCGATCTTTGGCTTTCCCGGGACTTCGTGATGTCTTAAACATCTTGGCTCGTAATGAGCTTCTCCTTCGATAACCACCAGTGGCGAATCATAGTGGGCGGGCTTGCCATTGATCAACCTTTGCGTCCTCGTCGCCGGAGCGCCGCAACTTGTATACTTGCATACCGCGGAACCCTTGTAAACTTCATTTGCCATACACAGGATTTCCGGCATCGGGCCAAACGGTTCACCCCTGAAATCCAGATCCAGACCGGCGATCCCGACATTTTTACCATCGAGAAGCAATCTCTCTAGCACGCGAATGAAACCTTTACCGAAAAAGTGGGCTTCATCAATCGATACGTAAGAATGGATGGGTTGAATTAAGCCAAGTAATTTTTCCGGATTATCCTGATCGACGAACTCCCAGGAGGAATAATCCAGGGGATCATTCCTAACATCCGCCGTTCTGGTATCTATCCGGGGTCTGACAAATAAATAGCCCGCTCCGGGAATATGCTGCAACGGCCTGACCCTGTCGACCAACCGCCGGGTTTTAAAGGAGAACATGCACCCGGGAAAAACCTCTAAATTTCCTGGTTTAATAAAATCGCCATTGATCACCATTCATGCCACCATTATCTGCTAAAGTATAATCGAATCCAGAACCGGGTTTTCACCGAAGTAAAAGTCGGCGATTTTCGGCCCATAATACACTGCTCTTATCGAGTAACTATATTTCAAATTTCCATTTCTGTCAAATAGATTACTAAATAATAATGAAAACACATTTATCATTTGCTAAAGGAACGCTTTAATCAGCCGGCATAACATAATGTCCCATTACCGACGAGTTTTAGCTATTCTTACAAAATTTGACCACAAATAAATAATACATTCAAAAAAAGGCCGGCGCTATCAATTAACTGGGTTACTGAGGGGGGCTGGAACAGTAATCCCATAATAACGCCAACCCGCTTAATATTATCAGGAATCAGCAAAATGTGTCAAGAAAAAAAGTATAATAGAGGCATAATATATATTTATTAAGTTGAAAAGTTTTACGTATTAACGCCTTTTATAATACTATCTCGGAACCTGAATATTATTTTGGCTTTAACTACGGATTATATTGATTCATCCACAGGTTAAAACCGATTTAATAAAGAGACATAATGCTAAAGGGCTTATAAATTTGCCAAAAATAAAAGATGATTCTCAAATCTTAGACTAGAAGGTTATAATAGTCGATAATCCAAATTTTCTACTCTGAAGAGGAAGCGATTGGCTGGTTGATGGGCAATTGACCGGTGGCTCGTCAGTAGCATGGGTAACAGCAAAATCAGAAGTTTGCCCATACTATAGAATCACAGTTACAATCCCGCCTCAAGCGAATCGTCATCGGGTACAACTCTTCCACCAGTCAATATTTCACAATTTGGCCAGTCCGCCGGGGCTTCTACCGGCAGATCACGAGGTGTCGGCCAGGCGGGTTCGTAATCCGGGCAATAGTCAAGTTCAGACATGCCCCTGAAATAACCCACCAGTTTGGTCACATCGCTGCCAATAGTTAAACAATCACCGTTTACATCAGCCGAAGCAAACGACCCGTGAATCTGGCAGCCGGTATTCTGATGTCTGAAATAGTTAACAAGGTAAGTTACATCACTGCCAATTACCGATGGCGGCCAGGCACCGTTGGCCATGTTCGCGTCGCCCGGTAAATAATTTCGACCTTCTGCCGCCGGCATTCTTGCCGAGACCTCATTAGAAAACGGGCTTTCGTGCGATTGACTATCAACTGCAGTAACTCGAAAGTAATATGTTGAGCTATTGATTAAATCATATAAGTCAACAAAAGTGTTCAAGGTGGAGTCGATAATCGTGGTGGGATTGGGCATGGTGTCGGCATATATGTAGTACTTCGCCACGGTGGAGTCGCCAAATTTATTATATAATAATCGAAGGTGACTATCCCCGGCTTCAACCACTAAATATGGAACAGCCGACATACCCTTCCAGTGAAAACGAAAAGCTCGATAACAGAGATTTTCATAATCAAATGCCAGTTCAAATATTTTCTGGCCAACATCATTAACTTCGGTAATGTTGGGATACCCGCTCCCCCAACCTATAATCGTATTGCCGCCTGATAAACGCTGAACATTTCCTCCAACGGCGGCCGCGACGTTTGGTGTTTGATAAAATTCCCAAACCTTGTAAGCGATTAAACTATCTTCATCAAGTTGATATTCGATCGCCCTTGAATAATTAGGCGTTCTAAGATTCGCGTTGTCGAATAAAGTTATATTTCCGTTGGGTAGACGACGGATATCATGTTGATGAGAGAATTGCAGGGTATCGTCAACAAATGTGAACTGGTTGTTTTCTCCCCCGAGACGCCAGATTATATTGCCTGTTTGATGATCAATCTTGGTGATCTCATCAAGGTGCCGGCTTGACAACAAAATATTCCCGTCATAATCTATTTCGAGAGCGTTCGCGTGAACATAATCTATTAAATGAGCCAGAAGATCTATATCCCAGGTGGCATCGGTAATTACAAAATGGTCCCAACTTCGCCATTGCCAGACAACATTATGCAGAATATCGAGCTCCTGAATAATCTGGCCTGTTACTACAGCGTTCGGATTGCCTCCTTCGACTATTTCACTCATATCGACAACCTGGGGATCGCGAGCCAGCATCAATACATGACCGTTATCGAACATCTGAAAATCATGAGGATTGGTAGCGTAACCATTTCCGCATTGATAAGAATCTATAATTCTATAAGTCGAATCCATCACGTAGAATTTTTTCTGCAAACCATAATTGTAGGTTAATAATCCATTGTGATGTAACTTAAAATCAAGAGGTTGACTATCAAAACGATTGTAAAATATGGGATCATTATTATTGTTTAAAATAATTAGGTACTTCCCGGTAGTCTCGGGACCTGAGTTATTTTTGCTGGTTAGGAAGATATATCCCGAATCAGGGTTTTCATCGATTAGAACAGATAAATAAGGGAAATCAGATGGCAACGAAACGCCATTGTCGGTTAATACATCGTTTTCCTGACGAAGCTTTACATCATGTTTAGGATACCGGGTATTTTTCGCTTGATCTTCATTCTGTTCTAATCTAACAAATGGCGATGACAAGTTTCGGGATATCGTAAAACTGAAAGATCCAGTTTCGGTAAATCCATTATTAATTGTCCGGATACTTTCATCCAGGCAAACTGTAACTTCCTCACCCGGCTCAAATGGTTTCTCCAATATCAAAACAATTGACTTATTATCATCCGAAATAACCGGTCGATAGCCATGGTTGCCGGAAATAGATCCGCGAATACTGGCCAATGTCATTAATGATTTATAATCAATATCGAGTATCCCGCCGGGCTTTAGTATTAAATTTGTCGCCCTGGAAACATACCGCGCTCCGGGCCGCGGCGAAATGTATTGAAAGGTATCGCTTAACTTGTGCTGGGCGTATATTTTTGGCGATGTCAGTATAACAAGCGATATGACAAATGCTATCGACATCATTTTATTAATGTTGCTTTTTGACATTACATCCTCAAAGTAGAATTTCTACCAAACAACAAAATATAGCAATTATTTATAATTTAGCAATAATAAAGAAATGCCGGACGCCTTGTTACCCCCCTGTCGCGGATTGAATGATAAAGTTTAGTGCGCTTGTTGGATTGACCCACTCCCGCAGTAACGGGAGATGGGGCACCGGGCTTTAGATTTTCTGCATTTGTCTCTGTTATTATAGTAGCCGTTTGCTGTGCAATTTTCTATTTTTCATTGAATTCAAGGAGTTCGACCGGAGCACCATTTATGAGAATGAATGCGACGGTAACACCTTCGCTGGGTGAGTTTGGTTGAATGATGATTTCCTTCCCTTCAATGGCCTTCATTAAATCATCTACTTCAAAGGCAATGTGGGCAATTTCCTTTACAATTCTGGGCAGCGTGCACTTTTCTCCATATCGCATCCATTGGATTCCGAACGGGTTGGATTCGTGATTAGTGAAGTAGATGTCATAATTTTCAAGATACGTTTCTCCATCTTGAGGGATATTTGTTGGTATTCCTAAGTGATGGTATTTCATCTCTTCCTCGTGGGTATTAGTAATATTATTAGCCTGCCGTAAAGGAGTTTCATTATACCCTACCGGAAGGGTGGGTTAATAGCGAATTCGGCTGCCCGTTCAATTTTACTCACCCTACTGGTGAGGCACTCACTTTAGATTGATTATTTATTCTTCGCAGTTTGGCCACCCCTCCGGAGCTTCAGCGGGCAGATCATCCGGTGCTGGCCAAGCAGGTTCGTAATCGGGGCACCAGCTTAGATCAGTTAATCCCCTAAAGTAATTTACCAGCTTTGTGACATCGCTTCCGATAACCAAACAGTCACCATTAGCGTCACCCGAACAATAGTAGCCATCAATGATGCAAGCATCGGACAATCCCCTAAAGTAATTAACCAAGTACGTAACGTCTGAACCAATTAGCGCAGGTGGCCATAAACCGGCTGCCATGTTGCAATCTCCCGGAAAGTACGGAAGGCTATTATAGTAAAAACAATTCCCCCCACTGGTAAAGGTTGAGCTTAATCCATAAGCATCATCGGTACGAATACGCCAATAATATTTAGTTCCATCTACAAGGTTTTCATAACCATCTAACTCAACTAATGATATAGCAATTGCATCCTCTAAAGCCGCACCTGAAAGTATGCCTGACTGATTAATATCTAGAGAGTTAAACTGCGGATCATTATCCATCTGAAGCGTGTAGCTAATAATATCAAAACTATCTGGATCTGTCCCCTCAAGCCACGTGAATAATGTTAAAGTATCAACTATTTCATTATCCGTAGGGGAAATGATTGTAGGTTGAGTTGGAAAACCATCAATATAAAAATTCCATGACTCATTACTGAATATCGAATTTTCGTCAGAATAATAGGCAAGTACTTTCCAGTAATACATAACAGACCGTTCAATTGTATCAATAATTGAGTAAGATGTATCAAGAATTTCACCACTTAAGATAGGAGAACTAAAATCATGATCATCATCAATATATGAATTGTAATAAACCGTTTCTGTTGAGTCATCCAGAATTGTTGAATGCCATATAAAAGAATTAGAATCAGATAAAAGTATAGAATTATCGGTTGGAGATATTAAGCCGAAGGGCATAATTCCGCTCAAAGATAGCAAACTTCGATTTGAGGATTGCAGGATTTCTTTTGTATCATCAGACTGTATAAAAGCGACTATCTCCCCATTCTCAGGTTCAAGCAGTTGCGGATAAGTAAACGGGAAAACAAATTGCAATGTATCGCCCTGTTGAATTGTGAAATATTGTCCATCTGTAAAGGGTATCATATCCCTGAAAATTTGCTGGTGAATAGTCCTGCTGTTGGGAGCCGCAAAATATATCTCTGATTCAGTAAGAGCAATTCGGATTTTTAAGTTTGATTCGCTAATGTAGCCGGTGCCAATTATATCAATAATTAAATCCCCCGTTCTACTTACTGAGTTAAAATTACCTCTAATTCCTAATTCAAGTCCTGATTCAACTTGTAACGCTGAGGATATACAGTCGTTATAATTAGAACTTTGCCCACAATCTGTAATGCCATCAACGAGAAGCGTGGGAATGCCATCTACATCATAGTAATTAAATCTGGCTACATTCTCATCACTATTGTAAACATAGAAGGGATCTTCAGAAGAAGGCCACCAAGAGTGGTATCTAATAATAGTAATATCATCATGATACAGTTGGGCAAGGGAATCCATGATGATTTCTGCATCATCGGAATAAGTGCAAGAAGTATTAACAAAAATTTCGGCTAAATTTTTTCGTTCAGTTGCTTGGCTTGATAATAAAGGTAAAATAACAAGTACCATGCTGATTATAAATTTTCTTCTCATTTCATTCTCCTATACAATACAAGTTATAAAAGATTTATGGAGAAGGTTTAAAATTACCTATACACCACTACATAAAACAAGATACAGAGCATTACCATATAAGTCAATAAAAATCGTAGAGTCGGCTTGTGACTTAAGCATAAAAACGTGATCTGCATGACAAAGGTTCCACACCATCGCACTTGCTTATACGCTGAGAGGGGGTAAATTGTACCCCACCAGAAGGGTGGGTTAATAACGAATTCGGCTGCCCGTTCAATTTTACTCACCCTACTGGTGAGGTACCTCCCACATCCCATCCACCAGATTGCCGATTAGGCTGAAGTCGAAATCTAGTCCCGAAAGGTTCGCTGGATCCCATACAAAAGTACGCCCAGGCATGTAACTTGCGAACTATAAAATTTACGTTAGTGGTTTAATTCTTTGCTATAATTTTCAGCTACTTCACTAATATGATAACCTATTCTCCAATATAGAAATATATAAAAGCCCAATCCCAGAATTATAGTATGCCATGTGTAAAATTCAGCAAGGTCTCCAAAGATTACTGATTTTATTAAATACTCTATTATGATTACAGGTAAATAAATTAATACTGTTAATCTTACATTTATAACCCAACCTATTGAAAAATACCTTTGTAAAAAATGTTTGCCATTTTTCCCATTATTCTTTGTGTATAGGTATAATGCTCCAATTACCCCGCCGAGTCCCCAAACAATGTAAGAAACGACTTGCCATAGATTCTCATAAATTGGAGGATCCGCCACAAAAACGCTAAATATAAAAATGTATACAATTAGATATTTAAGGCTTTCTTTTTCAGATATAGGTTTTTCTTTTAATGATTTTTTCAGTGCTTTAATATTCCAGATGTACATATAATTAGATCCTCCGTATTAAGAGCAATAATCTCATTACTAAATAATATAATAAATAAATCATGGAGTCAAGTATATAAAACAATACACCCTTGCGTGCGATCGGCGAACTATAAAGTTTGTTACTTTATTATGAAATCAATAAATTATACTATTTTGAAGTTTTTTTATCATCTTCTACTATTTTCTTAGTTTGATAAATCATAATAATACAAGTTGCTATCAGATAAGTTAGCCAGAATATTCCTACAGTTGAAACATCTTCTGGCCACTTCCCCGTTGTTTTATATTGATCTATCCATAATAATCCATAGGTAGGTAGAAAGACAAAGAAAATAAAACCCAGAATAATCCATACTATCATTCTAAATAAACGTTTTTTCGTCTTTTTCCTCAAATTGTTTTGCATTACAAAACTATTATACTAAACTGAGAATGTGGAGTCAAGTATATAAAACAATACGCCCAGGAGGAGTCGAACCCCCAACCTTCTGATCCGTAGTCAGACGCTCTATCCAATTGAGCTATGGGCGCATTAGGTCTTTAATCAGCAAAACCGGCCTGACATTTCCGGCGCGATTTGCCTGATTGTCTTCAGTTGTCAATTTATCCAGCCCCAATTAAATAGAATCAGGGCCAAATATGCAAGCTTTTTTCTTCCCGTTTGGCAGAAAACGACCTTGCCGCCTCGCTTAGAAATCCCCAGGCCAAACCGCCATGTATGCATAAATATATAGCCGGTAATATAAACAGAAACTCGATTCCTTTTTTCATGGCTACCAGCAGGCTGCCCAGAAGTATACCGGCCAGGTAGACACCGATATAGATATCCAGAACCGGCCGCACCTGCTCGGATAGAAGCGATAAAACCATCAGGCAAACCAGGCCAAAGAAATAGACCGCCGGTATCAGGGCTCCCGATGAGATCGCCTCGCTGTGTTTTCTCATAAACCGGAAACGTCCCACGCCATAGCGGGTTAGCTGCTTGAAAAGGCCGGCCAGGCTGTCGCGAGGGTAATAGTAAACCGCCAGTTTGGGTGATGTGTACGATTTAAAGCCGGCTTTGCTCACCCGATAATTGTATTCCACATCCTCGGCCGCGTCAAATTCCTCGTTGAAATAGCCCGCTTTCTCGAACACCTCTTGCTTATACGAGGCTCCCGATGAGGTCGGATCGACGTAATCCTCCCGCATCGAATAGATTGTCGAATCCAGACCATGGCCCAATGTCGACTTCCGGGCAATCGAGACGGCCTCTTGAAAAAAGCTGTTTTCCGGTGTGTCCAGAATCTGCGGACGACTCAGCGTTGAGACATCTTTTTCGCTCATTAGCAGGGCGGTATTTTTCAGGAGTTGATCGTTGTCGATATAAACGTGCCCATCGATAAATGTAACGATCTCCCCTGTCGCGGCTTCGGCGCCGATATTGCGAGCGGCCGATGATCGTCGTTTGGGATTATCCAGAATAGTCACCCTGTGATCGCTATCGGCAATAGATTTAACTATCTCGACAGTGTTATCATCGGATTGCCCTTCGACAACCAGAACCTCAAGTTTGTCATCCGGGTAGTCCTGGGTCAGGATATAATCCAGGGTCCGGGCAATAAACCTTTCCTCGTTGCGAATGGGGACGACAACACTTATAACTGGCAATTCGGCCGACAAGGTTGGCTCGGCGCCGTTAGTATCGATTTTCTCGTTTTCACTCATATTAAACTATCGACCGTTCTCAACATTTGCCAAGCATTTAGTCCGCCGATGGATATGTTCCCGGCGGCAACATCGGCAAAGCTCCTCCGCGAGCTTCATTGAGCATTTTAATATACCTGTAAACAGGCTCATCATCAACTTCGGTTTTGGCAAATGGCATAAGATCGGGAGACTTGAACATTCCTTTATACCGGGGAATTTCCCTGATAGTGATCTCTTGATCGGATTCGATGCCCGCTTGCTTCCTGGCGATCTCGATTGCCATCTGAAGACCGCCTATTTCATCGATTAAGCCATTGTCTTTGCCATCCAGACCCGAATAGAAATGCCCCTCGCCGATCTCCCTGACGCGTTCTTCGGTCAGATTCCGGCCCTCGGCAACCTTCCCGACGAATTCGCCATACATCTCTTTGAAAAAGACCTCTATCATTGCCCGTTCCTCATCATCGAGATTACGAGCCGGCACCCTAATATTCAGAATCGGGATTCTCACGCCGAAACCCAGGTCGGCATGCTTGCCCCGTTTAACATGATCCGAAGTCATGCCGAGCTTTTCAGAAAATTCAATATCGTAAATCCAGCCGCCGATCACGCCTATCGAACCGGTGATTGTAGTCGGCCCGGCCAGAATCTTGTCGCCATACATCGAAATCCAGTAGCCGCCGGAACCGGCCACCTGCCCCTGGCTGATTATCACAGGCTTTTTAGCGGCACATTTTTTCAGTGCTTCGGCTACCAGGTCGCTGGCAAGCGCGTCGCCACCCGGCGAATCGACCCTGAATACGACGGCTTTAATCGATCCGGCATCAGCTAAACCGAGAAATACTCGCTCCAGCCATCTGGCCCTGATTCCGCTGTCCATGGCGCATTCTCCCAGCCCATAAACAACCGCCACTTCCGGTACCGCGCCCCAGTTTTCAGGCGGCAGAGCGTTGGCTAAAAGCTCATCCGATCGTATCGATCTCAATTTCTTGCTCGTCATCTCATTGATAATCTTGCCGATATCCGACCAGCGAGCAAGCGTATCCACCAGATCGCTTTCCAGCGCAGTCCGGGGCAGAAAAATCGCTTTCTCATCGACCAGCAAATCAAACATATCAGTCGTCATTGATCGCGATTGGACAATATCGTCCCGGGCGGTTTCATAAAGATCATCGGTATAATCCTGATATTGTTCCCTGTCCGCGTCCGACATACTATCGCGGGATAAAATCTCGGCGGCGGATTTATACTTGAAAAAGCGCCACTCATCGAAACCAAGCCCCAGCTTGGCCAGAGTGCCTTTCAAATATGTCTTGCCCAGCGTGTAGCCGGTAATTTCTATTAAGCCCTGAGGATCGAGCACGATTTTATCAGCGACGCTGGCCAGATGGTAACCAGTGAGTGAAATCCGATCGATAAAGATTACTACGGTTTTGCCTTTGAATTTTGCTTCTCTCAATGCTTCGCGTATCTCCCAGCCATGCTCCGGCGCTACCCTCATCGATGACAGGTTGAGGGCGATCGCGGCAATCCGGGGATCGTCGGCGGCCGCTTTGATATTCTGCAAAATCTCGATCAGCCGGATTTTGCCTCTATCGAAAAACCTGTAATTCAGATAGCCAATTCGCCCCTTCATATTCATTTTGAGATATCGTCGATTCTTATCAACAAGCTCCGGGAATACGCTGCGACGATAACCGCCGCCCCGAATCGAATAGCTGGTATAAGAATGTTTCTGATCATTATCGAAATGCAATTGACTGCTTATAGCATTCTTGCCGAAATCAATAGTCAAACCGGTCGTGAATGACTCGTTTTCGAAATATCTTCCGCTGAGATTTATTCCCGGTACTATTTCAAAGACAGCCCCGGCGCTCCAGAGAGCGTCGCTGAATTTTGTCTTCTTCTGCATCGCCATATCGCCGAATAACGTTATCCGAGGATTACCCAACGGCCGAATACCGATCTCGGCTATACCCTGACGTTCGCCGCTTTCGATAGACCACTGGCCGGTCAGACCAAGCGAAAGACACTTCATTGGGCGGAAAATCATGCCGCTGGACCAGCTTTTTTCCCGATTGGCGTTGTCATTGTTGGAGGTCGACCAGCTATAGCCTATACCGGAAGCGTACATATCGCCACCAAAGCCCAGGGAAAGACGATAATCGGTGATTTTCAAGTCGCCATAGTTGTTATGAAGTACGCCAAAGCCGATATTCGGCGCCCCCAGAAACAGCCCCCAGTCATCGAATGTGCCGGCTTTTGTGCCCTCCGTTGTCCAATGGAACCGGGAATCGAATGCGTTTAAAAAAGATGAATTGGCCGGGTTAGTGAATCCCAGAAGCCCTTCATTATAAACTCCGGGCGATGCCATTAAAAAACCGCTGTGAGTATAATAATCAGGTATCGCCTGGCCGAGTAATGTATCTGATTCACTTTGGCTATAAGCGGATACAATCAGCGCAACATGTAACAACATGATAAAAAATATTATCTCTTTTCTCATAGCTACTCCATAAATTTTCATCAGTTCAACAAAAAGCCAACAAATCTTAACGTTTAATATTATATTGATATTACTATTGTCTGGTTTCATCTGGCAAGCTCAAATAATAAAAAAGTCGAAAATAAATTAATTAAGGAAAGTTGGACTCAGGTGTGATTTATCGGGGAATAGTTAGTGGAGGAGTTTCTGGGCACCATTTTATTCCCTGATTTTGCCCCCTGAAAAAATTAACGAGATATGTGATATCCGAGCCGATTACCCGGCAGTCACCATTGACATCCGCCGCCGAATATAGCCATGAACCAGTTGAATCATTATAGCAGCTATCGGGAGGCACATCACCCTCCATCGAGAAATAGCGCACACCATAAGTGACATCACTACCAATAACGGAATCATCGCCGTTAATATCACCCGGCAGATAGTCCGGTTCGATCAATATTGGTACATCATCTGAATTTAAAATAGCCAATTCAAAATTGCCCAGATGATACCAATTGTCTTGAGTCTCGGAAGGATACAATGTGGCCGCGGCATCGAAATTAGACGTGGAATCCATGTGAATATACAGTGGCAGCCCATTGCAAAACACCCATAATCTATAGCCGTCGCTTATAATGAAATTGTATAAGCCACGCGAATTGGCACCAATCAATTCCAGCATCGCGGTAATTATGCCATTTGTAACATTCCAGCCGAATTCCTCGAAGTTTTTCAAAAGATATAAAAATAACAATTCCGAGTCTACTACAAGCGATGTGTCCGATGGGTCACATTCGGGAATACCCGAACCGCTCAGAGGATTGTCCAGCAAATATGGCTGACCTATCAATTGATACAGCATCTGGATATTGGCATATCCATTGTGAATAAATGACCAGCTTTTCCCATCCTTAAACCTTGTAAATGGATGAGGATCTGGGATACTATCGCATAGATGGCAACAACAACCCGAAGTGCAATTCCTGATATGTGCCAGTATAATTTCAGGAGTTGTGTCTTCAAGACTGTCAACCACCGAGTCATAACTTGAATCCCTGAACGCCCGCATGCCGCCCCGATAAATAGATGGCGCTTCACCAAACTGATCATAAGCGGCAATTCCCCAACCATCGGTATCTCCCCATTCAGATCGGTTTTTCAGCGAGTTCGGATATTCAATCAAATGATTATAAATAACGCTATCCGGAAGACTATCGGAAATAACAGCCCACAAACTGCAATTATGTCCTTCCCGTATCTGGCCCATTCCCATTACATTAGCGGTTATGAATATAGCTAACAGCAAACCAGGTAGGATAATTCCCCGCAGATTAATCATTTCTCTTATCTTCCATTAATGATACTTATCCCGGACTTCTATTGTATTAGCATCTCCGATTAAATTCTCGAGGATATTTCTTATAATTAACCGTCTTTATTAAAAATAAGCAAATACACAAAACTGTCAATATAAATTTATCGTAAAATATATCGATTTTACTTGACAAGCATATCCGAAAACGCCTATTTTAAATCAAGACCCAAAGTAACTGAGAAATTTACACCTATAGTTTCTGTGTTCTTTACTTAAAAGTCTATTGATATCCGGGAAGAGAGCAAAACATGATTAGGTCAATTCAAGAGAAAAGGAGTTGGTTATGAGATGGTTGACTATTAGCCTGATATCGATTGCTTTGGCTATCGGGTCAAGTTGCAAGGATAATCCGGTCGAGGAATTGCCAAGCGCGGTTCCAGTGGAGATTGTTCTTTCCGCGGACCACTCATCTATTTTAGTTGGCGGCGAAGCATCCTGGATTTACGCTCATGTTTTAGGTGAGGGTGGCGACACCCTGGGCGCCGGTTTCGAAATCAGATTCGAAATTACTGAAGCCCCGGCGGCATCCGGCCCGGAAAGCCCGTCATTCGATCATTTTGATTACCCCGACTCGATACTTTTAGAGGTAACAGTTGTCACTGACGACAATGGCCGCGCTTTAGCGAGGTTATACTCCGGCACTGAAGCCGGCAATGTGACTATCAGGGCGACTTATACCGATGACGACGAGGTTTTTGCCGAGCAGTCACTTGTGACAATCCTGGCTGTCCCACCTGGCTGGATCTATCTCACACATGAGGGAGATCCTCTCATAGTCGGCGGACCGCCAATTCCGGTCCACGCGTCAATCGATGATATATACGGCAATCCGATTGGTGAGGATTATGGTATAAGATTTGAAATTACCGACGGACCGGATTGGTCCGGCGAGGAAAGCCCATCATTTGAATTCCCGGCAACAGATGATTCAAGTCAACGGGAAATTTCCATCATGACCGATGAAAACGGTGAAGCATCCGTTTTTATCTATCCGGGCACACTTCAAGGAATGTTTCTGTTAAGGGCGGCTGTATCTTCCGATACTAATATTACCGCGGCAATCCCGATGCAAATCCAGCCTATTAGTCAGATTGACAGTATTAGTCTGTCTATTAGTGATCAAACCATATCAGTTGGCTATGAGGCAACGAATATTTATGCAACCGCGCTGGATTACAATGACAATCCTCTTAGTAGCGGCTACGAAATTCGACTTGATATAATTGAGTCACCCTCGGGCGTATCGTTTCATACGCCGCAGGGCGATATTTTAAGTACTGTAGATACTACCGGTGTCAATGGCAGACTCAGCGTTCAGATGTTCTCCGGTACGGTTTTTGGGACGGTTAAAATTCGGGCTACTGATTTGCTCGATACTACCACTTTTTCCGAAAGTACATTAGTTACAATCGAGAGCGGCCCACCCTATCATATTGAATTATTCCCTTCTAACGGTCCCGCAGTTGATGGTGAAGTCATTATTACGGGAATAGCAGCCGTGGTCTGGGATCAATTTATTAATCCCGTTGAGCCATTTACTTCCGTTCACTTCGGAATAATACCCGACACTATAGCCTATATCGAAGGTTCGGCTTACACAGGCGGCTGGGTTGATCCCGAAACAGGCGATACAATCGGCGTGCGAGGTATGACTGAAACCTGGATGGCATATTCTTGCTACCATACTTTCGATACCGTAAGAATAATCGCCTCATCCGGAGATGTTACAGATACAAGCGCGGCAATCATATTGCCTATTTACGATCCCCAATTAAATATATCAGCCCAACCGGAAAGCTTGATTATCCAATCCCCCGATACCATAGCCTATGCTGGTTTAGAAGCTCGGCTTTTCGATGGTATCGGTTGTCCTATCCACAATGGGGTAATAAATTTCAATGCTGAAGTATGCGGCGAAATTTCGGGAGCTTTTTCCGATACAACCGATGATCAGGGCTACGCCCATTCAGAGTTCATGATCCGAGCCGATGAGATTCCTGAAAATCCACCTGATCCGCCCCAATGTACGGCTATAGTTAGTGCCACTTTAAGAGGCTACCCGGAAATTGAAGCCGAATGCGAAATATACTGTTATGTACTAGAGTAACAGGCAGCGTTATGCTGTCTTACTGCCGCATCGGGTACACATTACTACCCCGAAAATAATCAGACCGATTCCCGCCAGGCTAAGCGCGCCGATTAGCTCATCGAAAAGAAAAAAGCCGAAAGCCAGAGCGTAAATTGTCCCCAGGTAATTGAAATTACTGATATTGGCGGCTTTCTCGGCCTGATAAGCTTTAGTCATATAAATTTGCGCGACAGTAGTCGCCAGGCCAATCATTATAAGTATCAGCCAGTCATCCGCTGCCGGCGGCACCCAATGCGTGGCAGTATACAGACCGATCACCGGTACAGTCACCAGCGGGAAATAGAAAACCACTACCAGCGGATGGTCATGATCCTTGAGCTTTCGGATGAAGTTATAGGCTAATCCCGAAAAGACCGCCGCCGTAATTCCCAATGATAGTTCAAGCATCGATATTCGGGTGTCGAAGCCTTTAACCATAACCACTCCGGCAAACGAGACCAGGAACATTAGCCATTGAATAGGCCGGGCACGCTCCTTAAGCATAATACCGGCGATCAATATCGTAAATATCGGCGATAGATACTGGATAGTAACCGCGCTGGCCAATGGCATCTGCTGCAGGGTGTAGAAATACATAATCAGGGCGATAGTACCGGCGATGCCGCGATATATCAGAAGCGGCTTATTATTCCCCCACGGATTCAGCCCTCTCCTGCGGATAAGCGCGTAACCTACCACCAGCGATACCAGGGCCCTGAAAAACACGATTTCATGGGCTGGAATATGTTTAATATATTTAACACCGATATTCATGAGGGCGAAGAATATTGTCGAGAGTATTATGTATTTTACCCCGGGCGAGAGATTAAGTGATTTCAAATTAGCGACTCCCCTATCGTTGGTTTGCACTTAATCAAGCCCGTTGCCGCAAAATTCATATTAGTAAATTGTTGATTATTGTCAGTCAAGTCAAGTTGTAATTAGAATCTCGCGCAAAACTAAGGATTAAAATAATTACTACATAGACTATGAGGAACCAACTATCAATATTTAAGGTTATTTTATAATATGACAATTGACAAAAACAACATAGGAGGAGACATGATCAAGAAAACAGCGACTTTAATTGCGGTGTTATTGATAATCGGCGCGGTAACGGCCTTGGCTGGAGATAAAACCGAAGCTAAACACGCCGATTTCGAAGGCACGCTGGTTTGTTTGGGATGCGATTTGAAAAATGCCGAGGATGCCCGGTCGGCTTGCAGCGTTTTCGGGCATACGCATGCTTTAAAAACCGATGATGGTAAGTACATCAACTTTCTCGAAAACCAGTACTCGACCGATCTGCTGGATGGCGGAAAGTATCATAACAAGGATGTGAAAGTGCACGGCATTTATCACGCCAGCGCTAATTTACTGGATGTTGAAACTTTTTCGGTTGATGGCAAATCTAAAAACTGGTGTAGCCATTGCAAAACCATGGACAGTTGTATGGCAGGTAAATAGTATAATTTAATTTTGATTATTCAACCGGATCTTGATAGATCCGGTTTTTTATTCTACTCCAGATGACGCTTTCGTGGATCGGGTCTACTGTCTTGCTTAGTACCGAATTTGGCTGAGTAGGTCCTGATAATAATATCGAGGTCATCAAACGAGATATCGAATTTCTCGATGATTGTCAGACAGGCATGTTCATACGCCTGGCCGGCGGCCAATGTCCGGCTTTCCCCGCTGAAGCCATGGACGGTCAAATATTCCATATATTTTACGCCATAGAAGTTATCCCACTGACTGGCTATATTCATTTCGTGCTTGTTTTCGTCTCCCCAAAGATCCATATAGACTTCCCTTTTAAAATCAATTGACAATTACTCTATCGGCCAGAATAGACTGGCTATAAGTATTCTTTTAAGAATCGTTAAAAAGTATGTATCATTTCAGGTTTCAATATTGAACTTGTGAAGTTAGGCTGACGATAATTAACGTATAGGAAAAATTGTGCTCGCAGAACCATATTAAAAACTACCCCCGACAGGACTCGAACCTGTTACCCTCTGCTTAGAAGGCAGGGGGCGTATTTTTCGGTATCACAAAATGTGATTCCATTGATAGATAACAACTTAGGGCGTCGCGGTTACCCTATTTTCGTAGTAAATCAGAGGCCCTATTTCTGCCCGGATTTAAGCTACTATTTAAACAAGAGCGCCTGATTACTACTCTATTCATTCCTGAAATTAAACTTGCTCAGAAAAAATAATTCAATAAAAATAATTTATTCAATACCGTACAATTACATAAAACGACCAATAACAGATCGGTTATCATAATAAGCTCGCTTTTATATGTTAAATAATTATACCCTCAATATTTAATATCACATATCCTGTTAAGTTACAGTACAATTCATTTGTAATCGCACAAAAGACGTTTTAAGAATGAAAACAATTTTTCACTTGCAATTTTAACTAAGTCTTATTAAATAGTGATTGAAATAACACTAATCAATGTAGTGGTTTTTTATTACTATTATCAAACATTGTTTATTTTTATGAACCAATATTTACCAATCAAAAAGTTAGGATTGAATTCAGCGTCTTTACTTATTGTTTTAGCATTGTGCAGCTTTGTTATATTACCATTCCTTATCTTTGGACCAGATTTCGAAAGTATTATAAAGTATCGGTTTTTACAGTCTGATAGATATGTTAGTTTTTTAATAGTAATAGTACTTTTGTCTATGGACATTGTTTTGCCTATTCCTTCTTCGGCAGTTAGTATATGGTCAGGATACTCCTTGGGTATTACTTGGGGTACAATTTCTACGTCAATTGGAATGACCGTTTCATGTATCATTGGATATTTTTTAGGTAAACATTCTAGTTTTCTGCTATCAAAAAATAGCTTAAATAAATTTCGTCAAGTTGACAAAAGAGTAAGAGTATCAAGTATTATTTTCTTTAGAGGTGTTCCCGTTTTAGCAGAGGCTTTTGCTATGGCAATGGGATTGGGAAATTACCCATTTAAAGAATTTCTGCTCTGGTCAACGTTAGCAAATATCGGTATTTCTTTTATATACGCCTTAGCAGGTTACATGGGAAATAATCTAAATAACATATTTTTAGTAGTACTATCAGCAATTGCTTTGCCAATAGTTTTTCAATTGTTAAAGTATTTAACATTAAGTAGGAGGCATAAAAATGTCTAGCTATAAATTGGTCAAGAAGGTACTCGATCAAATCGTTGGCTGGGATGAATTTGGAGCACACGGTGCTTTTTGGAGAACACTGAGTAGAGATCAATTCATCTCATATAAAGTTTTTGGATATCAATTAGTTGAAGTCGGAAATGGCAAATCATCTAATTTGGTAAAATCATTAAAAGGTGAATCTCCATTTGGCAGTAATATAGGAACTGAGGGCGCATTCTTTAGACGTATGCCCGCAGGTAGAACTGCTGCAACTGCAAGCCAAATAAATATTATTTCGAATTGGATCGATGCTGGATGCCCAGAACATGATGAAGCTGATAAATTAGCGCTGGAAGACATTAACTTTGTTGATACCAAATTTCACAATGCGTACTGGCGGGAATTTGATAATTGGGCAATGTTTAAAGCATCGGAAGAAACATCAAACGCCATTGGTATTTTTTTTCCAGTTGCATCTAAATGGTTCGAGTTTTCAAAGGGAATAATAGATGAATCAGAATGGTATAATTTAATAAAATCACCAAAGGTGCTTCTAGCCATTAATTATTTATCTAGGAAACAGAAAGAAACTGTTGAGAAATACTATAATAGCCCAATCAATCAAGAATTGTTGTTTCAGTCTTATCAGCTTTTTGGAAAAGGCGAACTTCCACCCGATCCATTGAGACCGCAAGACCCAGAACACAAAATGAATGGAAAAGAGATGTGGTTTTTCTGGTCTGCTTTTGCCGATGCTTGCCTAAGGCTAGACATAGAATTGTTATTTTGGCAGATTGAAACACGTGCGGTGTTAATAGGCCTTCTGCATGATGGCTTATTTCGAGGAAGGTTTAATGTTGAAGGTTATTCGCCTACTGATGCGGGTGCCGAGAGTATCATCAAGGATATTTCTTCAATCCATGACGATTTATTGATTGAGGTGCTTTTAGAAAAAATGATTCAAAGTGGCATTTAAAATCAAACAATTAAAAGGCCAAAAAAAGGCTATCAATCCACCGTGTTGTTTCGGTTCTGCACCAATGATTGGGTACAGTAAAGTATTAATGTTTCGTGTAAAGCACCCCTTTTCAATGAGAACCTGCAGATTGATAGAGCGAAGTTGGCTTTTCATAGATATTCTATTTTCTAATAAAGCACATTTCATTTGTTTTAAACTTATCATAAGATAAAACCGGATCATGATGTCTGTATATTCTTCGTCCTAAATAAGTTTTCCAGGCCATATTTTTAAATCCCCAATTCTTAAAAGACTATATACACCTATCAATCATTGCTCAGTTTTCAATGTTATCATTAACCAATTGCATTTTAACTTAAAAGTCATTCAATGTCAAGATGGATTCGCAATAATAAGATACTTACATACCTATAATACGCTTGTCAAATACCTTTAATGGAAATCAAAATTCCTGAAGTTGCCCTAAAAAGAAACTACCCCCGACAGGACTCGAACCTGTTACCCTCTGCTTAGAAGGCAGATGCTCTCTGAAATCAACCTAACTCGTTGGGAGGCAACGAAATGGAAAATCGGAGAACATCTGACTTGCTTGAATCTTTCATCTGCGATTGTCACTATCGCAACCTGTCAGAAAAGGCTATAGCCGAATACCGCTGGTATCTGCTGTATATCAAAAAGCAATGCGGGGACCTTCTTGCGGTAGACAGACAGATGATAAAACAACTGGTGATAGATCGGCTCGGCGCTGGTTTGTCGCCTGTTACAGTCAATCACTACGTTAAAGCAATCAAGGTTTTTTACTCATTCTTGCTAAGAGAAGAAATCATTGCTGATAATCCTATGGCGAAACTGGCCAAAGTAATCGAGCCCAAAAAGGTGAAGTCTGTTCTGGATGTCGACAAAGTTTCAAGACTTATCGCTATTATTCCATCCAGGACATTCTATCATGCCAGAGACAAGGCAATGATCACGCTTATTTGGGACACGGCAATTAGGCTCAAGGAAGTCTTATTAATTCATGCTTCTGACCTTAATCTTCAATTCAGAACCATCAAGATAAAAGGCAAGGGCAATAAGGAACGGGTTGTACCATTTGGCCAGAAGGCCAAAAGGGAATTAATAAAATACTTGAAATTTCGGGATAGTATAGATTCGACATTCATATTCTGTGCAAGAGATGGCTTATCAATTAGTCCACGAAACTTCCAGCGAACTCTAACAAAATACGGTAATAAAATCGGTATTAAAGTATCTCCCCACTTACTCAGGCATAGCTCAGCCACTTTTTTGGCTAAGAGTGAAATGCCCGCTCAACACATCCAAATCTTGCTGGGCCATTCAAGTTTAAGCACTACTCAACGCTACATTAACCAGATTGTTAATCAGGAGGGGCTGAAATCAGCCATAGGAGGTTATCGCCTGGAGATCGGATATGTTAGTCTCATATATGATATACCGCACGTAACTAGATGCAAGACCGGGGGTGTATACCTTACTTTATATATGTGAAAAATATCGCGTAGAATGACACGCAGCTTTCCACGCAATCGCAAGGGGGGCCTGTCGCTAGTCCCCAGGGGCGGTACCTGGCTTTTTTGATAACAAATTTTTCATTATTTAACGCTTGTTTACCCGTTAATTAGCTCATTTTGCTAGGTATTTACAAGTTGTTGCCCGTCCGTTTGTACAGATTTCATACAATAAAAACTTAAAAATACGCATTTTTGTCGTATTGACAAACCGATATTATTTCCGATATTACATATAAGGCGTATAAGCCGTATAAGTATACTTAACCTTTAACAGGGAGTGACAAATGAAAACAGAACAACAAAAACAACATTGGCTTGAGAATCGCAAGCTGGAGACTGCTGAAGTCTTAAACCGCTTGCCCATTGATGTCAAACCTTATGCCTACATTGTAGGTGTTTGGGTCTGGATCGAATTTGAACAAAAACCAGACCGCTTGACATTAGATTCTATTAAAGAGATCGGTTTTAGCTGGAATAATCGGCGCAAGGTCTGGCAACACCCTTGCGGATGTTTTAGGCCAAGTTCCACCGATGATCCAAGATTCAGATTTGGAGCCGTACCGGTTCAATCATCCATAAATGATGATCTTAAGCAAAACACAGTATCAGCTAACCTTTAAACAGGAGTAAACAATGAGCAAACTTGCAGAAAAATACAGGCCAAGATCGCTAGATTAGATTATCGGCCAGGATAAAATCGTTAATAATCTGGACCGATTAAGAGGATCGACAGGATTAGGCGGGTATGCCTACTGGCTAACAGGCCAAAATGGAACCGGCAAAACATCGCTGGCTTTGATTATTGCCGATTTTGTAGCTGGATCGAAGTTTACTACCATCGAATCAATCGGCAGAGAATTAACGATCAATACCATAAGGGAATTAGTCTTGCGCTGGCGATCCTTGCCTTTATACGGCACTGGCCATGCTCTAATAGTCAATGAAGCTCATGGCCTATCTAAGCCGGTAATAGAGAAGTTTCTAGACGTTTTGGAAAACTTGCCCGATTATGTTGTTGTGATCTTCACCACTACTAATGATGGTAATGATCTTTTTGAGGAGCAATTAGATAGTTCACCTTTTGCTAGTAGATGCCTATCGATCAATTTAACTAGTCGTGGATTGTGCAATGTGTTTGCCAATAGAGCTAAAGAAATAGCAGTAAATGAGGGATTAGACGGCAAAGCCGATTGAATCTTATATCAAGCTGGCCAAAACTTGCCGGAATAACTTAAGGCAGATGCTATCCGAAATTGAAGCCGGTTCAATGCTGGCTTAAACCATTAACCTAATCAAGAGGAAAACAAGATGGAATCAAATGAAAACAATCTATTAGAGAATGCTAAAATCATCTATGCCTATACAAGAACGCAAGCTATTGATGATGGCGTATTAGATGATGTATCGAAATTGGCCAAAGAAGCAGGATTTAAATTCCCCGTAGCGGTCACTTGTGGACTTTGGGCCGAAGTTATTAAACCGGATGAAGCCAGTAAAGCTATCGGCCAGAGTGAAACCGGCAGACTTTGGGATATTCTCATGATTTTACGTGTTGCTATCCGCAAATCCGACAATACCGACATAATCCTATTCTCTCCCCTATTCGTTTTTAATGGAGAACAGCCAATAGCCAAACAGCTAAAAGCGGTCTGCGGCCCTGGGGATGATTTTGAGCCGGTCATTACAATAATGCTGCCTAATGAGGATTAGGCGATTTAGTTAAATTGTTCATTGAAAAACGAAGATTTAAGTAGAGGGATAGGTTATAATAACGATTATTAAGCCAATATTTATAATGCCTATGTCAAATAATGACTTTGCCAATAATAAAAAGCGGGATGCTGGTTGTGGCCAGCACCCCTACAGAAAAGTCGTCCACGCTAAATGGCAAACCCTCTGCTTGATTATTCATAGCAATCTTATTGCCAAAAAGCAATAGATTTTGGAGTTATCGATTATGACAAAACAGAAAATAAAAGCGGTCGGCTACTGTCGGGTATCGACCGATGAGCAAGCTCAAGATGGCTTATCGCTGGATTATCAACAAAGCCGAATCAAGGCCTATGCCGAATCCCAGGACTGGAGCCTAATCGGATTCTATGTAGATGCCGGTTATTCAGGCAAAAACACTAATCGGCCAGAGTTCCAGCGAATGATTAGCGATCTTCAATCTGGCAAAGCTGATATACTGATAGTCCTAAAGCTCGACAGAATCACCCGTAAACAGCGGGATTTACTCAACCTGCTTGAGGGACTACTGGAGCCATCAGGAATAGGTTTTAAGAGCGTTCAGGAGTCTTTTGACACGTCTACGGGCATGGGCAAGGCATTTATTGGTATGGTTTCGGTTTTCGCTCAGCTTGAGGGCGATATGATATCCGAACGTACAATCAGCATATTGAGGAATAAGCGCGAAAATGGCAAATGGGTTGGGCGTATACCCTATGGTTTCCAGATTAATAATGGCAAGCTCATTGAGGATTTAAAGCAAATGGAGGTGATTAAAAGAATCAAACGATTAAAGAATCGAGGTAAGACAGTCAGGCAGATTTCAAACCTTTTTCCCCTATCAATAGCTACAATAAGCCGCTTGACTTCTATCCATTTAAGTAAGTATAAATCAAAGTATCTCAAGGGAAACGGGCAATTTCCTGTTTCTTAAACGCTCGGTTTTGAAACAAGGTAGCAATATATGACAAAGAATACAGATAAGCCAAGTGCAGAGCAAAGAGTCAAAGAAGGCTGGATTCGCCAAACTTATGTGGTTAGAAAAGAGACAGCCGAAAAGGTCAAACGTCATTCATATTGGGGCAGGCTTGCAATTAAGGACATTGTTGATACCGCATTGACCGAATATCTCAAGGGCAAAAATACCAAACCTATCCCAGATAAAAAATAAAGCCGTCGAGCATAAAAACCCGACGGCTAATTTACTTATAATCCAAAATCTATTTCAATAGCACTATCTTCTTCGATTGCGTATACCCATCTGCCGTAACCCTATAGAAGTATATGCCTGAACTCAAGCCTTTAGCATCGAAAACAATTGAATGATCGCCGGCTGGCTTGGTTTCATTCAAAGGAGTCGCCACTTTCTGGCCTAACAGGTTATACATCTCAATTGTTACATGAGATTGATTGGGTATTGAGAATGATATCTGACATCGGGCGTTGAAGGGATTGGGATATGCATCATAGAGCACGAACGATTCTGCCACCGGTGCAGTCCCAAACAATTCGGGATCGATCAAGCCATTGGCCTTGAAACCGGTAACAGGTTTCTTTGATGAGCAACCGCCCTCGATGATATATGATTGCAGGCCGGAAAAACGATAGTAGAACTCGAATACCAACGCTTCGGCGACGCCGTGATACGTATCGATCACAATATTTGTAGGATAGTTTAGTTGGCCAGGTTCTTCGCCCAGCTCGCCGAATGGCTCATAGGGTATCATTATTGATGGTTCAAATATTTCGATTTTTCCGGTTGCGGAATTGGCCGCATAAACCCGCCCATAGTCATCACAAGCGATTCCGCCAACTCTGGCGAAATCCTGACCATGATCCATTCCCCATATTGACGCGAAATCTGGCGTTCCGCCAGGGCCTGATGTCAGATAGAGGAGAGGGTGATTGACTTCCTCGGTGATGAAGATCGCCGTTTTGCCCACGATGGTGTCGGGGAAACAGGCAACGGAGACAGGATTATGCAGTACCTCAACAAGGTCTTGATTGGCTGACCATCCGATTTCATGCCATGAACCCCTAAAACTTCCATCTATACCAAACTTACTCAATGAACCATCATTATTGAATGTGCCAACATCGACAATATATAACTCGACATTTTCCTGGATTCCGTCACCATAAGCGCTAATCGCTACATCCATTGGATATTGAAGGTAGCCCTCGCCGATTGAGCGATTAAATTTAAGTTTACCGCCTTCGGAATCAGGTTGATAAGCCAGTTCGACTATCCGACCATTTCCCCGATCAGCCACATAGATAACATCATTGGCTGGATCGAATAAACGATTCTTTGCGTTTGTATCCATCCCCGATGGCGCTCTCAGCCCACCGCCATCTTCGCATTTATAAGCGCTGATTAACTCCAGGCTTCGCTTTGCACCGGGCACAAGGTTTTTGCACTGCCAAATCGTCAGCCTGTTCATACCGACGTCGGAAATAATCAATATATCCAGAATATTCCCATCAACCTCCACATGAAGGAATACGCCGTCAAAGGGATTGACGAATATACAGGCGTATCTATTAGTCATATCCAATGCGAATTCGACATTAAATTCGTCAATACCGTCAACCATTAGAAAATCAGTTTGATGAATCACCGGCTCCGGGTAGATATGCAGTGGCTGGGCGGAGACCATAGCAGCAACTAGAATTATGCCGAAAACAATCAATATTTTTTTATATACTTTCATATGTTCTCCTAGTCACTTTGATTTTCCAATTGAATATCATTAATTCTCAAAAAACTTTCCATAAAAGCCTTTAGGTTATCATTGGCTACTATTTCATCTGTCCTTATTCGAATTGCTTCAGAAATTGTGTTTGAATAAATTTCTATTAATGTTCTTTTAACGGCTTTTGTAATGATGTAATTTTCCAATTCTCGGATATCTTGTGAGAAACCATTTTCTATTTTATCGATAAGAAAATCAACACTATCAGTAGAATTGCTGAATGTTTCGGTTTTAAGATCAATAAGATATGAATTTTTCAAAGCGATCATTCTTTTGACACGACCATAATTATGATCATTATAAACTTTGTCTAAGAAACTTTTTGCTTTCGAGGATTCAAGTTTTCCCAACTCGTCGCATATTGCTATGAATGTATCTGTGGAATCTTTGCTTTTCCCATAGCCATAATCTTCCGCAATTGCAAGTATTATCGATTCTGCATTGGGGCCGCCAATTTGAGAGATTGCTTTTATTGAAAAGTGTTTTATTCCTGGTGGCAATCCTTCTACACCACCCCAGCGATGGGTTTCATTGTTGTATAAATCAAGCAACACTGGGAAATCCTGGCTGGTGCCAATCTCTCCGAGGCGAATTATCCCCAGTATTTTTTGAAATTCGTTGGGACTTGTCAAATAAGCTCCCAAATCTGAAGTATTATTGATTGCTTTTACTGAATCCGGTAATTCGTATCTTTCCATATTCCAAAGAGCATCCGAATCAGGGGCAAATGCTACTATGAAAGCTAAAACAAATAATATTTTCTGAGTCTTGTACATATTTATCCTTTCTTCCTATTGGGGTGCCGTATCCCAGTGTTTAGAATAATGACCACGCGACCAATCATATTGAGCATACCCCTTAATTTGCCTAGCCTCTAATCTACACAATAGATCCTGGTCGCCATATAGTTCGTAATCTTGTATGTAATTTGGCCAGTCACCGTAATTTGCGAGATCATATGTATCGGGTTCAGTCGGATCAAGGTAAATTATTACATTTCCGTAAATCTGTAATCCTTCATACTCATCGGGAATCATATCGCCATCCGTATCGATGCCATCGATTTCTCTTTCCCCAGGTTCTTCAAATCCAAGCAAAGTGGGATGTTCAACCCCATATTTTAAAAACCACTTACCATTATGAGCTTGGCTCCAATTATGACTTATCTCTTGATGGTATTTTTCATGAATAGCAACATCCCTTGCCCAATCAATACCAGTTTTGAGGACAAAGCCTATATCATTTCCATATGGTGAAGGGTCCGGAATAATATAAGCATTGGCATACTGCGCGGCCCCGGGATAAATAGTCACTCTATCGACTATAATACCATTACGATCCCTCCATAAGTATCCACCATCAATTCCCCATACTTCCTCATAATTAGTTCCACCAAATTCTGGAACTGCACGTTGCGCCCAATAATAATACCAATTGGGATAAAGTACTGTTTCTGAATTCCCTGGATTATCCTCACCCCATTTTTTATAAAATAGTAAGATAGGTCGTTTTTCGTCGTATGTCTGATTATTCACCTCAACCGTAGCCACTATCACATTTGTATTATTGAAATCACCAAATGCTTCGTCATCTGGGGGTAGACCTGTTAGAGAAAAATCAACGCTTTCCCCTTGCTGATCGTTCGGATTAGCATTCTGCTCGGAACCATGTGGAATAGTGATATCCCAATAAACATCTTCGATGAGATCCTCGGGAAAGGTTGTTCCTTCAACATATATGTTTACGGCCTCAGTACTAGTCAGTCCAAAGCAGTATTTATAATGATCCTCATCGGGTTGCACAATTTCTATCTTAGGCCTTACATGGAACGTTTCCCATGCAGAATAATCCTGATCAACCCCCCCATTATAGACAATCTCATAGCGAATTTTATATTCTCCTGGCTGTTGTGCCACAAAAATACTTTGCACATCCTCGTCGCTACTTGGATAAAAAGTAGCGTCACCGTCACCCTCGGATAGAAATTCCCATTCCCAATTATAATTAATCAAACCGCTCCATTCAAGTTTTGGAGATGGGTCTGCTTCAACATGTAGTTGGTCTCCGCATTCTATTATTCTATCTTCCGGCATGTTTTCAAATATTATCTCCCCGGCCCTAAACCCATTATAAACTTTTAAGTGAGTGCTTTGCAACGTAAAATCTCTAATCGGCCCATTATTAATACTCATATCCCATCTATAGATTAAATCGATGCTCGTACCTCGTTGATGCTCCAATTGGTAGATATCATCAATGTGTTCGGTGTAGATATACCTTTCGCTTTGATAAATAATTCCGGTCGAGGTATGTTGAAGTTGGTCGTTTACATAGCCATTTAGATAAGTGTCCCAGTACGCGCATTCTCCCGGTCGCGGCCAATGACCCCTTAAATTCTCAATCTTTGCACCGAATTTTAGATAAGAATTAAAGGGAAAACAGGTCTCATATGTACCGTTGAATTGGCCTTGTATGGGAATATCATCCTCGAAAATAATTTCATCTATCCTAAACTCATCTACTTCCTTTATCCAAATTCTTTCAGTTTCGACATATCCGTAAGAGAGCTTGAAAATCAAAAATCCATTGCCAAATTCCTGAAACAAATCTCGAGGAGTAAAACCGAAGGACTCACTAAAATAATCGTGTGTTTCACCAACACGGTCCATTATAATCCGCTGAGTTCCATAAGGACAAATTAAGTCTCCAACAAGGATAGGTGGGTAATTATGATGATCTTGCTCAAAACCTTCCAGGTTTGTATGAAAAATCAATTGTTGTTCGTGATCTAGATAAAGTCTATCGGTAACGGAGACCTTGCAAATATCAAGAATATCAATATCCATATGATTTAAACCCCTCCCAATACACCATGGCCCATATTCCGGATAGCCAATAACGGAGACGCATACATCTTCATCGCAATCTTTCTCAAAAGTGACTTGAAAATGATATCCAAAAGATAAGGAAACACCATCATAGATGATAGGATTTCCACATGACCAACGTGACGTATCGACCATTTCAACACTCGCGCAATCAGGTATAGTAAATTTTAATAGGCTTTCCCACGGCGGGATTTCATCTCCTAAAGTAACACCGTAAAGACTAAACATATAACCATGCCTTGATAAGACAAACATTCCGCCATCATCAAGCGGAAAAGAATTAAACTGTGCATAAGACACAGTTGGACTCAATATAACTAATACTGCAAATACGAAAAACACCAGCGAAACTACGCGTTGGCAATTTTTCAATTGCGCCTCCTTTGTTATAGGTTTTTTTCCAGGTATTGTTCATAGCAAAAAGGAGCCCATACCCTCTAAAAAAGTTGGATTTATATGTCTAATAAGAGATTATGCTTTAAGTATAGTTATATGGTTTAACGAATAAATGTAGTCTTAATCCCATAATTATAAGGTGTTGACAAGATTTGATATGTGAGACATGGGGATTGTTCAATGAAATAAAATGAAAGTAGAATACAAGAGCCCTATCTGATGACCGGGCCAACTTAAACTTAATTACTAGAATAATGCTACTTAATTAACTGCATCTTCATCGTCTTAGTATAGTCTCCCGCCTGTATTCTGCAGAAAAATAAGCCTGATGAAAAATTACTTGCCTGCCAAATTACCTGATGGTAGCCCGCTGATTGATACAAATCCACGATAGTTGCCAGCCTGCGGCCCAGGATATCATAAATATCAATTAAAACATGCTCTGGATATGGTAGTTCATATTCTATCGTTGTTGAGGCGTTGAAAGGATTGGGGTAGTTTTGATGAAGGTGGAAATCTGTTGGAAGTAGATCAACCAAATCTATATCGACATACTGATCAAAGTAAAATGCTCCCATATCTGCGCGAGTGGAATCGGGATCGAACGGAGAATCGGGGTCGCCGGTATCGATACATGGGGAACCGGCCAGTAATCGATAATCGCCATTTTCGGGATCGACGTATAGCGGGTCCGCATTAATGTTGCCGTCGCCTTCCCAGCCGCCATGAACGTCGCTATAAGAGATAGAGATTGATGCGAAGCTAGTAAGGCCTATTTCATTTTCACCAGATCCATCAGCATTAGCCCAAACAATAGAGTTGATTACAGTGGCGGTTCCATAAACTCCGCAGTATATCCCGCCGCCTAATGAATTAACGGGATTTTCGGTAATTGTATTGTTTCTAATAATAAGTGAAGATCCATAACACTGGATCCCACCACCCCATTCAGCAGAATTACCATAAATCAAGTTATGGCTAATTACAATAGGACCATCACAAAATATGCAATCTATCCCACCGCCCGTCAATTCAGCAGAATTTCCCCATATTAAATTGTCGTGAATAGTTGGAGAAGAGTTTTGAACACTCTCAATCCCGCCACCATTATCGGCGGAATTTTCGGAAATCGAATTGAAGCTAATAACGGGAGATGATCCATCACACAAAATCCCCCCACCCCATTCGGCAGAATTTCCGGTTATTATGTTGTTTATTATAGTAGGATTAGATAAAGAGTCGCAAATTATCCCACCGCCCTGGTAGTTTGCCGAATTATTAGCTATTAAATTATTGCTTATAGTGGGAGAAGAATTATAGCAAAAAATGCCACCACCATCTCTAATGGTCCATGATACAGTAGTGCCAATTCCGTTTTGAATTATAAAGCCTTTTATAACTGAATTTGAATCTTCACCCTGACCAAAACAGATTACGCTATTCGTATCTGTAATTCCTAGTACCGAAGTATCAGCATCAATGATAGTATTATAAATATGTGTCGTATCGCCTTCCCATATAAACTCGCTTGTGAGAAGAATGCCTTTGCCTAAAAAGTTAATTCGCTCAAAGTAATGCCCCTCTGCCACCAATACCGTATCGCCATCACTGCTGGCGTTGATGGCCTCTTGAATAACATCATAGTCTGCTGGTACATTGATAATACTAGCCGAGGTAAAGTTTGCTGTAATTAAAATGGTAAGCAAAGATAAGATTAATAGCCTGACCATGCTTTCTCCTTTAATACATTCTGTAGTTTTCAAAATCACAGCAGCGATAAAATCACTGTTGATATCTACATACATAATAGCTAATAAATTGAAGTAAACAAGCGATATTTACCTAGAACCGCCCAAATCATTTTGGAAAAGCTAATATTAATACTGTTTACGCTCTCCAGCCGCCATTATAGTTAATCTCAATACCGCTATTATGTTAGAAGGAATCGCATTTTTGAATCTGTACAGTTATTGTACGAAAAACCATCAATAATCAGGCCAAAATAAACCTGGTCGTATTCTATGTTCGGCGGCAAGGTTAACATTTTTAATAATAACGAGTTACGAGGTGTAATCCGTCAAAGCCTTCCGTGCCAAAAAGGCAATTGATTATATAAAACGTGCTTCAAATATCGATCCAGAAAACTTCAGAATAGAAGACTGGGAGCCATATAAAGCATCTTATATCAATTCATCAGAATTTACATTATGGAATGATATCGCAGGACGAGTGGATGTTAATAATCTTTTAATACGAATAGATGATATTCATCGTACTATTATTCAGTCTAAAGCAAAAGAAACAGCCCAACAAGCCACTGCAGTGAATGCGAAATAGCTTCAACCTTTTCGGATTTGTTTGTTTTTAGTTTGCATGATACACTTTTTTTCTTTTTGATACACTGTTTATCTCGCATCATTGAGTGCAACGTTTCGTCAACGCTGGTTCTTGTTAGAAAGATGTTAGAGAGCGAAAGAGGCTATGTAGGGCGGTTCGTTGTAGTAATGAAGTATCAAATCCCCAGCCGGCACAACGCTCCCCGCAGTCACAGTCTCGCAGTTTGGCTAGCTGGCGAGCTGGCAGGGTGCATCATCACCTCCAGAAATCAAGCTGAAATGTTGGGGAGGAGATGAGGAGTTGTGGGTGATGCATATACGGAGTGGTGTTAAATTCGTTAAAATGATATCGGATTTCATGATTCCCATTGACATCGGTCGGGTGGCATTGTACAAGCGATGACCCTATGTGATCCAAGTAAAAAACGAAGCTGTGCTTACTGCGATGATGAAAGAAACTACGTAGAGCGCACTCACTACCAAGAAAATAATAACCCAAGCTAATACTGAAACAGATAACGAATATTTATACCACGGTGCCTTCCTCGCAGAAGAAAAGCTCATACAAACAGGCTCTACTACAAGTGCGTATCCTATTATCTTGAACAACCTTTTAGGAATTACTACACTGATCAGGTAAAGCACGTAAATAAGAGATGGGACGGCTGATATTGCAAGCATGAATGCTAAGACAAACCAAATTGTAGGCTTCGGCTCTTGTAGATAAGGACTGACACTTAACATAAGGACAACCATCGCCTGATGATATAGGCCATAAGCTCCATCGATATAAAGGTAGACTTTAGTCAATTTTCTTTGCGACTCAAAAGTCCGGTCTGATTTCATTAATGCAGCCCAACCCGCTATTAGTCCAAGTATAAGAATACTCAAAGGTAGGCATATCGGTGTAATGTATGTCCAGACTGAATTGAAAATATCTTGTGCAATAGTTGCTGTTTGATCTTCGAGGAAATTGAATGAAGGGGATTCAAAATCAAAGATGTTTGTAAGTCCAGATTCTCCAAAATACTTTGCTACTACTATAATTATTGAAGCCGGAAAGGTTGCAAGAATGCTCTCGTACAAGTTGAAAGCCCATGGTCCCAGAAGTCCCTGTTGTCTTACTTGAACGCCAGACAACTCCCAAAGAGGCTCCCCCCCCCGGATTCTCTTCCGCATGTTAAAGTACGTCCGAAGATGCAAGACATTTGTTATCCATGATGGCAGTATATCCGTAAAGGATTCTTTCCTGTCTTTTCTCGAGTCGTAATCTTTATGATTAAACTGCTGTTTTTTCATGCGAAAACCATCTGTTTCGGTAATTTGCTTTAATTTCTTTTCTGTCTCTATCCCTGCAGCTGTTTTCAACCAGAGATAATTCTCATCGCCGGTCCTAGCACAACTGGCAATTGCATTGAAACTACGATTATAGTAGCTGCTATTAAGAGCAGCATACTTGTAGGCATAAGCCGCCTTAGGTCAGCTATTGACTCTTCACGTCCAAATATGACCTCTATAATGATCCAAATTATTAATCCTCCATCTAGAACGGGTAGCGGCATCATAGAGAGCACACCGATTAAAAGACTAATATAAGTCAACATATATACTGCTGAAGATATCCTATTACTAAATCGATGTTCACCTATCGGCTGATGAAAGATTCCATTGGTTTGAGATGTTGTGTCTGGTTGCTCTAAGAGACCGAAGCTACGCCAAGAGGTAATTATCGGCTTGAAGGTATTAATAAAGATTTCATATAGCTGTACTCTTACCTCTCTTAACACTTTAACCAGTGCCTCGCCTATTCCATAGCGGACAGACGATTTCACATAGCTTAACGCTATACCTATCTTATGCACTCCATCTGAAGATATTTTCGGTTTAACCTCAATATCGCGAATCCCTTCTTTCCCACTAACTGTGACACGGATTTCCTTTCCCTTGCTCAATCGAACGGCTCTTTGTATATCTTCTATGGACCAAGGATTCACGCCGGAAATATTTAAGATTTGGTCTCCAATCTCAAAACCTGCTCTACCTGCTGGGCTGTCCGGGACAATATCTGAAATGATGACATTAGTTAGCAACTCAAGGTTTTTTAGGCCATATAATCCATCCTTGGTTTCGTGATAGGTCCTAACCCGAGTGTTTTTTAGATTCCCATCTCGTTGGAATGTGCAGGTCAAAATGTCTCTTAATATCTTGTCGTCAAAATGATGAAAATATCCTGATTTATTACCGCTTAAATTGATTATGCGATCACCCACAGTAATGTGCGGATAGAACCCATCGAGAGCTGAATTAGCGGAAAGAACATTGGTTTTAGGCAAACTTTCGCCGTACGAGAATAAGAATATCCACCAGATCAACAGAGCCATTATTATGTTCATGGCAGAGCCTGAAAGTATTACTAATAATCGCTGTAGTTTTGATCGTGATGAGAACTGGTTTGGATTAGCACAGGATTCCGATACACTCAACTCACCAGCTAAGGCGATTGAGGCTCCCCATGGGATCGCATGAATCAGATAATCTGTCCCACCGAAAGACCAGCCGAATAACTTTGGACCGAATCCGAGCGAAAACTTGTGAACTTTCATCGAAAGCAATTTGGCCGCACAAAGATGACCAATCTGATGAACTGCGATTATTAGACCTAGTGATACGAAGATAAGAGAAAGAGCTCCGTAGTTTATAGCAAGATACTCGAAGTAAATACTCATAGGAACACGCCCTTCTTAGCCAGTATCAAGTGGATAAAATAAATTACCAAATGTAAAGAATAGAATCCCAATCAGATCTAGATATTACATTCTGGCTAATATACCCCATTTCCTTAATATTATAATTGATGATGAGGTCTTTGTCAATAATTTCTCTTCAAGATTTGGGATACGGAAGCATAAGGTAATCCTGCTGGTGTCCAAAAAAGATTAATAGATTGAAATTGGGGAACAGCAAGGAAATAGTAGGGTGGAATTGATTCGTCAGGAGTAGTATGCCCGTCGACCACCCTATTTCCCGCTCTCCCCCCGCCGGCGCAATTCTCCCCGCGGTCACCGGCTCGCAGTATGGCCGGCTGGCTGGCGATTAGATATGTACCCTTTCACATCCTGAAACCAAGCTGAAGTGTTGGGGAGGCGAAGACCTGCCGGCTGGATCATATCAAGTTTTCTGGGATACCAGTGCCGTTCCCTCGGGGATTTATTTCTATCGGGTTCAGGCTGGAAATTATAGTGAGACAAAGAAGATGGTGCTTTTAAGATAGCCATTTGTCACCGTCTGGATGATTCACTCATAGCCATCGGGCTGCATTCTTAATTTTAGTTATCTCTTCCTAAATGTTTATTATAACTTCTGTACTTAACTGCCAGTCACAAACATAGGCGAAGGTTGGCGTTTCTATACTAAATGATTTTGGAACAAAACGTTTTATATATATCACTATAATTGTTAATTTAGCCGCTATATTGGAGTAAAGTATTCACTTGATAATATTAACTAATTAATTATGTTTACGGTACGAGCATTTCTATTTCACAATTGACTTGGGTTAAATTAAAAATGAAGTATTCTGGCTTCGCATTCTTATTTATTGTTTCCGCATTTATACGATTGAATAATTCCGTAAATGCCGGCTGGACACCGGCTGAGCGGATATCGGATATAAATACGGTGTATATAGTGTGTTGTCAGGTAAGCAGAGGTTCTACCTTAGTCTTGTCAATATTTGCTTCACCATTAATGATGTTTCAACTTGAAATGATTCAAATTCCTTTTTAAAATATTAGTAGCTATAATATCATTTATAATAAATATCATGCTGTTAAGATTTATATAATTAGTCGATTTTAAAATATTGAATTATAAACATCTTGGATCGAATCATTGTTGGTTTTAAAGATTTCGGATAAATAATTTACTAAGCAGCAAGAGATAAAATAATTATAAATTTGCTCTGACGACGTACAATGGCCAGCTCCTTCCTTCAATTCAAGCTAACCAAAACCGTCTCTTAATTCAATTGCCTTTTTGGCACGGAAGGCTTTGACGGATTACAGTAGCCCTCATAGGTTCTCTTATTCAATAATTGTAGAGCTGATTGAATTTGCTCAGGTAAAAGAACCGGTTTTATTCGTTTCTCAGTTTTTATCAGTTTAATTTTATGGGTAGGATTGGGTTTATCCCATATGCCTTCTTCCTCGAGATAATTGAAGAATCTACGATAGACTCGTATGCGCCCATTGACAGTTTCGGCTGAGACTTTGCCAATTAAAGCCAATAGGTAATTCTGAGTATCCTGTTTAGATACGTCCTCAATATCGATGCGTTTCGCTTCAAGGTGTCGAGCCAGGTAACCTAATCTTTCGGCATAAACGTTGGGTGTTCTTGGTGCTAAATTCCTTATTTTGCAGCCGAAGACAAACGCATCGACGTATGTCTTCCAATTTGAATCCACCCTAAATCCATCGACCAATTGGTAAAGCCTCTTTAGATGATCTTCCATGATTCCCTCCTGGTCAGAGGCCCTTTTTGTCGTTTTAGGCTCGGTTAATAGCTAAGGTAATCGCTGGAAGTTGTTGTCTGGTAGTAATTTAAATACCCCCGACAGGACTCGAACCTGTTACCCTCTGCTTAGAAGGCAGATGCTCTATCCAGATGAGCTACGGGGGCATAAAAAATCGGGGTGAGAGGATTTGAACCTCCGACTCCTTGCTCCCAAAGCAAGTGCGCTACCAGGCTGCGCCACACCCCGTCTATTTTCCCTGTAGAATATATCGGCAAAAACCGCTATGTCAAGAATAAAGGATCGCTTATAACAAAATCAGGGCTCCAAAAGATAAAAGGGACAGGTAAAACCCGTCCCCTCCATATAGTGAAACCGATAGACATCCGTGTTTATCAGTTATTTTTATATCGGCAAATTGTCTAATCCGTGTAGTCGGGGTGTTTCAAATCCGCCAAAATTACAGTTTTATAGTCAAATGGTAATATATAATCGGTTATTTTCTAGGCCAGGCGCGACTTGATCACCGGCAGAATATTAGCCAGGGCGTTATGACGATGGCTGATTTTGTTCTTTTGTTCCGATGGCAACTCCGCCAGGGTCTTCCCCAGTTCGGGCACCAAAAACACCGGATCGTAGCCAAAGCCATTGTCGCCGCGCTTTTCGTCGATAATCTCGCCCTCGATTTTGCCCTCGGCGGTATGCGATTTGCCCTCGCTATCGATAAAGGCGACCACAGTGCGGAATCTGGCCGCCCGGTCATCGGCCGGCTCGATAGCCACAACGCTCAGGAGTTTTCGGCAATTGTCCTCATAGGTGGCATCCTCGCCGGCATAACGCGATGAATAAACGCCCGGTTCGCCATCCAGGCAATCCACCTCAAGACCGGTATCATCGGCCACGCAAGGCAGATGGTATTTCCCCCAGACCGCCCGGGCTTTTAGAAGGGCATTCTCTTCGAGAGTTACCCCGGTCTCCTCGACATCCGGGAAATCCTCGTAATCGGACGCCGACAGAATTTTAATATCGGTACCCTCGAGTATATGCTTGATCTCTTTGAGTTTATCCTGATTATTTGTAGCTATAATTAAAGTCGACATTAAGCTTGCCTCTCTCCTTTAATACGAATTTATATCGATCCTCGCGACTTCCTCAACCGGGCTTTCAACGAAGTATTTCGAGATTTCTTTCAACTTTTCCGGCGTATCCGATACATAAAACTTATGAGCGCCCGCTGCCGGGTTACTATTAGCCAGGTTCAGTTCAGCCAACATCTGCCCGATAGTCTTGGCGGTTTCCTCGGCCGAATCTATCAGCCGCACATCATCGCCCATCACCTTGCCGATAACTCCCTTGAGCGGCGGGTAGTGCGTGCAGCCGAGCACGAGTGTGTCGATTTTTTTCTCCTTAAGATAGCCGAGATAATCCTCGGCAATCAAGTAAGCCGCTTTTTTCCCGATATAGCCATTTTCCGCGAGAGACACAAAAAGCGGGCAAGCCATGCTAAAAACCTCCAACTTGGGATCGATTTTTAGTAACGCTTTCGTGTATGATAATGAACCAATCGTCGCCTCGGTGCCGATTACTCCAATACGGCCGTTTTTTGTACCAGACGCGGCAGCCCTTGAGCCAGGTTCGATTACTCCCATCATAGGAATATTAAATATCTGCAGTATATAATCCAAAGCCAGCGCCGAGGCCGAATTGCAGGCCACCACTATAAATTTCACATCTTGCTCTAAAAGAAAATTCACATTTTGACGAGAGAAACTTTTGATAACCTCGGCCGACCGGATGCCATATGGAGTTCGGCCCATATCGCCGAAATAAATAACCTGCTCACTGGGAAGATGACGGAAAATCTGGCTAACCACGGTCAAACCGCCCGCTCCGGAATCGAAAACACCAATCGGCTTATTCGCCAGGGATTGATGATTGGTCATTTCATCGCCTCGTACTTCTTCTTGAAATCGACGACTGCGGCGCGAATTGACTTGGCTATATTATTGCGAGTTTTTTTGCTTTTCAACAGTTTCTCATCATCTTTGTTAGAGATGAAAGCCGATTCCACTAAAACCGACGGCATATAAGCTTTATTGAGCACGAAGAAACCTGCCTGGTCGACTCCCCGGCTGTTGATCTTGGTCTGCTTGTCGATGTTTTGTTCGATCATCGCCGCCAGATCGGCAGATTCCTTTAAAAACTCGCTTTGGACCATATCTAAAATGATAAAATCGATGTCGGAAACATAATCTTTCTGTTTCTCGGTGCTTTCAAACCGGATCGAGGCGTTTTCCAAAGCGGCCGCCGCTCGTGCCTGATCGGTTTTGGCATCCGACAGGAAAAACGAGATATACCCGCGGGCCTTCTTATTGGTGGCTGAGGCGTTAGCGTGAATACTGATAAATAAGTCGGCGCCGGCTTCATTAGCGATCTGGGTCCTGTCCGCCAACGAAACAAATCGATCATTATCACGGGTGAGAATAACAGTGAATCCCTCATCCTCCAGCTCTTTTTTTAGTTTCTTGCTAATATCCAGATTTATTACTTTCTCCTGAGTACCCTTAGGTCCGATAGCGCCGGTATCCTCGCCGCCATGTCCGGGATCGACAACTATGACATCGATTTCATTGCTTTTACCGCCGTTGGGCGAATAAGCCAGGACCGTATCGGCGAAGCCCTCCCCTTTTATCGTAATCTGTATGCGCAAAGGATTATCTTTGAGTTTGCTGACAAAAGTGAAGTCTTTAGGTCGTAACCGGATCGACAACTGCGCCGAATTATCGAACTGATAAGCCTTGGTGTCGTAGATCGCTTTTACCGGCCGCTTCCCGTTGAATAACGCGGTATCGATCTTCCCCTGATAGATTGTAACAACCAGCCAATAATCATCGGTTTTTACGATATCGTATTTAAGCTCCTCGGATAAACTAATCTCAGCCATCAAACCGTTTATTTTTTGTTGAGCCGTAATATCGGTTATGTTGTAGACAGCGGGATAAACGTTGATCGCGTTACCTTCGGCGGAGTATACCAGGTTATCGGGAATCAGGCGATCTATAACAGGAACGATATTCACAAGTGGAGCATAGAAATCGCCGCGATGGAATAATATGTCATGCTCCAGATTGTAGCCTTTTTCGCCAACGGTTACATAAGGCGAAAAAAGCGTATAATTCAATTCACCGTTGATTAATTCGAGAGATCCTATACCCCGCCTGATATTGAGATGATGAACGCTTCCCAGAAATTCGCTTAATTCGCTAATTGAGATATAGCGAATATCATCCCGCTCAATTGTATGAATCTTGGCTTTTTGATTTTTGGCGTTCCAGGACGCGCTAATATCAGCCTGTGCCGACGACGACATGACAATCAGGAGACAGACCAGTAACAGATTTTTCATCATTTGCTTATACTGAGATAATAGCATTCGGTTCATCGTTTCCATTTTTGGGCCCTCTGGATATCTCTATCAGCATCGCGCTTCGCGATTGCTTGACGTTTATCATATTTACGCTTGCCTCTGGCCACTCCCAGCTCAATTTTGGCATATTGGCCGCTGAAATAAACTCTGAGTGGTACGATTGTCAGCCCCTTCTCCTCGATTTTGGCCTGAATCTTTCTGATTTCCCGGCGATGCAAAAGGAGACGGCGCGGGCGTTCGGGTTCGTGACTGAAATGAGACGCTTTATCATATGGCGCGATATGAAAATTAAAGAGAATCACTTCCGATCGTTTAATCGTAGCGAAGGAATCCTTAAACGATATCTTGGCCGCTCTCAACGATTTAACCTCGCTGCCGATTAATTCTATCCCGGCTTCGAATTTCTCCAATATCTCGTAATTGTGCCAGGCTTTACGATTGGTTCCGACAGTCTTGCTTTTTCGCTCTTCAGTCATGGAGCCGAATATAGGACGGTTTGATTGATGATTCAAGGGATATTTGACTTATCTCCTTTGCCGATAATAGGCGATTAATCCAAGCCCGGGAATGATTTCCAGGATTGTTTTGAAAAAGATTCAATTAAAAAGCATAAATGAAAATAATTCTTGCCTGATAATTGACAAATTACTATAATACCGGCTGGCAAAATTGCCGGAGTGGTGAAACTGGTAGACACGCTGTGTTCAGGGCGCAGTGTTCGCAAGATCGTGTGAGTTCGAATCTCACCTCCGGCATTTTTTATTTAGCCTCGCAAATCGTTAACAACCGATAAAATCCTTATAAATTATTTAGAGCAATACAATTACTATCTTTCACGTATCCACATTCTGAAAGAAAGATGGGATTAGGCTCCTACTTTATCTGCGATATGAATTAAGGTACTTGACAATCCAGACATCTATAGCTATCTTATCCACAGAGTTCACATGGGGCTTACATCCTGCGCTGGCAACGTAAATACAAGTGTAAAGGACAAACAATGAGAAAAAAAGATATTACTGAACTTATAAGATGTTTCCCATTCTCGTTATCCTCTATTCGCGAGACCCGTAGCCCAAAATCCATGTTAAGTCCACCAAGCATTATATTCTATTTCTCGTTTAAAATTCTAACAGTTCTTGTTGGAGCATTTTCGATTTATCTTGGCTATAGACTTTTCATGATGGGTGTTACCGGTAAGGCAAGTTTAGTAGTTGATAGCCCTAAAGTAGGCGGACAACTTTTAAATGCCGCGCCAGGTTTGTTTTTCGCCGTTGGCGGTATAGTCATCGTGATATTTGCTGTCGTAAAAGGGATCAACGTTAAACAAACAGAAAGGGAGATGAAGCCTAAATCCGATGTTAAGAACTCTGACTAAAATGACCATTTCAAGATACTTTATAATTTTAATAATGTTCTTCTCGCTATTCCTGTCCTGCGCCGGCGACAAGCCCGATCCATCGGCCAAGCAATACATCGGCAACATCAACACCAAGAAGTTTCATAAGCCGGATTGTAGCTATCTGCTGGCTCGACAGAATCAGGTAACGCTTGAATCAAGAGACCAGGCTATTGAGTTGGGGTATTCGGCTTGCGGCATTGAACGCCGTAGGAAGCAAAATTGAACGATGAATTACGGAAAAGCCTTAACACTAGCGGATTCAATTTGGCGGATCATAATATCCATTCTGAAGTTTATTTTAAAAATCATCGTTTGGATTTTCCACTATTCAGGCTTAGCCCTTATTTGGAGTAAATTCAAACCAAGCAAACAGGGAGTGCTACCGGGTGGACCGCTATGGTTTATTGGTATTTACTTGGCTTTATTTGGTATAGCCGATCAGAGATATCAAAACAGGGCAAATGTAATTGAAGACAGAGCGAATGCGTTGGTATTTTCTCAATTGGCAAATCCAGAAACAAAAAGGCAAGCACTACAGGCAATTCCAGAAATTCAACATATGTCGTGTCCCTCAAAACCAAAATTGTGGCCGCTGTGGTCTAGCGTCAAATCATTTTATTCTCAAGATTATTATTGGGAAATGCGGCAGAATTTAAAGGATATAGTTGTTTGCCTTAAAAACACCCTTGTAATTAAATATCCAGGAATCAATTTGAGGAATATAGATCTATTAGCAGCCGACTTATCTGATGCCAAACTGGCTGGAGCCTTTTTGGCAGGTGCCGACCTGAGATGGACCAATCTCAACAATGCCAATCTGATGGGGGCCGACTTAATGGAGGCCGACTTTATGGGGGCAAATCTGGCATTTGTTGACTTGAAAGGGGCGAAACTGATCGATGCCAAATTGATAAAAGCTTTCCTTGTCTTTGCCGACTTGAATAATACAGAATTGATGAGTGCCGACCTGAGGGGAGCAAATCTGCACAAAGCCGATTTGATAGAAGCCAGACTAGCCGAAGCCAACATGACAAAAGCTAACTTGTGGTTGACCGACCTTTCAGGGGCCAGTCTGTTCTTGGCTAATTTGACTGGTGCCAATTTGTCCAGTGCCAACTTGACCGGTGCCAACCTGGTTATGGCAGACTTGACCGATGCCGACCTAAATAGTGCCAAATTGACCGGAGCGAACCTAATCAAAGCAGATATGACAGAAGCTTTGATGAATTTCGCTGACCTGACAGGAGCCGACCTAACGGATGCTAACTTGACCAATGCCAGCCTGTCCTGTACCGATTTGACAGAGGCTGACCTGTGGGGAGCAAATCTATCGGGAGCGAGTAATCTAACAAAAGAACAACTTTTAAAAGTAAAATCCCTTTATATGATTGAAGGTTTAGAAGAAGAACTTAGAAAGCAACTGGAACAGGAAGCCCTCCATCTTTTCATCCATCCTGATAGCTAAAAACAAGTGTAGAATAAACCGGATATTGTTGGCTTGTCATTCCCCCGTCCCAATATTTTATTTACAAAGCACTCGATACTTGGAGAATGTTGGTATTAGATGGCTACGCTATATCGCGATAAGGCTGCTGTACCAATTATTGCAGCCGCAATTCGTCCCCTTAGCGTCCCCCTGTTTCTAATCTGTTGCTACATATAACAAGTATAGGGTTCGAATCTCACCTCCGGCATTTTTTGTTTTCCTCGCAAACCATTGAAAACCAATAGCATCCATTAGATGAACGATAAACCACACCGATTATATCTTTATGAGGCGATCAATTAACGACTTATTGAATTCATCTTATTTGTAAAATCTTTGACATATTATCAATAAACATATACATTTATTATGCAAACGATATAGATAATAGAATTTACGCACCTATGGCCTTTAGCTTGAGAATAATGTAACAAGTTTCGGTGACTTATTATGACATCAGGCAAACCAGGCGACGATAATAACAACAAGGCTTCTAAAATTACGATTGGGGCTTTGATCTCTCATTATCGAATCTCAAAGAAAATCGGATCGGGCGGGATGGGCGATGTGTATTTGGCTGATGATACAAGACTTGATCGCCAGGTTGCCTTGAAGTTTTTACCGGGCTGGCTTAAGGATAACTCCGAAGCTCAGAATATACTTATTAATGAAGCAAGAGCGGCATCTAAAGTAAACCACCCTAATCTGGTTTCTATATATTCTATCGAACGAATCGATGATCAGGATTTCATTGTGATGGAATTCGTTGAAGGTAATCGTCTCTCGGATATAATCAATGAATCTTCATTCAGCCTGGAATTGAAAATTAATATTATTTCTCAAATATTCAGTGGATTAGAAGCAGCGCACGAGAGAGGCATTATACATCGGGATATAAAGCCGGAGAATATAATTATCACGAACTCGGGACAGGCAAAAATACTGGATTTCGGTTTAGCTGTTTGCAGGGATTCACGAATTGAATCAGAGACGAGCAAAATATCGAGTACTTTATTATACTCATCTCCAGAGCAGATGCAAAATCAGGCTATCGATAATCGTAGCGATATATTTTCTCTGGGCGTTTTAATGTATGAGTTATTTTCCGGAGAGTTGCCGTTTAAGGGTGAATATGAAGCGGCTGTAATTTATTCAATTATCAACGAACAACCATCGCCGATAACAGGCGGAACTCCAGAAAAAATAGTCGGCATTATATTTAAAGCCCTGGAGAAAAGCCCGGGAAAAAGATATCAGAACATGTCCCGGCTTATTGCGGATTTGGAAAACTATAAAGATGATGATGCCGCTGAGAACAATGCTTCTGAAAGATTTGACATCAGAAAACAACTATTAAGAACTGTATCGATCTTATCTTCTCTTATTATTATTAGCGCGATTACATACCTTGTCTTCATAAAGGATAATTCAACTGATGAATCCAAGCAAAAAATGCTGGCCGTACTGCCTTTGGAAAACCTTGGCCAGCCGGAAAATGAGTATTTTGCCGATGGCATGACAGATGCAATTATCACCGAATTGTTGAAATCATCAACTATTGGCGTTATATCTTTGACCAGCACTATTAAGTATAAAGGCACCGGTAAAGACATTAGGCAGATCGGCCGCGAATTAGGGGTCGACTATGTTTTGATGGGCACGATACAGTGGATAGAAGATGATAACGTAAAGCAAATTAGAATTAGTCCCAAACTTATTAAGGTTGAAGATAACACCTATTTATGGGCGGAGACCTACGAGCCGAAGTCGGCCGAGGTAATCAATTCCCAGAATGATATCGCGAAAGATGTATCATCCGCCCTTGATGTAAAATTCGCCCAGCAATCCGGCTCGGGAACCACGCGATTATTAACGGAGAATATAGAAGCATTTGATTACTACTTAAAGGGCAATATATATTTTTATAAGGGCTGGGAAGAGAGGGATCTTTTTATAGCCGCGGAGATGTATGATAAAGCCATTAAACTTGATCCTGAATTTGCCGTTGCTTACGCGATGCTATCCAGAGTTCACGCTTGTTTGTACTGGGAACTCTATGACCGCAGCGAATCCCGTATAAACCTGGCCAGGGAGATGGTCGATAAGGCGTTGGATCTTGCCCCCGGATTAATGGAAGCGAAACTCGCGCTCGGAACTTATTACTACAGCAGGATGGATTATGAGCCCGCCTTAGATCTTTTCCTGGAAATAATGCGAAATCAGCCTAATAATATCGATGCCATTGCGGCCGTGGCCGGCGTTTATCGGCGGCAAGGGATGCTCGATCAGGCCGTTGGGCTGTATCTTCAAGCGTTCAAACTTGATCCGCGCTCGTATACGAAAGCCTTTGATGTTGGCTTAACATATGGCATGATGCGTCTGTACCCCGAGGCAATTTCATACCTGGACAAATCGATCGATCTGGCGCCCGACGAGCAGATGTCATATATCCTAAAGGCATGGCTGTATTTATTCTGGGAAGGGGATATTACACGGGCAAAGATTATCATAGATGAAGCGTCGAAGATAACGAATTTGGAACAATCCGAATATTATTGGTGGCTATCGAGAATTATCGAAAGCGACTATCAGGAAGCTATTAAGAAAGCCCATTTAAAATCAGATACCTCATCCTATTACCTGCATCTGGCGCGGCTTTATCGATTGAGCGGTAACGCGGAAAAACAAGCCGCCTATTATGATTCCGCCCGAATCGTACTTGAAGCCAAAATACTGCGTCAGCCCGAAAATGCCAGATTGCATAGTCAAATGGGATTAGCCTACGCCGGCTTAGGAAATAAAAAGCCGGCAATTGAGCATGGCACCAAAGCTACATCATTACTCACGCCTGCCAACGAGGCAATCTATTCATTGTTTTTTCTCGTTAATCTTGCTGAAATATTCGTGTTGGTTGGTGAATATGAGAGGGCTGTCGAACAGCTTGAATTCTCATTGAATATTCCGGGTTTTGTGAGCGCGCCATATCTAAACAGGGATCCGGTATGGGACCCTATTCGCGAAAATTCACATTTCAAACAATTACTCAATAGTGACAACTAATTATCATCTCTGGGAATTGCTAAATTATATCTGGTGATTTTGTCTTTCAAGCCCTTCCTGGTAAGGCCCAATACTTTTGAGGATTGAGAAATATTGCTATTGTACTCCTTCAAGGTGGCTACGATAATATCGCGTTCTACTTTTTCTACGATATCCTTTAATTTACCCTGGCGTTCGATTGATTCGGTAATTATATCAGTTGAAACTACGAGTTCGGTTGATATATGTTCAAAACCTATCTCGCCATCCGAACCGCATACTATGGCGGCCCGTTCCAATTCATGTTCTAATTGCCGAACATTCCCCGGCCAATCGTAATTGATTAGAACATCGATAACTTCAGATGTAACTCTAAGGTTGTCTTTGCCGGTTTTAATCCTCAGAAGTCCGAGGAAGTGATCTGTTAGAAGCGGGATATCTTCTTTTCTATTTCTTAATGGCGGAACCTCGATTAAAAGAGTACTCAATCGATAAAACAGATCCTCCCTGAATGAACTATCCTTAATAGACTCTTTCAGGTCTTTATTTGTCGCCGAGATAACCCTAATATCGACATGATCCGTTTTGGAAGCGCCGATAGGCCTTATTTCGCCGTCTTGTATAACTCGCAATATCGCGGCCTGGGTAGAGGGCGGCGCGTCTCCTATTTCATCCAAAAAAATAGTGCCGCCGTCGGCCTCTTTAAACAAGCCGGCTTTATCTCCTACAGCGCCGGTGAATGAACCCTTGATATGGCCGAAGAGTTCGGATTCAAGTAATGATTCGGTTTTTACTCCACAGTTTTTAATGACAAGCGGCTTGTTCTTGCGCGGGCTATTGTGATGTATCGCCTTGGCAATTAGCTCCTTGCCTGTGCCCGTTTCACCGGTGATTAATACCGGTGAATCGGCATTGCTAAACTTGGAAACCAGAGTTAAAACTTGTTTCATCGCTTGTGATTTGCCGATAATGTTTTCAAAACTGAAGCCTGAAGTTATCTCGCTTCTTAATTTTAGATTCTCCTCTTTAAGCTTTTTATGCGACAGATCAAGCATTTCATTTTTTTCCGCCAACTCTACCATCAACCTGGTATTAGCCAAAATCTGGGCGGCCTGCGAGGCGACAATCCCCGTTAAACGACACTCATCATCAGTAAAAGGTTTTTTTCGATCGCTTCGTATTAATGTTGTTAAACCAATGATATCGTCTCTTATCACCATAGGGAAGGCGATAATCGATTTGAATTGACCATTTTGGGAATCCAATTTTGGGAATCTGTCATCGCTGTCGAGGTCATCGACTTTGAGCATCTCTTTGAATTTCAATACCCAACCGGAGATCTGTTCATTAACTTTGTAGGGAACCGAACTCTCACCGCGCTCGATATCGCGCACGACTGTGACCAGATCCTCATCTTTCATCGCGGCAACGAGATTGATGACACCTTGATCGGCGTCGGTAACTTTAATCAGCTCGCTTATCACAACTGACATTATATGATTGGTTTCGCGGATTTTACTGATATTCAGAATTAGGTTATTAATGATTCTCAGTTCATCGAGGGCTTTCTTCAATTCGCTGATTTCTGGATCGTTGCGGGGCATTGTTCACTCCAATTGACAAACGCGATAAGCTATTATTGCACCAATGCAAAGTATTTGTCAATCATATATTACTGCCGGGTAACGGATTTAGCGGATGGATATTTACTACTCAAACGGATATTAAATATACGCGACAACCATAGTAATTGGGGCCGCCGAACAACTGTTAATTCATTAACCAATAATATATTACGGATATTGCGACTTTTGGGCATGATAGATGCTTTATAGGCAAATAGTGCCGGTATATGCGAATACACAAACCTGGAACTAAAAGGCGGGATAGTTAACCTTAAGGGAGGAAATCATGGAAAAACTATTGAATTTTAAAATAGCCTGGGTGGTAACCTGCCTGGCTTTAGCCGGAATTTTGAACAATTGCAGCATGGTTGGTTATGGAGCCGGCTCATTATGTGATATTCAAACACGAACCGTAAATAAGGAAAAGCTTGAAAAGTTAGAAAGAGGCTCGGATGTAACTTTGGTTTTAAGAGATAGCACCGCCATAAATGGAAGTTATCTCAATCTATCGAGTTATGACTATTTACAGAAAAGGACTATATTTTTTAGGGATTCAACAGGATTCAAAACACTGTCTTTGAACAAGATTAGCCGTATCGAAACTCCCCAAAAGCCAAACGCGAAAGAATTACTAGCTGGGGTAGGCCTGGTCGTCGATATCGCCCTAGTTGTTTGTTTGATTTCGTTTTGCTCGTGGGATGGTATGGATTGGAGTTTTTTATTTGAGGAAGACTGGTTGCTGGATGAGTGACCAACACCATGATTGTCAAGGAATCCACCAATTTAATGTCAAACCTACATATAGCCGGGAGGTGATGCGATTTGAGCAAAAATATAGTTAGACAGAACACAGTTTTCAACCAACTTAATCGGAGGTAATTAAAATGAAATGGATAATATTATTAACGATTACGATTTTTACCTTTGGCTTGATGTTTATCGGTTGCGATAAAACCAATATTCTATCGGGCTATGACACGGTCGACGAAGAAACATACGAACTGGGGCCATTATACTGCGCGGCTCCGCCACCATCACCCCTTGTTACCGTTGAGGCCGCCGATCAGCAATTGACTTTATGGCCATATTTCGGCAATGATTTATATGGTAATCCGCATGATCCGATTAACCTGATATTTGTGGGCCAGGCCGATCCAAGGAACTTAAGAGCCGCCCTTATGTCACTGGATGGAGACCGGACGGCTTTTGGTTTTCCGGCAGATTTCCCTTTCAATTGTACATGGCGCGATTGTATGGGTGATATTCAATCAGGTTACGCCGAACCCGACGGTTGGACCGGCAATACGATTCAACTCGAATGCGGCGATTACCAACAAGTACGATTCCATCTTAGGTTTTTTAAAGCCGGCGAATGGACAATCGGAAACTGTCATATTGAGTTTTTAATTCCCGGCACAACGCAACATCAGGTACTGAGCTGGGAGTTGGCCGAGCAATTGGTAACCGCGGATTTCGTGCGAAGCGGATTACTCGATCCAGCCATGCCCGTAATTCCCGCGATTGGTATTAACGATTCTCCATGGCGTGAGATTCCTCCTTATATCTACAACGAGCTTCCGGTCGAACTGAAAATGCTCACAGGCGGGCCTTTGGGTGATGTTTCAGATCCGGTTCCGTTATGGACCGATGGCAACGCGACAATATTGAATATGGCGCAGAGTATGGAATGGACTCCTTTCGAGGATCATCAAAGCATTACCATTGATTTCAACCAGGTGGTTCCCAAACCATTTTGTAACGGGGAAGGTTATGACTACGTGTTTGTGCAAGGGCCGATATATATGAATCAGATTTCAAAACTGAGTTATCACGGCCAATATTCAAGCAGGTTCACTGCTAGCGGCTGGCTTGATATAACGCCGGTAGATATATCAACCGACCCGCCCACGCCTCTTTGCGAACCTTACCGGGCCAAGATTCGCCAGATTCAAGCTACCCGGCTGAGTGATAGAGCATCGCTGGCTTATTATTTTATTTACCAGCACGAAATTCCCGATGAAGGCTCCTATAGGGGATATATGGTTTCCGAGATGAGAATCGGCCCGCATGATAATAACCATTACGCTTTAAACGTCGAATGCGAATAATTGTGAATACTGATTAAACACGATGGTTCTAGAACGAGCCGCAAAGCTGAAGTGTAAATCAAGAGTCAACAGCACAGCTATGCGGCTTTTTATATTTAACGGTTAAAAACATAATAAGGCGTGGCTTAATAATATTTGCGTTAACGATAGAGCATAGTTCATGTACACTCTTATGATAGACCAATCCCCATTCATAAGCCCGGAAGATTTATAAACGGCGTCAGTGGGTGGGTAATCCCACGGAATATAAAATAGTTGATACGCTACGCCGAAAGCGGCTTTAATTCGTATTGAAAAGTCATTGGATCCGGATCTGATGCGGCTTAAGCTAATGAAATATTTAAACGTTTACTAAACTTAAATATGTTCTAAAAGAACCATTATATACAATTCGTTATTTGCATTGTAATCAGCCAAAATCATTAAGTCAAATCACATACAATTCTATGTATTTGAAAAGGGGTGGAAGCTTTTTCCACCCCTTGGTATCCTTGGCCTTGAAGTTACTTGATACTATAGTCTGCGCTTCCCTTTGCTAATCGCGTAGCCCATGATAAACGATACCCGGTCGCCCTCGGGGCTTTTTGCGTAAACCAGATTTAAAGGAATACTTACTCCGCCGTAGTTGAAACTTTTGCCAACTCCAATAACCAGTGATGTGCTGATTGGATCTTTTCCGCCGGTAGCCAGTAAATTGGGACCCAAGCCAAATTCAATGCCGTTGGGAAAGCGCACACCCATGGCTAATGTGGCGCTGGGTATTACCTTACCATACTCCACGCCGGCTACCAGAGGCACAAACTGAACGACAAATTGTGGCCCGCCACCATCAGGAATAACCTGATACTCGAAATGCCAGCCAAACTGACTCAGTACGCGATCCATTTCCTTATCCCTCAACTCGTCGTAGAAGGCGTTTTCCCCCGGCACAAAGGTGATTCCCAGACGGGGTCCCCCCAGATTCCTCTGAGCGAAGACTACCTGATCATCCGGGGATATCATCTGAGCGTTTACTGGCGTTATCAAGGCGATTAAATACGTCGCCAGCGCCAGCATGATTGTTGGAAAATAACGAGCAAACATAATGACCTCCTTTTTTTTACTCGTTCATTTCTGTCTCACTGATTAATAAAGCAATAGTAATGCCCAATCGGCCGAGTTGATGTAATTTTTATATCTGATTGATAGATAAGGATATAGGTTGACAGTCCAAAACCATCGTTTTCTTTGTGTTGGTTAGTAGGTATCCATTAAACGTAATGATCCTGCCCAGCAAAAGCCATATTATTGTCATATCATATAATAGCCCATTCCATACATTATACAACTCTAAGATACAAGCTTTACCACGAAATTTAATAATAATCTATTTAGGCTCCATTTTAACAATTACTAATTAAATCATGGATTGAGACGATATATATGCTATATGCGGATTCGACCTAAGACCCGTTTATCAAACAGGATTGGCGTTTAATCGGTAGTTTATTTTCATGATACCCGACATTTACCTTGACAATAGAAATCAAGCGGATATTTTAGGTGGGAAAGGATAAATCTGAAATGCAACTTAATAACATCGGAGGGGACAGCAGTAAAGAATAAACCTTGTAGTTTATTGTAATTTCATTAAAGGTATTCACATTTGAAAATGTCTTCGTTTAAAAGGTTAGAATTGTCGCGTTACTTCTGCCTCTTGGGAAGCATTGTTCGAAAAAAATGTTAAAAAGAAGAGGTTAAAGTGCAAAGCAGCAATCTTTATGTAGGAAATCTTACTTACTCGGTAAGCAACGATCAGTTGGAAGAGTTATTCGGCAATTATGGTGAAGTCAAGAGAGTCAATATTATCGGTGATAAAGGTTTTGGATTCGTCGAGATGGGCACCACAGAGGAAGCCGAAAAGGCTATGGAAGCTTTAAATGGAACGGATTTCGAAGGCCGCACCATCAAAATCGATGAAGCTCGCCCCCGTCAGGATAAACCGAGAAGAGACAATTACCGCAACAGGTATTAGTCCTGTTTTAAAATACATTCTTGGCTTTGATGTTTTGATTCAAAGCGAATCTTACAGCCCCGGTTCCGACCGGGGCTTCTTTTTGCTTTATACTATGGATTATCATGGAGTTAAAGAATAATCTCGGGGCGGATTGTCACTGATATCAGCCTAAGTCGTTGGATGGTATATTAGAAGCCTTGAAAGATTTCAGTATCGATGTCGATGATAACACCGAGAAAGTGAAGATTTTCTGCGAGTAATAAAATTGCATTACAAAAAGGGCGGTCATTAGACCGCCCTTATAATTATCGATTATTCTTCTCCCCTACTTCATCAACAGCGCAAGGAACACACCTGCCGCAACCGCCGAGCCGATAACACCGGCCACATTGGGGCCCATGGCGGGCATCAATGGGTTAACCCGGCCATCGGTGTTGTCGGAAACGAATTTCTGAACCACCCGGGCCGCCATCGGAACCGCCGAAACACCGGCCGCCCCGATACAGGGATTAATCTTCTTGCCCTCGGCTAAAAACAGATTAATAATCTTGGCGAAAATAACGCCGCCGGCCGTACTGAACGAAAAAGCAACCGCGCCCAGAACCAGAATCAGGAGTGTCTTATAGGTCAGGAAATAAGCCGCGCCCATTGTCGCACCGACTGCCAGGCCCAGAAATATCGTGACGATATCAATCAAAGCGCCGCCGGCTGTCTTGCGCAGCCTCTCAGTCACGCCGCTTTCCCGAAGTAAGTTACCAAACATCAGCAGGCCGATAAGAGGCGCCGCCGATGGTATCGCCAACGAAGCCACGATCCCGGTTACCAGCGGAAATAAAATCACGGCCGTTTTCGATACATGTATCGCCTGCGGCATATCGATTTCGCGTTCTTTCTTGCTGGTCAACATCCGCATAATTGGCGGCTGGATAATCGGCACCAGCGACATATAGCTGTAGGCCGCTACAGCAATCGGTCCCAAAAGATGAGGCGCCAACTGGCTGGCCAGGAAAATCGAGGTCGGGCCATCCGCCCCGCCGATTATGCCAATACTGGCCGCTTCTTCAATGGTGAAGCCAAGGAAATAGAATGCGCCGATGGCAGCAACGAATATCCCCAACTGCGCCGCTGCGCCTAATAGGAATGTCAGCGGTCGTCCAAGCAGGGGCCGAAAATCGGTGAGTACGCCAACACCTAAGAAGATGATTGGTGGCAGCAATTCAGTTTTAATGCCGCTCTCGTAGATCAGGTTCATTATCCCATGACCGTATGAACCCATCTCCGCCAATGGCAAATTAGCTAAAATAGTACCGAAACCGATTGGTATTAGCAAGAGCGGCTCATATTGCTTGGTGATAGCCAGGTATATCAGAACCCCGGCTACGAGAAACATGACCCAATTGCCAAAACTCAGATTGGCGAAACCGGATTGTTGTATCAGTTCGACAAATGCATCCATAGGTGCAACCCCTTAAGAAAGGGTTAGAATTGGTTTGGATGAATCGATTTCATCGCCTATTTCGACATTTATCGAGGCCACCGTGCCATCGCTGGGTGCCTTTATTTCGTGTTTAGCCTTCATTGCCTCCACGGCCGCGACGACCTGTCCCTTGGTGACAGCATCGCCGACCTTGACCGTGATATCAACAACCTCGACGGCGCCGGCAAATGTCGAAAATACGCCTTTGCCATTAGCCGACGGAGGAGTAGCGGCGGTCGCCGCCGGCGCCGATCCGCCATTGGCAGGTTCGACCGTAATCGTAAATGTCCGCTTCACCCCGTTCTCATCCACCGTACATCTTGTCGTAACGGGTCCGGTTACAGCGGGAGCCGGGGCGGCAGCGGCGGCCGAAGCCGCGGGAGCCGCGACTGGTTTCACTTTTTTCTTAAGCGGAACGTCGATTTTCGGCTTGCCGGTAAGCAGGCGGATGCCCTCGTTTAGTTCCATTTTCTTGCCGGGTACCATCGTAGCCAGCACCAGGAAGATATTCTTGTCGTTTACTGGCAGGTTTCTCTCCTCGAGAGCCTTCCTGGCCGGTTCAATATTCTTTGGAGCCACTTCCAATGGATCGCCTTTGAACACAGGCAAATCAAGTTTCTCAGAGGCTATCTTGACAACTTCCGGATCGGGCGGCAACGGCGTTTTGCCAAAATAACCTAAGACGGCTTTGCCATAACCGGCATTGATCTCTTTCCAGCGGCCATACAGCACGTTATTGAACGCCTGCAGCCAATACTGTTGGCTGCCCGGAGTTACGCTGGTCCAGGCGCCGCCGGCTTCCACTACTACCGGGAATTCCTCCAGCACCTGGCTGTATTTATCGAGAATACCGGCTTTAACCATCATATGGACGTTTGGGCCAATCGCGCCGCCGGGCATCGGGAAACCGAGTACCCTGGCATCGGCGGTAGTCGTAGTCGGATTAAAATCATAGTCCTTCATAAGGTCATTGAGCATGTCTTCGATTGTGGACATTTTAGAGGGGTCCAGATCAAGCGTATAACCACTGCCCTTCAAGGCATGGGCCATCGAACGAACATCGGGTTGGACCGTGCCGCTTGCCATCGGGCGAACCGACAGATCGATACCATCAACACCACCGGCAATACCAGCCATATAGCAGGCCACGGCCGTGCTGGCGGTATCGTGCGTGTGTTGCCAAAGAGGCATTTCTGGCGGCATTATTTTCTTTAAGCCAACAACTGTCTCATAAATCGTCATCGGATCGGTAGTACCAGAAGCGTCTTTCAAGCACATACTATCGATTCTCACATCGCTTTCCAGCAAACGTTTGCCTATATTGAGATAGAATTCTGACGTGTGAACCTTGTCTGATTTAAATGGTAAACCCATCAGCGCGATACAAACTTGATGATGCATACCTGAATCGACAATCGGCTTGCCGGTTTTGATCAGATTCTCGACATCATTCATATAGTCGAAATTCCTATCCCAGGTAGTACCGTATTGTTTGTGCAGTTTGGCTTGAAGTTCCAGGCCTTCCATCGATTGAGTAGTCAGAGTTACGCCCGACACGGAACGGGTCAGAATTTGCAGGTCAGCATCCGGGCCGACGGCATCGCGGATCTTCTGCATATCTTCAAATGGATCCTCGCCCAGGTAAAGGTAAGGAGCCTGGTAGCGGGCACCACCGCCAAACTCAAAATGACGAATACCCGCTTCCTTGGCGGCGTATTCCATTGCCGGCAAAAAATCGTATAACCGAACTTTCCCTCCGAAAGAACTCTGCAGCCCATCGCGGAAAGGCGTAAACATCACCCTTATTGTTTTGGGATTTTTGGCAAATATCATTTTATCTCCTCAATCTTTGTTAATTTAGTTCCCGGATATATTGATGATACTACAGTAGCCACGGCCGCCATCATGGCGGTATCGATTTGGACCGCTTTGGCAGGAAAAACCACTATTATTAGCTTCATTAGCAGAGCTAAAACCGAAAGCAATATAAATACCGCGGCAAATGCCGAAGCACAAATTAGTAACAGTTCACCTTGTCCCATATTGGGCTCCTTAATATGTAACATTCCGAATTTACTAACTTCATATATTCTGCTCAACGCCGGTAACAATATACATTTTCCGGCGACAGGTGCATATTATAACCAACGCGCAACACATTTTCAAGTGCCAAATCAACTTTTTAGTATCAATCTGCCGCGAGTAATAGGCTTACTCCGGCCCTGAAGATGGAGTTCAAGATTGTCGCCGATACCGCTGACTATACCCTCAGCCAGTAATTCAATATCCCCCGAAGACTTATCCGAACATATTTCAACTTCATGACCGATTATCAGTGATCTCTCCCTATACCGATCCAACAGTTCCCGGTAGCCCTTGCTAACGAGAATTTCATAATTATCATTCAAGGCATTAATCAACTTTTCAAAAATAAACCTGGATTCACATTTTTCCGAATCACCGCGAAAATCCGATAGCGACGCCGCCTTCGGTACAAAAGGCGTGGGATCAACTATTGGCGTGGTTTTGACATTAATTCCGATTCCCAGTGAAGCGGACGTTACATTATCGCCCTCTTGCTGGGTGAAAGCCAATACACCGCTAACCTTAGCGCCATCAATGAGTATGTCATTAACCCACTTTATACCCGCCCGATTAGCCAATCCCGGTAAAGCGTCTATAGCATCCACAACGGATATAGCCGCTAAAATAACGAAACCAATCCCGAAATGGTCAATGGGCTGATCGGGGGCAAAATAAGCCGTCAGATAGATATTGCCCGGAGGGGACTCCCAATGGCGGTTCCTGAAACCATGGAAATTATTGCCCTGGCCGGCCAAACAAAGCAAACCATGGGGTATTTTGACATTCCTACGACAGAGATCGTTCACTTTATCATATTGGGAGAATTGTGATATTTCGGCTATCGATAAATATTGCCAAAGGGTTATCGAATCTACCGATGACCGGTAAATCGGCGAGTCGGAGAAAAGATCGTTAGCTATAATCGAGATATTCGTATCTGTCACTGTGACGATTGATTCCCATTGCTCTTCCAATGGTGATACAATGGTTTCGGCGTACTCGATATCATCGGTGTAAATCTGCATCGTTTGCTAAATGCTACCCTCTTAAATCTCCGCGGGTCAATATAGTGGTTTTTAAATCTGATTGTCAAATAATCTAATACTGTAATTAATTAAATTTGAATGTTTCTAATAAATCCACCTGTCAGAAAAATTAATTCTGGATTTTCAATGCCAATTCGCAGGCAGAACTTGACTTGATTTGCATAATAATATAACTTCAACAAGTGTGATTTATGATTATAGGGATACCCGAAACCGGCAAAATGAGATCGTAGTTATAGATTACCTTGAAAGGTTGAAACATTGGCTGACGTGAAGAAAAAAACCGGCTTGATTGTGGTTAATACCGGCGACGGCAAGGGCAAAACGACCGCAGCTCTCGGAATATGTGTCAGAGCAGTTGGTTATGACATGAAAGTAGCCATTGTCCAGTTTATAAAGGGCAGCTGGCATTATGGCGAAATTGATGGCATAAAGAGGCTGGCCCCAAATGTCGAACTATTTACCGGCGGCAAAGGCTTTGTCGGTATTATGGACGATAACTTGCCTCGGGAAGAGCATGAAAAAGCCGCCCGATCAACATTGGAATATGCCAAGGAGCTAATGCTTTCGGGCAAGTACGATATCCTTGTCCTTGACGAGCTTAATGTAGCTGTTTCAATCGGCCTACTTAAGCTGAAAGATGTTTTAGATTTACTCGATAAAAAACCGGAATTATTGAGTTTAGTTATTACCGGCCGTGGGGCTCAAGATAAGCTAATTGAAAAAGCCGACCTCGTCACCGAAATGAAAGAGATCAAACATCCCTATCGAAAAGGGATATTAGCGCAAAAAGGTATCGATTATTAATACGGAGGATCCTATGAAGGAATATGACGTTATCATAGTGGGAGGCGGACCCGGCGGATTGACAGCCGGTATGTATTCTGCCAGAGCGGAATTAAATACGATTTGTCTGGAGAAACTGATGCCTGGTGGTCAGATCGCCAATACCGAACTGGTGGAAGATTATCCCGGCTTCGAGTCTATTGCGGGACATGAACTGGCGAAGAAGTTTGAAAATCATGCCATAAAATTCGGTTTGAATATTGAATATGACAACGTTCAGAAAATCAAGCTTGACGGTCGATATCGGATTATTGAGGCTGATAACGATACTTATAAAGCCAAGGCCATTATCGTTGGTACCGGTGGCCAACCCCGTCTATTAGGCGTCCCGGGAGAGAAGGAATATACCGGCAAGGGCGTTTCATATTGCGCGATTTGCGACGGTGCTTTTTTCAAAGACCGGGTAATAGCCGTCGCCGGCGGTGGCGATGCCGCGGTTGAGGAAGGCATTTTCCTGACGAAGTTCGGATCAAAAGTTTATATCATTCACAGACGAGACCAGCTCAGGGCCCAAAAGGTTATTCAGAAGCGCGCTTTCGATAATCCTAAAATCGAGTTTATTTGGGATAGCGTGGTTGAGAAAGTCAATGGCTCGGATACTATTGAATCTATCGATATCAAAAACGTCAAAACAGGCGGAATTAAAAACTTGCCCGTAGGCGCTCTTTTCCCGTTCATCGGATTCACGCCAAATTCCGATATATTCGACTTTGAAGTTACCAAAGATGAAGGCGGTTACATAATCACAAATGAATATAACCAAACTAATGTCGAAGGTATTTACGCTATTGGTGATGTGAGAAAGCAACTCTGCAAGCAAATTACTAATGCCGTTGGGGATGGCACAACCGCGGCAGTGGCGGCTGATAAATATATCGAAGCCTGGAACGATTGAGGTAAACCCGGGTAGTTATACCTCAATGACGACTAATATTTGTACGTGTGGTAAGGGTGCTTCTTCAGGAAGTAACAAGGTTAAATTAGGCAATTGTTTGGCGTATTAGGTTATGGATTCCAAAAATAATATACGAAAACCACCCTGGTTGAAAGTCAGGGCCAATTTCGGCTCGGTTTACACCGAGGTACGCGGCATATTGAAAGAGTTAAACCTTCACACGGTTTGCCAGGAGGCAAGTTGCCCGAATATTGGTGAATGTTTTTCGGCGCGAACCGCGACATTTATCATTATGGGTGATAAATGCACCCGCAATTGCCGGTTCTGCGACGTTAGTCCCGGCCGCCCCTCTCCCCCCGACCAGGATGAGCCTCGACGCGTGGCCGAAGCGGTTCGGAAATTAAATCTCAAGTTTGCGGTGATAACCTCGGTCACCCGGGATGATCTTCCTCATGGCGGCGCCGGGATATTCGCCGAGACAATTCGACAAATCCGCGAATTATCATCCAGGTGCAAAATTGAAATATTGATCCCGGATTTGGCGGGCGACACCGAGGCCCTGGATAAAGCAATCGGCGCCAGGCCGGAAGTTTTAGCCCATAATCTCGAAACGATACCTGATTTATATTCAAAAGTACGTCCTCAGGCTAATTATCAAAGATCACTGGGCGTATTGAAATATGTCTCCGAAAACACTAATGATATTATCGTGAAATCCGGTATCATGGTCGGCCTGGGCGAAAGCTATAATCAGATTGAAAAGGTTTTGGCTGATTCAGCCGGCGTGGGTTGCCAGATATTCACCGTCGGGCAATATTTAGCGCCTTCAAAAAAACATCAGCCGATACAAAAATACTATACCCCGGATGAATTCGATCGGATAAAATCTCTCGGTGAGAAACTTGGCATCAAACATATGGTTTCCGGTCCGTTAGTGAGAAGTTCATACATGGCCCATGACCAAGAAGCCAAATACCATCGAAAATCCTCTCATGTAACAAATCAGTAATCACGAAATATTATATTGAAGGTCTCCGCCGGATTCATTTAAATTGAGGACCTCGGTTAGTTTTAAAACCGGTATTTACTGACATAAAAGATACTGCAAAAATGTCGGTACCGACTCTGAAATTTGCCCGGTAATTTCCAAAAACAGGGATCGCCTTTTCCATTGATAGTAGGTAAGAATATTAATCTTGTTTCAAATTACAACTGAAATAAATGAGGTGGGACTCCATTTAAGGCATAATTGTTGTATTTTTCAACTTGTTTCACTGACATTTCGAAACATCTTTTAATCTATTGGAGATTTCCCTTTCCTATTTGTCGATAAATATAGCAAAACGGGAGAAAATACGTGAGTGTAAATACGATTCTAGATTCATTTAAACAGGTTCAAGATTCGAGAGAACCCATATTAATAGTTGATGACGAAAGAAGTATTTTAGAAGTCGTTGGCGAAATGCTTGCCAGCCAGCCTTACGATATATACCTCGCGGAATCGCTTGCCATAGCCAGCCGGATTATTAAGGAAAAGGAAATATCCATAGTTTTAACCGATCTTCTTCTGGATGACGGCACGGGTATCGATGTTCTAACGACGGCGCAAAAATATCAACCTGATGTAAAAGTTATCTTAATGACCGGCAAACCTACTATCCAAAACGCGATTTCGGCAATTAAAAAGGGCGCCTCCGATTATCTGGTTAAGCCATTTAAAATGGAAGATCTTCTAGCAACCGTCGAAAGATCGGTTTACCAACATCGACTCGAACAGGAAAATATCAGATTAAACGAGATAATGTCGTTCTACGCGATTTCGGAAGCGATGGGATCGGTCATTGAAACAGATAAATTGCTCAATCTGATTCTTGATACGGCGGTAAGAGAATTCAATGCCGATTACGCCGTCCTTCATCTGGTTCATGCCGACGGGAATATATCAGCCCAGAAAAATGTTTGTAAAGATCCCAGCATCTCCCAAAGCCTCAATCGATTCAGCCAGGAATTAGCTGAAAGTGTCAATCAACGAGGCAAACCGCGTATAGTATATGAAAAGGAAGCCTTTGCCTGGACCGGCCTGAGAGCTATAAAATCATCAATCTGCCAGTTACTGGTGGCAAAAGGCAAAACTATCGGAATGTTGAGCCTGATTCGCACGAAAGATATTCATCAATACACAACCGGCCACCTAACTACTCTTTCCCTGTTTGCTTCCAAAGCCGCCCTATCGATTGAAAACTCGAAATTATATCAAGACCTCGAGGAAGCGTATTTTGACACCGTGGAAGCCCTTGCCAGCGCCATTGAAGCTCGCGATCAATATACCGCGGGGCATACAAATCGGGTCTGGAAAATAACTATGGAGATCGCCCGAACTATCGGTTGGCAGGATTCCAAGATTAAAGAACTTAGAATGGGCGCGGTACTGCACGATATCGGTAAAATCGGTGTCCCCGACGCGATCCTCAACAAGCAAGGGCCGCTTACGAACGAAGAACACGATATTATGAAGATCCATCCCGAGATGGGAGTTCGGATGGTGGAAAAAGTGAATTTCTTGAAACCGGCTCTTCCATATATTCTATACCACCATGAGCGCTGGGATGGTAATGGCTACCCGCAAAGCTTCAAAGGCGAAGAGATCCCGGTTGAGGGTCGTTTACTGTCGGTTGTTGATACTTTCGATGCTATTACCAGTGACCGCCCTTATCGTAAAGGCCGTTCCGTTAAGGAAGCCGTCGCGGAAATCAAACGAAATTCCGGGACCCAATTTGATCCGGCCATAGTCGACGCGTTCATCAAGGCCATTGGATCGATAGATTTCGATCAATTATAAAATACTCACCAATATCCCAATAACAATAGTTACTGTGTTAAGTAAATCGCCAAAGTGACTTTTTACACTGTACAGAAAAAACAGGGGCGCATGATCATGCGCCCCCGCGGTCTATTAACTCTTTAGATAATTCGTCTTATTTCAAAAGCATCATCCGCTTGGTGAAAGTATTATCGTCTGCTTTTAAAACGTAAAGGTAGACACCGGAAGAAACCGGCTGACCGTTCTGATCAAGACCACTCCAGGTATATATGTGTGAACCGGCAGGTAAACTGGCTGAGGCCAATGTTGCTACTTTGCGGCCGAGAAGGTCAAAAACCGATAGATCTATTTCAGCGGCATCGGTCAGGTTGAAACTTATACTTGTAGTGGCGTTAAACGGATTGGGGTAGTTCTGTATCAGAGTCGTCGATACCGGCAAAGTAACAATATTGTCAATCGAGGTCGGACTCAAAATAACATCGGCATCGTAAACATCATCATGCACAACGGTTACTTCAATAAAACCTTCGCTCTCGGCTGGGCTTATCACCCGAAGAGTATACTCGGAGGGATCGAGGTTTTCCAGATAGTAATAACCATCGGGATATGAAACAGCCAATTCAACGACTTCATCACCTATCATAGCTAACACGACCGCGCCGTCAACCGGAATTTCTCCCTGTATAACTCGGCCGGACAATACCCTCGGGCCAAATTCGGCGGCCCCCAGAGCGAAGTTGATGTTTTCCGCGTCGGTAGTAACTAAATCGGCTTCTTGCCAGTCGAACTTGTTATCGTAGAATTCGCAATTATAATCGCGAGCCATGCAAAGAACTCTATAGTCGCCTTCGGGAAGATTAGTGAACGTATAGCTGCCATCTTCGGCGGAATGCGTATGCCTGACCCTGTGCCAGGGATTGCCGCCTTCCAGACCTATAGCCACAATACGGGCATCCGCGATTGGATCGTCGGTACCTTCATCGGTTACAACACCGGAGATCATGCCATTATAAGGCGATTCATATACTCCAAGATAAAAATCGATATCGGCAATATCGCTGCCGTTTTCGACTACAACATCGCCATCGTAAGTATGATGAGCGTAACCGTATGCCCAAGCCCGAACTCTGTAGGTACCCGGGTAGACCTGATCGAACATGTACTCGCCATTTTCATCGGTCCGGACATGTCTGCGGAAATGGCCGGGAACCATGCGAATCTCAACCAACGCGTCGGCGATTGCAAGGCTATCGGCATCATACACCGTGCCGGAAATAGTACCAAAATCTACCGCTACCATTTCTACGTTGACGGTCACAACCTCATCCGCGACGACAATCGGCTCGTCACTGCTATATTGAACGTAACCGGCGGCCCATACATGAAGTTCGTATTCTCCGGAAAGCAATTCCATTGAATATTCGCCATTCTCATTGGTTCTGGCCCAACCGAAGCGATGAGGCCAGCCATCGCCGATGGCCCAAACAAACGCGCCTTCAACAGGTTCGGCAGTTCCGGCATCCGTTACTACACCGGCAATTCCGCCGAATACCAACGGCGCGAGCGCGAAATCGATACCGGTGAAATCATCGCCGTTGACTTCAAGTTGTGTCGGATATTCGGCCGGCACATAACCATGCTTGCCACATTCGAGCGTATATAAGCCGGGAGGTATCTCATCGAAAAGATAGGTACCATCTTCGCCCGTATGCGCCATACGATGGAAATGCCAATCATCTACCCTGCGAAGCGAAACACCGGCGCCTTCCAGCGGGTCACCGCTGTCATTATCGGTAACCGTTCCGGCAATCGAGCCAAATACAAGCGGTTCCAAAGTGAAATCGATACCGGTAACGTCATCGCCATTAACTTCGACCTGGTCGGGATACTCCATCGGCAAATAGCCGTCTTTACCGCATTCAAGCTCATATAATCCGGGAGGTACGTCATCGAATAGATATGCGCCATCCTCGCCCGTATGAGCCATACGATGGAAATGCCAATCACCTACCCGATGAAGACGAACTACCGCGTCGGCAATAGGATCGCCGCCGGTTTCGGTAACCATACCGGCGATCGAACCGGCTTCGGTGGAAACAGCTACCAAGGTGAAGTTAATCCCATCGGCGTTAGTTTCCTCATCAACGACAACCGCTGTGGCATCATCCCGATGCGAAACTTCCTGCCACCATTCAGGAAAATAATCCATAGCGTGAGCTTCCACGTGGAACTCGCCATAGGGGACTTCAAGTTCATAATTTCCTTCTTCATCTGTCATGGCGTGCGCCACCGGCCAATGATGACCTTCGACTGCAAAGGCTTTAACCATGGCAACGATAGGTTCAGTCAATTCCTGATCAGTCACCGAACCGCTGATCGTACCTCGATCTGGGTCTTGCGCGAATAGCGCGGGCATGCTGAAAAGTACAGCAAAAACTACCATCAGCGTAATAACAGATAGCTTTTTCATCCCAACTCCTTGCTTTAAAAAGTAATTAGATTTAATTGTCTTAATCCTGTCGCTTAAAATCAGACATAAAGATGTACAACTAACTAATGTAGAAGAATTGTTCAAATTTGTCAACTATTATAAAGGAAAATAATCGACATTATTCTCATTAAAGCTCCTTGTTATGGTAATTGATATCCTCAACCCGATACATAACTGCTATCAAATTATCTGACACAAAGATACTGAATTAGTTTAAAATATCTTTAAATATTATAAGCTAATTATGATTTTAGATATCGCCTATCAATTAACGATATCCTGCATTCTCATCGATAAATCGATATTTATCATATACTTGACACTATTGGATTAGCACTAACTTAACATTATTAAAATAAATGTGGAATTGTTTCAATCCTAAATATCCAGAATTCAAATCAGTAGGATCGAATTAGAATATACTCTATTGTGACAAATCAATTCCGACATTTGTAAAAACGCACAACTCTTACAACGGGGTATAATATATGACACATACTAATCTTCACAAAAATATCGGCCAAGCGCTGATCGAATTCGGTATAATCACCGAAAACCAATTTGAAACAGCCATGATGTACCTGGGAAACGCGGATAATCGGATAAGTAAATCGCTGGTTGAACTGGGATTTATATCAGAAGAAAAGCTCACGGAGATATTATCCAAAAAACTTAATCTTCCCAGCCTCGCCCTGGATAGTATGGAGATTAATCCCGATGTCACTAAGTTGTTACCTTTCGACCTGGCCCGGCGATGTTCTTCGGTTCCGGTTCTTCTTCTGGGTAATACTCTAACCATTGCCACTGATGATCCATTAGATACGACCACCCTTAATGAAATATCCTCTCATACTCATAAAGAGATTCGCATCGCGGTCGCGCCGTTAACAGAAATCCAGAAAGCCCTGGATAAATATCAGTGCAATATGATTACGGGGAATCGATAGAAGCAGGATCGATACTTTTTCTTGACAATAACATTAATATACATAATTTAATTAACAAACATATTTCATTTGCATTTCCTTAATATAGTATTAGTATAGATAATAACGGAACTTCGAGTTGTATTTGAGAAGGCCATAATTATAGCGTTTGATAGGGTATTTATGGGAATAATCCTATAACTAACGTGAAACGAATAAATAGAGATAATTGATTATGATATCTTTCTTGCTAATTAACAACGACTTAGGTAAAACGGAATGAATCCAGGATAAGGTCATTATGGCATTAAAATTGCATAATTTAAGGGAGAGAAACAATTCACAGGGAGGTGTTTATGAGAATTAACTCAAACGCGAACGCGCATAATACCATGCGCAATTTGCAGGAGAGCAAAGAAAGAATGAAAGCGTCAATGGAAAAGCTTTCATCCGGATTAAAAATCAATCGGGCTGCCGATGATCCCGCCGGTCTCATAATATCGGAACAGATGCGCTCCCAGATCGCGACTATCGAACAGGAAATTAAAAATATCGATATGTCGGATAACAAATATTCCACATCCGAAGGCAATCTTAATACTCTTCAGAGTGATTTGCATGAAATGAGGAATATTGCTATGGCGGCGGCCAACGAAGGTGGTAATTCCGAAGAGGCCCAGGAAGCCTATCAACAAAGCCTCAATGATGCTACTCAAGGTTTTAATAATACTCGCGATACGGCATCATACGGCACCCAGAAACTGTTGGATGGTTCGGCGGGTTCAACGAATGACATTCAGCCTATGGAGAATCTCGATGTTTCCACGGCCCAGGCGGCTCAGGAATCGATCGAAGCGATCGATGCAAAGCTGGCGGAAATTTCTCAGGCAAGAGGCGAAATTGGCTCGATTCAGAAAAACGATCTGGCCGCGAGAAGAGATAACCTGATGACCGAGCTTTCAAATCTCACAGCTGCCGAATCAACTGTCAGAGATACGGATATGGCACGCGAATTCACCGAATTCATCAAAAGCGAAATCCAGGTCAAAGCCGGTATAGCGATGCTTGCGCAACAGAAGCAAGTGCCTAACCTGGTAATGAGTTTTCTTCAAGAATAGCTGATTCGGCCAGGTATTTGAATGTAAGATAAGATTCAGACTAATAACATGCCGCCAAAAGGCCCGTTCCTGCGGGCCTTTTTAATTGCAAATATCCACGCTTTTAATATCACAACCGCGCTATCATCTAATTCCATCAGATAAATAAACGCTTTGCCCTGACAGGAACTTATAGTAAAATAGTACTGTTAATGATGAAAAATATTTATAAGGGAGGATAAAGTGGGAAAAAGTTTTAGCAGTCAAAAAGAAGCATTGTCAATGGCAATCGAGATGGAAAAAGAGGGTCAGAGTTTTTATCGGAAAACCGCCGACAAAGCCTCCGACAAAATGACCAAACAGGTATTTGAATTTTTAGCCGGCGAGGAAATGAAACACATTGAAGCGATTAAGAACTTCTATGATTCTGAAATAGCCGGTCAAAGCAGCGATTTTAATGAGATTCTCGGAAGTTATACCCCGGAGAAAACCCGCCGCGCGATCCTCGGCCTTTTTAAGGGACTCGGCGAAAAAGCCCCGGTGGATAAGCCCGATATGGAAGCCTACAGCTTTGCCCGCGATTTCGAAAAAAATGGCGAAAATTTCTATCGCGAAGCCGCCTCCAAAGCCACCGATGAAAATGTCAAAAAACTGTTCGAGTTTTTGGTTGAAGAAGAAGTACGTCATTTCCAAATGATAGACGACTCGATGGCATTCCTGGAAAATCCCTCGGAGTGGTTTCACCGCCAGGAAAAATGGCATGTTGAAGGTTAATCCATAATGAAACTAAAGGGGCAAATGTCAGTTGCCCCTGTTTTCTATAATTAATTTATCTATAAGGAATTTAATCGCGGTCTGATTGTATCAATATATGAGTTAAGCTGATAAATAGTATTGCTTTTAGTTTGGATTTGACAATATCAATTATTGACGCCATATTAAAGAAAATGCGCGTTTCATCTGGCTGAAAAAGGAATAGGTTTTAACCTTAAATTACGAAATGAGAAGAATAGTATGATGAGGAAAGCAATCGGATTGTTGGCAATTATGATCGTCTTAAGTTCATGCGGCGCGGCGGTGAAATACTCGGCCATACAGCCCGGTCGATCGACTGGCTCAACAGATATGGAGATAGCTGTTTACGGCCTGGATGATTTTCCCCCTGATAATTATACCGTTCTGGGCTTAATCACCATAGACGATACTATGTTTACGGTTAATTGCGGGTATGATAAAGTTATTAGTATTGCGGTAGAAAAAGCTCGTGAAGTCGGCGGGGACGCGGTCCGGATTCTGGATATTGATGAACCTGATATCATAAGCACATGTTACAGGATTTCCGCCGAAATAATAATGTTTAACGATTAACATGTAAGCCAAAATGAATAGGAGACGTGTTGAATATTAAATCGGCTGTAATATTGATCTATTGCGGTTTTGTATTAATGCCATGCGCGATCATGGGACAGATAACCCAAAGTAATGATGATACCGGCAAAATTCTTAATTCAAACTTCCCTTTTCTGCGGTCGCAAGCTGTTGATGCGTACAATGGCGGTAATTATGAGGAAGCCGCGAAATTATATCGGCAAATGCTCGAACGAAATATCGATGACAACGTTTCATTTTATAATCTGGCTTGCTGCTATGGCCTTTTAAATAAACCATCTCTGGCAGGCACATTTCTCAAACAGGCAATAGAAACAGGTTTCGACGATTTCGAACTCCTGACACGAGACAGCGATTTCGATACAGTAAAAAAATCAGCAGTTTTCTCGTCTTTATACGACAGTCTTATTGCCGGCCATGAGCTTGATATGGCGGCGCTGGGTAATGAGATATTTTTCGATGCTTGCGCGATATTCCGTTGCCGGTCGCATTTGCCGGAAAAATTCGACAAAACAAAAACCTACCCTCTTGTACTCGGACTTCACGGCTACGGCGGCAGCGCCGATTATATGATAAAAATGTGGCAGCATTTCGACCAACCCGAGTTCATATATGTCGCTCCGTATGGCCCGTATCATTTCATGATTGGCAATAGCCAAGCCTATAGTTGGAATCTCTGGCTGACCGAAGGCGAAGAGTTTCCCGGCGAAGATTTCTATATAACCGAGAATTTCATCATCAAACTTTTAAACGATCTTAAAAGCGTTTATAATATCGGGGATATCTACCTGATGGGGCATTCGCAAGGGGCTTCGACATCCTATATTACGGGAATAAAACATCACGAACTATTCAAAGGCATAATCGCTATCAGTGGGCCGCTAAACATGTACTGGCTGGATAAAACCACGCTCGATGCCGGTAATAATCTGGACGTTCTCATTGTCCATGGCAAGAATGATCAAGAAATATTTTATGCCGAGGGAGTAGCCGCCAAGAACTTACTTACACAACACGGTTATAATCCCGGGTTTATCGCTCATAATGGAGGCCATCGATTACCGTCGGAAAGTATTTTGAAACAAATCGGCGAGTGGAGCGAAAACAAGGAATAGGTATTTATACCAAAAGGGGAAATTGGACGAGAAGACATGAGAGAAAATAATTTAAAATCGATAGTGTTTATCTTCCTGGTTGTATTTGTTAGCGGCTTTTTCAGTTGTAGCGTCTACGCTGAAAATGATTCGAATGTAGATTGGAATAAACCGGAAACGATCGATCCACTCGATGAAAATATCGGCGATTTCCTTGATGGGGACCTTCAACTTTACCGCCAGGAAGCGGACAACGCCTACCGTTCGGGTGATTATGAGAAAGCCGCCAGGTATTACCTTCTGGTAGCGCGCTACAACTCCAGTGATGCTGTCGCGATCTATAATCTCGCCTGCTGCTACGGACTTCTGGGCGAAGCTAAACTGGCGGGAAAATATATAGAACGCGCTGTAAAAGCCGGTTATGAAAATATCAGCTACATTAAAACTGATCCCGATTTTAACAATGTCAGAGGTCAGGAACCTTTCGACGGCGCTATAAAAAATGCCGCTAAGAATATTGAAGCAAAAATCGCCGCGCTGGGGCAAACGATCTTCATCAACGGCACGGCGTTATTCGAGGGACGAATCAAACTGCCCGAAAATTACGATCCCAATAAAGCTTATCCCCTGTTAATTGGCCTGCACGGACTCGGCAGTGATGCCGATGAATTTATCACGTTGTGGAATTCGTTCACCAAACCGGAATTTATTTACGTAGCCCTGCAAGGGCATTACCCGGTTCTGGGTGAAAACAGGATTGGCTATAGCTGGTCATTGAGGATCGCCCAGGAGGAGGGCATGACTAATGACGATATTTTTATAGCGGTGGAATATATCGCCCAGACCGCCTCAGGTATCGCCAAGAATTACAAAATAAGCGATACTTTCGTGATGGGCTTTTCGCAGGGGGCAACATTCACCTACCTGGCCGGTATCAATTACCCCGAACTGTTTGAAGGTATCTTTTGTTTCGGCGGCAGATTCCCCGCTGATTTGTTGTCCGAGCAAGCGGTTAAAAACGCCTCTGACAAACTGCGGATATTCATCTCGCATGGCAAAAACGAACCGGGCAATTCATTTACTCAAGCGATCACCTCCAGGGAAGCTTTGAAGTCATACGGCTACGATGTTAAATTCAGTCCCCACGACGGCGCCCATGTGCCACCTCCACCGATTGTCATGTACGAATTCCAGCGCTGGATGAAAGAAAAATGAGGTTATAGAAGGGGCAGACGAGAACGTCTGCCGACCACAAAAGGAAAATGTAGATCAAGTCAGAAACCGCGGTCTTGATTTATCCTCGCTCATCAGTTTAAACTTGATAATATGAAGTATATCTCTTAACATTTAGCGGAATGTGTCCCGAATATTCCGGAGACTTGCGGATATTAAATCACGCTGGAATGAGCAAATTTGATAATAAAATCGAAAGGATCGGAAATGAAAACAACCAAACTTTCCATGATGTTCATAATCGTTGCCGCTATAGCGTTGCTAATAGGCGGCTGCTTGACCACTGAGTTTAAGGAGTATCACTTCAAGATTAACGCGGATGGTTCGGGCGAAGGCACGATTAAACATATTAATATCGTATCCGAAGAGGATGAAGGTCAAAATGTCTCATTCGCTGATTTCGGCGAGCTTACAAATGACTATCTGGAAGGTACCACATTCGAAGAAGCAAACGAACATCTTCAGATTACCGATAAGAAACTGTATGAAGATGGTGGCATGTTGATGGGTGAAATTTGCTTCACTTTCAGCTCGATGGACAGCATCGGTTTCTACTATGATTCAAGCTGTAAATGTAGTCCGTTTATGTACTACGCTGGATCGCTAGCCGAAACGATTATCGAATCCAACGGCAACTACCTTGGCGAGAACCGCGATTTCCCGATTATTTTATGGGACGATAAAAGCGGCGAATTCTATTTCAAGACACTGGTAAAAGAAGATATGTCCGACGCTCATGGCTTATTACCACTGTATAACGCCTGGCTGGAATCAAAGTAAATGCACTGACTAGGTCAGGAGCAGCAGCTCCTGACCTACCCGATACACAGCAATTTATTATTCCCCTAAGGAATACTCCCCCTGCCACTCAACAACATATTCAGTCTTTGAAACAAACATGCCTTTATAAGTCCCGCCGCCGGTAATGTTAGAGTATTTACCCATACCGCCTGTATATTTGAAAGTCCCTTCAAACGCTGTCGACGGCGTGCCTTCATCGGTCATAGTAGTAACTACTTTGTGCTCCCACTTGGAAATCATACCATCATTCTCTTTCATAACCTTTATGTAACCATGCCCCGAACCGGAGCCATTAACCAAATCATCCAGCGAATAGTTAATAATACTAGCCCCATCGAGCATCTCTATATCGCCGGTGCTGGTATTTATACCCTCTGAAGTCGTAAAAGAAATTCTATGACCATCGACATCGCCAATTTCAAACTCCTTCTGCTCGGTATAGGAGGCTTTAATTTTACCGCCAGCTTTGATAGCTTTCCCAGCAACCGATACAGATACGCCGATGAAGATGACCAGTGTTAAAGCCATCAATGCGGCGATTAGATGTTTTAACGAAAGTTTTCGCATAATCCCATGCTGCTTTAAAGAGTTGACTTCGAGCCGGCAACAATTATCAGTCTGGTTACTAAGCGCTGCCTAGTAACCAAAGCCGGCGATTTACGAATTTATCTATATCAAAAGCTGATTGGATCAAAGTTGCTATTGCAATATTAATTTACATAATTGTTTGGGATAATGTCAAATTTAAAAAGCCGCCCCTTACGAGGAGGCTTATCAATCTCGCGTCAGGAGCACAGGACTCCTGAACTACCTGAATTGGATTTACGGCTATAGAAATATTTCACTTAAATAGAAACTCAGCATCAATCCAGTATCTTTCTTCTTTACCACCTTTATAACTTGTGAAAAATAAATACTTACTATCAGGTGTTAACATCGGAAATCTCTGGGATTTCCCGGTATTTATTATGCTTCCCAGACTCCTATGTTTTCCCCAACTGCCATCAGCATTTCTGAAGCTAATCTTCAGGGGTGCGTTTAGAGTAGCATAAATAATGTAACTCTCATCCGGAGCAATATATGGACTCATTCTGAAATCATTATTAATTGAAGGACCTATACTCCTGGGCTGTTCATATAGCCCATCCTTCAGTTCAGAATAATAAATATGAAAGGAGCCTTCTTCTTTGTATTGTGCGGCAAAATATACTGTGCCTTTTTCACTAACAGATGGCATCGTTTCGTTGAAATCTGTATTGAATTGTAATCGAATTGGTTCACTCCAATTCAAATCTACTCTTTCAACATACCAAATATCATCATCTGATTTTATTTTTGCTCCTTGAGTTATTGGCCTGTTAGAATAAAAAAACATCTTTTTGTTGTCATACGTTATGAACGGTCCCCCATCAGAATAATCTCCGGAAAATGATACAATTTCCGGATTTGACCATTTCCCATCTTCATATCTTGAAAAATATATTACTTGTTTTCTCGATTTTGTGTTCTTAACTCTGATCCCGGAACTCCAATAAATTTCTTTACCATCGGGAGAGAAACATGGGCTGCTATGTTGATGGTCCTCATTCACAAAAATATCAGGTGCAAATAGTTCTGCTTTTAAGCTTGGTTTTGGGTTATTAAAATAATTACATTCAAATATTACAGACGTTAACTCTTCTTTATCTTCAGCTTTGTGATCGATTTTATTTGAAACAGAATTTTCTTGTTGATTCTGGTTCGATTCTGTTTTTGATGTGCATTGGATGAACACGAAGAGCACAATTAATATAAAAACTAGAATGTTACCTGAAAATTTCATAATACGTCTCCTTTATTTAAAATCAACTGATATTTAACGTCATATTTAATCCCGTTTCCTCATAGCATTAAATCCTACATTTGTAATAGTGTCAACAAGAAAAAAAAATAGGATGAAAACTGACCGGCTTCCACCGCCGATAATAGTAATTAATAGAAATCGCCCGTTGCGAGGAGGCTTATCGGTATCGCGTCAGGGGCACGGGATTCCTGACCTACTCGAATTCAATTATTAATCCACCAAGCCAAACTTCCTGATATTAGCGTCGGCGATGGCCTGGATTTTTGCGATCTCGGCTGGGCCATCTTTATCAGTAAACAGGTGACGGTAACGGCCCTGAAGTTTCAGGTACTCGGTAACCGGTTTGAGGTCTTTGGTGATCTTTCTCACGCGGGTAACCTCGCCCCATTTCATTTCGATAATCGGGAACAGGCCGGTTTGCACCGCCAGACGGGCGATCTCGACTGTCTCCTCGGTCTTGTAAGCCCAACCCAGCGGACACGGTACGTGCAGATGAAGGAATGTCGCACCCTCTTCTTTCAGGCATTTTCTCACTTTCGATTGCACGTCCGTAGGAAAACCGACAGTCGCCGAGCAGGCGTACGGAATATTATGCGCGGCTACGATCTGTAAAAGCGGCTTTTTCGGCAGAGGATTACCTTGCGAAGCCGTACCCGACGGCGAGGTGCTCGTATGCGTACCATACGGGGTCAGACCCGAACGCTGGACACCGGTATTCATATAGGCTTCGTTATCGTAACAGACATATAATACCTGCTGGTTGCGTTCCAGCATCCCCGACAGGCAGCCGATTCCGATATCGGCCGTACCGCC
>JAAEQD010000050.1 GCA_024231855.1 Candidatus Zixiibacteriota bacterium
CAAGCCGGGGCCGATTCGATTGATATTAAAATAACCACCGAGGATTTATGGACAACGATTTTTGGAGTTTCAAGCGAAGGCGGTGGCGGCCTATATAAATTAAGTGTTTATGCTGATGAAAAAAATATCGCCGGTTTGGGTATTGGTGTTGAAACAGATGTTCAGTTTACTACCGATGACAACGATGGTTACTCTTTTCATCTTTTCGATTATCGCTTTTTGGGAACAAGGAATGTCGCCGACTTGAAACTTAAGGATTTTAATCTTGAAGATGAACTCGAGCTTACTCTGTTTCGGCCTTTTTATTCAGTCGATGCCAGGTGGAGCTATTCAATACAATATTTCGGACAGCAACTGATGCCTCGATTATTTTCTCAAGGCGAGAAATATTTTCAGTACAAAACCGATTATACTTATTGGGCTCTGATTGGAACCCGCGCTTTCGGACGTTATACCAGGCTCCTGCCGAATATCCAATTCACCTATAGGAAAAGCGATTATACCGAACTGCGCGATTATCCCGATATCGGGATTATTCCCGATGATGAAACCATCAGTGGCCCCGGTTTGGGTTTGAAACTCAGCACATTTCGTTATAAAACCGCTACCTATCTCGATGAATTCGGCACAACCGAGGATTTAACCGAACATGCTTTTATAAGCGCTAACGTTCTCAGATCCAGTTCCGAGTTTGGAGCGGATTATGAAGCTACATTGGTCTCGCTGGAGACTGGATTTTTTTTCCAGCCGGTTTCGGGAGTATATACCGGGTTTAAAAACAGCTATACCCATAATTATATCGGCGATCTAAAAAGA
>JAAEQD010000051.1 GCA_024231855.1 Candidatus Zixiibacteriota bacterium
CGATGAACCTCCGGCAAGAATACCCTCCCGATGAGCCAATTGTCTTGCGGTTGCAAAAGAATCATCATCTGACACAGATATGACCCTGTCAATGAGCTCAGGATGCAAGGCCTTAGTCAAAACATCAGAACCGATTCCTTCGACTTTATATGCCTCCGCTTCTATTGTTTTGTTATCATTTAAATATGGAGCAAACATCGATCCAACCGGATCGACTGCAATTATCTGAATGCTACTGTTTTTCTTTTTCAGGTAGCCGGCCACACCAGATAAAGTCCCTCCGGTGCCGATTCCCGCGATTAGATGAGTGATCTTACCATCGGTATCATTCCAGATTTCCGGCCCGGTTGAATGATAATGGGAGTCAACATTATCTTGACTGTGGTATTGATTTACATGAAAATATCCATTGTCTTCGGCAATATTAATGGCTTTCATATAGTATCCATCTGGGTGGTCATGAGGAAGGTCGGCAGGACAGACTATTACTTTGGCGCCAAAAGCGCTTATTAAATCAATCTTTTCCTGGCTGGTCTTGGCCGGGACGGTTATAATCGCTTTAAGTCCAAGGGTCGCCGCAACCATAGCCTCAGAGGCTCCGGCGTTGCCTGATGAATTATCAACAATTGTGTCGCCCGGTTTTAGTTTGCCTTCATCTAACGCTTTTTTGAGGATATAACCGGCCATACGATCTTTAACCGATGCGCAGGGATTAATAAATTCCAGCTTTCCCAGCATAAGTGGGCCGCCATTAGCCAAACCATTACTTATGCGAACCAGAGGAGTATTTCCGATAACATCTAA
>JAAEQD010000052.1 GCA_024231855.1 Candidatus Zixiibacteriota bacterium
AAGAAGGAGGAATCTTATGAGCAAATTGATTAGACATTCTGTAGTAGGCTTTGGTCTTCTACTCTTGTTGGCTTCCGTGGCATTTGCGGGTGCGACGAAAGTAACAATTGAAGAAGGTCAGGCGATGGAGAAAAGACTATCCCCTGGCGCTGAAGTCATTATCGAGGGCGGTAATCCGTATCAAGGCGATATCCTTGAAAATTTCGGCACAACCTGGTATGATTATCAGACAAATGGTTCAACCGGAAACCGTATAGAATTTGATGCCAGCGGCGCTATTCATGTAAGCTGGATGAACAAATTGACCAACGGAGATCGCCATGTTTATTGGAATTATAAGGATGATCAATGGAGAACCAACAAGCAGGTAAGTGAAGCCGAAGGCGCTGGTTATACTAATATTGATAAAACTTCCGATAGAAGATCGGTGGTATGCTATCACCAATTTTCTATAGATCCCGGGGCTTTCATAGCTATGGACATCGGTCCCGGTTTCGAGATCTTTACGGTGAGCCAACTCCCGAACACATATCCGGGACGGGTGGATTTATTCTGGCCCTATCTTGCAATTGATGCCAATGATAATATGCATGTTGTGATGCACGAGAATAGCGCTACGGGAACTCCTCAGGTAATGGCATATACATTCTCTGACGACATGGGAGCCACCTGGTCTGAACTTCTGATAGTTGATACGCTTATGGATATCAGTTGTATTCCTGTCGCTTCTGAAGCTGACAACAAAGTTGCACTTGTCTATACGCATCCGATTGCTTTGGCCGAGACCGAACAGGTCAATAACGATGTGTACTATATCGAATCCGAAGATGGTATAAACTGGAATTTCAGTAACAAAATCAACATCACGAACTACGAATATGATGATACTATCAGAGCATACACCGATCTTGATGCGGTTTATGACAATAACGGCGATCTTCATGTAGTGTGGAATACTCCCGGCTATTTTGCGGAAGATGGGACCATTACAATCGATGCATGTTTTCTCTGGCATTGGTCTGAATCAACCGGGATAAACATGATTTTTGACGCCTGGCATATATCTTACCCGGGAGTATGGAACAGATCAGCTTCTAAAATGTCTATCGGTGTTGACAATACCAATCATCTTTTCGCGGTTTGGACTCACTTTGATGATGAAGATGTTTCAGCTGGCGGTTTTTCCAATGGCGAATTATATATGTCGTACAGTGAGGATGGCGGAGTTTCATGGTCGGAACCGATGAATATGACCGACACATATTCCGGTGACTGCCTGCCTGAAGATTGCGATAGCGATCACTGGTCATCTTTGGCGGAAACCGTTGGTGAAAACCTACACATTCACTATATTAATGATAAGGATGCCGGCGGAATTCCTCAAACAGAAGGAACGGCGACAGAGAATCCCGTCGTATATTTAATGTATCCTAATCCGGTTTATACGAGTGTTGAC
>JAAEQD010000053.1 GCA_024231855.1 Candidatus Zixiibacteriota bacterium
ACCAGGTGTTGGACCCGAAGCCTCATATCACGAGAGTGCTGAAAACGTCGTATAAAACCAGCAAAAGCGGCGGAAGCGGCGGCGGAGGCAGCGGCGCTTGCGGTCCGGTCAGCTTCCGGCGCGGTTTGAAGGGAAAGGAATTCCAACCCCCCGAAACGCTCCAGGGAATCACGAGGGTGACCTATCCCAACGGCCGGGAGTCCCACATCAGGTACGGCGCCAAGGCGGTGGTGAAGTCCGTGAAAGACGGCCAGGGCCGCGGGTGGTTGTTCGGCTATGATTTCAATGACAAGAAAAAGTCCAAATACGCCGGGGTCGAAGGACCCACCGGAATAATCAGAGAGTACTGGTTCGACGACCAGGGCGTGGCCAGGCGGGTGGATGTCAATGGCCGCACCTTCGAAAGCATCAGCTCGGACGGCGGGAAACGGACGGTTGTCGATTCCCGGGGCGTGACGATCACGGAGTATTACGACGAGTGGGACAACCTGACCAAGGTGGTCTATCCGGACGGCTCGAAGATCCTGAAGGATTACGATCAAATCCATCATCGACTGAGATCCCGCATCGATGAACGGGGAGTGGCAACCATATATGAATATGACAACCAGGGCAATCCGGCCAAAAAGACGGAGGGAGAGATGCATGATCGCGTCTCTTTTTACACCGATGACAACAACAGCAACATGCGAAGCCGCACACTCGTGAACCCCGACAACACGGTGGATTCGGAGATCGCCATGACCTACGATTCCAAAAGCAACATGACCTCCATCACCGACGCCCAGGGCGGCGTCACGAGATTTACTCACGATATCATGGGAAACGTCTTGACCAGAGAGGATCCGCGTGGCAAAATAAACACCTATGAATACGACCTGATGGGCCGGATGACCAAAATCACCGACCCCCTGGGCCATACCACCCTTATGGAATACGACGCCATGGGCAATAAAATCAAAGAAACGGACGCGGAGGGCCGTGAGAAAATCTACAAATACGACCTGTCCGAAAACTTGGTCGAAATATTGGATGCAGAGGGAGGCGTTACCCGTTTCGAGTACGACGCCGGGGACAATATCACCCGAGAAATAGATCCGGAAGGAAAAGTGACCAAATATGAATTTGACAATGAAGAACGGCTGATCAGTACGATGGATGGCGTGGGTAATGAAATCGTCGTCCAGTACGATGAAGAAGCCATCGCTATTTGTGATATCTGCCCAGGAAGCGGAGACAAAAAACCACAAAAAATCATTTATCCAACATTCTCCAAGGAATTCAGCTACGATGCCAGGAAAAGAAAAACAGCGGAACGGGATGTACTGAGTGAGTCGGAAGCGCATTTGGTGAGCTATGCGTATGATTCGGTCGGCAATTTGACATCGAAAACGGACAAAAACTCCAACCGAACCCGCTACGAATATGATGCACTGAATCGATTGATAAAAGTAATCGACCCAATAGGCGGTGAAACCGTGTACGATTATGATATTCGAAATAATCTGATCTCACTTACGGATGCTAATGGAAATTCAACCCGCTTTGAATATGATCGAAACAGCAGGCTCACAAAAGAGATCCGCCCCATGGGCCAAGAGACAATGTATGCTTACGATGGCTCTGGTAATCTGATTGAAAAATTAGACGCCAAGGGGCAGAAAACTGAGTATGTTTATAATAATGTTAGCCGGTTGACTGCTATTCTGTATTACAGTAGCGATGATCATGCCAACGCCGTAAAAAAGGTATTCTTTAATTACGATAAAGTGGGAATATTAATCGGCTATAATGATGGCGTTACCACTGGACTATACACATATGACGCCGCTAGTCGCAAGCTCTCGGAAACTGTGGATTATGGAGATTTTACCTTAAAAAACAGTTACACTTATTATAAAAACGGCGTCAAGAAAAGCTTCACAGGACCGGATGGCATCTCCTATCAATACACCTACGATGAGTCAAATCGATTGTCCGGCGTTCAGATACCTGTCGAGGGGTTTATAACTTACAGTAATTATGACTGGAATCGCCCTTCGACCATTATTTTCCCTGGTGGAACCAAAAGGGAATTGACCTATAATTCCTTGATGCAGACAGAATCGATTAAGGTTAAAGACCCTGGGCAAAATGAATTAATGAATTACCAGTATACATATGATAATTTTGGCAATATCCTGAGTAAGGAAACGGAGCATGGAGAGTATACATACGGATATGACGACCTTTATCGCCTTACAAGTGCAGTCAATCCGACTCAGGATGATGAGGCGTTCAACTATGATAATGTCGGTAACAGGTTGACGACGGAAAATACAGGTAGTAATTGGGCTTACAATCAGAACAACGAACTTCTCGGCTATGATAATGTGGCCTATGTTTATGACAATAACGGCAATATGGTAGAAAAAACCGTTAATAGAATTGTTACGAAGTTTTTTTACAACATTGAAAACCGTTTGTTCCGTGTAGAAAACGGCTCGGGTGGTGTTATCGCTACATATTATTATGATCCATTTGGAAGGAGATTATGGAAAGAGGTTGATTTAATCAGGACTTACTTCCATTTCGCCGATGAAGGGCTTATTGGGGAATATGATGAAATCGGCAAAGAAATAAAGACATACGGTTATTTACCATGGTCAATGTGGACAACTGATCCGCTTTTCATGAAGATAAATAATATCAATGCGTTCAGTTTGGTTTTTTGCTTTAAATGCATCATGAGCGTAATTAGGGACCTGTGCCAGATGCGAAGTTTCATGAGCAAAACACGCGCTTTTTATCCCTGGATTTTTAATTTCTAAACATCCCGACATAGATGGGTCAGCTAATTTCCTGGTCCCAGGAGGGAACTCTACTTCTTTGCCAGTACCAAGTGCACTTATATAGCGTTGTCTGATAAGAATCTGCCCTTCAATGAATTTTTTTAATTCCTGACATTGTTTTTTTGAATATCTCAAACACGGGTAAGATGGATCTGGTTTCACTATAATAGGGAAGGGTTCAAACAATCCCATAGGGTCGATTTTGTTGGCAGGGTTATTTGAAACATATACATATCTGTTGAACTCACCACTTAAAAACCAGATAGGGTCATTTTTGAAATATCTCCCTTGGTCAAAGTCGTAATATCTAAACCAGTTGTAGCCAAATTTATTTTCCTCGTCATAAATTTGTCCTGGAAAATGAAGATTGTTGATAACTGTAGTTTCAACATCTATTTCAGCTTTCCCAAAAGAACCATATTTAGCACTCCAAATC
>JAAEQD010000054.1 GCA_024231855.1 Candidatus Zixiibacteriota bacterium
CGGCGACAATATCATGGGGTGCTTTATGCCCGTTTTTCTGCAGGAAATCTTTTAGTTCTTCCAGGCCAAACAATTCAGCCGCGGGATTATGGCATTCAGTGACACCGTCGGTATAGAGCAAAATTGTGTCGCCGGAATTGATTGCCAGCGTTCGGTGAATTATTAAATCTTCGATTTCATCTTCGACACCTAACCACAACCCGCCACATTTAATCGAATCGATTGATTTGCTATTTCCCCGATAAATCAAGATATGCTCATGACCGGCCCCGGTGTAACTCAACTTTTCCTGCTCGAGATGCCATTCCATTAGCAGCATGGTAATCATCATCGGTGTATCCATCTGTAATGTGTCGGCATAGATCTGCCTGTTGGCAATTATAATCATTTCATCTGTGGATAGATTCTGAGAAGTAAGTGTATGAAATATGGAGCGGGCTTCGACCATCAGCAAACCGGCCGAAACACCTTTCCCCGACACATCGGCAATAGCGATGAAAAGCCGTTTTTTATCCGCTGAAAACATAAAATCATAATAGTCGCCGCCGACAAACATGGCCGGTTCGGACCGGGCGGCAATTTCAAGGTTAGCAATTTTAGGAGGCTCATCAGGATTCATCGCCCGTTGAATAGATCGTGCAGATTGCAATTCTTTTTGTTGATGTTTATGTTCTAATTCCCGAATTTCTTC
>JAAEQD010000055.1 GCA_024231855.1 Candidatus Zixiibacteriota bacterium
ATTTCGGCCGTTTTTCGGCTAAAACCGAATTTAACCAAAATCGTAAGTTCTTATATTCCAAGGACATAGCATTTCGCAAAATCAGCTTTTAAAAGCACGTCGGGTTGAAGTGGAGGTATGGTTTGTACAATCCATCTAAATATAGGATAAAAAGGCCGCTAGAAAAATGCTCACGGCCCATTGATTTGAAGTATGATTCGCAAAAGGTAAATATATTCCTTATCTTCAGAGGATTTCGATAGGTGATACCTTCAGCCAGTTGGATACTAGTAAGAATAAATCATGTAATCCAATTGACTTATCACAATCAAAGTCGGCTCGGAGATCATAATAGGTATCGAGTTCGGTGCTGATGAAGGCTAAGGCGAAGATAGAATAATCGACCAGGTCGATAGTGTTATCGTTGTTGGCATCGCCTTCGGCGAGAGTACCCAACTGCACCGAGTCGTTTGGTGCAGAGATCACAACCTTTCTTTTAACATTCATCAGGGTATGATCGCTAACTACGGTGATATCATAGGTGCCGGATACGATGCCTGTGACCTGACAGACCGCCTTTATGCCCGATTTGGTTGATGTATGGTTGAACTGATAAATGGGGACATCTTTAAGGACATTTGCCCCCGGTTTAAAAAACTTGATTGCCAATGGTATTTCCCATCCCGCCGGATCCGGTCGAGCTACACCTTCCGGAATCACGGCAATATCGACGGTGGCATTAGGCACAATGGTGATTGTTTGGGGCCCCAGGAGATTATTGGATTCGTACAACTCGGTAACGTTCTGATCGGCATCGACCTGGACATACATATAATAATCTCCGGTACTCTCATAAGCGAAGGTTGTCTTCATTGTATAAGTTTCCCCGGCGGCCAGGAAAGGTACATATTCCCAACGGTCCCCAAATTCTCCCGCTGCCGGCGGGGATGTTTGGTTCGCATACCAGTCAATATAAAATCCGGAGGCGCCAACCGTTCCCTGATTCCACACACTAATATCAATATCAATTCTTTGAAATGACTCAGGGGTAATAGGAACGGTTATGAGAGTCAGGACCGACAGGTCAATATAGGAGAATTCATAAGCCCCCATATCGCAGATGGCCGAACCGTTCATGTCGCCGTCCAGGGGCCGGTGTACTCCATCCAAATCCTCGTCAGGAGCCAATACATTACCGCCGGTATCGATACAGGGTGAA
>JAAEQD010000056.1 GCA_024231855.1 Candidatus Zixiibacteriota bacterium
GGCATTTACATTTTTCTGCCGCAAAAAAATATTTCTTCATAATCTTGGCATCCTTACGGCGTTAATTTGTCGCTTCAGACACCCTGAAAATCAGGATGAGGACTCTCGGATTTATAAGTACTTGATTATATTGACAATTTAATATAGCCCTGATAATTATCAATACCATTTTCATAACCCGCCCGTCCCTCTCGGATATAACAGCAGCCGGCCTCTCACCTCGTTTCCGACTCACCTGTATAATCCTGATATTCTCTTGTTCAGAAACAAATTTTCTTGACAATCAGCCCGGTATGCTATATCTTATACTTATAATATAGCAGGCAGGAGAACCGAGCCTGATCATTATTCATGCAAAGGAGTTATTCAATGACGCACGAACAATACCTTGAACATCTGAATAAACATATCACCTCACGAGAGCAGGATGATGCTTTTAATCAATTGCTGCGTCATCATCAAAAAGAATTCGAGATTCTGACTGAATTGAATCTCGATCCCGCCGAACCCGAACTCGGATCCGCTTATTGCCCTACAGTGAGGGTTGACCCGCGCCCGCCCTTAACCATGCTGCGTTCCCTGATTTTAATGACCATGCTTAAAATAACGAGCATTACCAAATGGGTCGCACAGACGCGCGCTGTCGCGTTTTACGCTATTTTAGCCGGGTTCGAACCTGAAGACACCCCCGGCATAGGAACTTATTATGATTTTATGAAGCGCATTATTGACGGCCCTTACCGAAAACCGGTCGAAGGGCGCGTCTCCCGCAGCCGATTCAATGCGGGCAGACATCAGCGCAATATAAAAAAGGAAAAAAAGAAAAAAGCCGATGAGATCTGTCCGAATCAGACCCGCTCGGAAATTCTGGTCAGAGAGCTGCTAGACAAAGAGGATCAGCCGCGACCGGATGATTTTAACAAAATCCTTGAAGACCTGCTTTTCAACCTGGGCATCGCTCCCTCGGTCGCGTCAGGTCTGATCACCGACATTGACAGTCTCGTCATTTCCGGTGACGGCTCTATCATGGCTACGGCCGCATCATCTGCCGGTCGGCCTGCGTGCGAATGCCGGGCTGCCGGCATCTATAATTGCGATCATGACCGCTTTTTTACCAGCCCTACGGCGCAATGGTGTTATGATCATCATCACAATCGTTTCGTCTTCGGCGACCGCTATTACCATTTGGTCGTCACTCAGAACGGGCACGACTTTCCTCTGCTGACTGTCATGCCGGGCGGCAATGAAAGCGATTACACGCTTTCACTCAAAGCTTTCGACCGTTTTGTGAAAGCCGCTGATGAAAACGGACTTCCGGTGAGCGTGAACGCTTTTATCGGCGACGGTCATCATGACTCTTACGCTCATTATGAATATTTTGCGGCGCGGCAGGTCATTCCGATTATTCCTTTGACTAAAACTTCGCAGCCTGTCTATCCGCATACATCCGAAGCGCCGGATGCGCCCATGCTCGATTCGGA
>JAAEQD010000057.1 GCA_024231855.1 Candidatus Zixiibacteriota bacterium
ATGCGATCAAAAGCAGGGAAATGATCAATTGCAACGTCAATAAGAAAGTTGTGATCCAGGCTTGCATTCGTGCGAAATCACGCTGCGCATTGGACATATCCTTGGTGTTGGCCGCAAATACGACCCAAGTGACGATGATAATGACGGCGGTAATCACTCCCGCGACCACGCCGGCAGCTGTTTTCATCGCTTTTTCAGTTGAAGCCCCGGCCTGTTTCAGGTCATCCCAAGTGATTTTGGCTCCTACCTTCTTGTCATACCTAAGTCCGTATTCTTTTGAAATCGCGGCAGTAAATTCAAAAGCGTTATCAGGATTGGCTAAGCTCTGAGACCATGATATTACCTTCTCATGCTTCCCAAGCTCAAGGTCATTAGCGATAAAGTGTTCGACAGCATCATTCAGAAAACTTCTTTTCGCCCTTATCACCTGGGAATTTCTGATGGCGAAATAGGTAATGGTGCCAACATAGGCGGCAAATACATCGGTATCGATGATGGCGGTATTGCCTATCGAATAAAGAATATCCTTCGACCAATCCCGCAATCCATTGGCCAGACCCCTGGTATCTAACGAACTATACATCGAATCGAGTTGGTAGACTTTTTTTACATACTCAGGCAGCGTGACGGTTGTATC
>JAAEQD010000058.1 GCA_024231855.1 Candidatus Zixiibacteriota bacterium
AGCAAAGCGATTTTATCGGGTTCAACTGAATCTTCAATTGCCTGCATCGCTTTCGGTAACGCATCTGAATCAATTGCGTATTCATTTGCGTAAATTGTTGCGCTTTCCACTTCACTTTCTAAAATCGTTACTATCTCAGACAGGGTGTACGACGATTCTTTAAGATTCTCCAGTTGTTCGCTTGTCAGGTTATATGTTTTTTGCAAATATGTATTTAATAGAATTTGTTTAGCCGCTTCAAATGATTCTTGAATCTCGAGCACCGCCGCTGCCGCCGAATCGGCATCATTTTGATACTTCAAGGAACTACTTTCCCGGCCTAGCAAAATCATTACTAATTCCGATACAGAGAAGGGCGACGATTTCAACCAGGATTTAAATTCGATCAAGTCAAGAATATGGCTCAATTGACTGACAACAAGGCCCTCGAGCCTCAATTCGATGGCATGTATAAAATCCTCGATTGAAAATTTCAGCCCTTTGGCGATCCGGGCATGGCGATATAGCTTAGATAGGAGCTTTATATCTATTTCCAGGTCAATGGCAGTATCAACCAGGAAGAGCGCAAATAACGCATCTAACTCAGACTCGGTTATACTCAATCCGGCCAATAATAAGGGGGTAATTTCATCCATCGTTTTATCGGCCGGCAAAGTGGCTTGTGCGTAATAAATAGGATTGCCGTCAGCATCGTAGGATTCGATCCCAAATATTTTCTCCAAATCGAA
>JAAEQD010000059.1 GCA_024231855.1 Candidatus Zixiibacteriota bacterium
GATGCCGAGATAATTCGTGGCGATATTCCCGAAAATATCATAAATCGTGACAGTCGGATCGGTATCAAACACCTGACCTACATCCAGCGTATCCGGAGTATCGCTTAAAACAAGGCCCTCGAACGCGCCCGGCCCGACCGTAATAACGGCGGTAGTATCGGCAAATGAACCGAACGTGCCTATTAGTCTGACTGTGCCGGTCAATACCAACATCTGGTTGGCGCTCCCCGACCCTTCACTTATAGTAATGTTATTGATCAGCGGTTGATCGCCGTTGGGTGAAAGCGTATCTCCCAATACGGTAACAGCAACCACCCCGGAGGCATCATTGCCATATTGATCCTGAGCATTACTGATTGTGGCAGAAAACGGCGTCCCGGCGGTTACATTTGCCGGAGCGGATATGGTAAATGAGGAGATTGTCGAATCCACCACCAGAATCGGTGAAGATGTATCCGCCAGGCTGTTCGCCCCGTCGGTTACTATTAAACTCTGAAGGCCGGCAGTCTCGAAAATGAAACCACTTCCCGAATAAGTAACTTCACCGGCGTCTCCAAGCTCGAAAGTATCAGGACCCGGTACGGTCTCCGGTCCGGAAAAAGTGACAGTACCCGTATAAGTCGTAGCTACATTACCCAGTATATCTTTGACGGTTACAGCCGGATCGTTAGCCGGTGACGGAAACGGTTGACCGGCGCCGATTGTATCCGGGTAATTACTCAGGTTTAAAGAACCGAGGGCGCCCGGATCAACGGTGATATTATTCGTAGCATCTATAAACGAGCCGGATGTACCCTTTAAAACTACCGTACCTGTTTTCACCAATATTTGTTGGGCGCTGCCCGAACCATTATCCAGTACTATATCGTTAAGAACAGGCGAGGTGCCATCGGGCGAATCGGCGACACCACTGCTGTCGGCAATGGTTATAGTGGCCGATACCGAATTGCCGAATTCATCGACGGCATCGTTAACCGATAACGCGAAAGCGACGCCCGCGGTAACCATACCCGGTTCGGACAAGGTAAAAGTATCGAGCGCGGCGGCATTAACCTCGATTATCTCGGAGGTATCCGCCAATGATGTGTCTTCGTTGTAAACATGAAAACGGCGGGTTCCGGCGGTGGTGAAAATAAAATCATCACCGGAAAAAGTATGGACGCCGTTATCTGAGGCCGGGACAAATTTATAGGTGGCCGGCATCGTTTCCGCGCCGCCGAAATAAACCGAATCGCTGAAATTGGTGCTTACATTGCCGTATAAATCTCTGACGGTGACTGTTGGATCATTACCCAATGAGGAGAAAGCCGCTCCGGCGGTTATAGTCTGGGGATAGTCTGTCAAACCAAAACTTCCCACAACGCCCGGATTGACTGTAATCGTATCGGTAAGGATTTCAATGGCGTTAACTATGCCTTTAAGTACCGTCGGCTCAGCCAGGGTGAGTGTTTGGCTGGCGGTACCGGTACCGTTAATAATAGTGATACTATTCAATGCCGGGGGAACGCCAAACGGAGAATTTCCGCCGGAAGGTGGATGATTGACGGCTATAACGGCGGATCCATCGGCATCGTTGCCATATTGATCGACGGCGTTATTCAGAATAAGTATAAAAGGTAATCCGGCGGTTTGCGGACCCAGGGCGGAAAATCCGTAAGAACTGATCAAAGTCGGACTTACCGTTATTCCCAACGATGTAGTCGTATCGGTGCTATTGGCGACGCTCATAGTTTTCGAGCCGGCGAGCTTCAGAGTGAAATTAGTACCGGCGATACTGGCCTGACCCGAATCCGAAGCTTGAAACGTATATAGATTGCCGTCATCGTAAACAATCGTCGCCGAATCATCATCGGAGTAGAAATAGACCGAGTCGGCGAAATCTATTATGATATTATCATTCACATCAAATGCCGTTACAACTACTTGACCGGGAAACGCGGTGCCGGCCGTGACTGACGCCGGATAACCGGTCAGTCCGAATTGATTCAGGGCGCTCGGTTCAACCGTGATTAATCCCGATGAATCCGTAAAACCTCCGGAGGCGGCCGTGATATAACATTCGCCAACCTTCTTAGCCTGGAAATTGCCACCTATGAGGTCGCCACAGGAATCGACGGTAATAGACCAGCTAAATGATAAGCCACCGATTTCGTTGCCATAAGTATCCTGACCAATAGCCGAAAAAACGACAATCGAATCGGAGGGTACCGTAAGATCTCCGGCCGGTGATACGGTCACGCTGTTTAACGCGGCGGGATCAATAGTGAATGCGGCCGATGCTGTCGGTGTATGCACAGGCGCCCCGGTGGAATCAAGCGTCTGAACGGTTACCGTATAATCGCCGGCATTATTATTGACTACCGGGCCAAGCGTAATATCAAGTCGAGAATCAGCTACCGCCGGTGTGCCGCTATCGAGCTTGACAATAACAGTCTGGCCGATAATTCCTACCGAATCGATGGTTGGTTCGCTACCATCATTAGTCGCGTCATCATCGGAATATTTTGCCGAGTCGGCAATTATTCCGCTGACATCAAAATCGGCATTAAAGCTAAACCAGATTTCACCCTTCCCTTCGATCTGATTAGTAGATATTTCAAAGCCGACTTTATGCGTATCCTGAACACCGGCAATTCCGCTGACTAATGAATCGGTCACGTTAACCAGAGGCATGATATCTAAAAGCATTCCGGGATCGATGAAAACCTCTTCATCACGCGGGCTACCATCTAATCTTAAGATAATCGACTCTACCGGAAAGTTTTCGGCCTCGATGAAGTAAAAATCGATCCTGGCACCGGCTTTGATATCTTTAACACCGTAAACGGAAAAATATCCCGGGGATATTAATTCTACGGGATAAAGATGATTTTCTATCTCCACCGAGATTATTTCCAGATCTACGGGTTTGACAGAAAATTTCAAACCATCGGAAAAACCATCTTTAACCGTAATATAAGAGCTATAAACCTCTGCTCCCGCGGAGCCGCAAATAGCGACAAATAAGGTGATTAGTAAAAAATACTTCAGTCGAATCAAATCAGCTAATCCTTCATGCTCATAATCCAGTTAGCTAATAATACTATATATATCTGGTGTGTCAATATTATTTCGAGGCGGATTTAAAATCAAGCTGGCCGATATCAGTCTCCCATCGCGCCCTGACACTGACAGTATCTGTATAGATAGCAATCGGTTCGGCGAATTCAAACGGCTTAATCCGGCCGCCGTCGAACCAGCCATTTTTATTACTATCATAGAACGCTCGTAAAATATATTTTTCCGGTGGAAGATTTATAAAAGCAAACGAACCATTCTCCTCAGCTTCTACCCTTCTAAAATCACCCTGCTCAGGTTGAGCGATTACTACTACCTGTTGCCCCGGAGCATTTACCACCTGGCCGACTATCTGGCCGAAGCTATCGGGTGATGCCGTAAAATATTCGTATGTATAAACGGTATCTCCGGCCTGATTGCCCACCAGGTCGAAAATTCGCCTGGCATCATATGAAAAATGATAAACTTCGCCATTCTTAAATGCCGGTTTCAGAATCAACTGATGAGGGTACTGCCAGGCCAGCTCAAAATCAATCGGATTATCCAGGGTATCGCTGAAAGAAATAGCTGAGCTAAATTGACCTGTATCGATTAGCTCAGAAAACGTCAGCTTGATATCGAAACCCGCTAACCGAGGCTCACGCGAAGGATTCGGTTCTATACCGGTTATTTCCGGTCCTGACGTGTCAATACCTCCGGCATTGAAAAGCCGCGATAGGGAATCCGCGAAAATATCGTAATATGACTTTAGATTGACGGCCTCTATTTTATATTTCTCATCCGGTATCATTTCCGAACAACGAATAAGAACGGCATTCATATCATCAGTCAATGGAAATATATCATCGATCTCGATTTTCGAGAGAGAATCCGTGGCGATATTAATTCTGTAGCTTTCGGGTAATAATACGAAAGCTGAATCCATTCGCTGGGAAAATTCAATCCTGATCGTCCGATTATCCGGTGAAATAACGCCGCTTAAATAAGGTTGAAGCGTATCCCGATCAACAGGCATCATCACAAGGGGCCCGAATTCCTGTTGGTTATCATTCAGGGTCACCAAGGTATCCGGCAAGGCCAGTTTTTCACCCGGAGGAGCCCAGAATTGATCGTCGTTTTTGTCATCAACTGCCACGACCAGGTAATCGCCATGACTTAAGTACTCGAAACGGAATTCGCCGAAACTGTCGGGCTGGGTCACAAAATCTGGCAATTCCATCCAGAAGGTATCGAGCCGCCCAGATTCCAACCGATAGGCCCAGATATTCAGCTTCCGGGTATCGGTGGATAGAACTTTGCCGAAAACCGAACCCATACTGATAGTTTCGCCTGTTGAAAATGATGAAGAGATCGTTTGTCCAAGCTTATTTCCGCGATTATCCTGGGCTGCCGCCCCGATTGTCAGGACATGAGTGGTATTGGGCTTTAACTTCTCGGGCAGTTTAATTTTCAGTTTTTTCCCCGACCAGCTAAATTCAGGATAATCGAAAAAGAGCGGCGAAATGAAAACCGCCTTTTCGGTGACGGCTTTATTCATATTTTTCGAAAATATCACCTCGAGTTCAGTATCCAAAGGCACATTAACCGAATTCGTTTGAGGTTTTACCGATATAATTCCAGGCTGAGACTTATCCTCGGGGCCTCCCGTAGGAGCCTGAACCTTGGCGCACGCAATAATTATCAGTATGGATACTAAAAGTAATGAATAGCTATTACGATAAGTTTTAAACTTCAATTGGCTATTTCAACTTCTCTTTAATAGAATCGTTTTCGGGATCCAGTTCCAAAGCCCTGTGCCAGTTAGTTTGAGCTTCAGGTATCCTGTTTAGCGCGGAATAAATATCGCCCATGTGATCGTACAAAATAGGATCATCATTAGCGGCTTCCATCGCTTTCAACTGGTATTTTAAAGCTTCCTTATAATTACCCTGTTTATACATCACCCAGGCGTAGCTGTCAAGATACGCGCTGTTATCGGGACTGAGTTTAAGGGCTTTTTTTATCAGTTTTTTAGCCTCATTCAGCTTAACTCCCATATCGGCATACATATATCCCAGGTAGTTCATAATTATGGGATTATCCGGTTCACGATCCAGGAGTATGAGAAAATGCTCTTCGGCTTTATTATATTGCTTTAAACGTTCGTAAGCCGCGGCCATATTAAATATCACATCAATATTATCTGGTTCGACCGCTAGAATTCTTCGATAATACTCAATAGCCATTTCATATTTCTCTTCGCGGCTTAGAAATGTTCCGGTAAAATACAACACCTCAAGAGAATCATTGGCGCAATAAGTTAGCGTGGAATCCAAAGTGGCCAGGGCATTTTCGAAATCGCCGAGGGAATTACGAGTGAATGCCAGATTTATCCAGGCTTGATGAAGCGTATCGTCATATGTAATTGCCAACGCGTAAAGCGATTCGGCCTGATTGAATTCTTCATTTGCCTGGGCGATTCGTCCTCGGTAATAAAAAACAACCGGATCATCGGTAACCGTTTCCGAGATCGACTTCAATACCGAATCAGACTTTTCTGTTTGATCGATAGAAAACAGCAGAAGCGCGTACCTTCTTTGGGCGAGATAGTCATCGGGGAACAACTCAATTATTCGGCGTGCCAAATTGACGGCCATATCCATATCGTCTATTCCAATGAAAGACGGCATAAGCATACTTAAAACCCGAGCATCTTCCCAATTATAATCGGCAACTAATTTATACAGGCTGTCGGCCGCGTCAATGTTATCCTGTCGTTCCAGCACACCCGCCATACCTAAGTAGGCCCTGAAGTCGGACGAATCGGTTTTCATCATATTCTCGTATATCGTTTCGGCTTTTTTGATCTTATCCGATCTGAGATAGGCGGCTGCCAACTCCAGACGCCAATAATCGCTGTTGGCGCTGGTTTCAATCAGCCGCCGATAATATTTCTCGGCTTCAGATAGTTTTCCCTGTTTGGCATAATATTCAGCCAGGTTGATTATGACCGGTTCGGGCGTCGAATCAGATTCCGCGACTTCCTGGTAAAGCTCAACAGCTTCGCTAACCGATCCGGTTCTATTGAGGCAATCAGCGATTTTCAGCCTATCGTCAATGGATGGGTCCTCGATTTGAACGTATATCTCCAACGCTTCATCGTATCTTTGCAGATTATAAATCACCGAGGCCAGTGATCGTTTTAACTCGTTGGATTCAGGATCGTAAAACATGGCCAGTCGATACTCATCGGCGGCTTTTTCATAATTACCGGACCGCTCATAAAGATCAGCTTTAGAGAAATGATCGAAAGCCCTATGTTTGGTGACCATAGCTTTTTTGGCTAACGTCGTCTCCACGACCTTAAGCTCCGATTTATCTTTAGCTTCTCCCCCGCAACCGATGTAAGCAGTTAATACAATTGCAATAAGCGTCAACTTTTTGTCGTGTTTCTTGAATATTTTTTTCAACATTATAACTTACACCTCTATCGTAACCCATTCTATATCATTCAGATCGGCACAACCCAGGCCATCTTTACCGGCCCTGTGCAATCCCACAGGCTCTCGCCCACTTTCTTTTAACCTCTTTAGGCCTCTTTTTGTTCTCTGACGATCTATAATTTCTACACCTATGACATCCAGGGCAACGGCATCGGAAGACATTACAATCGTTTTGTATTCTTCCGCCCAGCGGCCTACGAATCCCGGGCCGCCGTTATATTGAATCCGTATAGCATCGAATACCGCCAGCCTCTGTTTACCGCCTATCACATCTAAAGCAAATAGATCGGCCTGATATGGATCGCAGAGGTTTTCATGATATTTATTGGGATTATGAATAGCCCCGTAGTAATTTTTCAGACATCCCGATAATCCTGCCAGCGAATGGTCTTTCAATATCGGAAAATTAATCACCGAGTCAACCATCTCCGCCTGAATTTTAGAAATCAAACTGCCGATCGATTTATGTTTATAAAGTTGTCTGGAAAAACCCGCGCCACTGGTATCGGTGGCGAAACAAAGGAAGTCGGATTCGCCTGTTTTGACTTGATAGCCCGCGGATTTAAGTTCTCGTTCGCTTCTGTCCCAGATTATGATATTTTCCTTATGATGACCTATCTTGTGCAGGATTTCGGCCAGGGAGTATACCAATTCCGGCGATGTTGACATCCTTCGGCCGGCCAGGGTATTAACCTTGATGCCGATCGTTTGCCCTTGACTGAACATCTCACCCAGAAGATCATAGCCTATACCGCCGGGACTCAGATTATCCAGACCCGCTTCCAGCATCTTCGAGGCAACGGCCCGATCGATTTTACCATTAGTTAAAATCCGCTCCGAATATACTTCGACGACTTTCGCTTTATAATTCGACATAGAATTATAGTTTATTTGTATTATGATCGGTTGTCAATGATTTATAAAAGAACTAATAAAAGCAAAGACAAACCTACCCCTAAAAGTGTTACATTAAACACTTCTTTAAAAATAAACCGACAGGCCAAATTTTATAGATTCCGGATCGAGTTTGACAGATTTGTCCATATAGTCGTGAGTTCTGACGTATTCTGAATCATACTGCTCTATATGCTGATCTTGATTTCTCACAGAGTATCTTAGATATAATGAATATTCCGCGTGAAGACTCAACCAATTCATTACAAACCACTCTGTGCCTAAAACACATGAGATTCCATATGAATGAATGATAACATTATGAGACTGAGATTCGATTTCGATTTCGGTAGAATCTGTGTCGCTATCATAAGAAGTTACCTCATATTCCAGATTATTTTTATACTTATTATAGGAAACCTTGGGTCCAATTCCCCAATACCAGTTAATGCTGCTTGCGGGTTTCGGATAAATCAGATATTGAACGCTCGCGGCCAGTTTCGCGTCCTTGACATCTTGATTGATAATCCTCCATGTTCTATGGATATCATCAAATCTATCATACTCACTAAAATAGTCCGTGTCGTAATCGGTATCGCGTCCGCTGAATTCCAGGCCAAATCTCAATGCCTTGTTATCCTCAAGATGATATTTCACGGATAACGCCGCACCCTGAAATGATGACAGGGCCGGTCGGGAAACATCGGGACTATAAGTTATGATTCGGAATTGCATAGCCCAGGAACCGTCCTTGAGATGGTTTGAATTATCCGATGAAGATTGGGAATATACTGGAATTGTGAGAGTTAAGAGCAATATTGTCATTACTCCGGTCAGTAACCTCACTCGCCAAATTTTATTTTCATTCATGATCGGCAAACCTTCTCGCTAAAAGTAAACCGACAATCCAAAATTCACAGATTTTGGGGAAATATCAAATGAGCTGACTTTCGAATCCGATGATGATGTCATCCAGGGCTCTACAATCGGCTGGTTTGTATCATAAGAATATTTATACCACACGTATCGAATAGCGACACCATATTCAGCAACAAAACTCATACTTTCCGAAAAGAACCACTCGACTCCGATAATATTGGAAATTCCTAAACGCCACTGTTTATTATTTCTTTTACTGGCATAACTTTCAACAAATGATGTATCGGTTCCCGATCCTTCCTCATAGTCATTAAATGTTGAATCATTACTTTCTGATTCCGTTTTCGTACTGGCAAACCCTATGGAAGGGCCAGTCCCCAAATACAAAGCAATACCCTTCTTGGGAGTCATATAAAATATGTAATGAGTGTTTATATCAATTGATTGATAATTGGAATCGGTTTCTGCAATCTCCCAAGAATGACTTGTGTAGTACCCATGATCCCGCTCGATATAGCGATCATTAGTATTTGTCCCAAATGACCCGCTTAAATCTAATCCTAAACGCAGCGCGCGCGAATCCGATAAATGCCACTTTCCCGAAAATGCCGCCCCCTCAAATGAGCTTAATGAAAAATCCGACATCACCCTGAATTGCAGTGCTTTCGATCCATCCTGAAATCCCTTATCCTGGCCTAATGCCGAACTCGCTCCTATAAACATTACTGCCGTTACCATAATTCCCCATGTCAATCGCCGATCAATTAATCGTCGCACTCTGTATCCTCCTTCTCTTTCTGGCGCAATTCACCCCAAGGTGAATTGCGGATTTTTTATTTTAGATGTTTGATCTAACCGCGGCCTGCTAATACAATCTTACGGCCGCTTTAACAGGAATTTACTAATCCGTTTCGCTGTCCGGAATCAATTATCTTCTTGATTTTTTCGAAGACGATTTCTCTTTTTCCTTTTTCTCAGGTTTGGGTGGCTTCGATTCAATTTTCTTAGGCGCCGGTCGGGATTTAACTTTCGGAGCTTTCTGTTTTGGAGGCGGTGGTTGCTGTTTCTTTACAGCCGGGGGTTTGCTTTTAATCATCTTATCGTTGATTCCGTCCCCATCCTTATCTTCAAATCTGTCTTGACGCGGCGCTTGAATTTTCTCCGTTTTAGGCGCCGGCTTTGCTTCAGGAGCTTTTTCGGTTTTATTCGAAGTGGACCGGGTTTGAGAACTATCGCTTTTATTTTTCTTGGGAACTCGTTTTAACGCCTGCGCCTGGATGTTCGCGGCGGCAAAGACCATTATTAATAGTACTATTAATATCTTTCTCATCTTCGTCCCCTTTTGCGTTGAGAAGTACCTTTGGAAGTCGATGCTTTGCCGGGCTTGGAATTCGATGAGCCTTTGTCGATACTTCCGCTGCTTGTTTTCTTGCCGGAACTTCTACTACTACTTTTGGATTGGCTTTTCTTTTTCTTGGAAACTCCGACCTTGTTTTTTTCATCCTTGTCTTTCAGTATAGTTTTATTTCGCATCAAATTCAAGGATTTCTTTACTTTATCGCTTGTTCTTACATCGGTTTGTTTAAGCCGATCCTTACTATCTTTTACCCTCTCGAGATTTCCGGTTTTCTTGCTATCCCGAATTGAAGCTTTATGAGCTCCTCGATCCGCTTGCCTAATTTTTCGATCAGCGCGTGATGAATTATCAACTGGAATAGTAGCATTTCTCGAATATTTCCCTATAACCCTCGATGGCGGAGCCGGCCTGGTCCAGGTATGCTTCTGTCTGACCCTTTCGGCTCGATCTCTGAAATCGGTTTCATTGCGATGCCTATCCTGTTTGAATCGCCAGCTCCGAAGCTTGCCGCGTCCATAATGGAAATCGCGATATCTGCCTCCGATTTTGGCGTCAATATGATGTCTATGTCCATGCCTGACATGGAAATACTGCTGCCAGCAGGGATAGCCATTCCAATAGAGCCAGACCCAATGGCGGCCAATATAAATCTCCGGCACGTAAATCGGCGCGATGCCATAATAAACGCCATCGATCCAAACTTCGCAGCCGGGATAGTCGGAGCCAATCCAGACCGAACCTATGTAATATGGGTCGTGGACCCAGTGACGGTAATAGCGGTGATGTCTGTAATTCGAGTCGATATAAAACATAGTCATGGCGCTTACATGAGGTCCCCGGGCTATACGCGAATTCAAATCCATAGCAAAGGCGGCTCGCTCGCCCCTTACCGAGTGAATGAAATCGTCATAGTATTGATCCCATTCGCCGTAATCGAAATACTCATACCGAATGAAATCGGGCGCTGGTATCGGATCATAGCTGGCTACGGCATAAATATATTCCGCGCCGTCAGGGCCTGATACTTCCAGGCGGTACTCATCGAAGTGATCAGGAATACGGTATACCGTTTCTCCTTCAACGTAAGTTGCCCCATCGTAGCTGGAAGGGTAGATTAAACTGACATTGCCGGCCGGGTCAATATCGTAAACCACAACATAGCAGTCGGCATTGGTACGGAAGAAGATTGCGACATCCTCGCCATAATAATATGTCGAAGCTTCACCTTTGTTAATCCAGATATCAACCTCGAGACCTTCTACCCTGCTTACTCCATGCTTCTCACCGGCGATAGCCACACCGGCAAATCCGGCGATTAAGGCCAGAATTAAAATTTTCTTTACAAAGTTAATCATCTTAATAACCTCGCTTCTTTACCCTCTGCGGGGTTTCTTTTCCTTATCTTTCCTATCGTCATGTTTTTTACTCTTGGTCTGCTTATGACTTTTCATAAATTCGATATGTTTCACTTGCCTCTCTCTGGCCAATTTGCGGTCATATGTGCGATAAACGAACTTGGCATGCTTGACATTTCTGGGCTTGTAGTAATAACCACCGCCATCTGTTTTAATCTTGTAATAGTTGCAGCTGGCGTAAACTTTGATCCATCCGGGATGGCCGTGGCAATCGTAACAGTGAGCCGGTGTAGTGCTAGGCCTGTGCCGTAGAACGATATAAGTGATACAGCCGGATGAACTAAGCCCAAAGCTCGCAATCAGTAATATTAACAACCACTTTCTCACTGGTTCTCCCTAATTTACCGGTATCACTTCAGTTATTGGTTTAACTGACTGAGGACCGATTGCCAGTTCCCTGTTGCCCTGATCGATTTGATAAGCCCATGAAAAACGCATTGAAACGTCTTGATAGTTAAGGTCGGTCACCCAGATTCTGGCGTAATGCCATTCATCGAAATGATTGAGCTTTAATATGTACATGTGACCTTCTATCGCTTCCACTTCATCGAAAGCCGACCAACCATCCGATGGCGCGTAGCCGACATCATCGAAATCTTCGGCATAACCGAAATCCTGAATATAATAATCATCATGCCTGACATTGATGAAGAACTCATCATATTGCGAATTGTAATCCAGCCAGATATCGCAGTTGGTATCATTCCATGTCAGTCTATCCTGAAAATAAAGATCGTAGCCGGATAAACCAAAATTAATTAACGGATCGTAAATGACTACGTTATGGCCTTCCGCCCGAGGTGTATCCATCACGTAATCCGACATGTATGAATGATTACCGCTTTCGTCAACCGCGATCAGCCTATAATAATAGGTTACGCCGTTTTCAACATCGTTATCGATCAGGCTGGAATAGGAGTAAGAGATTATATCAAGTAAATCATATTCATCGGTATCATCCGGATCAACGTTTCCCGGCGCCCACCAGATTTCATAAGAGTCGATATCATCGACCTCAACCGGGTACCAGAGAAGCGTAATCGACTCATCCCCGGATATCGATGTCAGGCCGGTTGGAGCCGGCGGGTATTCATCTATATATACAGTCTTCTCGGTTTCACATCCGGAAATCAAGAGAACCAAAACCGTCATTGCCATTGAAATTACCATCATTCTTTTCATTAAAACCTCCTTCATGTTTGCCCATTAATAAATCAATATCCATGCCAACAGATTGATTTTTGTAACATATTGATATCAATAGAGTTACAAAACGTACTCGAATCGACACAGAATATCATGCACAATAATTGTTCACAAACCATGAGCTTTGTGCATCTTGGACCAGCTAATAATATATACAGCTTAACAGAAACTTACTATATATCTTGACATACTATTACCAAATATCTATAATTCTTATATATACAGACTTTTTAAGCAACCCGAGTTGACAGCATAAACCAGCAGTACTGGACAAAAAGGAGCTATATCATGTTAAGAGCCAAGGCTAAACCGGCGATTTTGTTGATCACATTATTGATAGTAGCATTATTTAGCTTCTCCCCGGCAAAAGCGCAGGATATCGAGTATATCAATTCGACCTTATGGTCTCAGGCAAATTATATAAAAGTAAATGGCGATTACGCGTATTGCTCATATACAAATGGACTAAAAATCCTCAATATTTCCGACCAATCTAATCCTGTTCTGGTCGGCCGACTATTTATACAGCATGGCGCCGGCGATATATTTTTTGATGGCAGTTTTGCATATTTAGTAGCTAATTTTGGCAATGAAAATTCCGGATTTCTTATACTCGATATTTCAAATCCGGCTGATCCGATTACGGTAGGCAGGTATGAGACGCAAGATGTGGTAAATAGTATTTGTGTTTCGGGAAATTACGCCTATACGGCAAATGAAAGCTCCGGTTTACAAATGATAGATATCTCCGACATCTCAAATCCTGTGTTGGTTAACAGTTACAATACCGCGGGAGATACCAAAGATGTTTTCATCTACGGCCAATACGCTTATATTGCCGACCGCGACAAAGGATTACAGATCATAGACGTATCGAATCCCGAAGTCCTGGTCAGGGTCGGGAATTTTGATACGGAATCAAGGTCTTATGATGTTTTCGTGGATGGAGACTACGCCTATATGACGGATTTAGGATCCGATTTATTTATTATCGATGTCTCTAATCCCATGAATCCAATATTGGCGGATCAGTACTTCGCTTTGGATCAGCCCAGAGATGTTTTCGTTATGGGCGATCTGGCTTGCCTGGCAATAGGATATGAAGGGATAGCTCTATTGGATGTTACCGATCCCTCTAATCCGATCACATTGGCAAATTATGATATTCCAGGTTTTACCAACGGGATATTTATAGACGATGGATCCGTATACACTTCCAATGCTACTAATGGCATACAAATAATAGATATTTCAAACGTCTCATCACCGGATTTGGCAAGTATCCACGATTACTTTGGCGCCAATTATCTTAACGATGTTTATGTTGAAGACGGCATCGCTTATATTACCGACTGGGTATCCGGTTTTCAAATAATGGATGTTACTGATATTTATAATCCAATATCGATAGCACAGGTTGAATACGATTGGCCTTCAACGAGGGGTATATTTATTTTGAACAATAGAGCTTATTTGTCTGAATCAAGCTACGGGCTTCGAATTTATGATATCTCGGATCTATCAAATCCCATATTCCTGGGGAGTCATCTATTTCCGCCAACCGGTTCATCGGATATATTCGTCCGGGGCAATTATGCCTATATGTCAGTTCGATCTTATGGATTGCAGATTGTCGACGTTTCGGATCCATCGGACATGATTCTAATAGGTGGATACAATTTAAATAATGTTGATGCCTGGCGTATAGACTTAGCTGGTAATCTGGCCTATTTGGCGTGTCAGGGCGGAATTAATATTTTCGATATAGCTAATCCGTCAGATCCGCAATTTATCGGAAATTATGATACTCCTACTTCTATCCATGATGTTGTCGTAAGCGGAGATTATGCTTATGCCGCGGTCGGGGATTACGGTCTTTATATAATTAATGTTATGGAACCTTCAAGTCCACTATTGACAGGAAGCTGTGACACACCCGGTGACGCGGACGATGTTTTCCTATCCGGCGGCTATGCTTATGTTGCCGATAGAGGTTCGGGGCTTCATGTAATTAATATTGCCGATCCCTATAATCCCTGGATAGCCGCGAGTTTTGATACGCCCGGAAGTGCCCAAGGCGTCTTTGTAGAAGATAGCTTCGCCTACTTAGTTGATTCGAGGTCGTTAATTATAGCGCAATTTATGAGTCTGGTGGCATGCTCCTACACCCTCGGCGATATCAACGGCGATGGCAACATTATTGGCAGCGATGTAACTTATGGCGTGAATTACTTCAGAAGTATCGGCTCTCCTCCCCCGGATTCCTGCTGGAACCCGGAGCAAGCGGACTGGAATTACTCGGCCGCCGATGCTAACGGCGACTGCCAGTTCATCGGCTCGGATATAACTTATCTGATAAGCTATTTCAGAGGTATCCATCCCGATATCGGATGGTGCGTCCAGACGCCGCCGGCCGGTGAATAATAGCAATCGTGTTCAAACCAATAGGATTCTGGTCTATTACTTACAAAAGCTACTTCTCGAATTTAATCGCGTACCAGTCGATTTTCCTGGTGAAATACATCACCAGGGCCAGTACGATAAATAATCCGATACTGCCCATCAATAGCGCGAAATCCTCTAATTGCAAAACAATATACAGGTAGCCGTAAAGAATCACCAGCATGCCACCGACCATTAACGCCAAACTGCCTTTTTTCAGAATGCTTTTGGCGTAGCCGGTGATTAAGGCAATTACCGAAATGCTTGATATTATGTACGCGATATTGAAATTAGTGTGTTCGGAAATAGAAATAAGCAGAGTGTAAAATATCATTATCGCCAAACCAATAAGTAGATATTGAATCGGATGAACCCTGACCTTTTTCATTATCTCGGAAAAGAAAAACGCTATAAAAGTAAACACGATAAACATAATAGCGTACTTGACTGTTCGCATCGATTTTTGATAAATATCCACCGGGATGAATAGTTCGACACCAAACGAGGAATCGTCGATTTGATGCTTGGTCCCTTTCCAGTATTGAGGGTAATTCCGGTTTAAATCCAGGACTTTCCATTTGGCGCTGAAACCATCTTTGCCGATTGTTCTCTCATAGGGCAAATAAGCGCCGGAGAAACTGGGATCGGGCCATGTCGAGGACACGGTAATATCGTTTAATCGGCCCACCGGCACAAAATTAATCTGATGGCTGCCGTTAAGATTTATCTTAAATTTGAACGGATAACTTGTCTTGTGGTCGGCTAACGATATCTTGGCGCTGACGCCGGAGGATATGATATCCGCGGATTCCAAACCCGGACTCATCGATATAGAATCGCCATTGAATTCAGCCACAATCTGATTTTTTATCCCTCGCATATCCGTGATCCCAATTGAGATAAACGCCCCCGACCAGATAATATCATCCGGACTAGTATTTAGACGTTCGATTTCCGGGAAAGGAAATGTGCCGGCTAATTCAATCTGTGATTTATATAATACGGCTTCATAAATTCCCCGGTATCGCATTTCGGGATCAAGCATGCCGTTTAAATCAATACTGTCCGGCAGAAAATGAGCATATTTTATGGTATAAACCGCTCGCCCATCTTTATCCTTGTAAAAAGATTTATAGGGAATAGAAATTATAGGCCCGGCAATCGTTTGCTCCTGTCCCCATTTGGAGCCGATTTCAGCGATTACCTCCTTTTTTCTATATTCCCTTTCATGTATCAGCGATTCAATCATAAAAGCCGGGATTAAAAGCAAAAGTACAATTATAATCATCGTAATTATCTTGAAAGTGACCGAGTTACTGATCTTGGCCGACATTTCTTTGATAGGATTTTGGTTGTCCATGATTAAGTACCTCGTATATTGTTAAGTTTGTTTCCCTTGTTAAATAAAACTTTACTTTATACGAGTTGGTGGAAAGGTGGTTCCCCGGTATTCTCGTCGAAATCCTATCGGGTATTGACTTACTAAGATCAGTTAGGCTTTCAGGCCATACTGCTTGATTTTCGCCCGGATAGTGTTGCGGTGTATGCCGAGTATTTCGGCGGCATCGGCTAATTTGCCGTCGGTGCGCTTTAAGGCCTCAACGATCGCCCGTTTTTCCAGTTCGGCCAAATGAAGCGTATCCGCTACAATTTCGGCTTTGGGAGCGGCAAATCCCATCAGGCTGTCTTTATCGATTACTTCGCTTCGGGAGAGAACTACCGCCCTTTCGATCGTATTTTCCAGCTCACGGATATTACCGGGCCAGCTATGCGATATGAGAATATCTTTGGCCTCGGGAGTTAATCCGCTTATTTCGTTGCCCGATCTGGCTGAAAACTTATCGATAAAATGCTCAACTAAAAGCAGAATATCATCCTTGCGTTCACGCAGCGGCGGCAGAGTTATCGGGATAACATTGAGACGGTAAAACAGGTCTTCACGGAAAGTACCATCCGCAATCTTCTGCTCCAGATCACGATTGGTAGCGGATACCAACCTGATATCGACTTTGATCGATTCGGTACCGCCCAGTCGTTCGAATGTATGTGTTTCCAGTACTCTCAGAAGTTTCACCTGCATCGGCAATGACAGATCGCCTATCTCATCGATAAAGAGCGTCCCCTTATTGGCCAGCTCGAACCGTCCCAACCTCTTTTTTACCGCGCCGGTGAAAGCGCCTCTATCATAACCGAAAAGTTCGGACTCCAGAAGTGTCTCCGGCAATGCCGAACAATTGACCGCCAGAAACGGGCCGTTTTTTAAAGCTGAACTGTCATGTATCGCCCGGGCGGCCAACTCCTTGCCGGTGCCTGATTCGCCTCGAATCAGGACCGTGGAATCCGATTGCGCGACCATAGCGATATCAGCCAGCGCCTTTTTAAATGACTGAGATTCGCCAATCATCCGCGGGAAATTCTCGGTTTCTTCCAGTTTGCGTTTAAGATACCTATTTTCGGCCAAAAGATGCTGGCCGGCTTCGATCTTTTTCAGGATGAGCATGAGTTGCTCAAGGTTAACCGGCTTTATCAGGTAATCATTGGCTCCGGCTTTCATCGCCTCGACCGCGCTTTCGACGGTGGCAAACGCGGTAATTACGACCACGTTGGTATCGGGATGGACCTTTTTTATTTCCTTCAATAATGTCAGGCCATCCATATCGGGCATGCGCATATCGGTAATCGCCACCTCAGCGCCTTTGTCGGCCAGCAGATTCAGAGCCATCGGCCCGGACTCGGCCTGTCTGACCGAATGCCCCTGCTTCTTGAGATAGCCACTTAATAAAACGCGCTGGTTTTCCTCATCATCTATAACTATTATTCTCATAACTCCCTCTTGACCGGAATAGTCAACTTAAATACAGTCGGTCCTCCGGGTTTTGACTGGACCTTCAGGTCTCCCCCATGATCGACCGCCGCTTTATGTGCCGTAGCCAAACCCAGCCCTGTTCCGCCTGGCTTGGTCGTATAGAAAGGCTTGAACAGATTCTTCATCTGCTCCTGATCGATACCGGACCCGCTATCACTAACGATAATCACCAAATTCTCATTTTCGAAACGGGATATTACCTCTATTTTGCCTTTCTCTCCGATTGCCTCGATAGCGTTTTTAATCAAGTTGGATACTACGCTTTTAATCGTTGCTTCGTTGATTCTCACCAGGCCATCGGTGATCTCCGCCGTCAGCTCGATATCGTTCTCCGATGCTTCATAACGATACAGCGAGATCGCTTCCTGAACAACTTGCTTGATCCAGGTATCTTTTATCTGCAGACGGCTCGAACGAGCTACTTGCAGGATTTTTTCGATTATACCGTTGAGCTTGGTATGTTCCATTTTAAGAGTAGCCAGAAATTCATCGAATTCTTCTCTATTATCGGCTACTTTGATTTCGTTTCCCAGCCGTTGAACGACCAGGCCGATCGCGTTAAGGGGGTTTCTGATATCATGCGCCAGGCCGGCAGCCACCGTGCCGAGTTCGGAAAGACGGCTTGCCTGCTGGGCCTGGCTCTCCAGTGCCCGTTTCTCGGAGATATCATGCGCGACCACGATTACCCCCGTTGGTTTATCCCCTTCGCCGAATAAGGTGCTGGTCGATACCAACAGATGCATGGGGCCGGAACTGCCCTTGATTTGAATTTCAAAATTCTTCGGACGATGTTCATCTAATACCGCTTTTACCTGGAATGGATCGTTGGGGAAATATACTTCGTAGCTCCAATCATTAGGGGAGCCATCAGGCAAGCCGAAATGCTTCCTGGCCTCTTTGTTAACCGAAACCAGCCGCAAATTCTCATCGGTCGTCAATACGATACCGGCAATCGAATCATGCAATGATTGCGAGATCGCCAGAACACGGCTTAATGAATCCTGCGTGACATTCAGGTTTTGATAACCGATAACGATAGCTATTCCGACAAAGCCCAGAAGCACGAGTAAAACCACGAATAGCCAAACCTGCTTTTTAAAGCCGGCTGTTAGCTGACGGTAGCCGAATAACGACATCCCCACGCGGAAAAGACCGTAAAACTCCTCACCCGAGTTGAATGTCTGAACGACTTCGAGCACTTCCCTGTCCTGGAAATCAATAACTCGCGATGCCGCGGTGTCGGCCTCAAGTACCTGGACCAGAAAAGGATCATCCTCGATTCGATCGGTTTGAGATATCTGTTTGGAGGCGAACACGATACCATCGAGGTTTTGCAGCATGATATACTCGATACCCGCCTCCTGCGAGAGCTGATTGAGAAGATATGCCAGCGATAGCTTGCGGTCGCCATACTGACCAGCCGCCCAGGGGGATATCAACATAATAAATTTATCATCTTTATACGGCACCAGGCCGAATAAGTACGATTTCTCGCCAACCGAATGAAAATCGAAAACAATATCGAATGGTTCATCATATCGAGCATTACTCAGGAAATTGCCTTGAAGGCTATCTAAAATAGCGGATATACTTCTGGGTTCGGTCTCCAAACATGTTATCATCGAATTATGACTATCAACAATATTAGCCCTCACCAGGCCCATTTGGGCAACCAGCGCTTCCAAAAGATCGTGATCATCATCGATCGAGTTGTCATTAATATACAAGGATGTCTTGGCTACTATTTCCTCCACGGCGATATCCGTTATATTCCGATCGGTTTCGATAATATTCGAAGCGGAGGCTATCAGGACGGTGGTCAAGGCTTTCCCCTGCTGGGTCAGGCTGTCCAGCGATACCTCCTGGCCCGCCTGGATCGAGAAATAACCGGCTGCAATCAGGATAACAATCAATAATATGAATGAGACGAGCACATAGCGAAAACGTAGTCCCGAAAGTATTTTCCATCGACGAGCCATGGCTAGATGATAACATCAGTAGAGCCGGGGTGTCAAGGTTATTAGATAAAGCCCAACTTAAGATTCCGTACAGAAAACGTATTGTTTTCAATTTAATCAGAAAAATCTCTTGCATTTCTATGAAATTTCTATTTATTATAGAATAGTTAGTATTTATTACTACCATTAGAAGTACATCATAATTCACCTTTGCATCGGTCAATTAAGGATGGAGGGATAAGTGAAGAAGCATACATTGGTTTTATCCTCGGTTGTTTGCTTATGGCTAACATTATCAGCAGTAGTTCCCGCACAGGCTCCCGACACTCAATGGACAAAGCAATACGGCACCGAAATCCACGATGAGGCAACGGCTATGCATCCCACCTCCGATGGCGGTTACATTCTGGTTGGCCATACGGCCGATTGGAGAGGTGATCCCGACTTTATTTCGAATGCATACCTGGTAAAGACTGATGCTAATGGTGATACGCTTTGGACACAGGTTTATGGTAATAGCTTGCGAAATGAAGCTTACAATATTATATAAACTGACGATGGCGGTTATCTTTTGCCTGTTTTCACGACACACTTTGGGGAAGGATATCCGGCTTATACAGTACTTCTAAAACTTGATGAATACGGCGATACAGTTTGGACTATGACGCACAATATATTAGTAAATTCGATACAACAGACCACAGACGGTGGTTTTATCTTAGCCGGTTATATTCGCAATCTGGATTCGCACATTGCCGCAATGATGAAAATCGATGCCGATGGGAATGCTCAATGGTTTAATTCCTATCCAGGTGAATATCTTAGTAATACAGGCTACTCCGTTTGCCAGACAAGTCAAGGTGATTATATAATGGTCGGCGAATTGGAAATCCGTTTCGAGGATCACGAAAATACAAATGTCTCTATAATCAAGACTAATGAAAATGGAGATACGTTATGGACCAGAGCTATTGGCCTGAATAGCTCATCTCATGGTTCCTATGATGAAGCACGTTCAATTATCGAAAACAGCGATGGCGATTTTGTGATTGGGGGAAATTCTTACTATGACTTCCTTCTAATAAAAATTAATACTTTCGGCGACACAATCTGGACTCGCACATACGGCGGGGATTATATCGAGGATGCCGGGGCTGTCATACAATCAAGCGATGGTGGCTATATTATAGCTGGATGGACCGCTTCATACGGAGCCGGTGACAAAGATATATGGATAGTTAAAACAAATTCTATTGGTGGAATGGTCTGGTCAAAAACAATAGGCACTGAATACGAAGAAACCGCCTGCTCGATTATCAAAACATCCGATAATGAATTCGCAATCGCCGGGATTAGGGCTACTGGCGGTTATATAGACCACGATTTCTATCTCGTCAAATTGGCGGCGGATCAACCATATCCGACTTATGCTTATTGGCCGGGCGATGTTAACATGTTCAACGGCGAATGGCCGCCTCGTGTAATCGGTTCGGATGTTACCTATTTGGTGAATTATTTCAGAGGTTTACCATCAAGCCAACCCTGTTTGCAGGATAGTTTCTGGAATTCGGCGGATATAAATGGCGATTGCGGCATACTTGGCAGCGATGTGACCAGGCTGGTCAATTACTTCAGGGGCGAGGCCTATATTTCACCTTGTTTCAGTTATGAGACAATATGGTTAGCAACCGATGATCTTCCGGTTGAAGCTCCCGAGAACTGGCCGAATTGCGAATAAAAAGCTAAAGCCTGGCTCTCAATTCTCCAAGCAGTTTTTCTTTTATAATATCGCGTGCTTGCCGAAATTTCGGCAACGCCTGATCATCCGGGTAAGCGGTAAACGGCGCGGGATCATCGATACCGATATGAATTTGCTGGACCGGGCCGGAAAACACCGGGCAGGTCTCACGGGCGTTGTCGCAGACTGTGATTACCAGATCGAGATCATCCCGCTTGATAAATTCATTGATGGATTTGGATCGGCTGGATGAGATATCCACTCCGATTTCAGCCATCACCTGAATAGCTCGTGGGTTTACGCTTAATGGCTCAACGCCTGCCGAGAAAGCTTGCCAACTATCGCTGAGATGGTGATTGATCAAAGCCTCAGCCATGATACTCCGGCAGGAGTTTCCGGTACAGAGAATCAGGGCTTTTCTTTTCGGTTTCATACTCACTGGGAGAAATACTTCCGTTTAAACCACAACGCCACATTCACCAGGCCGATTAACACCGGCACTTCAACCAGCGGCCCGATCACGGCCGCGAACGCCTGGCCGGAGTTAATCCCGAATACGGCCACGGCCACGGCGATTGCCAGTTCGAAATTATTACTGGCGGCGGTAAACGATAATGTGGCCGACTTGGAGTAGTCCGCGCCCGCTTTCTTGCCCATGTAAAAAGTGATTAGAAACATCAACACGAAATATATCAAGAGCGGAATCGCGATCCGGATCACGTCAAAAGGTAATTCGAGTATCATTTCGCCTTTAAGCGAAAACATCACCACGATTGTAAATAGAAGGGCAATGAGGGTTACCGGGCTGATTTTGGGAATGAACACCCTGTGATACCAGTCTTTATCCTTAATTCTGATTAAAACAAATCGGGTCAGGAAACCGGCGAGAAACGGAATTCCAAGATAGATAAATACGCTTTCGGCGATCTGCCCCATCGTTATATCAACCGCGATGCCTTTTAAACCAAAATAAGGCAGCATTATTGTGATAAAAAACCAGGCATAGACGCTATAGAATATTACCTGGAATATGCTGTTAAACGCCACCAGTCCGGCGGCATATTCGTTATCGCCCCTGGCCAACTCGTTCCAGACAATCACCATAGCGATACATCGGGCCAGACCGATCAAAATCAAGCCGATCATGTAATCGGGATAATCCGCCAGGAATAGAATCGCCAGGAAAAACATCAGTATCGGGCCGATCACCCAGTTCTGAATCAGCGACAGGCCGAGAATCCGCCAGTTCCGGAATACATCGCCCAATTCCTCATAGCGCACCTTGGCCAAAGGCGGATACATCATCAGGATCAACCCTATTGCTATCGGGATCGATGTTGTCCCGATAGAAAGTTTGGTAATCGCCTGAGTTACCGATGGCGCCCAGACACCCAGCATCACCCCGAATCCCATAGCCAGAAATATCCAGAGCGTTAAGAATCTGTCGAGAAAACCTAATCTTGGGCATTCAGCGTTTTTCATTGATTAACACCTAATAACTTGAAATAAGTTGCTATTGATTCAGCCCCCAGAAACCCCATATGACGATATTTCTCCTTATCCTCGGCATCGAGAAATATCTGGCTGGGGGTAACGGTTACGCCGTATTTTTGGGCGGATATGCTATCTATTTTGGTATCAATAGTGATGATTTCGATTTTCCCCTGATAGGCGATTCTCAAACTATCGAGAATCGGCTCCATTCTCCTGCAAGGTTCGCAATTAGCGCTGATAAAATCAATTAGTTTCGGCAATTTGCCAATTTCGGACGATACTGTCTCTTGTTTAGCAGTCCGCTTTTCGGAGGTTTTATCCGAAGATTCAGAGCAGCCTGTCAGAGTCGAAACTAATATCATTAAGACGAAAGCAAGAGTGATTTTTTTCGGGCATGTCATCATTTTATTTCCTCCTCCAATCCCTTATTGATCAACTGTTGAGCTTCGGCCATCGATGGCACTTTGCCGCTCGATACGACCCGCTCGTTAATTACAATGCCGGGAGTGAATATAACTTTATACTTTATCATCTCCTGAATATTGGTCACTTTCTCGAATTGGAAATCCTAACCTTCAACCAAACCGAGATTGACAACCGTCTCTTTCATTATCCGGGCGGCCCTGCTGCATTTGCCGCAACCCGCCCCAACTTGGACATTCAGCGTTTTTCATTGATTGCATCCCTCTGATAGATTTAATGTCAGCTTCAATATCTCTCCTACATCAAGTTTACATAAAGTATATAGATACCTGCCAGAACAATCAAGGCTCCGGATATTTTTTTCGTCCAGTTTGAGAAACTTAGAGCTTTTTGCGAATTGGTGAAAGCCTCTACAAATCCGGTGGCGATACCGGCGGCAACCAATAAGGCGCAATGAGCGATTGAATAAACAAATAGAAGAAATGTGCCATATAAAATCTGGCCTTTAGTCGCCACAAAAGCCAGAATCACGACCAGCACCGGCGTAGCGCAGGGAGTCGAAACGAATCCGAATATCACACCCATCAGGAACGCCCCGATCAGACCGCCGGTCTTGATTTGCATCTTGGAACGAAATGGTATTTTAATTTCGAAAACGCCCAGAAGCGATAGCCCCATTATTATAGCAATAGCGGCAATAACGATATAAAAAGTTGCTCCGGTTGTACTGATTATCGAGCCGATAAATCCGGCGGCCGCTCCCAGAAGAGTAAACGTGATTGATAGACCCAGGGCGAAAGTTATCGAGTATTTGACAGCTTTTTTTCTGTCGCCTTGCGAATAGCCGCCGACATAACCGATCACCAGAGGTACTAAAGCCAGCACACAGGGCGAGGCCGATGATATCAGGCCGCCAAGAAATACCGCGAAAATAGCAAGTGATGGATTATTCTGGATGAAAGCCGCTACCGTCTCCATCATAACTCGACATCCATTGTCTTGAAATAATCAGTTATCGATTCGGCAGACATAAATCCCACATGACGGTGAACTTCGTTACCCTCGGCATCTAAAAATACCTGGGTAGGTATCATGGTAATACCATATTTCCGGGCGGATTTTCTATCTTTCTTGACATCAATAAAAATTATCTCGGCTTTCCCTTGATAAGCGATTCTCAAACTATCGAGAACCGGCATCATTTTCTTACAAGACTTGCAATGATCACTACCCAAATCAATTAGCTTCGGCAATTTCATAGTCTCGGCCGAGGATAGCTCAAGATTCGCGGGCTGCTTATCGGCGGTATTATCAGATGATTCAGAGCAACTCATTAGGATCGAAACTAATATCAGTAAAATGAAAGAAAGAATGGCCGTTATCGGGTGCGCTTTCATTTTATTTCCTCGGTTCGTCCCTTATTGATCAATTGTTGAGCTTCCGCGGTAGACGGCACTTTGCCGCTTGATACGACTTGCCCGTTAATTACGATGCCAGGAGTAAACATAACTTTATATTTCATCATCTCCTGAATATTAGTCACTTTCTCGAATTCGAAATCTTTGCCCTCGACCAGACCGAGATTGACCGCTGTCTCTTTCATTATCTGGGCGGCTCGGCTGCATTTACTGCAGCCCGTTCCAAGTATCTGAATTTTCATCTATTCCTCCCTGTTTTTACAAAGCTAACAAATCATTATTTTCATTATCAATCTTACGGATTCAGTTTCTTTTCAGGATGGGCTATCAATTGTCTCAATAAATCTCCCGTAACGGTCCACTCAAGACGGTTTATCTCGGTACCCATATCATTATAATAAACGAACGCCGGCACGATATCAACTTTATAGAGCGACTCGGCCGCGTCCGTGTAGAATATATCGACCCTGACGAAATCGAACGATTCATTGTCTTTCAATTCGGCGACACTATCTATAGTCGTATCGGTCAAGGCACATTGGGCGGCCACGCATGAGCAGGCTACAGACTGGAAAAAATAAGCCAATGTCGGTTTATCATTTGTAAGCGCCTGACTCAGAGCTTCCAATCCGGACAAAGCTAAATATTCTTCGGCGTCTTGAGCGGCTATGTCGGCGCTCTTTAAGCCCTCATCGCTATTTTCCGCGAACGCTTGATTAAGGATTAACGCTAAACTGAGAATTGCCGCCAGTTTGAAAATTCCTTTTCTATAGATTGCCATATATTACTCCCGCTGATGTTGATAGAGTTATTACCAGGATCACAAAAACCAATGTCCTTTTAGCGCCCATAACCTGCTTGATAACGATCATATTGGGCAAGCTCAACGCCGGTCCCGCCAAAAGCAGCGCCAGAGCCGGACCTTTACCCATGCCGGCGCCGATCAATCCTTGCAGAATCGGTATTTCGGTCAAGGTGGCGAAATACATGAATGCTCCGGCAATCGAGGCGAATAAATTCGCCAATAACGAATTGCCGCCGACCAGACCGGCTACCCAGTCTGAGGGTATTATCGCCTCGTGACCCGGGCGACCAAGAAGAAATCCCGCTGCTAGCACACCAATGAACAACAGCGGCATAATCATACCGATATATTCAAGTGTTGATCTGTGCCAATCTGATAACTCAGCTTTTTTAAACCAGTTGATCGAGGCAAGTAATAAAGCGATCGCGAATCCTAAAGCGATAATCCATTTTATCTTAAAAATCATCATCCAAATACTCAGACTATTTTCGGTTGGTTTAAGCCAATTAGCAAAGACCAGGATTCCGATCATTGACCCGAAAAAGACCAGTTCCTTCCAGAGTGGTCGGCCTGTTTCGCCGGCGGTATCATTTTCATCATTATTTTCGGCGATCGGCTCGTCTCGAAATATCACTCCCATCAGCAAACCGATAATTATCCCGAATAACACCGCGCCGATTCCACGGGCCAGGCCTAATTCCAGGCCAAGGACACGACCGGTTAGGATAATTGCCAGCACGTTGATCGCCGGCCCGGAATATAGAAACGCCGAGGCCGGGCCAATACCGGCGCCGCGTGAATAAATCCCGGCAAAAAGCGGCAATACTGTGCATGAGCAAACCGCCAGGATTGAACCTGACACAGATGCTACCGAATACGATAGCCATTTATTAGCTTTGGCTCCGAAATATTTAATTACCGACGTTTGCTTGACAAATACCGAGATTCCGCCGGCAATAAAAAAAGCAGGAATCAGGCAAAGAAGCACATGCTCGCGAGCATACTCATGAAGCATGGCATAAGATTCGTATAGGCCACTAAGCAAACGGTTATCAAAATTTATATCTCCCACGGGGAGAAAATAAGCTACCAGGAAAACGGCCGCGATTATAATCAGCTTGACGATTTCACGATTCACCTTCAATGCCTACTTACCCTTCAAAGCCGACAACTCTCGTTTCGTCCTCGATTCGATCACGTTGGTGATACAATCAGTGAATTTGAGTATGCAAGGAACCTCAAGTTTGTAATACACTTTCAGACCCTCTTTACGATCGGTTAATACTCCGGCCTTCTTCAAGATCGATAGATGCTTTGAGATTGTCGAATGATCAGCTTCGATATTCTCATTGAGCTCACAAACGCAACGTTCGCCATCGGCCAGCATCTCAACAATTAACAACCGCGTAGGATGCCCCAGCGCTTTTAAAACTTCCGCTTTTAGTTCAATTAATTTCTTATCCATACATCAATCCTTATTTATGTGGCAATATAGCAACATAGTCACATACTGTCAAGGAGTTTGAGGTAGCAAAAAAGGCGATACCAGAAACACGGAAATCCGGAGCTATATTTTTAACTCAGCCTGATCGGCTCATCTATAATAGTTAATTTAGTGAACAGTAAAGAGATAAGCTCTATAGCCATCTTAGCGATCATTTCATATTAATTTCAGAAACTTAAGACGCCGCTAAATTCTCTCTCATGATTTGTCGATAATATATATAATAATAATCATGACAATTCGGGGGGAATATGTACTCGCATTCAATAAGCGGAATTAGATCAAGCGTGGCTCTGATGGAGAAAGCAGCCGTTGAGGTTGGCAAGGGCCCGCAGGCAGATATACTTCAGTCACAAGTAGATATGATGGTGGCGAAAAACTCAGCGGGGGCGAATCTCGCGGTACTAAAAGCCGCCAATGAATTGCATAAAACAATTATCGACTTGATAGCATAAAACTATTTGCTAGCTAGACATCCTACTTTGAGCAATTATATATGAAAGATTTCGATCTATTATGTTCATGGCATATCGGCCGATGTGCCGATAACTGACCAAATAATATTGACTGTTATAAAGGTAGGTCAATTAATATTACAATAGAGTCTATACATAGCGATGAGATGACAATACGGTTTCATCACAATCTAAAATTGATAAAGGCTTTCTGGGTCTATTTGATCTATGTTTATGTAAATTCGCTATTAATAAAAATTAATTTTATAAGCTATTCCTAATTAACTTCAACAACTTACCGATATGTATAACAGGATTACTAGCTGATAGCTTAATAAATTGCTTGACAAATAAGCTAGTTCTCATTATCATTTCAAGCGTAGGGTGAAACCTCCTCGCTTAGGTAGTTCCAGCCCCCCTCTACCTAAGCCAAAGTTTCACCCTCTTTTTTTTATCCTAATGTGATTTGAAAATATCCAACCTTTATCGCGAACATAAACTTCCACCCTGTACAATCCCGGTCTTGAAGCTTTTATTTCGAATTCCCTGCCTCGACCAAAGAAATACTGTTGACCGTTCTGTATTATCTTTAAATCCGCGTATTTTGGTAAGCTTACCATTATTATAGAATCTTCCTCCCAAGTCAGGTCATCGCCTGACCAGGCCCTGCCAGCCGAATTTTCACAATAGAACTCAAAACCGGCGGCATCTCCCCACCGGTAATTGGAGATAAAAGCCCGGCATCTTCTAAGTGAGTCATAGATCGCTTGTTTATATAAACCGAAATCGGATTTAACTTCGTTTGATAGCAGCAGATGAGTCCGGATCGCTTTAAACTGTACTTTATAAGGAAATATAGTAACTCTTAATGGTCCCAGTTTATATGGATAAGCGTGAACATCGATAGAGCCAATACCCAGAATTCGCTGCTTCTGACTCTTCTCATCCCAAATTTTTAATATTCTGTTTGTCGGGCTTTTCAATGCTCGCCGCGGCATGAAAGCTTGCTTAAGCATATTCCAATGACTCAGCGATTCCATCCATTGAGACATATGATTCCATATCTCAATACCATCATAGCCTTCGATCCGCCAGTCGCTCCAGGGATAACCGGGATATTTTACCAGCTTCGATCTCACCTCATCGGGATGAGCAATAATGCCCAGGCCGCCTTTTTTGTTTACCTGTCTGACATAATCTACTGCTTTAAGATCAGACGGCAAAGTCTGATCCAACCCGAAAGCCAAATAATGGTTCTTATCATCCGCATCATTAATTTCATAACCGATTAATACGGCGGTTTTGCCGTAGAAACCCTCTAAGCCCTGTTGGTATGGTTCCAGAGTCATATGATCGGTTATCATAATGAAATCCAGACCAACCTCATTGGCCAGATTGGCTATTTCCGGGATAGTTTTGGTACCATCGGAGTAGTTTGAGTGGATATGAATCGCACCGACAATTTGTTGATATTTATCTGGCATCAGGGATTCTCCTTAAGATGAAAAATCCAATTACCATCATAACAAAAAGTGCCTCAATCGCGAATTTGTAGCAGATAACTCCAAGAGATTCGGTAAGATAGATTATGGCGCCCCAGATTAAAGGGCCAATTACGGCAGCCAGCCGGCCAGATAAGGCATACAAGCCAAAAAACTCCCCCAGCTTCCGGGAATCGCCAACCAGGTTAATAAGTAATGGTCTATCTGAGGTCCAAACACCGCCAAGGCCGATACCAGCCAGACCTCCCCAGAAGTAAAATATCGTTCTACCTGATGTGTACACGATGCCTGTCAATGCTAAAAACCATAAGACGATAGCCCATAAAAGCATAACTTTGGGGCCAAACTTATTTGTCAATACTCCCCACATATAAGAACCGATTATCGTGAAAAAGGTTACAATAATTAGATACAGGGTTACTTCATCGAGACCCCAACTGTTTTGGTTGCTGTCGCTAAAGCCCCCGGCCCGAACTAAATATACCGCCATAAACAGGATAACCGTTTCCATCGCTTCAACTATGAAAAACCGCCCGATAAGGAACCTCAACAAGCCTTTAATTTTGGCAGCTCTTTTTAGAGACTCAATCAATCCTTTCGGATAATTGTCAATATCGACCGTCTTCATAGTATCGGGTCGTTTTTCATCTTTAACCCATATGAAGATAGGAATTGAGAAAACAAAGAATAATATTGCGGTCCAGATATAGGGTGAGAGCAACCTGGAAGCCAGAATAGCGACAACGAAGAGGCCTGTAACACTGCCAACATAGCCTAATGACACTCCCAGTCCTGAAACATAGCCGATCTTTCCAGATGGAGCAACTGATGGCAACAAGGCATTATAGAAAGTTAAGGCCGACTGATAGCAATAAATCGCTAAACAAAAAAGCACCAGTTCAAGGACTAACGAATTTGACAAGTTTAGAATCGCTGTAATTATACAACAGGCAATCGTGAACATTATGAGCGGGATTCTTCGGTTGTTATGTTGATCGGCCATGGCTCCAAATATTGGCATCGTTAGAGCCACAAGAACCATCGCCACTGATCGCGAAATACCCACCTGGAGATCGGTGCCTCCAAGCACGGTTATTATCATAACCGGGAAATAGCGGGAAACAATATTCATGGAGAATATTGTATTGGCGAAGTCATAACCAGCCCAGCTTAACACTTTCCTATTAATTATCCTGGCCATTTACATCCATATCCCAAGCGGATCGCTCAATCCCGGTATCGCAATCGGAGTTATATCAATAGCTATGCTAAAATATAGATTCGGCTTGTCATTAACCGGATTGCTATAAGACCACATTGTTACTATATTCACTCAGGAATTCTCTCCCTTCCCTGATATATAATAACAGATTATAACATAAATTACAAAAGGCTTAACACTATTTTGCAACATTTTTCTATCGAATATCAATCCCACAATAAGCTTGTCGATAGTTTTACTGGATAGAATAAAAAGGTTGGGAACGATAATTAACAAAAGGAAGTTAGAAGTTAAGTCCAAGATATGAGTAAGTACGGTTAGGGCGGATGAGAAATATTAAAAGGGGGGCAATTAGTTGCCAAACACGATAATTGTGCCTTATGTCGATGAGGAATCAAGCGTTTTTAGGAGTATTAAAAGGCCAAAGATCTCTCTTTCGATATATTCAAAACACATAAAACGATGGATTAGAATCGATAACACTCTGGCCGATACCGGCGCCGACATTTCGGTTCTGCCGCGCAATCTGGGACAAATGATAATCGGGAATTATAAAAGCGGGCAAAGATACGAAATCAGCGGTCTCTCCACGGAACAAACTTCTGATATGTACATTCATAAACTCACTGTCCGGCTGGGAAACAAGCAGTTTCGGACGAGCTTTGCCATATCCGATTCGGATGATGTGCCGCCCACATTGGGTCGGCTGGGGGGATTGGATAAATTCGATATACGATATCAAAAAGGCAAAAAGATGATTATAAACTGGTAATTAATTTTCAAAATTCCAGGTGAAAGTCCACCAAACACTGCCCTGCGGCATAAAATAAGCGCCCCAAATACTATAAGTATTATCATCTAAATAATCTATAATATTCTCCTCCGTCAATCTGAATTCAAAAGCGCCAAATCTAATCGCCAGTGAGCCATCCAGGGCAATCGCGGGATCATAAGAGTTATTGCTTGTCATTACGGTGTTAAAGCCTTCATAATCACGACTGGAAATGTAACGAGCTTGAAAAGCTCCGGAAACATCGATATCCCGAAGCAACCGCTCGACTTTTAACTCCCCGAATGAATAAGCCAATAGCGATGGAGAGTAATTGATACCCGACTGATATTCTTCAGGATCGTAGTAGAAATAAGTCAAGCCCGATGATCCTCGAAAAAACCTGGTGATCGCATAGTCCAGGCCCATCGTAAATGTTAGACGGTCATAATCGACATTACGCTGGCTCGACAGCCAATCGACATCCGATTGGATTAATCCCGGCACCAAATCATCATGCACTCTTTCTAAAGTTATCGCGGGTTTGGCCGTTAACCAATCGGATATGCTTATATCCGCGTCAGCCCCGGCAAAATACATTCTTTTCGATCGAAGGTTAGCGGTTGGTTGATGAGTATAGGATTCAACCTCAGGCAGTTCGAGTGGCGTTATAATCGGATACTTGAAATATAAGGCATAAATATCCGGATCGGAATCCAATCGGCCACCTGATAGCCCGAATTTAAACTTGTCATTAAGAAGCCAGTTCAATCGTCCCGTGCCGGCAACGTCGATATCATCGATATTATTATGACGAGTCCTGATGGCTAATATAACATTCTGTGATTGACTTATGATGATCGAATCGCATAGAACAAGACCCGCTGTCACCGATCGACCTTGCGAACCATTATTGTCGGAAAAATATTGTCTTCGTCCGCCAATCTGAAATTTGACATTTTGCCGATTGCTCTTCAGATAGATCGCCGCTTTACCACCCCAGACGAAATCCCTGACTCGATGTTGATAATTCTGCTGACTATCGAAAAGATGCTTGAAATTCTTCTGATGAAATACGTCGAAATCAAATAGAATATTTTCGGTATATTTATAGATCCCTTTGATCATGTGCAAATTGAGGTCGTGGTTCAAGCTAAGAGTCGGCGGCACGATTCTGTCGAACTGAAGTACGCCCTGCTTGGCTTTATATTGATAAAAAGAGTATTGGATTTCCGAATTTGGCCTGGCTCGCCAAACTGCCGAGCCTGAAATCCTATAATCATCATAATCCGCGCCGGTTGTATAGAAACCATCTGATTCCCTGAATCCAGCGGTAAAAGTGGCCCCGATTGTTTCGGTAAACCTTCTTCCGAAACGCCAACCAACCCGTTCATAACCGAATGGACGGCGAGCCAGGGTCACGCTGGATGGATTATTTTCCGGCGGCCAAATCATCGAATTTAGGGATAGTACCTCCCCTTGGGCGAACAATTCGATATACGAAAGCGGAGTAAGATTGAATGATGAAACGTTCTCGAACATCATTACTGTTAGATCGGAGCCGCTTCTGAATGGCATATACGTGCCCTGGTGAAATACCGGAATACCCTGGTAAACTACATTTAATCCGGGCAGCATTACCGATTTGGTTACCATCTCCGGGTGGCCTACGGCTCCATGCTGCAATGATAAAATCCCCGGTAAATGGCGCAAATAATCTCCATAGCTCCTACTCGATATATACGATTTATAGTGTGGTTGAACAGGTTTCGGATCGGGCAGTTTGATTATGTCTTCGACTGCCGTCGAATCGGTTTCTGATTGATCCTGGTTGACAGGCCCGATAAAACCATTATCCTCCGCGGGCCGCGAGGTATCGGCGGCAGCGCTTGAATCTGCCGGTATTGAATCGAGCGGCTCTTCCTCTGCCGATGATAGCTCGAAGGATAAAAGCCCGATCAGAACTATGAGAATTGATACAGCCGTGGTCCGGCAATGCGCCATAATTTCACCAATAATGGTTCAGAAAAACCAAATATTATCGCGTTGGAAACTATATGCCAGAGCGAGAAGGCTATTCCAGCCGTAATAGTCGGCCAAAACGGTCCGATCGTCAATCCGAAAGCCATATTAGTGAGCAGATCATAAAGAAATGTCATGACCACGCCGATTGCGGCACAATATGTAATTCCAACATAACGATTCTTATTTTTTAAAATGCTTCTACCAAAAAGAGCCCCGGCCATACCTATCAGTATAAAACCGAACATTTGAGCCAGGGCCACCGTTATCAACGATGGCGGGCCATTCGGATTAAACATAATAAAAACAAAGCCGGCCGCGAGCGGGACAGTTAGACCTCCCCAAAATCTGAGAAACATACCCGAGATAAATAAGCAGAGGCTGAATATCTCGATATTGGGTACACCGAGAAGCGGGAAATTCAAAGCCAGCGCGAGTGCGGCCATCAAGCCAGCGGCCGCGATTCTTCTTAATCGGTAATCCAAATTATCTGATTATTGCTATCTTGGCGGCGGCTGAGTTCTGGCCGGCCCGGAGTTTGAGTATATAGATGCCGCCGGCAAGTTGCTTCCCGTCATTGTTTTTTACATCCCAATCATCTATTACATATTCACCCGGCGCGATCCATGCCAATTCGCCGGCATCATATACCGTATTATATATCAAATCGCCAGACGCGGAGAACACATAAAGCTCAACTTCATCCGCATCCAACGTATCCGGCACAAAGAATCGCAGGGAGATATTCCGGTTATTTTCATAGCTGAACGGATTCGGATAACCGACCAAAGAAACTTTATCGGCCTCATCTTGTCCAAAATACACGACTGAAAATGAAAGTAGTCTGGCATCGTAATGTCCGCCATCGTCGCGTGCACGCATTGTGAATCCGATTGTGCTGTCGACGAGATTATATCCCGGACAAAATTCAACTATGGCCGATGTATCGCTGGTGGACGTTATCGATAAAATCTCAAGACTGTCGGCTGATGGATCGCTTGTAAAAGTTATAGCATCGCCGTTGGGATCGATGGCATAAATCTCCAGTTCCGCGCATTTGCCACTTTGTACTTCTATCAGCGATGGAAAGTCATAAAAGATCGGCGAACTATCTGTGAGTGCAGTATCATAGAATGCAATAAAAGAATAGCCTTCCGATTCCTGTTCGTAGAAATAGCCAAAAATAGATGGTATGACTACTACATCACTATAGTTCTTCCAGCTTTTAAAAGTTATCTCACCGGTGTTGTTGAAAGGATTGACATCATATGTTTCAACCGTATCTTCAGCGTCATCCCAACCCAGTACATTTAATCGCCATTGATCTCGCGGATCAGCAATTGGATCGCCGGTGAATCTGCCCCACAATCCGCCTGTGGGCGGAGAATATGTTGTTTTAAACACAAGGTAATTACACGAAAGTGGCTCTGGAGTAGGATCCATGTTATCATATTCCAATTCAAGCGTATCCCACGGAACCTGATTGGTAGTATAAAGAACCGTCAATAAAGTATCGTGCCAGAGATGGCTTTCCGAATATTTGTTCAACGTATCGGCCCTGCCGCCGATAAAATAATTCCAGGAAACGAACTCCTGAAAAGCCTCATCGAAAGATGAGCCATAGTCATCGGTTAATACCTGATCCGTAGCATGCAATACATTATAGCCATTAAAGTTCCCACAGATCTGCCATATTTGCTTAACTATATCTCTGTGGAATCGCTCCTCAAGAAACCTGACCCATATGGCAGTTGCATAAGGATGCATAGACCTTATCGGATCGGTAACCCAGTTCGTGGAGAAACTTTCCAGGCTTAGCCAGGGATATTTTAAGAAGTAATCGATGGATGTAAGGTAGTCGTTGATCTCATCGAATATAACGTCCTCCATCCAAACCGAGGATGCCTCCTGCCACCAGTAGCGATCCGCCGCCGTTGGGAAATATCCTTCATTTCGATCCAACGAGAAATGAATAGCGTGAAAGAACTCATGAGCAGCCGTAACTTTGGCCGCCCCTAATGGATTATCGCCGTAGCCAAGTTGGACAAATATGGGATCGGCATAATCATTGTCCAATTCGATAAAACTCTGGCAGGTTTGAGCGCCTCCCAAACACTCCGCCCAGGTGATTCCATAATAATTGGAGGCCCCAATCCAGGCGCCCAAATAAACATCATAAAGCGAATTCCCGCCATTGCTGCCATCGGGGATTGGTCCGTCGTCATCGAGGATTTCTATATATCCCAAAGTATCAATCGTGTAAGTCCAGACCCGTTCCATAATCAAGGCGATACTATCGACATAATCGGGCACGCCCGGCTCGAGGATAATATCTTCCATGGGTGGAGCATCGATACCGCTTGTATCATAGTGAACGCGAAAATGTTCGGTTTGCCAAAAAGTATGCCTGACCGGCCTGTCATCCAGGGCTTTGTAAAGCTGAGGATCAAGCTCCGCTTCCAATTGACGCCATGATGTCGATAGATGTTGGCCGCATTTAATCGGCATTTCGGCAGGATAAATCGGTTCGCCGGCCGTTGCCTGCCCCCGGGCAATCTGCAGTTGCTGGATAAGATGAGCTTTATCGGCCTCTGACAAGCCCTGGACATCGGCAATGGCTATTGAGCCCAGTACGATTGTCAGGCCGCCTACCAATAGCAAAAAATATCTCATCGCTTTTCTACCGCCTTTTTTATTTTCTCCAAACAGATATAAGGAACTTTTACAGTCCCGATAAGAATTCTGCCTTTGCGGGGACCATGACAATCTGATCCGCCGGTATAAAGTATTCCATATTTCTGAGCCAGGTTTTTATAATGACTGGTCATATTTCGTTTATGCATGGAATGATATGCTTCAAGACCATCAAGGCCCATATCGACGAAATCGGGAATAAACTCATCATGCTTGAAAGTACCGGGATGAGCCAGTACGGCGATACCGCCGATCCGATGAATCAGATCAATAGCGTGATCGACATCAAAGTGCTTTTTGGGCACATAGGCCGAAGCGTGATAACCCAAATATCTGGCAAAAGCTTCATCGAATGTTTGAACATACTCTTCCTTAACAAGCGCTTCGGCCACATGAGGCCTGCCAACCGAGGCTTTTCCGGCAATGGATTTTACCGTATCCATTCGCAAGTTAATGCCAAGTTCGTTAAGCTTGGCCACCATCGCTTCGCCGCGTTTGTAACGTTCCTCCCGAAATCTCTGGATAATCCTGACAAAAGCCTCATCTTTATAATCGAAATAATAAGCCAGGACATGAACATCGTTTTCCATATACAGGCATGATAACTCGACGCCGGGGATCAACTCGATACCTTCCTCTTTGGCATAATCAAGTGCCGCGGAAAAGCCGGCCGTAGTATCATGATCGGCGATAGAGATAGCAGTGAGTTTTTTCTCGGCTGCTACTTTTACGACTTCCTCTGGTGTTAGAAGACCATCCGAGGCGTTCGTATGTATGTGGAGATCAATATATTCCCTGGGCATTAAATCTTACCGTCAACAATCTTTTTGGTTTTTTCAAATAAATCATGGCCGCGTTTTAACAGCTCTTCCATATCGGATCTCAGCTTATCGGCAAACTCCTTGTCACCGATTCCCGGCAGATTAATTCTGACATTTAGCGAAGCGCCTTCCAGAGCGGCCCTGGCCATGAGGTTGCCCACTCCGGCATCGGAAACGGAGTTCACATTACCTTTATCCGCTACAGGCGGTAAAAGTTCCATCACTTCGACAGTTTTTTCCATAACCTCCAGGGGAACACTTGTAGCATGCTTGGTAGCATCCTCGATCGCGGCATCGCGAACTTTCTTATCGTGATCGGTGACTTTCGGCTTTTTCATGGCCAGCATTACCCCATCGAAACTTTGAGCGTCCTTCTCTATCAAGTATGTTAACTCGTTACGGAGCAGGTCGAGTTTCGCGCGCAAATCCTGGAATTCCGTTTTTACTTTGGCGTATTGCTTTTTGATAATCGTCAAACGACTGACCATCTCACCTAATGATGCCGCCAGAGCTCCGCCCAAAGCCGATACCGAACCGCCGCCGGGAGTCGGGTCTTTGGATTGGACCTGTTCTATAAACTCTTTCATATGTATTTTAGCCGCTAAAGCCGGAGATTTCATTTTCGACTCTAAAATCTGATCAGAGGTGAAGTTCTCGAAGCCCAGATAATGATCGGCTACCTGCACAATCGCTTCCAGCGGCGTTAAACCGACTATTTCCGAACTGGTCGGCATCACTCCGTAGCGGGCGGCTTCGGATTTTATCGCCTCGTAAACACGATGAATCGGGGTGCCCTGATAATTGACCAGGTTCATCGAAATTTGAACCTGACGGCGCTCCTTTATATCGAAGCCCATAGCCTTGACATAACGGAAGCCGCCGGTTTGAAATCTGATGGCGTTGGCGATTTTTTTGGCGATATCCAGGCTATGCGTATTTAAATAAACATTAAATGCTACCAGGAATGGCCGGGCGCCAATAGCCATCGCGCCGGCCTGGGGGTGTGTTTTCGATGGGCCAAAATCCGGCTTTCGTACGGGATTGGTGGCGATTTCATCCCGAATAGCTTCGTACTCGCCTTTACGAACAACTGCCAGGTTTTCACGGTCGGGACGAGTGGCCGCCGACTCGTAGAGATAAACAGGAATTTCCAGTTCTTTGCCGACTCTCTCCCCCAGCCTCTTGGCCATCGCGATACAGGTTTTCATTGTCACACCGGAAACCGGGATGAACGGACAAACATCGGTAGCGCCCATTCGGGGATGTTCGCCGCTATGCTTTTCCATATCGATCAGCTCAGAAGCTCTTCGAATGGCCAGGAAAGCGGTCTCTTCGCATACCTCCGGTTCGCCGACAAAAGTTACTACCGCGCGATTGTGGTCTTTATCCATTTCGGCATCAAGCATCGTCGTGCCCTGAACCGACTCGATTATTCTGACTATTTCGCCAATGACTTCAGGACGACGCCCTTCGGAGAAATTTGGAACGCATTCAACAATTCTGGCCATATTTAACCTCTTACTATCCTCTTATTTATGTAACGACTTAATAGCCGCTGCTAAAAGCGGCATCATGATTTCATGGTGTCCCGTAAAACTATATCTCTTACCTCCCATGATCGTTGGTCTCTGGACCACGTTCAAGTTGGGTCGATAATGCTGTATCATATCGAAATTGGCCGCCGAGAAGCTTGATATATCGCCATAAAGGTTGCGCGCGACCGTTAAAGCCTTGAGGAATACCTCGGGCATAATCACCGCCGAGCCAAAATTAACCACTACACCGCCTTTATGAAGTTTTCTGATTTTCTCCGCCATGAGTTTAAAATCGATATGACTTTTGTGCCCCCATAAGGCGGCATCGAACTCAGGATGTTGGCAGATTGTATCGGTTCCAATTGCGATATGGACGCTGACAGGTATCCCGGTTTGAAACGCCCTGGTTAATACCGAATAGGAAGCGTATTTCGGGCGAAGCTCGCTGATATATCCGCCGACAGATTCGCCTATCCCGCAATCTTTATCAGACTTGGCCAGCGCCTGGCTTAAATGAGTCGGAGTTTCTTCGACCATCCCGAATGAACCATCTCCCAGCGTCTCGGCCACCTCTTCGGAAGTGCGGCCCCAGAACGCGATTTCCAAATCATGAATCACACCGGCGCCATTCAAACCCAGATGAGTAATATAGCCGTTTTTTATCAGGTCGTTGATAACCGGAGATAAGCCTATTTTTAGCGGATGAGCGCCCATCATCCAAACAATCGCTTTATTACGGCGTTTGGCTTTGATTATATCAGCCGCCAGGTTCTTTAAATCCGTTGCCTTGAGAAAATCGGGCAGGCTATCGAAAAACGATTTTATCGATCGAGGTGTGCCGGCGAATTTCTCGGTATTAGATTTTGTCTTTCGGCCGCGTACCGAATACCTGACAACATTACTTAAATCCGCGACTTTTTTATCGGTCATTGTCCGCCCCTATCATTTGTTCATCCGGAAAAGCCCCGTATTTAAATTTCTTCAATTTAACATGTATCGAGCCCAGGAAAAAGACCTCAGTTTGCATTTTCACCGGCAACTTGTATTCATCATCAGTCAACCATATCTTAATACTGCCCTTGGCTTTAAATATGCCTTCGGCCCGCATCACCGGCTCAACGACTATACAATCAAATTCGCCGGCCGCAACTTTAACCGTTTCCCGGCCATGAACGATAACTTTAAGAGGATAATTTTTTTTGTCGGTATGATTATCGATAAGGATTTCCGAACCCGGCTCAATATCCTGAGTCCGAACATAATAAAATGATGAATAAGCGTCCTGAACGAATGAATAGGTTGGGATTGTATCTTTGCCGGTTATGGCCATATGTCTGCGCTGGTCAAAATTGGTGGTCTTCTCGGCTTTATACCCGCCCTCGTGCAGATTTTTATAAAAATAATGCGAGAAAATTCCATCATAATCGATATAGGTCAAAACGGTATCCCTGACTTTATAAAATGTCGAGACAAAGCCATTGGAATGAGCGGTAGATCTGATCTTGAAGCATTTAGCGCCATTATGCCTAATGGTATCGACTACGGCCATTATCGCGGTTCCTGCCGGAAGTATACCATAGCTAACGCTGAATTCGAGATATTCGCCTATATTAAATGCCCGGTTTTCGATTTTTCTCTTCCACCAGTTAGAATCGGAAGCCCGAGCGATATAAGCCGAATCGGGAGGTTGCGGTATAACCTGCTCGACCGAATCCGGCACAATACCGACCGTATCGACCCATGTTGAATCATCAGCAAAAGCTAATTGCATAAAAGAGATTAAGGCAATTGCTGTTAAAATTTTTACCGCAATATTAATCATCTGCCCGGGACAACTTAATAATCTGAGGGAAAATATTGCGGGTGATTTCATCTAATTCAAGAAACGTTTGATTATACTGCTCCAATGAACCGCCAATCGGATCATCCACTCCCGCCTGACTTCGCTCGTATGACAGAGGAAAACCTTTAAAGAGATGAAGCTTTGAAATCGTCGCTCGATCGTATGACAAAATCGTATCCGCGTGTTCCGGAGCCATGGCCAGAATCAGATTCGAGTTTTTAATTAGCTCAGGTGTGAGCGCCGTCGAGCGATGGCCGGAGATATCGATATCCCAATGAGCGGCGGCGGCGATCGCGTAATCGGTTGCCGGCATGCCGGCCATAGCGCCGGTACCGGCGGAATAAATTTCCAGGTTGTTTAATTTTCTTTCCTCGGCGACTTTTCTCAGGATACCCTTGGCCATAGCCGAACGACAGGTATTACCGGTACACACTATTAATACTTTATATTTTGGATTGGCAGTCATATTAATTCATTGCTTTCTTGAGTTTCTCAAGGCTGATTGCACCTTCCCTGATAATTTTTAATTTCTCCGATGTACAATCAATTACAGTTGAGGCAACTCCGGATGGATGAACATCGAACTTACAGATAAAATCGGCATTAACGGTAATTTCATCGGGGATATCATCGAATTCCCGTGTTTGTTTTTGTCCTGTAATATTGGCGCTGGTCGCTGCCAATGGCTTACCGGATAGCCTGACTAATTCTCGTAATTCTTCAGAATCAGGGATTCTGACCCCAATCGAGTTATTATTACCGGCTATATGGCCGATATTATTCAAGCCCGATTTGAATATTAGAGTTAAGGGTCCGGGCCAATAGTTTTTAGCTATATTTCTAATATACGGACTGAATTCTACTTGAAGTTTTTCGATATTTTCAATCGAATCACATATTATGGCTACTGGTTTGCCCGGGCTTTTCTTGATTTTAAATATCGAGGCAACGGCTTCGGCGCTCTCATAATTACACATCAAACCCCAGACCGTGTCGGTTGGCGCCAATATAATGCCCCCTTGCTGAATAATCGCGGCAGCTTTCTTTAAATCATCAAGACGGTCGCTATCGATCAATGAATCACCCTAACCAACCAGGCATCTTTAAAGCCGGTTTCTTTAACATACTCCAGAAAGTCTTCGCCACCCTCGGGTTCATAGAACTCGCCAACCCTAACCTTATAATATGGCATTTGGTATTCCACAAAAACACCTTCCGGAAACAATCCCTCTATATCGGCGGCAAACTGCTGGGCTTCATCAAACGACTTGGAAGCGAATATCTGGACCCTGAAAATTACGGGAGGTTGGGTCTCCTGCTCATCAACATCCAGATCATCGACTTCAACAGAGACTGGGTATTGACTGGATACTGGCTGGCTCTGCTCTGAAATCACGGGTTTTGATGCCGTACGGCTTTTACCTGTAATAACCGCATCATCGCCGGGGAAACCCAGCGGATCAAATCGGTGCTCCGATTCGGTGCGCTTGTCCTTATCTACTGATGTTTTATGAACTCCGGCGCCACAACCGATAATGAATATGGGCACGATAAGTATTAGTTTAAAGATATTTTGAATATTTATCATCTTTTTCCAGTTTGCTTAAAAGTTTCTTGATATCATTAACCCGTGTCTTGTGCGCCACCATGATGACTTTATCGGCCTTAACTACTACCAGATCAGCAATCCCAAAACCTACAATAATATCACCTTCGGTTTTATTAACAATCGTATTTTCATAGCTTGAATCGAGAATAACGTCACCTAATATCACATTTTTTTCCGCATTGGGTTCATATATTCTTTGAAGCGCCAACCATGAGCCAACATCATCCCATTTCATATCGCCTTTAAGACATAAAACATTATCGGCTTTTTCGAGTATAGCGAAATCCACCGATATATTATCGCAATCTCGATACAAGCTTTTAATCGATTCGCCATTGTCGTCGGAAGTCATTGTTTCCCGATATGTTAGTAAACAGTCGTACATTGAGGGCATATATTTTTCGACCGCTTTCAAGAAAGTTTTTACATTCCAAACAAACATCCCTGAATTCCACAGATGTTTGCGGTCAAGATAATATTCCTGGGCGTTTGGCCTCTCCGGCTTCTCCTTGAACCGGGTAACATCGTAGAATTTTATGCCGCTGATTTCGGTAATCTTGGGACCCATCTCGATATAACCATAGCCCGTTTCGGGACGGCAGGGGACAATGCCGATAGTTATAAGCTTGTCTTCGCGAGAAGCTAACCCGGCCGCCGATTTGAGGATTCTGGTAAGTTGCTCCTGAGGTTTGATCATATGATCGGAGGAAAGCACAATCATCACGGCGTCGGGATCTTTCTTCTGGATATGAACCGCCGCCAGCGCCAATGCCAAACATGTATTTTTGCCTTCCGGTTCCAGAAGCAGGTTTTCTTTAGTTATCTTTTCGGTATTTTCAAGTATCTGGTCTTCAATATCGACGCCCGAGACAACGACAATCCGATCCATGGGGATTAACGGCTCGAGGCGTCCAATAGTCTCTTCGAGCATTATCTTGTCGGACGTCAATTTTAAAAGTTGCTTTGGATTTTTTCTGGTCGAAAGCGGCCAGAATCTCTCGCCTCTGCCGCCGGCCAAAATTACGCCATAATTCATTTTACTCACCCTTGCTCTTGCCTTTGGGGACAACCATCGGTTTGTGTTCGTACAAGTATCTTTTTATCTTCCTGGTAGATGTTTTCTCAAAATCCTCATCACGTATAATCACATACTTTACACGCTTATAATCGGCCAGATGTTCACATTGTTTCAGAACTTCAAGCTTAATTGTCTTCTCGAGATACTCTTCGGTTAAGGTTATGCTCTTTTCCTCGGCCCTGGCCGCGAAATAATCGAGATCAGGAACTATTATAGCTTCTATCTCCTCACCGCCGCCTGAATCGGGCAACGGTCTGCCAAGTACCAGAGATTCCAGAATAAACGGCGAACTACTCAAAGCGAATTCTATCTCCTCCGGGTAAACGTTTTTGCCACCCGGAGTCACAATCAGGCTCTTCCTCCGGCCGGCAATATAATAGAAGCCCTCGGCATCGACTCTGGCCAGATCGCCTGTATGCAGCCAGCCATCCTTGAGTACTTCGGCTGTGGCCTTCTCATTTTTATAATAGCCTTTCATTATCATTGGACCTTTGGCCGCTATTTCCCCAACTCCGGCAGTATCAACATTGATTAACTTAATTTCGGCTCCGGGAAGAGCCATGCCGAGAGAGGCATTCCTGTAATTATCCGGAGGATTAAAAGTTATTACAGGAGACGATTCGGTAAGGCCGTAGCCTTGGATCATGCGGAATCCCAGGCTGTTGAAAGCCTCGGCAATCACAGGAGACATCGGCGCGCCGCCGACCGCCATCAACCGCAGCGTCGTGAGTCCCGCTTTTTCTCGAAGGCTGCCGAATAATTTACCGCCGGCTTCAACATTGGCGGATTTTTTCAAAAATCTGCTTAACCCGTAAATGGTCCTGAATATCGCTCTCGTAAAGGGCGGCTTTTTTTCGATCGCCTTCATCATCCCGATATACATCTTCTCGAAAACCAGCGGCACTCCGACCAGGACGGTCGCCGCGTTGGATTTGATATCCTCGACAATTAGCTTTGAAGCTAATCCCCTGGCATAAGTTATCGACGCCCCTAATGCCAACGGCATCAGAAAACCGACGGTGCATTCGAAAGTATGATGTATCGGCAAAATCGAAATGAAATTATCTTCAGGAATGATAATATTCAGCAATTCAATCCCATAAACATCGCTGGTGATATTGCCATGAGACAGCATTACCCCTTTGGCTAATCCCGTTGTCCCGGAGGTATATAACAATGCGGCTAATTTATCGATGTTTACATCGGGTGGATTTATCTCCGCCGGGTTTTTCCCCTCCAATAGATAGGGTGTTTTGCCATCATCTCTATCCATACAGATAACGGCATCCAGTGTCTCGATATCACCGAGCAACGGCTCAATTTCGGGTAATATCTTTTCCGAAACAACGACTACTTTCGAGCGGGAATTACGAATGATATAGCTCCACTCGGCAATTTTAAGATTGGCATCAAGAGGCACGTTAACGGCGTCGAGAAACAACGACGCGAAATATACGGCGCCCCAGGCCGGCTGATTGACCGACAGAATAGCGACTTTGTCATCAGCTTTGATTCCGGCCTTCTTCAAGGCCGCGGCGGCTTGTCTTACCATAAAATAATAGTCATCGTAAGTAATTGGCTTGAAACTTTCGCCGTCAAAATGGTTCATCGCCACCCGGTCGCCGTACCGGTCGCGGCTGCGAACCAACATCTGGGGAATGGTAAGCTGGTCTAAAGATTTTTGATCATTCATAATCGTCTCTTTGCCTTAAGCTTAATATTCACAATATATTCAGTCAAATATATTATCAATGGTATGCCATTGCAAGCTTATTTAAGCTAAATCAGCCCTACTTAGGAGTTGCAATACTAGTCGATTTATCCGATCATAACGGCCCATTTTAGGCATAATTCCCCGGAATAATCTAGCCAACCGGCAATTATAATAAAATTCGATCTCTATTTTTAAAAACCGGCTCAAATGACCTCAAAAAAACATAGATAAATCTGAAATTTTTGAATAAAATACGCCTTGACGGTTATATGAATACAGGTAATGTGATGGAGACTGAAGATAAAGAATTAGTTAAAGAGTGCCTCGGCGGTAATTTGCGGAAATTTCGCGCCCTGGTCGAGCGGTATAAAAAGCCGATGTATTTCTATGCCCTGGGTATGGTAGGCAATCCCGAGGATGCCTATGATTTATCGCAAGAAGCGTTTATCCGGGCTTATCGTTCGCTGAATCGCTTTGACAGCAAGTTCCAGTTTAAAAGCTGGTTGTTTGCCATTCTGTCGAATTTATGCAAAAACGCCCTTCGATCCGCCGGTATCAGGCAAAAATATATTGCCTCGGATAAAGCCCTGGAATCAGCCCCGGCTTCGACCGAAACCAATCCCGAGAAAATCTACGTTTCGAAAAAAATCAAGGAAGCTGTCTGGGACGCTCTGGCCACGCTCGATGAGGAGGCTCGGGAGATCATAATCCTGAAGCATTTCCAGGATATGCCATATAAGGATATTGCCGAGATCCTCGATATTCCCCTGGGCTCGGTGATGTCCCGTCTTCATTACGCAAGATTAAAACTTAAAAAAGCTCTCGCGGGGGTGATGGAATGAAATGCCAGGAAGCTATCATACTTATCTCCGGCAAGCTCGATGGTGAACTCATCCAGAAGCAGGAGCAAGAACTCGATCTACATATGCAAACCTGTGAGGTCTGCCGGAAAGAATACGATGATTTATTAAAATTAAGGGAGGTAACCTCGAATATGCGATTTACGGATTTACCCGATCGATATTGGGCCGGTTACTGGAACGATATCTATAATCGCCTCGAACGAGGGATTGGCTGGATTTTCGTTTCAATCGGCGCGATAATTATTCTGGCCTTTGGCGCCTGGGAATTTTTCGATAAATTCCTGCTTGATACCAACAACCCGTTACTCTTAAGATTCGGAGTAGGAGCGGGAATCATCGGCTTGATATTCCTGCTGATTTCGGTTTTACGCGAAAAACTTTTCGCCCGCAAACATGAACGATACAAGGAGGTCGAACGATGATGGGATTTAAGGATATGACTGTCGTGACATCGGATACTATTTCGGGTAAGAAAATCGTTGAAGTGATGGGATTGGTTCGAGGCAATACAATCAGGGCGCGCCATTTCGGCCGAGATTTTCTGGCACAATTGCGCAATGTCGTCGGCGGCGAGGTTACCGAATATACCAAGATGATAGCCGAATCGCGCGAGCAGGCCCTCGACCGGATGGTTGCCGAGGCCCGCAAACGCGGTGCCAACGGCGTTGTAGCAGTCCGTTTCACCACCTCCTCCATGATGCAGGGCGCCGCCGAGCTGTTGGCCTACGGCACGGCTGTGCGGCTTGAGGATGAGTAGAGCATAGCTGTCATTCCAGCAAACACAAACTGCCATTCCCGTGAAAACGGGAATCTGTCTGTTTTATCTACCTGATGGATAGATAATCTAAACCATTCCGCTTGAGGCGGAGATGGGGTGCCGGGGAGGTTTAAGTACATGAGCATTAAGGGATCTATTCCGAGTAATTTCCATGAGGGCACTCGATCAGAATACCTGGCCCAGTATATCTTTTCCGCATTTGGCACTTCCGTACCCGTACCTCACCCCGAAGATTCCGGTTTGGATCTCCACTGTACGCTGGGAGAGCGTATCGGAAAACGCCTACATGTTAGCAATTATTACTTTGTTCAGGTCAAGAGCACAAAAGATAACCTATTGTATGAAGACTCGAAAGCAGTAGAATGGCTTATTTCCCACCACTATCCTTTTCTTCTCTGCTTTGTTAGCAAAAAAGAAAACCTCATCGAGGTTTATCACACTCTTGGGCTAGCCATTCATGCAAATTTCCTTAAGACTCTCGACTGCCTTAAGTTATCGCCTGATTATCAAAATGATACTCTTGAGATTACTCAAAACAATGGTACGCCCATTCTGGGGCTTGGTAATCCGATTCTTCGTTTTGACATCTCCAGCTTATCCGATCCCGCCTGGATTTCCGAAAGACGAGAGATATTGAAATCATGGATTGAATTTGACCAGTACAATCTCCACCAAAAAGAGATTGGATTTTCCGTCTACAAGGCACCTCTCCCTTACAAATCAAATGAAAAACTACCAAAATATGGCTTCTTGATGCAACATATAGATGAACCGTCACACGGGATGAATGAGAAATATTTCGATTCGCTATTCAGGGTTCTGGCTACCCAGGTTCATAATGCCAAGGAGAAGGATTATCGAAGCCGCTTCGAAGAGCTTTTCAATCTTTCAACAAAAGTAATTCAAGAATCAAAGGTTCACAACGGATTTGGTCTTGAGGTTCTTGCTGCGAAGTTAGTAACAGCAGCAAAACATTTTAAATTTACTAAGCGAGTAGAATTAACTGACTATGAAGGAAATCCATGGTCTCCTCCTAGTATTCTTGAGTATTTTCACGGCTCGTTTAAAACATAATTCTCCATATACCGTCAGGAAGAAGTATTCCTAAATTCATCTTTACCGGATAGAAATCAAAAAAGAGCGGCCCGGACAAAAACCAGACAGCCCTTAATTTTATTATCAATCAACTTAATTGCTATTTCAGCAATACTAGCTGGCTGCCCCATCCCGCAACCTCAAGCGCGGAGTGGGTTACTCTGTAGGTTGCATACCGTTACAAATTGCTGAATAATGCTAGCATTCGGTCAGGAGCCACGGCTCGCTGACCTACTCAAGGATTCGCCGCGCGTCAGGTGGACGAAGTCCATAGTCCATCCTGGCCTGACGTTATTTAAGTACATATTCAAATACTATTTCAGCAGTACCAACCTATTGACTACCTGTGTATCACCGGCGATAAGTTTCGAGAAATAGACTCCCGATGAACAATTATTCGCGTCCCATCTGAATGTGTGTTGGCCTGCCGGCAAATAACCCTGATATAATTTTTCGATCAACTGACCGGAAATATTATAGATTTCCAGCTCAACCGCAAGAGGTTCGGCCAGTGTGAAATCAAGAGTTGTGGCCGCGTTGAATGGATTTGGGTAGCTGTTAAGTGTCACGAAATCGCTGGGTACGGGGGCTTCCTCATCGACGGCGACAATTCCATCCCAATCTAGAAAATACGTGTCGTTATAAATATCATTCGCAGAGTAGTCGGCGCCGGCAAAAACCACTACTTTATAGCCGCCGAAACCATTTGGCGAAACGCAGCCGAAATCCGACATTCCTGTATGATATCCTCGAGGTGGGGGTATATCACCGGTTGGCGAAAGTTCCGTGAAACTCGTGGTGCTCATATTAAATTCCCAAAGATCGCCGTAACCGAAGCCTGAATAAGAGCCTGTCCCGCCATAAATCAAAATCCGATCATTGGCTTTATCGTATGTTATTGAACTGCGCCTTCGCCCGCCAGGCATAGGATAAGAGGGAAAATACTCGGTCCATTGGCCTGAATTCAGATCAAATGTCCAGATATCGTTATAATGAGAAAACTGGGGATCATAACCACCAAATATCGCAAATGTATTCGGACCTGTCAGAACCATCGGGGGACCTTCCCTATTCGAGGGCCATGGATTGCTGTATGGGATTTGTCTCCAGTTATGTGTGCCTAAATCGAAAGCCCACATATCATTCAATCGATCCCCTAAATCCCGGCCGGCAAATATTATCATCTCATTTGCCTGTTCGCAGTGAATCCCGTAAACATTGAACCGAGGGATAGGCCAGACCTCTGAGTCTTGTATCACAAGCTCCCAGGTAAGGTTTTCCAGATGTAAAATCCAAACATCATTGGTAATTTGGCCGGAATTATAAACACCGGCGAATAGTACCATGGTATTATCATTCGGATTATAAATCGCCGCGTGGTCCCGCAATCCATTCGGGCCGTCATTTGTTGTTTCCAACTCAGTCCAGGCAAAAGCGCTATCATCCAGTGCCCACATGTCACCGAGCTCGTAGCCATACACATCCGACATGCCGCCGAAAATTATCATTCTGTTTCCGGCCAGATCATGAATCGCGCTGTGCCCTGATCGAGTTCGGGGCAAGGGCCCGCCGGCGTCGCAGAATGTCCATTGTTCGTTTTCGGCAAATAGATCTGAAGCAGATATAACCAGGATGAAAACAAGAAAAGCGATTTTGATTAATTTTGTCATTTCCAATCCTCCTCATTTAAATAATTACTTTGGTTTATATTATCAAACATCTGTAAATTCAAGGAACTGTATTAAGCACACTATTTCACTATAAATATAACGTAGAGCTAATTTTATGTCAAGTAAATAATTTAATGCGGACCGCTTTTTCGATTAGTAGAAATAAACAATTCATCCGTCGTCTAATGTTTCCATCCGATAAATACGAATACTGCTATTCCCGTGCCGTCAGGCGAATGTAGTCTATTGCTCTTCCTTTCCTGATAGTTATTAACAACCTTACTTGCTTTTCCAGCGATAATCCTTTAAAATGATTCAATCAAATGATGATTTGAAAGGACTTTGAAATATGGCAGAATATCCAATCGTAGACTTAATGGCAATCGGCGCCCACCCCGATGATGTCGAGGTCGGTTGCGGCGGGCTTCTGGTCAAGATGGCCCAGCGGGGTTACCGCACCGGTTTGGTCTATCTCACCCGCGGCGAGATGGGCACCGGCGGCACTCCCGAAATCCGCCAACAGGAGGCTAAAGACGCCGCCGAAATACTCGGAGCGAAAATCCTGGCCATGCTCGATTTCGGCGATTGCCGGGTGATGGACAATTTCGAGAACCGCTTAACGGTAGCTCAGCTAATCAGACGTCACAAACCCAAAATAATTCTGGCGCCCTACTGGCAGGGCGGGCACGGCAAACGTCAGGGCCACCCCGACCATCTGGCCACCGGGCAGATCGCGATCTATGCCGCCAATTACGCCACATTCAGGAAACTGCCAATCGATGAACAGCCACATACGATCAAAGCGATGTTTCACTATTTCCTGCCGCCGGAGGCCTCCCCCACTTTCGTAGTCGATATAACCGAGCAATACGAAACCTGGAAAAAGGCGCTGTCGGCTCACAAGTCGCAATTTCTCAATCCCAACAAGGATAAGGACTACATGTGGTCGCTGGAATCGATGGCCCGTTCGTACGGCGGCATTATCGGCGCCAAATACGGCCAGGGATACGTAATCGGCGAACCGATGAAGATCGAGGACGTGTTCTGCCTGATCGGGACCTGCGGGAAGGTGCCGGAGATATAGCAACCGCGTCAAAGTTATCAAAGGAGGAACGATGAAGATTATTCTCATTATCTGGATTTTATTTCTCTGGGGGCAGCTATTGGCCGGCCCGGATAATGTCCGGGTCGTTTACGGTACTAATATCCTGCCCAACGGTCAATTCGATAAAACGGAATGGCAGGACGCGGTTGTAGCTGAAGCCGATGATAAACTACTTCTCCATTTCAAGCAGGACAGCAGCTATCTTTATATTGGAATCGAATTTGCGGACACGATGCACACCGGGATCGATCTTTACCTGGCGGAATCATCGGATAAACGCAAGATGCTTCATGTTTCCTCGGCAATCGGCGAGAGTGAATATTCCTCAAATGAATGGTTGGATATCAACTGGGGAGGAAACGAATACTGGATAGCCAACAGTATCGGTTCAATCTACGTCGATGGAAAAAAGGAGGTTGTACCGCTTGAAGGTTTCGAATTTCAAATTGATAAATCAATGTTTGAAAAAGACGAGTGGTACATGATGATACATCTCAAAAGACCCGAGTATTTCTATCCTGAATCCGCGACTACCGAATCGATAGAACAATGGATCAAGATTCTGATGTAAAAAGTAAATAGAGCAAAGTCAAGCGCAGCCGGGCCGCCTGACCCGGTTGCCTTGCCGGCGCTTAATACCAATTCGCGTGCTTCAACCGGAAATCATCTCAACAGGAGCATCTTTCCGGCTTGCCTAAAATCACCCGCTTGAATTCTATAGAGATATAATCCCGACGGCAGATCGCCGGCATCCCAGATAGCCTGCTTATGCCCGACAGATTGGTACTTATCAAGGATTGATGTTACGCTTCGCCCCATTAGGTCATATACCTCGATTTTGACCCGGGATGGTTCGGCCAGGTTATACTGGATTATAGTCTGCGAGTTGAAAGGATTTGGGTAATTATCGAATAGTTTGAAAGCCAAAGGAATTGATTCGGCGTTGTCAGAAATATCGTCTGTCGGATGGATAGTCACTGAGTCAACATACCAACCAGGGAAATTGCCCGGTGAACCGACATCAAAACGAAAGGCGATTCGCACAAACTCCCCCGCGAATGAATCAAGTTCAATTTGATACCGTGTCCAGACCTGGCTGCTTGGATTGAAATGATCGCTGATTTCAACCCAGTCGGAATCCGGATGTTCGATTTTTATTTCTACCACACCATAATCGTCATACCGATTATGAAACCAATGCCAGAATTTCAAAAGCGGTTCATCGTTAGGCACATAGAACGGCGGACTGACTAACCGTGAATTTATTAAACGAGGATAGCCACCGGCTAATACTGTACCGGCACACCTTACTCCCGAAAAGGCTTCTTCCGGCCCCGGGGAATCGGGCGGACCGATATCCCAGACACCGCCGGACGCGTACCAATCATTCCAGCCATTCTCGAAATTTTCAGGCTCCAATGCCAGATCCGGCACATATTCTCCCGAAATTACGCAAAGATCATCGGTGTACCATACTCCACCGCCGTGCCCCCCAGAATTGATATGAAATGCCAGCCTAACCGTCTCACCCATATATACCTCCAAAGAAATCAGGTACGGGGTCCATTGGCCTCCGGAAAGATGGAAAGGCTCACTGATCGCCACCCAATCGGAATCGGGATGATCGATCTTTATTTCTATCTGCCCCTGATCCAGATGGTACGTGTCAAACCAATGCCAGAAACCTAACCGCAAATTCTCTGCCGATGATGGCAGTTCAATAAGCGGGCTGATTAATTTGGTACTGGTGTTTTCGGGATAAGGATCTAATTTGGCACAATAGTAGCCGGAACAAACTGAGTCCGGCCCCAATGGACCCGGTACGCCAATCTCCCAAACTCCACCGGACGCGTACCAGTCGCCCCAGCCGGATTCCCAATCCTCCAGCCAGACCGTATCCGGTATTTGCCCGAAAGCTACTATACAGCTGCACGCTATTATTACGAATATAAGTGAAATTTTCATTGTTAGCCCCTTTGATTTAAACGCTGCTACTCGCGATTTAATGAACGCATTTGCTATTTTTTCATAAAGGCTTTTCCTCCTTTCTAGTTGCGATACAGGATTGTATCCCAATCTCCGGATTTGTCCGGACTACGGTGTTACCTAACTCGGCAGGCTGTAATCAGAGTAAGTCTCCATGCACCAACCCGCTTATTATTTCAACAGCGTCATCATCCTTACTTCCGATAAATCTCCCGCCTGCAATCTGTAATAATACGCCCCGCTTGAGTGACCGGTGGCGTCCCAGGCGGTCAGATGATTTCCCGCAGCCTGCTTGGTATCCAGCAACGTTTCGATTTTTCGGCCCAGAATATCGAACACCTCGATTCTAACCCAAGATGATGTCGGCAGGCTGTATTCGATATTCGTCCGATTATTAAACGGATTCGGGTAATTGACAACCGTGACATATTCATTCGGCAAAGATTGTTGTTCGCTTTCTGAAATACCTGTTACTTCAGGTATCAGCATATAACCGTGAGTTTCGCCATTTGGCGCTTCGCCGGTACCTACTATTTTACCATCATCGGTGATTTCCGAGGCTGTCTCAATTACCCAGCCGGACCCGGGCGGGATCAAGCTGTTGAGATTAGTCAACACACTATCCTCCCATATAAAAGCCCGGCTATTCCCTCCAGATAATGAGGTTTTCATCCAACCGATTACTTGGCCGTTGTTGTTTAAGCCAGTTGTGACACCCCGGGCATAGCCAGGTGGCAATTCAAGTTCGATGATTTCGCCATCATCCCAAAGGCAAGGAACGGTCACTGTCAGAAACGGGTAAGTAATTTGTTGATGAGATGACGATCCGCACACTTGCCCGATATCGTTGATATCTGAAGCGGCGCTTTTGGTTTCCCCCGGCAGTACGCCTAAGTCGATTATAGCATCTTGAACCCAGAGGCAGGCATGGTTAATATAATCTTCGGGATCGTATATTTGCGCGAAACCGACTATTTCCATCATATCGTTAATCGCGCTGGCATGGCTATCTTCACCGCCTAACGGGCCGAGAACCGACATAGCGCCGTTTTCCCATAACCAGCCGAGTGATCCGCCACTTGGACCAAGCTCGAAAGAGTAACCGATAATATGACCGGCGTTGTTGATATCGGTGGCAACGCTGTAATCCCATTGGGGCAAAGTCCCCAGATATTCCCAGGCTTCATCCCGGTAGAGATAGGCGTACTGGCTCTGGAATTCGCCTTCAGTATAGCCCGTTATCCATCCGGAATTATTTATCGCTGTCGCCCCGCTTACCGCATAGCCCTCCGGCGTTCCCAGATCATGCATTATTTCTCCATCCCAAATAAAAGCACGACGGGCACTGCTCTGGATTGCGGAACTGCCGACTACTACATTCGCGTCGTTGATATCGGCAGCCCCGCTCCAGCTGCCGCCAAGCGTGCCCAGATCAATAATCGTATACTGATCTGCAATCACCGGTACTCCCGAGGCAATTAATAATAACAAGCCTACCAACGATGAAATGAATATCTGCCATGATGAGTGAACTGAATTAAACATCGATCTTCTCCTTTTTCAGGTTTGCTATATCTTATATTATCAAGTTAAACCAGCTATCCAGGTGAAACCGCCCGAAATTACGCATGTCTGAAGCGAATCAGCGAGTTAAATTATAAAAAGTCGAATTATTATTAGCTCGCCAAAGCGAGACAAGGCAGTATTTTATGTCATATGCAATAACTATGTATTTTTATAGCTGGTTCCATATCTTATGATAGTAAAGCTTATTGACCTGCCCGATTCCGCCAGGGTGAAACCTTCAACCTATTGCAAACAAATAACTTAAAACTTTCCCAAAAAAGTATTTGATTTTTATCGGTTTTAATCATAAAAGCACGGGCAAAAGCTGATGATGAGGGACAAAGATAAATACTTCATGGAACTGGCGCTGGCTGAGGCCGAACGGGCCGCGGTCGAAAATGAGGTGCCGGTCGGCTGTGTGATCGTACATGAGGGCATGGTTATCGGCAAAGGCCACAACCGCACCGAGGCGTTATGCGATCCGACCGCTCATGCCGAAGTATTGGCGATCACCGCCGCGGCCAACCATCAGGAAACCTGGCGTCTGGATGAGTGCACTTGCTACAGCACTCTCGAGCCCTGCGCCATGTGCGCCGGCGCGTTGGTTCTGGCTCGAATCGAGCGACTGGTTTTCGGCGCCAAGGACCCGAAGTTCGGCGCCTGCATGTCGCTTTACAATATTCCCCAGGATATCAGGCTCAACCATCAGATGGAGGTCGTACCCGGCATACTCGAGGAGCGCGCCTCGGAGTTGATGAAGTCATTCTTCCAGTCGATCAGATCCAAATGTTAGACCAGCCTAAAATTATCAATACCATAAGTAAAGCCACGGTTATCGGCACCATGATTGTTTTCGTGACCAATATCGCCTGTCTGGCTATATGCTTCGTGGGGACAGAAGATAAAGCGCGGCCCGAGGAATACGGACCTCTCACTATAATCCTGGGCGCTATAGCCCTGATCGAGCTTGGTATTGGCTTCTATATCAAACGAAAATTGATGGCCCCGTTGCATGCGGCTAATCAAACCCCATCCGATGATTTGCTCTGGCAAGTGGCTCTGAAAACGACAATCGCCCTGGCGGCAATCTGCGCGGCGATTCCGCTCTACGGCCTGGTGGCGGTCATAATCGAAGGTAACATAAACGCGATGGTCGGATTTGCTATAGTCAGTTTGGCCGGTTTCCTGTTTTTGCGCTTGAGGCCGCGGGATTTCAGCAAGCTGGAATATGATAATTAGAACAATTATATCGTTTTTCTCGCACTGAAATATATGCGGTACCGGCAAGGAGCTGGCCGCCGGTATTATTCATGAACTTGATAGACGCGCCTATAAGAAAAATTGATTGCCGTTGATTGTACGACTCATATCCCTCAATTATCCGGCAGTGAATTTTTTGGCCATGAACGAGGCGCTTTTACCGGGGCGGTGGCCAGTCGGGACGGCGCCTTCGCGTTGGCGGATAAGGGGACATTGTTCCCGGATGAGATCGGCGAATTACTGTTGGAGCTTCAGGCCCAGTTGCTCCGCGTTATTCGGGAAAACACCTTTAAAAAAATCGGCGGTAATATCTGGGAAAAAACGGATTTCCGGCTTATCTGCGCGACTAACAAGGACCTGGCTCAACTGGTGAGCGCGGGAAAGTTTCGGGCCGATTTATATTATCGTATCGCCGGCTGGATAATCAGGCTCCCGTCGCTGAATGAACGGATTGAAGATATTATGCATCTCGCCAAATATTTCATAACTCAGAACAATCCCAGCGGGGAAATCCTTGAGATAGATGATGCCGTTTACTATTACCTGACGGTTGGCTTAACTGCAAATAACGAATAATCGCTATATATTATGAAATGGAGCACGGGCGATCCGCGGACCGCCCTTTTTTTTATGCGGCTTTGATCCAGTATCTTAATAGCTATTATATACTATATCCAGCTTAAATTATCACACATTGTAAGCTTAATGGTTTAAATCTACTTCGCTTGATAAATAGAATCCCCCGGAGCGGAATAACTCCGGGGGATTTTTCGCGGTAAAACATTGATGGGTATCTATAGTTTGCTATAACTACAAACACCTTTATTCGTATTAATCAGCTCATCAACAGCAACCACAGTCATCGTCTTCCATTTCAATATCAACGATGATGTTTTTGACTTTAGCCTTCTTTACTTTTTGATCTCTGATTTCAAGACAATTCAGTAGATCCTGGGCTTCTTTCTTGCATTTGGATTTGCGATAATCCGGAGCCTTTCGGATTTGGGGTTCGAGACGGTAGGTCATTCCACCGATAAGAATACCGTCAGCATATGCTGATATCTTTATGTCACGGTCATTTATTCTTTCGATATCTTCCCGGACAAAATCCTTACCGAGCACCAGTTTTGGGAACACCTCTCTTTGTTCGCCGGATTTTAGTCTAAAGCTTTTTTTAGACAGTCCCTTGAAGTCCAGTTTCCATCCTTTCTTAGTCAGGAAATTCGGAATTTTAACATCGAGTTTTATAACGGCGGCTTTGACATTGGGATTTCCTACCCAGAATCCAACATTTTGTAAGGCTCCTGCCAGAGCTTCACCCCCGCCACCACCCGGAACCGGCTGTACATTGCGCTGGCCAACATTATTGTCGTTGGGAACCAGGCGCCAGGCGGCAATAGTCTCGCTGGCGGTGAAGTTATCAACATTGCTGGGGTCCTCGGCATTTGATAGGATCATCATCATACAGTCATGACCGTAGGCATTGATAATCGGCGTCCATTCAAATGGGCCGACGATCTTTTCTTCGGAGTTGTTTCCGTTGAGTGTCGTTACCGTTATTTCAGCCGTTGTGAAAGCCTGAAGATCGTTTGGCCAACTGATTCCGGCCATGGGCTTGCTGTGAAATCCTTTCACCACTATATTAGTTGCCTGCTGAGTACCCCTGTTTTTAATCTTTACATAGGCATAGTTCGGTTGGTCTAGAATCGGCGGATCGTGAGAATCAATGCCATCGGGACTATTTCGGTTCCAGATAGTAGTCGTGTTCCAGGTGGTGCTCATGTAATCATATTCACCCTGACGGCCGTCATCAATATACACATCAACATCAGGCGGAGTACCTTCAGAGGTATTAGTTCCATAGGTGCCGTCACCCCGAACAAGCAATGGCGATTGATATTCCCCCTGCTTTTCAAATGACCATCTGATAACTTTATTGTAAGCCCCGCCGAATATTCCTTCTGAAGTCCAGTTTAGAAGATCTACCGTCATTAATTCCTGGGCAAAATCACGAGCATATTCCGCATCGGCTGCCGCCGTCAGGTTTTGGTTCGCCCGGAAAATAAGGTATAACATCATACGTGATGCAAATTTCTTTCGGTTGTAGTTTGTCGAGTCGCCACCTATGGCTTGATAAATTCTGAATAATGATGTTGCTAAAATTTCCTCGGATCCATAGCCGGCATCATCTTCCGAGCCTCCCCATGCCCAACCTGCGCTAATATCACGATCAAACCGACGTCTAAGGGTCGCGTGCCACGGGACATATTCGAAACGAAGATCGCCGGGAGCTTTTGAGTCGGGATCGTAAAAAATCCCGGATACGGCATCGCCGGAACTGTGCGAAAACCCATAATTGGGTCCGCCTACGAAATCATAGAGAACGCCATGTCCACCCAATTCGTGCCAATGAACACGGGGATCGCATGCCCGCCCCAGTGGATCTCCTCCGGTATTGTCCATGAGCCCATATGTGAGTTTAGTGATTCCATTTGCACCATCTCCGTAGCAATGAGCGTTACTGACTCCATTCTCCCCTCTATGATCGACATCTATCGGAAATGTAGTATTGGCGAAGTAAGTTGAAATTAAAAAACCCAGACTTTCAATAATTTCAAAAAATCTGTTTACATGAAAATACGCGCTTACCGCGGCAAAGTCATTTGAGCGCACATTATAGTAAAAATCGGTTCCGGTTGGTTCGGTTGGTGATGCAATTGTGGGAGCATCGGTATCTGCTAATTTCGCATATGTCCCTATGAGCGATTGTGTTCCACTGACCGGCGCGTCCAGGTTGTTAAGAGTCACATCATCACGAAGCGGGTTTAATACGGAATTAGGTTGATCACAGGTCTTAGTGGCATCACCTGTAGCTGAAATGGGATCAAGCAGAAAAGCATAACCATTAACTCCGCTGGTGAGAGACCGCAGATATAAGACAGAACCAGTTTCAAGCTCGGTTAACATCCGCCAGTTTATCTCACCATGCTTTTTTGTGGCATATATAAATGATATCTCCGCTACCATATAGTATTGCCCGTGTTTGATTCTCTTATCAACAGGCGGGAGAGGTAATTCGAGTTCATGTTTGGAATCGACTTCCCCCACCACATTAGCTTTAACTTTCCCCCCCGGTAATCGATTGTTCTTGTCATATTTATAGACAAAGAACCTTCCCCTGATCAAACGGGCGTGATCCTTACGCGCCTCCTCGGCATCTTTCTTGGACCCGGACTTTCCGAGTAGCTTTCGTATTAAACCCGCGTGTTCCGTGGGAATGCTTATTTTACTTTCGCCATCGGCATAACGATGAGCCTGAACAATGTTATGAGCTTGCCTGAATATTTTTTTATAGCGTTCAATTGTAGCTTTGGACGGAAGTTTAGCTTCAATGTTTTCCTGACTGGTGTTAACAGAACTGATAACCCGAAAAGGCGCGCTCTTCATAGTCACTTTTAATCCAGCCTGCCAGACCGGTATATTAAGATATGTCTGATAGAAACCATAGGTTGTGGAGTCAAAAGCCTGCCTTTCATCCGACAGACGGTATTCCAAGCCCTGTTTGGCGGGATTAAGATAGGATACCTTTTCGCTCATTTTCCTGAGTTGATCGCTATCTATTTTGAAATGTTTCGCCATCGTTCTGAAATACTGGGTTGCCACCGGAAGCGGATTCTCCTGATCAGATAGCCAATATTCCTGCGAATGTCTTATTGACCTTACAATCTTTTTATTATCAATTGTAAGATGTGCTTTTAAATTCTTGTTAAATACTTCTTGCACTTCTAACCCCTTCCTTAGAATTACCGATTATTCTCAAATTACTTCTTTTTCTTCCTTAAACTTCCCGCTTTGGCGCTTTTTGTTTTCTTTGCAATTTTCGTCGCTCGGGTTTTCTTAGCCGTTTTTTTAACTCTGGTGGATTTCAGCGCTTTTATTGATTTTCGATTCCTACGAGCTTTAACATTTATTTGAACAGCTATTCCGCCCACAATATTACCCCGCTCATCTCTTTGAATGAGATCGAATCCCAGTTTTTGTCCCGGTTTCGTATCCTTGGGAACCGAAAATTTTAGTCTGGTCCTGACTATTTGTCTTTCATTAAGAAGAATTTTAACTCCACTGGCTTTTCCCGGCTCGAAGATAACCTCAGTGCCTTTCTTCTTATTCTCATTAACTTTCGCCGGCACAAATGGCACGGACGCGGCAATTTTTGGACTAACTTCACTCACAATATCATTTTTCAGAGTGAATACTGATCCTTGTTTTAAATCCAGGGTTATTCTGCTTGCTTCCGATTCAGTACCTTCAAGACTGATACGAGCATTGTCGAGGAAACGAATACCAATATTATTAGGCGGTTTGACAACAGGATTATCGAGGATAAAATTCGCCGCTTCATTTATGAGTTTCTTAAGTATCTTTGGATTTTTCCCAAAAAGGCTCACCGGTAGTCTCAATCCGTTCCTGGTACGATGAAGCTCGAAAGTAAAAATTTCCTTTCTCTTGTTATAACGACTTCCCAAAACCACTTCCATGTCCCCTGATTCTCCGGGTATCAGATCGACAATCGTCAGATTCTTCTGCGCCAGATTATTGTGCTCCCAGACATGAGCTCCGGTAGTGGTAGGATCGTTTTGAGCCGAGGTATAAGCCAGCCAACAGGCTTTTGTTCCGACAGGCGGTACATCTGCGGCATTCCATTTCGCCCATACTATAAATGAGCCGTCAGAATCAATAAACATACCGTATGCCTGTGCCATATATGGGGAGTAGTCGTTGGGGTAAACAAAGTTAGTCCCGGCCCATTCACGCACTATATATTGTACAGTAAACAACCTGACAATCCCCTCTCCTCTATTGTGAACCCGGGTGTAGAACCAGTTATCCTGCCCGAATTCCGGGTCTTGATGAGCTAATTGGCCATCCTGATAATGGCGAATCCATAAATCGGGCGATTCCCACCATCGGGAACCGGCATAGAGATCATCCCCCGGATCTGACGGATTGTCGCGAATATAAATATCAACCGGAAGAAGCGGGAAAAGATCGAGCAATTCGGATAACTCTTCAATGCATTCTCCCGATTGCGGCGTACATGATGTCTGATATGGTTTGTGGATAGCGCGCCAGCCCAAATTTCGGGCAGCGTTAATGTGCTGGATGTTTTCGGTTATGAAAACTGTTTTGTCACTGGCGGATATATGACCCGCTTTCGAAACAGCGGTATTAAATATCTGGGCATCGGGTTTATACACAGGCGGATCGAATTCCGATGAAATAGTAATGACATCAAAACGATAAGACTCCAACCCATAGTCATCCAGCTTGGCTCTGACATCGGCCTCAGTTGTTCCTATCTGCTGATTGGACAGGAGACCGATCTTATATCCCCGCCACCAGAGCTCCTCGATCGTGTCAACCGCTCCCTCAAAGAGTTGCCTGTTATCCGACGGACCATAAACAAGAGTATTACCTAGATCGAAATAAATAACGGTACCTTTCATATTTATCTCCTTTTCTTTTTGATAATATTTATTTGAACCGTGATTCCACCGATAACTTGTCCCCTCGTATTACGCTGCATTAGATCCACTTCTAAACATTCACGTAGTTTAGCATCCCTGGGGGCTTCAACTTTGAGAATCACGTTATGACGAACTCCTGGTTTTAATATAATCGGGAAACTCGCGCATTTACCATGGTTAAACCTGATCGTCAATTTTTTTGATGCTTTCTTAATCAGCTCGGCTTTGATTGGCGGTCTTTCCGGCCAGGAAAATTCCTGAAAATCACTTCTATCCGCCATCTCCAGAGTGAGGTTTGAATTCTTGGTCGGGTGGATGACGAATTTCTGATTACCGGCCCTGTTGTCAAGGATAATCTCCTTTGGATCAAATATCTTAATCGATGGATGAATTTTCTTCTGAACTGACCTTATGATCTTCTTATACCAATTTTCCGCGGACTTAAAAAGATCTCTGACTACTTCAAAGCGAGGATGAGAAATTTCCACATTTATCTGAGGCCAGGTTTCAGGACGACATATTTCAATCATGAAATACTGCCATCTCCTGTAATAACGGTTGCCGATCCAGACAGGAATTTCCGCTGTTTCGCCGGGTTCAAGATCGACAATTGTCAGGTTACGCTGGGCAAGATTGTTGTTTTCCCAGACATGAGTGCCCGCCGAAGGTACATCATCGGAATTATATACTACTGCAAGTAAGCAGCCATGTGAACCAGTTGGAGGGATATCCTCTTTAGGCCAGCGCACCTTGACGATTTGAGAACTTCCCGGAGCAAGATTAAAACCAACAGTAACAGCAGTTAAGGGCAGCCAGTCGCCCGGATATATGAATTGGATCCCTGCCCAAACATTTATTTTGAAACCGACCACAAATGAGCGAGCGGTGTTAGATCCCCTGTTATTTACTCGGGCGTAAAACCAGTTATCCTGTCCAAACTCGGGATCCTGATGAGTAGTCCCTCCATCATCTTTTTTTCTTACCCAAACATCAGGAGATCTCCAGAAAGCGCCGTTATAGGGAATATCTCCATTATCATCGGTCGCATCCCGTAAATACAGATCCGGTTTAGTGTTATCCGGAAGATTTCCATAGCCATAAACAAAGCGGTCGAAGTAATCCGCCAGTTCCAGCTTCCCGCTTCTGCGAATAAGTTCGGCTTCAATAAACGGCGTCGAATATCGGCGATCTTTCTGCTCCCGGTATATCTCTGACATATAATTTTGAAGCAAGGCTATACCAAGATCCGCGGCCAGGCCCGAGAAAAAATTCGCTCCTGATACATATGACGCGTTCGGAGTATTGCGTTTGAAAGGATTGTTATACCATAATTTCACCGGCGTATCAGTCATGTCAAACGGAATCGCGTTTGGTCCACTGCCACTGGTATAGTACATTGTCCACCCTTCATCCAGCCAACCGTCATCACCTGAGGCCGGGCGCATTCCTCTGGCCCACCAACTATGGAATGTTTCATGTCGTAATGATTGTATGTTTGAAGTAGTGCCACCATCGTATTCCATAGACCGATTGACCGTATTATCGAGGAGGGCTACAAAGCGATTTCCATGCAGATAAGGACCGATATTATTATCAAAGTCGATCAGATATGATCCAAGGGTAATAGCCTTATCAGCTAAATTTATTGATGTATCATTCACAAATTTCATAAGCTCAAGGGTGACAACATTACCACCGGAAAGAGATATATTATCTGTAAGAAGTTCTACTTTATCGGCTGATTCGATTAACAAAAGATGCGAGGATGAGCAAAAAGTCGCGGGAAATGCTATTCGCCAGTGATTAGTCCCCAGATCGCTTTTGTTGCCATTTGTCATAAGTACATGATCATAAGCTGAACCGGTAATTCGTACTTCCAGATCCACGGGGAATTCATCAAAGAGAAGATTGGACGGCAGCCACATTTCAAGATAGCGTGCCGGGTTGAGATCACTTAAATAGATATCAAAAGATAGGCGGGTTGTATTTGAACTCCAACCGATAGACTGCGCGTTTGGCGCATCCGGAGTACCAAGGTCGTATATAAGAGTTAATGAATGAGTTGTATTCGAATTAAGAAATTCCTCAATAATTCTAAGTTGCGTGTTCAATCCCCCGCCAAAATCATGGTGAGCTAATTTGGCCGGGTTGATAGTATTCCCATCCAATGATGCAGACAAAATTGTTTGCCGAAGATCAAAAATGGGATTTCCTCCAGTGTGACCTAATACAAACTGCATTACCGCAGTGCATTGGGCGGTCTTATTAGCGGCATTGAAAGTCATTGAGGCAGTTACATTCAGAATATTAATCGGTACCGCCAATATTCCGTCAACCACCAAAGGTTTTGGAGCATACTTAAATACCATAAGTCCTCATCCTCTCCTTTCATATATTCGATCGTTATATAGAAAATCTGATTCTAATAACCTGGCTAAGATTCCCCTTTTAAATGTACTAAAGACACGTTATATATCATTCAGTATTTAAGATATTAAACATGCTGTCGGGTGTTGATTAGCATGACGCTAATATTCAGCTGCAAATATACCCCAATAGATTAGCTAAATGTTTGTCATCCTCTGATGCAATATCCAAGGTGTGATTATATATAATGGTATCAAGCACAGCTGTCAAGCAAAATCAACCTTGACAACAATGATTATATATTGCACTTGTCTCTTTACCCTACCCTGCATATCACCAGTTACCGGCAGACTGTAATAATATCAGGTAAAGATAAGGAACAATAACAAGTCCAGCTAAGACGTTAGTATAAAACCTTTACTATCGGGAATTAAGTTACATGTAAAACAAACCTTCTGGGCTGAATAATAATACCAATATAGAGTTTTAGGTGAGGAGGTTACCTACCACAAACATGTAAATTAAAAATCCAAGCCTTATACTAATGTTTCAATCCCTGTATTCCAACGGAGGTAGAAACAAGGATGAGTCGGGGGCCTGGTTGCTGCTTTCAAGTGAAATCATCTGGTACGTAGTTATTCCGTTTTCATATACTGCCCAATCAGGGACACGGAGATTTCCAAATTGTTTCATTGGACCAAATGTATACCTATATTGAGTAGTAGCCCAAACAATAGGCTCCTTCCTGGCGTTTAAAATGATCCAGCCATGCAAAATTCCGTCCGTACCGTTAAATTCAAGACGTTGTGAGCGAGGGATGTCACCTTCTCCAAATCTGATTTCATATCTCGGATCGCCAATCGCGACAGCCCGGGCCATCCGATAAATACTATATGGAGCTCTTTCCATGGCGTTATTAAGTTTTCCATCATCCGCATAAGAAAACTCACCATTAACGATGGACCAATATCGGTTTTCAGGACTGTAAGCCCTGATACTATGGTAAATTTCGTTTTTCTTTTCCACCCAGGACCTGGGGCCGGTAAGGTCGAGAATTTCATTCTCTATATATGAATCAACCCTGTACCAGGGGAACCACTCATGCACGAAATGAACACTCTTAATTCGCGCCCAGATATCCATCCCCCCCATGGTATTTACCATCGCCTCTGCTTCCACGATTGCCGCTGAATCACCGCGAATCCCTTTCATATCTTCCTCAGCGATACTGTATTGCCAGCTCACTACAACAGCGCACAATAGCAGTAGAATCCGTCTCATGCTTTCCTCCATCAGTATTTCCTTATTTTTTAGCTTTCCGCAAAATTAAAATAACAAATGCCGGTATACAATTGGTATACGGGATCGGGCAAATAAGTGACTAACTATTTTAGGGAAATATCAGTCATTCGCACCGGTAAATCGCCTAACTCGACGACATTGATTCACTTCCAATAAAATTGTACCCATTTTTCCAAAAATTACTTCACTTTCCCTAAAATATTGATATATTCAACCTTGGAGAGATGCCGGAGCGGTTGAACGGGGCGGTCTCGAAAACCGTTGTCCCCTCGGGGACCCAGGGTTCGAATCCCTGTCTCTCCGTATTATTATGGTCTGTGTCAACCATTATTCACGGCGAATCCAAATAAATCTTGATATTCAGCATCTAAATGTACTATCTAATAGGTAATGAATAATGTTAATTTGTTGACTTCGGCAGTATTATTATATATAAGGTAAGTAGTTGTATTTTAGATACTTTATGAAATTAATCCAGTTTTAACTGACGCTCAATATCTTCTTCAAAATCTTCTGCCTTCTTAATATCTTTAGGTAGCCTAGTCTTACCTCGAACTAATGGAGCACCATATCTCTGCCTCTTCTTGGCTTCTTTAAGACAGTCCACTGCGTCTTTTGCTAGTTCATATCGTTCAGCTAATGGTACATCCGTTTTAATCTTCGCATAACGATATAGGACAAATCCTCGAGCATGCATACATCCGCGGAACATTTTATCAGTACCCCAAGCGTCCGCGATTTCATCACTTATCGTTTTTGCTTCTTCCACATCAGCTTCTTCTTCACTTATAGCCAAAGTATAAGATAGACAGCTTTTAGACATCACCTTTAAAAGCTCAGTTGATTTTCTATCCTCCAATATTTCAACCGACCTACGACGCAGTCTTAATATTGTTTCAAAATCAAAATCTTCATGAGGAGTATCCTTTCTGAAGCCATATCCGGCAAGATATGCAGCTAAATGGACAATCCTTGGATCTAATTTTTCAATAAAATCAGGCTTATTTAATATATTTTCCTTATTTAAATTATTGCTTTCAAGAAAGTTTTTGCATGTAGTTCTATCAAAATCACCTAATTCCAATTCAGCATAAGTATTAATAAATTTAAACTCATCAATATAAAGAGAGAATTTCGGATTAGAAGAGATTTTAGTATTCTTACTAAAAATATTGTCAATACCCTCTTTAACTAAATCCGCATGACCCAGTGCGAATAAAAATGCGTATGAAGCCAGTAATCGTTCGGGATTATCTAGTATATCCGGTTTGTTACCAGAATCCGCGATCCAATATCTTGAATCGGATAGTTCCCTGATCATTTTCGAAAGATGATGAACAGCCGGGGCTGGATTTGGTCTTTTATTCGGATTAGACATCAATTCTTGAAGGATTTCAACATCTCTTTTTAAATCATTATTTCTAAATTTTAAATGGTAAGGAAACCTTCGAAATTTTTGCAGATACAAAAATTCCATCTCATTAATTTGTGATATAAATTTAGACCCGCCAATAGATAATAGCATTTCGCTCATAAGCGTAATTTTCAATCCAAAAATCTTTTCAATAACTAAAGAATGATAACGGCTTGTATCGCGTAATAAATCAATCGCTTCAACCAGTGTTTTTTTAATTGTATGGGCTTTCTCTTCCTCTTTTTCTATACCCATTATTTTTTTTATTAATTTTAAATTTGGATCCCATTTCGTATAAGGTTTTAAGTATGTTTCGCTATCTGAAAAACTCTGAATATTGAACCATTTTCTTCTTAAACCCTGAGCATTATCGATGAACTTCTTGATCGCTTCAATATGGATTTGAATTTGATCATTATATTCGTCAGATGTTGAAACATTTGCTATTTGCTGCTCACGTACAAAATCCACGAAATCTTCGATATGCGACGCAATATCCTTAACCGAGTCAATCATTTTCAAATCGCTTCTGATTAACGATAAAATTGTATTGCTATTATTATCATTTTTATTTAATTGAGTTAAGTAATGATTATAAAACCTGAAATTTTCAAAATTTCTTAATATGGGAATTTCCTCTTCACTTTTTTTACATTCTCGTTTTTCTAAATTCGGAACTTCTTCTTTGCTATTATCTAATTTAATTTTATCTAACATTACTTTAATTACAGGATTAATATCCTCACCTTGGTTGTAACAATCCCTTGCTTTATCTAATAAAACGCTCATAGAATAAGCGCTTGACATTAAAAATATATACATGCCATGCTTATTAAGTAATTTATTTAAATTCTCAACAATAGTAATAGCCATCGCGTCAACATAATTTTGGGGTTTGTGCTTTTTATCTGGTCGGATTGTGTTTATTAATTCAAGCCATATAGGATTAGGATCTTTGGCATAAGCATGTTCTACAAGATTGACTCTATCTTTTTTGTCTTTTAAAGACCGGAGTATATTCCAACGAAATGTATCAGTATTTATTTTATGATTACTATAAAGAGTATGAATTAATTTCATGCCATTACCGAAAAGATTAGTTATTATATAAAGTAAATCCGGCGTTTTTTCTGCCAATGTATTCCACATTTCTAATTCATCGCGGGATAAATCCTTATCCTCGGGAATTAATTTAATTTTATCAGCCCACTCAGCGAGCTTAGTTTCGAGATTGTAAACATTTGATATGGAACTTTTAATCTGACCATGAGTAGGAATATTTTGCTTAGGAGTTGTATGAAATACAACATTCCTTAGCTCAAGATAATGTGGGTATAAGAGCATGTGCGGATAAAATTTGTCCGGCAGCCCAAAAAAGAATGTATTTCGACCGACTTGCTCATCGATTAAGTCTGTAAATTTAGTGGCTCTGCGGGTAAAATTTCTAATCACCGAACTATGTTTGCCATTACTAATATCAAGTAAAGGATAGGCGAATTTGAATATATCATGAAAATCCACACAAAAATAAATACGCTTTGTGGAAGAATCAGTTAACAATCGTTGATCCAACTCCAGAATTTTTAGAATCTCTTCCATGTGATCAACCATCTTTTTGAGCTTTTTAGCTTTACGTATTAAATTTTGGTTGGATTTGGCAACAAAATTGTGCAAATTATCCTCCAGTAATTACAAAATATTCTCTGCGAACTAGGCAGTCTGGATTTCAATTACTCGATCAATGCTAGATTCAGTAATTTGCTCACCAATGGGTTTGTCAAGATTAGCTAGAGCTTTTTTCTCCATATCCGAAAGCCAGGATATATCGACATATGAATCCCCATTATGAGTCTGTATGAATATCTTACGTAATTTTAAATCTACTTCTTTAGATACTTTACATTTCACTTTTTTTGTCCAAAATGCGGATGGAAATCAAATGTTATATTAACATCATAATCAGGGTACGCTCTAAGAGCCTTAACAAGAAAATCCCAAAACAATCCGGGATATCCAAAGGTGGAACTCCTAAAATCAAGATCAACTTTTAAATCTGGAAGGCGTTGTGCTATAACTGATGTTGTACATTTATCAAAAAATATTTTTATAGCTTTATTATATTCCAATGATTCATTGGTTTGATATGCTCTGGTTAAAATACCGATTTTTTCCCAACCGTCAATCTTGCTAGCTCTAAGCAGATAAATAAACGCTTCGTCGATGAATTCATTTCCTTCCATTGATAAATGCGCCAAACTCTCAATGTCGCGTCTAGTATCATCATTTACGCTGGTAGATTTAGGAATATTAAATATAAAATATAGCAAACGCCGCCTTAATGATATATTACCTACCTTAATTCTTTCAAGACTATAACGATTATGCTCATCATATTCAAGCAAAAACTGCAATCCCTCATAAAGCTTGATTTCCTTGAAACAGTCTAGCATGTTCGCTATAACGCCCGGTTTTTCAAAAATATCCGTGCCTATTAGTACTTCTTCCAGAGCATGAAGAGTTAACTCCCTTATTTTGCTAATTCCTCCAGAAATCTTTGATGATTTTGCTATTTGATCTATCAAAGGCGGAAGAATGAAACTAATTTGAGCATCGCTTAAACGTATATTGAACGGAGCTGAGTTGCCATACTTAATGAATGATAGTAGCCACTTTCCTAGCCTATCTTCATCGAATTCGAGCAATTCCTTGGGGATGCTTTTAAATTTCATATTAGTTTCCCTTAAATTATCCGCCTATAAAGTTAGAGAAACTCTAAGATAATCACACCATTTATCGTCTATATTTATAAGCGAAGTGCTCATCTCGCCTAAACGACCTATCTTAAAGTTTTCTCCCCATTCGATTGGGGGCTTATTTACAGCTTCGGAATAACCATCCTTATAGTCTTCGAAATCAACTGTCTTACCCCAGCCGTCTAATGATTTTACTTTCGGTCTCCAATTAAGTTCTGGCCCATGCCATAATGAAGGCATATTTAACCGCGGAATGGAATCAAACTTCGCCGCGATATAAATGAATTTGCCGTATTATTATGGTCTGTGTCAACCATTATTCACGGCGAATCCAAATAAATCTTGATATTCAGCATCTAAATGTACTATCTAATAGGTAATGAATAATGTTAAATTAATTGCAAGAGGAAAGGCAACATGAAAAAAGCATCATTACTAATGGTGGCCTTAATTGCTATAGTCACAGGTTTTGCCTGTGATAAGCAGCCAGCAACACTGGATGAAGCCCTGACGATGGCGGCCCAAAACGGCAAGCCCGTCCTGATCGATTTCTACACCGAATGGTGACGGTGGTGTAAAGTTTTCGCTCGGGAAGCGGAAGAAGATATGGACGTTATGAAAACCCTCAATGCAGTCGTATTGCATAATGTGGATTGCGAAAAAGGCGAGGGCATTGATCTTGCTAATGAATTTAAAGTCAGGGGCTACCCGACATGGGTTTTAGTCGATAGCAATCGTGAACCTATTGCCCGTTGGTCCGGCTATGAGAAAGATTTTTTTATAGAGACCATGGCCGAGGTGATGGCTGATTTATCCCCTATTCATGTGAAAGCGGATCGATTCGAAAAAGAGCCAACCCTTGCCGATGCCCTTGCGGTAGCCAAATACAACGCCAATGCAAGCGAATACAAGTCGGCGGTGGAATATTATACCAAAACACAAGAGCTTGATAAAGATAACGATTATTCATATGATATTTTCGAAAACACGGCCAGAGGCGTCCGCGGCGAACTGTTCACTTATGATGACGCAGTCCGTGCCGGTGAGATAGTTTTCGTCGCTAGCAACGCCGAGAATAAAATCCTGACTGCCAGTACGATGAGTACCCTGGCTCGACGGGCCGAGAGACCCGATGAGATGGCTAAATATCTCGAGCGTGGAATCGATGTCGAAGTAGCCGAAGATGATGAGCACGCGCTTCGCAATCAGAAACGTCTAAAAATCGATTATAATCTGCATGTCACCGGTGACAGCCTTAAAGCAATTGAATTGAAAAAAACAACCTATGACGAGGGCTGGACCGAAAGCCCAAGCCGCCTTAACAGTTTCGCCTGGTGGTGTTTCGAGAACCTGGTCAATCTCGAGGAAGCCGAGACATTATCCCGCAAGGCGGTCGAGCTGTCTGAACCCGGCTCCGACAGGGCCCAGATACTCGATACGGTAGCCCAGATATGCAAGGCCCGCGGCAAGCTCGATGAGGCAATCGAAGTGATGAAGCAAGCCGTAGCCGACGATCCCAACAACAAATCCTACTCCGAAACGTTAGCGGAGTTCGAGAGCGAGTTGGCTGAGGGCTGATTTATTAGGTAAATAGATTATGATTATATGTAGCCGGCGTACTTATTGGTACGCCGGCTTTTTTATGCGAAAGCAGACACTAATCAAGAAGTTAGGGGCAGACGAGGACGTCTGCCGCCATGGAAAAATGAAAAACCGGCAGACTAATGTCTGCCGGCCAGGGAAGCTTGTTCCTCTAATCTATCCCCATTTATTTCAATAACGTAATCGGCATTTTCTCCATCGAGTCGCCGGTTCGAGCTTTAATGTAGTATCTGCCGGAGGCCACGGTCCGACCATCCCTGCCGGTACCATTCCAGATCAAGCTGTGAGTTCCGGCCTCGAATTCGCGATTAGCAAGGGTGGACACATTCTGTCCTAACACATCAAAAACCGTAAGTGTCACATGACCGGCCCCGGACATCTCGAATTGAATCCGGGTTGAGGCATTGAATGGGTTGGGATAGCTTGATATCAACGCGAATGAGGACGGTAACGTTTGATACTTGTCTTTCACACCGGTAACCCCGGTACAATCGTAGAAACCCAGGTTACTGCCATCGGCGACATAGGCTATTCCATCGGTTACGAAGACTCCACTTGCGCTGCCCGGTGTAGTATTATTAGTTACATAAGTTGGGTCCTCCCGGTCTGATATATCATACATATATAAACCATTATCCGCGCAAGTAAGATACACATAATTACCTTCGATTTCCAAATCGCTAAGGCGCCTGTCATCGGTGAAAACCTGGAAATTGGCAATTGGTTGCCACTGTCTAAAATCGGTTGCTCTGAAAATAAGTAGATGTTGAGTAGTGATTAAATAAAGATAACCATCGGCCGCTTTCATTTTACGCAAACCGGAACCTATTTGATAACCTGTTACGAATACCGGTGATAGCGGATCGGAGATATCAAAAACTTCCAGGGGATCATCGTAACTGGAGCTTCTCAGGAAAAGATAACGATCTGCAATTTCAATTTTCGCGTTTCCGATATACTCACTGTAATTACCGGCGTGTACCATCTCTTCCGGATTGGAAATATCCACTATCTCCAAACCGTAGTTCTCTACAATATAAGCGTACCGGCCATGAAGTTTCATACGATAATGAACATCATTGCCCTCATCGCGGTAAATGTCGATCACCTCGGGTGAGTACGGATCGGAGATATCCAGGGCGTAGAGGCAATTGTATCCACCGTTTGATAAAAACGCGACATCGCCTACCAGATGAATATCGTTATAGCCCCAACCGAATTCATAATAACCGGTTTCGAAAGGATTTTGCATATCGGAGATATCGATAATTTTAAATTTGATATTCTCTTTTACGTAGGCATAATCGCCACGTACTATAACATCCTTATCCAATCCATAACGGCTGTAAACATGAGTTTCGACC
>JAAEQD010000060.1 GCA_024231855.1 Candidatus Zixiibacteriota bacterium
ACCGTCATGGCCGGCTACTCCCGGCAGTATACGCCTGGAGGCATCGAAGTATCTGCAGATGTTGTCGATAACGAACGCTTCAAAGTCTATAAGATCAATAAGGGTGATAATCAGGAGAATCCGGATTGGCTAAACTGGCCGGTCGATCTCGGCGCGCCGACAGACATCGACGGAAAACCACTGGTCCTTGGCGATCAAACCTTATGGGATGTTTATAATGATGTCGATTCGGTCCTTCATTCGGGGCGAACCGGATACTCAGCCCCGTTCGGTATCGAGATTCAGCAGACCACCTTTGGCTTTAACCGGGGCGGGGCCTTAGCAAATACCATATTTCTTAAGTTCCTGATAATTAATAAAGGAAATAAGATTATCGAAGATACTTATATTTCGCTCTGGAGCGATCCTGACCTGGGCTGGAACTCGGATGATCTGGTCGGTTTCGATGCCAGGCTAAATCTCGGTTATTGCTACAACGCGACCGACATGGACCGGTTTTACGGATTTCCGCCCCCGGCAGTCGGTTACTGTCTATTACGGGGGCCTAATGACGATACCGGCCGTGAGCTTCCCCCGGCATCTTTCAGCAAGTATAATTACGGGGCGGAGCCTCGGTCGCCGATCCAGGTCTATCGGTATTTGCAGGGATTGAATTTCGATGGGCAATCGATAATCGACCCGACAACAGAACAGGCCACGAAGTTTAACTACCCCGGCGATCCGATTAGCGGGCAAGGCTGGGTGGATACAGATCCGGCCGATCGACGGTTTTTGCTCAATTCAGGTCCTTTTACTTTTGCGCCGGGCGACACTCAGGAAATCACAGCGGCTATCATTGTGGCCCGGGGAGAGAATCGCCTGGCGAGTCTTACGGAATTGAGATCATCTGCAGCCGATGTCCGGGATGCCTTTAAAAATAATTTCGTGCTTCCGTCGGCGGAACCTATTGTCTATGACCCTGATGTAAAAGGAAATAAGTTTGCCACCGGTATCGAGATTTTTATTATTCTCCTGATGATATTTTTAATGATTTACGTGGTATTTAGTTTAAGCTACAAAGAAAAAAGAGTTCGTTACCATAGGCTGCTACCCTGCTCTCAGCGCCAGATGGCAATGGCTCGCATATCATTAGTGATTATACTCAGCCTGGTTATGTTCGCTTTATTAGCGATCGTTCCTTATATTTATAAAACCG
>JAAEQD010000061.1 GCA_024231855.1 Candidatus Zixiibacteriota bacterium
CATTTGTAATCACTATTTGAGTCTTTGAGCCTTGGAGGCTATGAATTATTCAGGTTAGGGAAAAAGGTCACTATTTCAATAAGACCATTCTTTTCGTTTCATTGGCCCCGGTTGTCTTCAATTGATAGAAATAGACCCCGGATGCAGCCGAAATTCCCTCGTCGCTCGTTCCGTCCCAGGATAATTCATAATAATTCGCTTCCATGTGTGCATTAAGCAGCGTTTTAATCAAGCGGCCGCCGGCATCGAAGATTTTCAGCGTAACAGGGCCGTCTTGTGCTAAAGAGAAACTAATTTGAGTTGAAGGATTGAACGGATTCGGTCTATTTTGATAGAGTCGGGCCGGGCTAATAAAATCAGTGGCCGGACTGTCCTCGAGACCAGTTTCAAAATTCATCCAATTCTCGAGGATAAAATCGTAATTCAGGAACTGAGCTTCGTTATCATAGCGATAGGGCCGGCCGGCAATATATATGAATTCGCCCTCGTTTTCCTTAGCGACTCTAAAACCGGCAACCCAACCAGGCTCGGTTTCTTCCGCAAATATGGCCGTCGCTTCGGTGTTCTCGTCAAATTGAACCAAGTGGGCTCGACTATTGTCAGCACCGGCTAAAACCGGAATATCGACCAGGTTTTCATCTAAGGCCTGAAGATTGGTCATTGTAAATAAACCGGAAAAATTTGAAATTCCGCAATATTGTTGCAGGGGCTGATCAAAAAAATCCTCCCCCTCTCTTGTGGCTAACAAAAAGTTACCGCCGTGAGTGATATACTCTAAAACCTGATCCGGATAATAATATTGTTCGTCTCCGCCATAACTGTTCCCAATCCAGACAACTTTTTGGTACAGGAATAAGATCGAATTCGGGATGTAATGCTGGAGTAATGTGACCTGGTCGATATTAGTGTTAGCGCCGTAATCAAAACCCTGCTCGCCGAATAAATCCCAAATATCGACCTGGTGGTCTCCGAAAGGAGCCGATGAATTATAGAATGATTCCATTTGCTCGATATAGGTGTTATATTCGATGCCGTTAACGACAAGTATATTCGAGCTTGCCCCGACCACGATGATATAATCGACCATGGTCCGGCTGTCCTCGTCTGTTCCGTCGCTAACCGTTAAGGATACGGCGTATAAACCTTCATCGTTATAAGTCCGGGTTGGTTCCGGTTCGGCCGAATCGGGAACGCCGTCATCGTCAAAATCCCAGGCCCAGGAAACTATGTTAGTCGAGGAGGTTGGCGTAGAAAAATCCTCAAACTGAGCCGTAAAACCCGGTGCGCCTAATATTTCCACGGCCCGGAAGGCAGCATGCACCTGGTCTGAGGGCTCAACTTCCTGCGTTGCCGACTGATAGACCTGGCCGCTATCGTCATCTTGAATAAAAGCAACAATCCGGACATCGCTAAAATCCACGTCTATTAAGGCCTGGTCGGTCGGGATATAGAGTAAATCCAGTTCGGTCGACTGGCCCGGCTCGGGAATAACAAACTCCTCACCCGAGGCGTCATAGATCATTTTTCGACAAACATCGTAAAAGGTACTTTCGCCATTTGAGCCGGGCGGGCTATCATAATCTACCTGTTTTTCGACTAAACCTACTCTTAAGCGGATGTTCTCGAAGCCCGGGGTTGGATCGGTCGGGTCCCGGGTGATAGTGACCTGAACATCGATTGTATTATTGGAATAGATTAGCGGCGTTAACTCGATATTAAAAGGTGCGAAATCGAGAATGCCGGCTATGACCGCATCCATCATAACGTCCTCGTCAGTATCGATCGTCGTTCCATTAACCACAATCCAGGGGACAGAATTGCATGCGTAATAACCACGGCGGGTCATGTTATCGCTCGAATTTAACAAATACATGGGGTCATTGGGCCCG
>JAAEQD010000062.1 GCA_024231855.1 Candidatus Zixiibacteriota bacterium
ACACCAATCAAGAATGCGGCCGGCGAAACCGAAGGGATATTAGGTACCTGGCATCGTATCACCGAGCAGGTAATCCTTCAAAGAAAAATTGAAAGCGCTGAGCTTCAGTTTAAGAATTTTATCGATTCGGCGCATGATTGGATTTCGGTAAAAGATCTTGAAGGTCGATATATCATTGTTAATAAGGCTAACGCGGAATCGTTTAATCTTCAGCCGGAAGATTTTATCGGCAAAAAACCTGAAGAGATCGTGCCAAATGATATAGCGGATCTAATCAGGAGCCATGACCGATCGGTTATTCGAGATGATAGCTATCATACTTATGAAGAAACAATCCCTCTTCAGGGACGGGACCACCATTTCCAGACTGTTAGATTTCCACTGAAAGATTACAAGGGAAGTACAATCGGTGTTAGCACGATTATGCGTGATGTTACCTCGGAAGTCGATTTAAAAGACCAGCTGGTACAAGCGGGTAAGCTGGCCGCGGTCGGTAAACTTGCCGCCGGCGTGGCGCATGAGATAAACAATCCACTAACAGGGGTTTTGGCTTATGCCGAAGATATGGTAGATGAACTTCCGGATGATAATCCTCATCAGGAAGACTTGAAAGTCATTATCCGGGAGACTCTGAGATGCCGGGATATCGTAAGGAATCTGCTCGATTTTGCCCGTCAGGAAACGCCTAAACTGGAGAGACTGGATCCAAACCTGATTGTCGACCAGTCGTTATCGTTGGTGGAAAAACTACCTCAATTTAGGAACATTACGCTTGAATTAAATAAATTTGATGAAATTCCTTTTATCAAAGGAGATCCCCATCAACTTCAGCAGGTAATTTTGAATTTCCTGATGAATTCGGCTGAAGCGATGAAAGGCAAGGGAATTATTAAGTTAACAACCGAATACTTGCGCCGTTACGATAGATGCAATATTGTTGTCGAAGATGATGGTCCGGGTATTCCCGAAAATTTAGTCGATAAAATATTCGAACCCTTTTTCTCTACCAAGGGAACCAACGGCCTGGGTTTGGCGGTTAGCTGGGGTATTATTGAACGCCACCGCGGTAATATAGAGGTTGAGATGTCTGACAGAGGCGGCGCTCTTTTTAGAATAGTGTTACCGGCATTTAAAGAATAATTGATTTTCTGAGATTTTATAGGACAATATTCCGGGAGATAAATATGGAACGAAAATTGGGTATTCTAGTAGTGGATGATGAACAAATAGTCTTGGACAGCATCAATAAGCATCTCAGGAAAGACAATTTTTCTGTTCATACTGCGCTTACGGCTCATGAAGGACTTGATTTGCTGGGTAGAATCGATATCGATATCGTGCTGACCGACCTGATGATGCCGGGTATCGACGGTCTTGAATTGATGAAGATGATCAAAGCCAAGCATTCTCATATGCCGGTTATTATGATTACAGGTTATGCGACAATTAATACCGCGCTTAAAGCCACCCAGTTGGGCGCTTTTGATTATATCGCTAAACCTTTTTCAAAAACAGAGTTAAAAGGTGTTATTATGAGAGCCGTTGAACTGGTGTCCAAAACAGATTCGACCATTGAACCACAAAAGGTCGGCGCGGCGGAAAAACCTGAAGGTAGTCAGAGCGGCAGAGATTCGTTTAAGACCATTGGTGACCAATCTTGGATTGTTCTTCAGGAAAGCGGCCGTGTATTACTTGGCGTAGAGCGATCATTTCTTCATGGGGTGGGTAGAATACAAACGATATTTTTGCCATCAAAAGGCGATCAAATTCGTCAGGGAAGCGTATATTTCGAGATATTTTCCTCAGATCTTCGGGCCCACACGGTAATTTCTCCATTATCGGGAACGGTAGTTGAACTCAACGAACGGGTTTTAAGTAATCCCGAATCACTTATTGAGGACCCATATGGCGAGGGTTGGCTGATAAAGATTGAACCATCTAATTTCGATTATGAAAGGAAATTGTTGGGCCTTTAAATCGCGAATATTTCGAATCGCTTGCACTTTTTCCTTTCATAACTCATCGATTAATCTATAATAGAAACACCTATTTCATCATTATAATAAAATATTTAAACTGAACTTCAATTGTATCGAAAATAGCTAGTATGGGGCCGGTTGTAAATAAAACAGCGCTGGTGGTTTTGGCCGAAGGTTTCGAAGATATTGAGGCAAGCACTTGTATTGATATATTGAACCGGGCCGACGCCAGGGTGGTGATAAGCGGCATTGGGGTCAGACCGGTGCATGGGGCGTATGGTTGCGCGATTATAAGTCATACAACGATCGACAAAATCGAGGGTATCTACGATTGTCTCGTTTTTCCGGGCGGTATCCACAATGCAGAGTTACTGGCTGTGAATCCCGCAGTGCTTAATTTGATACAAAGTCATAATGACGCTAACAAGCTAATAGCGGCATTTAGTGATTCCGCGGCGTATCTGCTAGCCCGGGCGGCCGCTATCCTCCATGACAAGAAAGTCTCCGGCGATCCGGCGGTTAACGATTGCTTAATAGCAGGTGGGGCCGTTATTACCGATAAACCGGTTACCGTTGATAATAATATAGTCACGGGATCGGGACCGGGCGCCGCGATGCTGTTTGCTCTTGAGATAGTAGAACATTTATTCGGGAAGCAAGTCGCCGATAATTTGGCCGGTAATTTGAGGATTGCTCGGCCAATGCGTCTACCTGAAAAAAAAATAAAAATGAAGACGGTTGCGGGCGACTGATAAAATCATTTGTCAGGATTTTGTCGCGGTTATGACATTTCCCCTATGGCGTGGATAGATTCTATCGATGCCGGTCAAATGACCTATACTCGCCGCGGTCACGTCAATTATCGCTGAATTCTTTTTTTGCCTTGAAAATAAGATAAATATTCCTTAACTTTCTCCCAGAATGAATAAACAGATAGTCTCTTTTAATCAAAAAAAATACGAATTAGACCGGCATGGCTTTCTGGAGAACGCGGACCGGTGGGATGAAAATTTCGCCGAGGGGATGGCCGCGATGCTAGGTATCTATGGAGGGCTTACCGTCGACCACTGGAGGATTATAAAGTATCTCAGAAGCAAATTCCTCGATGAAAATACGGTTCCAGTAATAGTAATCGCCTGTGCTGAAAATAAGCTGAAGTTGAATGAACTTAGAGATCTTTTTCCTCCGGGCTACCATCGCGGCGCTTGCAAGATTGCCGGTATCAATTACTCGTTTCTGTGCGAAACCAATATTTGGCTTACCTATGAAACGGCGCCCGCCGCCGAAGCCGAGCATGAAGTCGATGAACTTGGATTTCTTAAAGATTTCGATAAATGGAATGAGCGATTCGCTCACAGGATTGCCCAAAATTGGGATCTGCCTGAGGGAATCACTGATAGGCATTGGAAAATCATAAATTACTTGAGGGAATTCTACGGCAGGACACAGAATATTCCAACTATATTTGATATATGTAAATTAAACAACCTTGAACTGGATGATTTCGGACGGCTTTTCCCGACTGGCTACCGTCGCGGTGCCTGCCTGGCCGCCGGATTACCATTTTTAGCCTGATAAATACATACCCAAATATAATCGGTACACCACTCCATGACATAGCCCGGTATATCTTTACCGGGGCATTCGAATAAAACGGAAACGCTGCCGCCACGAATAAGACTTGCCTAAATAGGTAATATTTTATATCTTGGAATAAATGGCTATGTGACTTGTAAATATACTGCTGTGCCGTTATTTTAGTCTGATTATCTTGACATAAATCAAAAGGAGCAAATCATGACTCTGGATAGATTTTTCAAATCGCTGGATCGCCGGACTTTTTTGAAGGTTTTATCATTTACCGGATTATCCGGTCTGGTTTATCCTCGGAAATTGATCGCCCAGTATATCCCTCTGGACATCGTCCCGATTATCGTAGTGGAGGATGACACCGCGACTGATTTATATGAAATCAATAGCGAAACCGTTCAAATTATGATGGATACCGCTATTACCGCGTTCACTCAAGTGCAGGATCCCGGTGAAGCCTGGAAAAGCATATTTCCTGGTATTACTGCCACGAGTATCATAGCCATAAAGGTCAATACCCTTTTTACATCCATACCGACTCATCCGGAGGTAACCTACGCGGTCTGCGAGGGATTGAAACTTATGGACTTTGACGGTGAATCATTCCCGGAAAACAACATTATTATTTACGATGAGCAAAGCTACCGCCTGAGTCAGAGCGGTTATGAAGTCAATACATCCGATGAGGGGATACGTTGCTATGGTAATAACGAGGCCGGTTACTCCACTGAATATTATAATGTCGCCGGCAGGAATCAGCGAATAAGCAGGATTATCACGGAATCGGCTGATTACTTGATTAACATCCCTGTTTTAAAAAACCATTCCATAGCCGGTGTGACGCTGGCCCTGAAAAACCATTACGGGACCTGTAACGCGCCCGGGCAGTTGCATGGTAATTATTGTGATCCTTATGTCCCGGCTTTAAACGCGTTGCCGGTAATCAATGATAAACAATGCCTGAATATCTGCGATGCTTTATACGGAATAAGGTCCGGTGGACCGGGCGGTTATCCCCAATTTATAGCAAACAGGATTATCATGAGCCAGGATATCGTCGCCGGCGATTGCGTGGGCCGAGACCTGCTCGAGGAAAATGGATGCAATACAATCTGGATGGCCACCCACATAGACACCGCGGCCACGGATTATGACCTGGGCACCAACGATCCCGATGAAATGGATATCACTCATATCATAAACCCAACCACGGGAATCGATGATAATAATCCATCCCTCCCGAATCAATTCAAATTGAGGCAAAATTTCCCAAATCCGTTTAACTCGGAAACCCGTGTACAATTTTATGTCCCGAATTCAACGGAGACATCCCTCCGGATATTTAATATTCAGGGACAATCTGTGCGTGTGCTTGTGGAAAAAACCACTCCGGCGGGCTGGCATAATATTACCTGGAATGGCAGAGATGATTCCGGCAATATGGTAGCCAGCGGTGTATACCTGTGTCGGATGCAGGCCGAGCGGTTTAATAAGTCGATTATCCTTGAATTTCTCAAATGATCAGAGTTATCGATTTCAACAAGATTCTAAGTCTCGGTCGGTATGATGTAATTACCCCAAAACGATACCGGCAACGGAGTCATTTAACAACAGCGAGGTATATAATGCGATTGGTCATAAGTTTGACTTTGATAGCACTATCGATTCTAATCCTGACATGCAGCAAAGAAAAAGCCACGGAAGACGATGGGATCATCTTGATCGAAGATTTGCTGGTGGAGAACAATGAAATAACCGGCTGGACATATTACGGTACCAACTGGGTCGCCAACAATATCACGGAACTAACCACCTATATCAACGGCGCCGCTGATCTGTATCAACGTCACGGATTCGAGGAAGCCGCTCATCAGGCTTATGAAGGTTCAATTGATGATGCCACTCGCTTCTTGAGCGTTACCGTCTACAATATGGGTAGTGAATCCCATGCCGGTGATACATATGATGACCCGGAAACCGGCCTTGGAGGGGCGACCGATTGGACCGATGGCGCCGGACAAAGAGCCCATTACATTCGATACGGAGGTTTGTCGCAAATACTGGCCTTCCATTCCGATGCCTATTTTGTTTACCTCGAAATTAACTACGATTCCGATGAAAGCCTTAATATACTCAAGCAATTCGCTTTAAATATCGACGGCAAGATTCAATGAAGCGAAGGGATTTTATCAAATCCAACGCGGCGGCAATCCTGGCGGGATGCCTGCCGTTTAATAATCTATTGGCCAATACAGTCAAATCCGTTGTCTGGGAAGTTGCCGGCGCTTCGATTGAATCTTTCACGGCTTTGTTTGCCCGTCTGGGTGGATTGGAGAAGTTCATAAAATCCGATATAACCAGGGCCACAATATTGATAAAGCCTAATATCTGCCTTCCCTTGCCGCCGTCAAGCGCCACCACGACATCACCTTCGGCGATCGAAGGCTTATGTGAGTACCTGATAGAGGCCGGCGCGAAAAGAATAATAATAGCCGATCATACGCTGCAGGATACGGATCGGTTTAATAAGATACTATTGCATGAAATCGCGGGTACTTACCCCGAAGTTAAACTGGTATTGGCTAACGAACAGCGATATTACAGCCCGGTTGGAGTAAATGGCAAAGAACTGAAACAGACCGAGATTATGAAACTTGTCCGGAAAGCCGATTTACTGATCAATATGCCGACCGCCAAACATCATTCGGCAACCCATGTCAGTCTGGCGACAAAAAACCTGATGGGTATGATTTGGGATAGAGCGGAGTTCCATACCGGATTGGATCTACATCAAGCCATAGGAGATTTGACCCTGGCCATTCGTCCCCAGTTGAATATTATCGATGCCGGCAGGATTCTTCTAAACGGTGGACCAACTGGTCCCGGCCCTATAATTAACGAAAACCGTCTATTCGCGAGTACGGATATAGTGGCGGTTGACGCTTTAGTCGCGTCTCGCTACGATTTCGGCGGCAAGAGTTTTCCCCCTGATCAGATCGCTCATCTCAGAGCCGCTTATCAAAATGGCGTAGGCGAGCTTGATCTTGATAATATCGAGCTCAAGCAAATCGAGCTGGAATAATACGGGAGTTTAACAATCGTAATTGGTAATGTTATTTAAAACCCCGATCAATCGACTTCTTAATATTATCGGTAAAGCATTTAACATAGTATTCTGTTTAGTTGTCGTCATATTATGCGTTCCGGATGTTATTGCCGCGCAAAGAGTAAATATAAACCGCTCATTCCCGGTTATTAGAGCTGAAAATCGTCTCTGGTTTGGTACTCCCGATGGATTGTATCAATATGATCCCGGTGATAATTCTTTTAAGCGTTTTAACATTTCGACCCAACAAGAAACGTCTAATGTAAAGCAACTTTATTACAATGATGAAATCTTGTGGTGCGGCAGCGGCGAATTCCTGGGAGCGTTGCATATTCGCCTAAATGAATGGCTGCTATATGATACCTCTGCCGGTTTGCCGTCAAACAGTGTCAACGGCCTGGTCCTAACCGATGATTACGCCTGGGCGGCCACCGACCGGGGAATCGCCAGGTTCGATTTGTTGATCGAGGAATGGGAAGTTTACGACCAAAGCGATTGCCCGATAGACGGCCCGGTTAACGATATTGTTGCCCTAGAAGATAACCTGTGGTTCGTGACCGGTAATAGTCTGGTGGAATACGACCCGTATTTCGAAAAATGGCGTCGGTTTGGTATCAAGACGGATTCCGCTTTCGAACTCAACCGCGGATTCCTGTTCGGCGATGAGCTATGGCTGACTGGTGATAATGGAATCCTACGATTTAATCCGGAAATGCAAACATGGCGGACATATTTACAATCACATTTTACCTCTGAAAAACTAATTGAATTGTTTATTGAGGATGATTTGCTGTGGGCGGTGACTCAGGATGGTCTGTTTGGGTTTAGCCTTGAAACGGGAGTTTGGAAAGCGTTTGAGGGTAACAGTTATCTGAATAGCGCGAATCTCGTGAACGCCTATATTGACCGCTCGGAAATCTGGATACTCCTCGATGATGAGGTCCGGGTATGGAGTCGCGACGATAACAGTTGGGAAATTATAGATTACGCCTCGGGGCTTTCCAGCGCTGATTATCAAGCGCTGTATGTAGACGGGGGCAGCGTATATTTATTCAATCCCGAAGCAACTGATTATCGTTTATCAGCGAACGAGGTTTGGCGGCAATATCGATTGGTTCACGGTGCCGGTTTCGTTGATAAATTCGGCCGGCAGGTATTTAAAGATTTATTGGATAATGAATCAGGCGGGCATATCGATCTGGGTAATTATGATTGGAGTTGGGCCGGCACCCGAATGACATTTATCCGGGATTATCAGAAAACCACTACCGATTCCGGGGTTGATGATCAGATCGTAATTTCATCCGGCGAACGTTTTGATATTAAAAGCCGAATAAACCTGGGCGAGTACAGGAGCTTATCGGGATACTATAACAATATCGATTACGGCGAAACGGAGTACGGTATTCGATATCGCGGACACACCACAGATTACTTTCGAGAATTTAACTGGGGCGATTATACTCTCGAGGCGGGGAATAATCCTTTTGCTCAACAGGTCAGGCTATTCGGTAGTAACATCTGGCTGAGGGCCGGCTCGAAAACGCGCAGGTTCAAGCGGAGCCGGTTTAACCTGAAAGCGTATTCCGGTGAGCAGCAAACCCGAAAGACCTATGAGAATTTCCGGGGCGCCACCAATGAAATCGATCTTATAGTTGCCGATACGACATACCTGAAGCGCCAGTTTTACGCGATTCCCGATCCGGCTAATTTATCCGAATTTGAACAGATATCGATATATATTGACGATCTGAATCATGCGACCAACTCCGCCAATACCATTATTAACCAGACTATCGCGGGGGTAACCGGCGACTATGATTTACAGGTGGCTGGGGAGGATTATTATATTTACGAAACCCACAATACTATTCGTTTTATGAAAACTATAGGCCCTGATCACAGGGTAGTCGCGCGATACACCTCGGGTTCATTTCGATCGGAAGTAGTTTTGTGGTTTGATAATAATACGAACACCGCCCGCCGGAATGTCTATTATCTGGGTGGCACAGGTATTATCCCGTATTCTTTTAACATCGAAATTACCGACTCGACAGGCAATCCTCATCCGATTAGTGAATTTGATATTGATGACAACGGCGATAATTTGGTTGATGCCGACCGGATTGACTATCAGAACGGACTTTTAATATTCCCGGATAGCCAGCCATTTCCGCCGGAAGTGTACGATCATGATCAGCCTCAATCTTATTATCAGCTCAGGATTCAATACCAAACAGACGTTTCGCTTATTCAATTACAAAACCGCAACCTCGTTCGCGGCAGTGAAAATCTTAAGCTTGATGGTACTATTGCGGTTGCCGGCAGCGATTATGTGATTGATTATACTAATGGTACACTCGTGTTCGTTCGAGACGGAGTGGTTAGCGCCGATACCCGGATTGAAATCGAATATCAATACTACCTTATGAATTTTACCTGGCAGGTTCACGGCGCGAAGCTTACCTGGAATCCCGGCGATGATTTATTGTTACAGGGTGAATGGCTGCAATTACCCTTTGAGGATGGCAATCAGGCTGATATTAATACCAAAAATCTATTCACGTTAAACGGCGAAATTCGTCGGCGAATCAACGGTTTTGATCTGAAGATGGTTCCCGCGTTAGCCTATAACTTTGAAGATAATAACTTAACCGGTGTCAGTTGGGAAGGATTACTTAGTTCCTCTACCGTTCGTTTTCAATCACTTATCAATTATTTCTCCGAAGGTTACATAAACCTTTATAGACCACAGTTTATGTTTGGTGATATTAAACAGCAAATTCAATTAAGCGCCTCCGCCGATGTTCGCGAGGATACCCGTATCTTGGTAGAATGGGATAAGTCCGAAGGTTTCAGTATCGAGTCATCATTGACGCCGGAAGACCGAACGGGAAAAATCGGGTTATTGTTCCAGCGAAACCTATGGCCCGTCTGGCGGCTGAGTTATCAGGATATTCGGACTGAATCTACAACCGGCAAGTCTTCCAAGAGTTATTTCCAGGCCGACCTGGAATACCAGTTACCTACCGCGTTAACCCGGCGTTTACCGATTTATGGCCTTAGACTTGAGGCTTCGGTTCGCGAAGGCAGGCAATCGGGACTGGCCAATCTTGGCGCCGATAAAACCAGATTCAACCTGGGCCATGTTCGCCTGAATACTTCGGTGAGCGAACGATTACAGGGAAGCTTCTATTATCGCCGCGAATATCAAAGCGATGTAACCGAGACGGATCGACATAAACCGGTGTATCGATCCGAGCGTTTCCTGATGGATTTCGATTTTGAACAATGGCGGCTACTGCAAACGTATATTCGTCTGGAGAATAAAATCACCCGGAAATATCAGGCGGATTCCAATAGTAGAGATATTAATCTCGCCAAATCTTATCAACTGAATTTGAGATTCGCGCCCGGCGTGATCTTTCAACTCTTTTCACCTATGCATTTTGAATTCAATTTTAACCAATCTTTCAGTACCTGGGGCAGTACCTATCGGGACAACGACAAGTGGATCTGGCAAATTATGAAACAGGATTACGATCTTGAAGGTAATATTCAGGACATTCGAAATTATTATCTTAAAAATGAGTTGAACCTGGGATCGCGTTTCATGGTCACCAGTTTGGGGGAATGGAATAAGCAAAACACTAAATTAAGCGCCAGCAGCCTGGATAATGATTACTGGCGCTGGAGCGAAAAGCTGTCTCTCAAATTAAATTTCAAGACTCGCCTTAATCTGCAGTATCGTCAATACTACCAGGATCGGGAATATGACAGAACTGATACGTATTACGAGCCTTCAACCTGGATAGAATATCGCTGGACCCCGGAATTTCAAAATACTTATTATCTGCTATATCGCGAGCGTCACCAGGATAACGGCAATTTGCACGACAATATAGTTAATTGGGAAGCTCGTTATGATATTATCTGGGGCAAAAGTCGCGTGTTTCTGATCCGCCGATTTGAGCTACGTCAGAGTTTATTCATTTCTTATATTAGGTCCGAGGGCAGTACCCCCCAGCAAGTTTATCAATACAACTCAAATTCAGCAGTCGATTTTTATCCGATACATTCGGCAATATTGCGTTTCCAATTTGACCTGACCCGCCAAATCGATCGCCTGTCGCCCGGCAATAACCACTGGAACCTGGGTCTTAATTTCAAGCTGTCATTTCGGTTTTAGGTTCAGGCAATGAATATGATCAGACCGAATCCTATGTATTCAATTTTCATGATCTAATTTATAGAAATCCGGAAATTCCAGCCGTAGATATTTGACTTTTACTTCATCAAAACTATCTTTCTCGTCTCAGTGTAATCGGCCGCCTGCAGCCTGTAGAAATACACGCCGGATGATAAATCATTAGCGTCCCAGATGATTTGGTGATAGCCTGTCGACTGCAAGCCATCCTGAAGCGTCGCTACCAGTCGCCCCATAAGATCGTAAATTTCGATCGTCACTTTTGATTCCTTGGGCAGATCGTATTTGATAGTGGTTTGAGCATTGAACGGATTGGGATAGTTCTGATGTAAAGAAATACGAGCAGGCAAATCATCCACATATTCCTCGATTTCAACTTGATCCGAATGGAGACAGAATGCCAGATCGAACATTGTGCCGCCAGGCGGAGATTCAACGCAAGAACCGCTGTTGCCGCCAGTGATACGCCATTCGGTATCACCGAGAGCAGCGAATATCTGCATGGCGAAACTGCCATGGTTCATATCTGATAGACTTACGGCCGCTTGACCACCTCCGGAGAATGGCAGCACAGGCTGGATTTCCAGCCAGTAGGTAATGCCGCCGGTCAGGATTACGTCCACCGGAAGCTCAAGTCGCCACATGTCGCCGGTGCAAGGCTCATATTCCTGTTCGAACGCAAAATCGTCTACCCTGGTCGTGTAAACTATACCGCCGTCGGTGTATTCAATACGAGTGCCATCATCCAGCAACTCGCCGCCGGGGGCGCCCTGGTAATCCGCGTAAACGGTTACATTAACTCCCTCGTACAGATTCGGACCCTGACCTTCGGCGCCATTCCAGTGAGTCGTCCAGGCTGTGACACCGGTGATATTGATAGGATCAGAGCCGGGCAGGATAAAGTCATCGGCCGCGCCGGCCGCGAACGGGTAATCGCCGGCGTACTGGCTGGCCGGTGAACCATAATCCATAATGAAGACGCCGTTTGAGTATATCGCGCCATCACACGGACCGGTCGGGCATTCGAATTCGGGACAAGTTTCGCCCTCATACCACTGACCGCTGAGTTCACTGCACTCTTCTTCAGTGTTTGTCACTTCGCATATCCCATCCACGCAGCATGCGCCTATCAATGGTTCACATCCGCTACCTATATCGGTGGCAATATCCACGCTGCCCGTGAAGTGGTAATTCGAAGCGACTATTGCCGAGTTGAGATAAATTTCGTAGTAGCCTTCGCCATTAAGGCAGCATATACCGTCGCCAAATGAATCGTAGATAGTAAAATCGAAACAGCCATCGAAATCGATACAGATTTCCCAGGTGTGAAGAGTAAGTTGGTCTTCCAAGGGTCCGTCATAGGCAATAATTTCGCCTGTATTACGAGCCATAAGATCCCAAGTGGTTTCCTCGGGGTATTCATCGGTGAATATATTAATAGTCAAAGTGTCTTCGGGACAACCCCCGCAGGGTGGATCGAGTTCGGGGCAGAGCGCGTATGCCTCCCAGCGCAAAGGCGGTGGGCAATGCATCTGGTGTACATCATCCTGGCATGTGCCATCCGAATCGTCACAGCACGCGCCGGGTATCGTGCCGCATTCCGGTACCAAATCAAAACATGCCGCGTTATAAGCCCAGCGAAGCGGCGGCGGGCAATCCTCCATCAATATATCATCTATGCAGTAGCCGGTAATGTCATCACAGCAGGCACCGTATCTGTCAATAGGGTCACCGGTTAAGCAGAGGCTGAGGTCGGAGTCGATTGGCGAACCGTTCATCAACGCGTAACCCTCGCCTTCTACACCATGCGTGGTCCACAAAAACCAGCAATCAATATCTCCCTGGCCTTGAATAGAAATCCAGCCATTAATTATATCTAAGCAGGGATCCAGTTCGAATTCGTAAGCCTTCAACTCATATTGATTGTAAAATTCACCGGTGGGTGTGCCGGCAAGCGTAGGCGCGAACGACTGGATTATTTCGCCCGGTTCGCCGTTGTAATCTTCATAGAAGATGATTTCAAATGGCATCGGGTTTTCTGGAGATTCGCAATCGCCCCATTCCCCATCAAGTACCATATTCAAACCCCAAAATTGGATTTCGCAGATGATTCCTTCGACGCTGCTAAAATTTTCATGACATCTAAAGCCGGGATTTTGTTCGCTGATATAATGTCCCCAATCATCGGAAATAGGTGTGGGAGGTTGATCGAAAAACGAGTTGGTGGGGCAGAACTGATCAAGCGTAGTGGATGGTTGACCGCCGGTACCTTTAAAAATAAAGTTGCCATGAACAGAAGGATGCTTCTCGGCTTTCAAAGGAGTTATAATTGGCGCGATATTGCTTGTGGTGATATTCTTTTCCACGGCGCCGGTTACCGCCAGGACTAAAATTAAAATCAAGGAAGATGATAATAAGATTGAAATCGACCGCATAATACTTTTCCTTGTTTATAGTTTTCATATCAGATCATAGATGCCGAATTAATTACTGTCCAATAATAATATAATAAAGTAATTTAGGGTGTCAATGATTATCTGTAAGCAGTGAGACGACTTAGATCAGCAAACCAAAAATCCGATATTGGGTATACCGGGCAAGCTTCCCCAATTAGAACTGAAACCTCCGGCGCGGTGGTTAATACCGCCTGAAGTCAATAACTAACCCCTAGGCAACGCTCGCCTGGCGTGATTTATCTCAGGGAATCAATGGTACGAATACCATAAAAAACTGCCGGAATACCTGGTAATCCGGCAGCCTGGATATTCAGCTGTTATGCGAAAATCTAAAAAGCATCATCCCAGGAAATGAAGCCCTCTTTTACATCAACCATCGCGTTTACGATAAGTTCAACCAATCCGCCATAAATGATGTTCGACTTTTCCTTGACATCGTAATACTGCAGAAGGTCGCGAAGTTGCCCTTTACAGTTAGAACAGGGGGCGCAAAGATACTTAGGCGTTTCAGGCCCGGGTTTATCCGAAAACGCGTCAATTACCTGTTTTAGTTTCTTGCGCCCGGAGATGGAAAGGCGCCAGTCGTTAAAATTATGTCCCGACATAATCGCGAAACCGGAACCACCGCCGCAACAATAGTTATGAACACCGTGAGGAGTCATTTCGCGGAATTGCGGGCAAATCTTCCGAAGGATTCGTCGCTGCGGCTCGACGATTCCCATCAACCTAACCATATTGCAAGGATCGTGCAGCGTAACCGGGAAATTGTTTCGTGACGGGTCAAGTTTGATTTTGTCGTTCATGACGATATCTTCAAGTAATGTCATAGCGCTTTCACGGGGCACATTCAGGTCGCCGGTTAAAATTCGATCAGCGATTACGGTCAATGCTTTATGAGCATGCCCGCATTCACCGATAACGATCTTTTTTACGCCCAGTTTCTTGGCAGCCTGAACGTGTTTTAAGGCTACTTTGGCTAATTGGGTATCATCATACCATAGACCATAATTGATACCATCATAAGCCACCGCTTCCGAAGCCAGAGTCCAGCTAATTCCGGCCGCCTGGAGAATGATAGCGAACGCTCCGGGATTTTCGGGCCAGGCGATAATTTCACCGGCATTGTGAAGCAGGAGAACGTCAGCCCCTTTCACGTCCCAAGGCGTTTTAACTTCCAAACCGGTTAATTCCGTCATATCCTCATCGATAAAATCAATATTATCTTTAACAACTTCGGTATTCATACCTGTCGAAGAGCCCACCTGCAATTGAAGTACCGAACCTTTTTCATGAATTTCCTTGGCCGCTATCCCCATTTCTTGTGAGAATACTTTTCGAAGCTCATGGGTAATCAGCGCGTTGTCAACACCGATGGGGCAGGCTTGCGCGCATCGACGGCAGATAGTACAACGATATGATAACTCAAGCAAACGAGCGATGGTTTTCCAGTTCAAATCGATATCACCGTCAGTAAATTTGGCGAACGGCTTCTTCAGAACATATTTCTTTACGATTCGGCGCCAGATTTCCGAGCGGTAAGTCGGCCGGTACAAATCATTGTTTCCCGAGGCCTCATAGATTGGGCATGAATCGACGCAGGTCTGACACTTGGCACAGTTTTCCAGCGACAACATGAGCTGCTGAAGGAAGGGCCAATTGTTTTCTTTTTCAAATAGTTTTTTTAAACCTGAAAGGAATTTATTTACGAGTTCTTTTTCCTCCTCCGGTGTCTTGGGTTTGGGTATCGCTAAGACTACGGTATCATCAAGAGAACATTCGCATTTATCTTTAACATCCTGTTTGATTTCCTGCCATTTGGGCTCATCCTCTATTTTATCATAAGGCGGCGGGAGCGGCATTAAATCCCGCGGTTCGATATGAGCCAGTTGATCCGTGTCTTTGCCGAAATCTTTTATTTTAAGTTTATTTTTTTTCATCTTTGAATACCTCATCGGTTGCGATATCTACCCAGGTTTTTTTGCCGTCAGCCCTGATATGCCTGGCTGCCCACGTTGGCTTCATATTGAGGCATTCAATTATTTCCTTTTCCAGTTTCGAACCCTTGGTGTTGGGCTCGTCATTCCACCTGATGTGGTGATAAGTAAACCACTTCAATACAAAATGGGACATATGAGTAAAAGGCATGTAGACCATAAACAGCAAGGTGATAGTGATATGCCAGGCGACGATCGTTTCCATGGCGGCGCCGGATTCAAAATATATTAGTCCGGAAGCATATTGTTGAAATTGCGCGAACATTTCATTCTGCCCGATTTTTAGAATAGCGGCCAGGCCGGTCGCGAAAATCGCCAGTATGAACAATAGGTTAAATATAGCCGAGGCCGCGGTAAATGGTTTTAGTTTGGAATCGGTCAGCCGCTTGACTAACATCCCCAAACATCCGATAACGCCCAGGATGTAGGCTGCCATGGAAACCCTGGCGCCAGTGCCGGCCAGTAACGAACCGAAAGAACTCGCCGTCCCGAATACGACCGAACTGAAGATCAAAACGACAGTTAATATGGCCAGATACAGTCCAAAATGAAAAGCCCAGGACCAGAACCATAATCCTTTATTAGATTCCCAAACGCCTTTGAGGAACAATATCTCGGGTATCATTACCGATAATTCGCTGGCCTTGGAGACGCGCCTTTTTTTCATCCACCAGTCCAGTTCCTCGTAATACGAGCCGCCGTATTTGGCTTTCTTAAAACCTTCATGCGGCACGGGATATAAATCCCATCTCAGATGTACCGGCGTTGAAGCTACCTTGATAAACCGGTAAATGACCACCGCCGCGAAAATTACTACCGACAGGTAGGTGAAAATACTCAAGATCATTCTTTTTCACCTTTCGTGTTATTGATTGTTACTACCATTATTTTTCCCATTGTTTTCGTATCCGATTTGCTTAATTCTCGGCCGTGTACCCCGGGCAGCCGAGTAAATACTCATCGCTGTTTTCAGCCATCACAACATCCGGGTTAAGTAATTGTATTTCAGTGTGTCGTTGTTTGATATCGGATAACCAGTTTTTGTTGATTAATTGTGCCAGCGAATAACGGTTCATTACCTGAACGACACTGTCATTAATTAATACCCATATTGCCCTGGCCTCGCAAAAACTACTGTTCAAGCAAATATCCGGATGGTTTACACATTCGGTAATCGTTAACGGTCCTGATACCGCCTGTATAACCTCTCCGATTGTAATTTCATTCGCGGGCCTGGCTAATCTATAACCGCCTTTCTTACCCGATATCCCTAAAACTAATCCATGATTTTTTAAGGATATTGCCAATTGGGCGAGGTAGTTATCCGATATTTTGGTGATTTTGGCAATTTGCTTCAGGTTCACCAACGGTTCCTTTTCCAGGCAACGCGCCAATTCGACCATCATGCGAAGCCCGTATCTTGCTCGAGTAGAAAATTTCATCTTACCATCCTAATCGTCATTATCTTACCTAAACCATAGTAAACTGATAAGTTTTATAAAGCAAGTGAAATTTTCATGAAACATCAAGGTAAGTGACACTATAGCAATATAATAGATTTATTTAATCCACGACAAACAGGTGGGATTAATAACTCTTTCATTCACAATAAGTTGTGAATTTTATCACAATATAGATATCCCTGATTCGTTGATAAAGCAGGTAATCATCCCCAATAATGATCAAAAAAAACCTCGCGACTCTATTGGAACTGTCTCACCATTCGGTTAGTTCATTATAACAACTTCAAAATGCAATTCGTAACGAGGGCTGGTTTGTAGAAATAGAATGTTGTAGCAATAATTGATTAATAAACTGAAAAAAGGAGTAGCTTAAATGTTTAAGAAATTATCATTAGTATTTGTGTTGGTTCTGGGTTTTGCCATAACCTCAAATGCCCAGATGTGGGAATTCGATAAGGTACATTCGAATGTCGGCTTTTCGGTTAAGCATCTGGTGATAAGTAATGTCAAGGGTAAGTTCGATAATTACTCCGGGCATATCATGTTCGATGGTAAAAACTTCGACAACGCGTCTATAGATGTTACGATACAGATGGCCTCGATTAACACTGATAATGAGAAACGGGATGGCCACCTCGGTTCGCCTGACTTCTTTGATGTCGAAAAACACCCGACGATGACTTTTAAATCGACTAAAGTCACTAATCCCAAAGAAGGCCATTTTCAAATTATGGGCGATCTGACAATTAAGGATGTTACTTTGCCGGTAACTCTGGAGAGCGAGTACTCCGGCACGATCACAGGTCCCTATGGCAATACCAGGGCCGGTTTCAGCGCGACAACTACAATCGACCGTCAGGATTATAATGTCGCCTGGGAGAATAAACTCCAGGATGGTTCGCTGGTCGTCGGCAACGATGTGACAATTAATCTCGATATCGAGCTCATCAAATCAGAGAAAATGCTCAGTAAAGATGAATAATTTTTAATCGATCAGTTTCTGCGAGTTGAAATCCGGGCGCTGTAACGCGCCCTTTTTCGCTTACGGTTAATTATATCGAATATTTCTGTTATGATAGTTTAGAATATTAAACTGAAGGTCGTTGATGTTCCGGGCTCCGATAGCACGGTGATATTTCCTTTATGAAGTCTCATAATTTGTCTGGAGAGACTCAGACCTATGCCGGCGCCCTCCTTCTTGGTTGTAAAAAACGGCAGGAAAATCTTCTCTTTTACCTCCTCATCAATACCTATTCCATTGTCAGATACCAGGATAATTGTTCGTCCGTTATCGCCTAACCGGGATTTTAGTTTAATTTTGGCGTCCGGGATATTATCCAGAGCATGAATCGCGTTCAATATCATGTTTATTATGACCTGTTCAATTAATTCCCGGTCGGCGGCCAGTTCCAGGGTTTGGGGCTCAACCTCGATTTCAAGCTTGATATTCTTTTCTTTTAATTGATTTCTCATCAGTTGCTCGACCCAACCGAACAACTCCGAAACCATTATTATTTGAAAATTTGGGGTCGGTATCCGGGTAAGGTTTCTATAGGCATCGATAAAACCCAACAAGCCCCGGCTGCGCTTTTCTATAGTAGCGGCCGCTTGATGTATATCCTCGATCGTTTCGATATCGAATTTGGCAATACTGCCCTGCTCAGTTTTGCCTGTTTTCGTGATTAAGCCGCTGACAGTCGAAGCCAGTGACGCGATAGGGGTTACTGAGTTCATTATTTCATGAGTTAATACCCTGATCAGTTTTTGCCATGATTCCATTTCCTGCTCGGCGAGTTCACTTTCGATGTTTTGCATCGACACCAACGTTATCACCCGGTCAAGACGTCTAAATTTCGTGGCGTATACTGCTATTTTTAGAGGTTCGGCCCCGTTTTCGATTTTAACCAGTTTCTTGTCACCGGCCTTTAGTTGCACTAATGTATCGTAAAATTGTTCGGAAAAGGATCGCAGACTATTAATGTTTTTAAGATGATTAACTCTGAGCAATTGCCGTGCGGCGCTGTTTATCAGGTCAACCTCGCCATTTTGATCAAAAGCCAGGATGCCCAGTCCAATATGCTGCACAACGGTCTGTAGATAATGATATTGCTCTTCTTTCTCCGATCTGATACGTCGGAATTCGTCAAAAACGTTCTTAAAAGCCGCGTTTAACTCTCTAAAAGATTTTCCTGAAGTTCCGGGATTGTATTCGCTGGAATAATCTGAGTATTTTATCGAGGCCAGGAAAGCGGCCAGGTCTCGATTGGTTTTCTCTATATAATGTATCAGCGATAAAACCTGGATAATGATAAAAACACCGACTAGCAGGCTGGTAATTATCAGTGAGGATTTCAATATCATATAAACAAAGATCAAAATAGTCGTCGCCAGGAGTACAACTCTTAAAATACAGTTGAGGCGAAAAAATCTATAGGCCATATTTATGCATTCTTCTATATAAAGATGTTCTGGTTAAGCCGAGATCTTTAGCCGCCTGGGAAACATTGCCCTGATGTTTACCTAGCGCTTTGCGAATTACCTCTTTTTCAACTTCGTTGAGGTCATAACTCTCCAGCTCCAGGCCTACCTGATCGGAGGTAGCGCCGGAGAAAAAGAAATTTTCCGGCTGAAGTATATCGGAATCGCTCATTATAACCGCTCGCTCGACTGCGTGCTTAAGTTCACGCACATTGCCCGGCCAGTGGTATTTGCCCAATTTCCTTAGAGTCGATGCCGGGGTTTTCTTAAGCGATTTTTTATATTTACGAGCGAAAATACCAAGGAAATGTTCGACCAAAAGCGGTATATCTTCAACCCGTTCTCTCAACGGCGCAAGCTTTATCTCGACGGTATTGATTCGATAGAGCAGATCCTGGCGGAAAGTATTATCTTCGATCATCTTGTGCAGCTGCATGTTAGTGGCCGAGATCAGTCTGACATCAACCGGCGTGATCTTATTTGAACCGATTCTGGTAATTTCTCGATTTTGCAAAACAGATAAAAGTTTCGCCTGTAAAGGCACCGGTATATTACCGATCTCATCGAGAAAGAGAGTTCCGCCGGTTGCGATTTCGAATCTGCCGACCCTATCCTCCCTGGCATCGGTGAATGCCCCTTTCTTATGCCCGAATAACTCGCTCTCGAATAGCGTTTCAGTCAATGCTCCCATGTCAACAGCGATAAAAACCTGGTCGGCTCTCTGAGATTGGCGGTGAATCTCGCGGGCGACTAGTTCCTTGCCGGTTCCGCTTTCGCCCAGGATAAGTATATTGGCCTCGGTCCTGGCTACTTTAGCGATTGTTTCGAAAACATCATTGATCGCCGGTGATTGCCCGATGAAGCCATGAAACTTATAGTCGAGGTCGGCGGCAAGTTGTTTTTCCCTGGATTTCAGGCTGGCCACCTCGAATTTGGATTTCCTTAAGCTGATACCGGCTGAAATAGTGGCCAGAAACTTTTCATTTTGCCAGGGTTTTAACACGAAATCAGTTGCGCCGCATTTAATTGCCCGGACGGCCATCTCAATATCGCCAAAGGCGGTAATTAATATAATCACGGCCGATGGGTCGATTTTGAGGATTTTATCCAACCAGAAGAATCCCTCCTTACCGCTGGCTACATCCCTGGTGAAATTCATATCGAGCAATATGACATCATAGTTGTTCTGGGCGAGCAGTTCGGGGATACGCTTGGGATTCTTATCGGTGTGGACTGTGGCAATATGTTGTTTCAGGAAGAGCCTGGCCGCTTGCAGAACATCTTCATCATCATCAATAATAAGTATTTGACCTGTTTTATTGTCCATGATCATCCAATCATTTCATGTTCTTCGATTGACTAAAGCTATATCACGATCAAAAAAGCCGACAATCGTTTTATTGAAAATAACATGATGCAAAAAACATACGAATTTAATCGCCGAACGCCAAATTATTTTTTTCTGACTATTCATTAGCTGAAGTTGAAAACCTCCGAATTGGTTTGGATTTTTGCTAATTCTTGAATTATAAGCAGTTATAGTAACAATCGTTTCAAATTCCACATTGGCTTTTAAATCGAATTCGCTCAGCTAAGTATCCTCATTGAGATTAAAAATAATCATGCAGCGGTCGGGTAGACGAGCAACTGTCCGTTGGCGTACACCTAAAACGCCATATTCGGACAGTGAACGCCCCGCTAATTACCGTTAAGCTCATGATATTAAGCGAATTGTACATTGGCATAGAAATTGCATTGTTAGCTGATGAAAAAAGGAAAAATCAATTGAGTAAACCGAAACAAAAGAGATTATGGATCGTCCAATAGAAAAGAAAAGATTTACGCCGCGGCGAATCGCCATGCTGGCCGGATCGGCCTTGTTGCTGGCGGCGATTGTCTATGGATTCGCCACTGTCGGCGGTGAATCTACCTTGAAAATAGAATCGCAGAAGTTGACTATTTCCGAGGTCGTTTATGGTGAGTTTCAGGAGTTTATTGCGGTCAGCGGCACTATTAAGCCGATCAAGACTTTCTACCTTGATGCTATTCAGGGGGGGATGGTCGAGAGGATTTTCCTTGAGGAAGGCAGCTATGTAGAAGTCGGTGATGAAATCCTCCAACTCGATAACACCGACCTTCATCTGGATGTTATGTATCGAGAGGCTCAGTTGTTTGAGCAGGTCAATAATCTCCGCAATACCCGTTTGGCGATGGAGCAGAACAGCTTGAGGTTGCGCGGCGATCTGCTGGAAATTGATCGCCAGATAGGCAGTTCCAAACGCGAATATGATCAATTTGTCGAGTTGAGAGCCAAAGATCTCATATCACAAAATCAATTTGATCAAGCCAAAGATGAATATGATTATTGGGTGAGAAAGCGTGAATTAATCCTTGAAACCCAGAAGCAGGATTCGCTCTTACGGGCGATTCAAGTTGAACAATTAGAAGCTTCTGTCACGCGCATGGAAGAAAACATGCAAATCGTTAGACAGAAATTAAAAAATCTTATTATCAAGGCCCCTATTGAAGGTCATCTTACTTCACTTGATGCCGAAGTCGGCGTAACGAAATCCAAGGGAACGCGTATTGGACAGATAGATGTCCTGGAGGGCTTTAAGGTCGGCGTGACAGTTGATGAATATTATATATCACGGGTAAGCGATGGGCAAGAGGGCGAAGTGAAAATTGCCGGCCAGACATATCCTTTATTTATATCCAAAGTCTATCTGGAAGTGAGAGACGGCAGATTTCAAATCGATATGCAATTCATCGGCGATGAGCCAGAAGGGATCAGGCGCGGCCAAACAGTGCAGATCCGGCTTGCTCTGGGTGAACTGTCTGAAGCGGTAATGCTTGCCAGAGGCGGATTCTACCAGGATACTGGCGGCAACTGGGTATTTGTGGTTGATAAATCGGGCGATTTCGCTATCCGCCGAAAAGTCAGTCTGGGTAGATACAATACTCAGGTCTATGAGGTTTTAGATGGACTCGAACCCGGAGATAAAGTGATAACATCATCATATTCATATTATAAAGATTATGAAAGGCTTAGCCTTAAGAATAAGTAGAGGAGTTATCCATGATTCGAATCGAAAATCTGAAGAAGATATATTTAACGGAGGAAGTGGAAACCACCGCTTTGAATAATATCAATCTGGAGATTAAACAGGGCGAATTCGTTGCCATTATGGGCCCATCAGGATGCGGGAAATCGACACTTCTCAACCTGCTGGGACTTCTGGATAATCCATCAGATGGCGAATATTACCTTCTGGGGGAAGAGGTCTCGAAGTTTTCCGAAAGGCAGCGGGCGCTTTTACGTAAAGGCAGTATAGGTTTCGTTTTCCAAAGCTTTAATCTAATCGATGAGTTAACCGTGTTCGAGAATGTCGAACTTCCTCTTCTATATCTAAAAGTTCCACCGTCCGAGAGGAAAACCAGGGTGGAGGATGTCCTCGAGCAGATGCAGATTATGGCTCGCAAGAATCATTTTCCCCAGCAGCTTTCCGGCGGCCAACAACAGCGAGTGGCGGTGGCTCGGGCGGTAGTGGCCCGACCAAAAGTGATTTTAGCCGATGAGCCGACCGGTAACCTGGATTCCCGACATGGCGATGAAGTAATGCAGCTTCTCAGTAATCTCAACGAATCTGGCACAACGATCGTAATGGTTACTCACTCGCCGGCCTACGCCGAGTATGGAAACCGCACGATTCATCTGTTCGACGGACATATCGTGACAGAGAATATTAACGGCAAGTTCCATGTTTAAGAATTACCTCAAAGTCGCCTTCAGAGTATTACTAAGACAAAAGCAATATGTCTTGATAACTACCTTTGGTCTGGCTATTGGTCTGGCGGTGTCACTGTTGATAATCGGCTTTATTAGTAACGAACTGAGATTTGAACACTGTCACGAAAAATCGGAACGTATTTATCGAGTCGATGGTTCTTATCAGTTTCGCGATTCCGGTGTATCAATGGCGAGCATCATGCCCGCCGCCGGTCCCGCGCTGGCTGAAAATCTTCCCGAAGTTGAACATGCCGTGCGCGTCAGGCGATTATGGGATATACCGATAGAGTTTGGTTTCAATGATGCAATTGTTGAACGCAAAGTGTTTGCCGCTGAACCATCGTTATTTAATATCTTTACAATGCCGCTTAAAGAGGGTGATTCCGAATCAGCCCTGAACGCCCCGTTTTCAATTGTAATTTCCGAAGATGTCAGCAGAAATCATTTCGCCGACCAGAGTCCCCTTGGCAAGACTATCAAGCTGATGGATGAGTATGAATTTCAGATTACCGGCGTGACCGATAGGATTTCCGCCAATACCCAAATCCGAAGCGATTTTATTATCTCTTACGCGACTTTGGAAAAAATCGGCGAGGATGTTGAATCCTGGACAAATATCCTTCAGGATTATACTTATCTGTTGCTACTCGAAGGTTCCGATCCCAATGAAGTTGAACAAAATATTCCGGCCGTGCTGGAGCTATATCTTGAACCCGACGAGGCGAAAATGTTCAACCTAAAGCTTCAGCCGTTAGGAGAAATTTATCTTCATTCGAATCTGAGTTACGAGCTTACCCCCGACGGCGATTTGACCATCATCTATGTTTTCTCCTGGATAGCGGCTTTGATATTAATAATAGCTTGTATCAATTTTATTAACCTGGCAACGGCCAAAACATCCCATCGGATTAAAGAAGTGGGTGTTCGCAAAGTACTTGGCGCGTTCCGGGGGCAACTGGTTAAGCAATTTATCGGTGAATCTTTAATCCTCACTCTCGTGGCGATGCTGCTCGGGATAGCGATATTCGAAATTTCAATACCCTTTCTGGAGAATTTTCTAGGCAGAGAACTGGCAATTAATATTCTGCAGGATCCATATCTTGTAGGCTCGATTGCCGGTATGATTCTGGTAGTCGGCCTGTTTTCCGGCAGTTATCCGGCCTTTATTTTATCGAAGTTTCGCCCATCTGATGTGTTGCGAGGATCGTCACCGGGCGGGACAGCGGGATCGTTATTAAGGAAAATCCTCGTTGTCGTGCAATTTACTATCGCCTTAACATTACTCTGCACGACTTTCGCCTTATATAATCAGATAAGTTATTCTATTACGACCGACCTGGGATTCGACAAGGATAGTGTAATCCTGATAAATTTGGATGACGATATATCAAATAAGAAATACCGGGTATTACAAAGCGAAATCAGCAGTAGTAATTCTGTTAAAGCTTCCACGATTACCCAGTGCGTCCCCGGCGAAAACAGATATAATCTTTACTCGATACGACCGGAAAACAAGAGTGACCAGGATCCGACGCTTATAAACTGTTTCAGCGCCGACGCCGATTTTCTATCGACTTTTAATTTGACTTTGATAAAAGGAACGGATTTTTTGGATGAACATATCCCCGCTAATAATCCGGTTATTATTAATGAAGCCGCCGCTGTCGAATATGAAATCTATAATCCCATAGGTTTCAAATTATTGGCCAGCAAAACGGAATATAACATTATAGGAGTAGTCAAGGATTTCCATATACATTCGCTGCACACTGAGATAATGCCGTGTATGATCAGATTAAACCTCGATCCCCATCGATTAATGGCTGTCAGGTTAAATCCGGAAAATATTCCTGAATCGATATCAAACGTGGAAGATAACTGGAAAAGAATATTCCCGGAATTACCTTTTGATTACGCGTTTTTAAATGAAGCCATTAAGGAGAATTATAATGACGAAGAGAAAATCGGGACACTGCTCTCATCGTTTTCTCTGATAGCCGTATTCGTTGCTTGCCTCGGCTTGTTTGGTTTGGCCTCGTTCACTGCCGAGCGGCGAACCAAGGAAATTGGCGTTCGCAAAGTCCTCGGCGCCACGATAGCCAATATAATCGCCCTCATGTCGCAGGAAACACTGATTCTTGTCGTAATTGCCAATTTGATCGGCTGGCCGGTCGCGTATTTCGTTTTAGATCGCGCCCTAAATGAGTTTGCCTACCGCGCCACCTTCGGTTGGAGTATGTATGTTCTTGCCGGCGCTATTGTGATGTTTATTGCCCTGACTACAGTCGGTTTCCAATCCTTGAAAGCGGCAATAGCCAATCCGGTAGACGCGTTAAAACATGAATGACTCGAAAGTTTAAGACATGCTTACTAATTATCTCAAAGTCGCGATCAGAAATATCGTTCGCCATAAAAGCTATTCGTTTATAAATATCGCCGGCCGGGCCGTGGGTATGGCCTGCTGCATCCTGATTATGCTCTGGGTGCAGGATGAACTTGGCTACGACGGTTTCCACGAAGAGATCGATACCCTTTATCGAGTGGCTATAGAGGATCACAGCGCCGACCAGGTAAAGCATATCGGAGCAACTCCCGCGCCGTTGGCGATCGCGCTTAAAGATGAAATACCAGAAGTTATCAGGTCCACAAGGTCATGCTACGTCTCGACTACGTTAAATTACGCCAATAAAAATTTTAGCGAGCGGGCTCAGATGGCCGATCCCGACTTTCTCGAGATGTTTTCGTTTGACCTTATTAAGGGAGATAAGGCGACAGCCCTTTCAGACCCCAACTCCATAGTATTATCCGAGGCGATGGCTCAAAAGTATTTCGGCGATGATGAACCGCTGGGCAAGACGCTCAAAATCGATAATAGTACCGACCTGACAGTAACCGGGGTTTTAAAGGAATTCCCCGCCAACTCATCACTGCGATTTGAATTGTTGGTACCATTTGAGTATCGCCGAAAATTGGAGATGATAGATTCCTGGGAAGCTTACCGATATGATACCTACGTCCAAATCCATGAAACCGCCTCACAGTCTGATGTCGATAATAAGATATCCGGCATCATTAAAAAGTATCGCTCTAAATCCAATGATCGCCCTTACCTTCAGCCGTTTGAAATGATTCATCTTCATTCTAATCTAATCTTCGATCTTCCCGGTCGGGGTGATATCAAGTATGTTTGGATATTTTTCTCACTGGCTATGCTAATTATTGTTATTGCCTGTATCAATTTTATGAATCTGGCTACCGCCAGGTCGAGCGGCAGGGCCCGGGAGATCGGCTTGAGAAAAGTGGTAGGAGCCGGTAAATCGAACATCATTATTCAATTTTTAGGCGAATCAGTCGTCTTATCTTTTATAGCGCTTGTACTGGCCGTACTTCTGGTTGAATTATTACTTCCGATTTTTAACGAACTATCCGCGAAACACATGGCGATGAATTACTTCGTTAACTTAAGGATGATAGTCGGATTATTTTCGATAGCGTTGTTTACCGGAATACTGTCGGGAATCTACCCGGCCCTGTTTTTATCATCGTATAAACCGGTTAATGTGTTGAAAAATGTTTTAGGTTCAGGCTCAAGGGGTCCGGTATTTCGAAGGATTCTGGTTGTTGTCCAATTTTCGGTATCTATTATCCTTGTGATCGGCGTCATTATAATTTCCAGACAACTCGATTTCATGAAGAGTAAAGACTTGGGCTTTGATAAAGAACAGATAATATATACGCGGCTCAATAGCGGGAATGTCGATAAATACAATGCCTTGAAAGCCGAGTTGCTGCGTAATCCCGACATAGTCAATGTTACCGCCTCGTTCCAGCTTCCCTTCAATATCGGCTCATCTCCCGGAGGAATGGACTGGGAGGGCAGATCGCCGGGGCATGATTTGCGCATAAACGCCGCCCTGGTAGGTTATGACTATTTCGAAACTTTCAATATGGAAATGGCTGAAGGCAGAAGTTTCTCACGAAAATTCTCCACCGATTCATCGGCGGCATATATACTTAATGAGGAGGCTGTCAGGCAGATGGGGATTGAGTCGCCGGTGGGAAAATGGTTTTCTTTTTGGAATTCGACCGGCACTATCATAGGCGTGGTTAAAGATTATCATTCGACATCTCTGAAAAATGAAATCAATCCGATTGTATTGAAAATTGACACGTACTGGATGAACTTCATGTATTTAAAAGTACAATCGGATAATCTGACGGCTTCAATTGGAGCTATCCAAGCTACATGGAACAGATTCAATTCCGGTTATCCATTCGAAATCAGATTTCTCGATGAAACCATCGATAGCCAATATCGAACCGAGGAGAGATTGGGGAGCCTGGTGGAGTATTTCACGCTTGTCGCTATATTCATTTCATGCCTCGGATTGTTCGGCCTGGCATCCTATATGGCGCGGCAGCGGACAAAGGAAATGGGAATACGCAAAGTACTCGGCGCTTCGGTCGCGAACCTGGCAATGCTTTTATCGAAAGAGTATGTTATTCTTGTGGGAATCGCCAATCTAATAGCCTGGCCTATCGCTTATTGGGCTATGAATCGCTGGCTTGAGAATTATGCTTATCGGATAGCGCTGACTTTTGAAATTTTCGCTGTCGCCGGAGTTCTGGCGGTGATAATCACCTGGCTGACGGTGGGCTTTCAGGCAATTAAAGTCGCCATTGCCAATCCGGTCGAAACTTTGAGACACGAATAGCGGGGTATGAATTATGTTGATAAATAACTTGAAAATAGCATTCAGAAATTTGGCCAAACATAAACTTTTCACGTTAATCAATATATTCGGCCTGGCTATTGGCCTCGCGTTATGTTTGATAATGATCGGACATGTAAGCTTTGAACTCAGTTTCGAAGATGCTCATGAGAACAAAGATCATATTTACCGCGTGAACGGGCAATACAATGCCGAAGACACGGAGCTACGATCAGCCCGGGTGATGGCGCCTTTGGGCCAGGCTCTGGTTGATGAGCTTCCCGAGGTTAATCAAGCCGCCATTTTCAGAGTGATTGGCAACGCGACAATAGAACTGGATGGACTTAATTTTAAAACCGATAGCGGGCCGGTGCGTCATACCTATGAGCAAGGCGGAAATGTAATCTGCGCCAATCCCGGTTTTTTGGATCTGTTCACATTTCCAATAATCCAGGGCAACCCCGCAACCGCCCTGGTTTATCCGTTCTCCGTCCTGATTTCAGAGGATATTGTTGATCAATATTTTTACGGCCGCAATCCGCTGGGAGAGGTAATCAAGCTAAACGATGAATTCGAATGTCAGATTACTGGAATTCTCAAGAATGTTCCTGAAAATACTCAATTGCATTGCGATTTTATTGTTTCCTATTCCAGCCTCGATAGAATCGGTGAAAATACGAAATCCTGGGATCAATTCGACAAGGATTATGTTTACCTCCTGCTGGATGAAAACGCGAACATCGCCGCGATCGAGCAAAAGATACCGGCTATCTTAAGCGAAAATCTCAATCCGGAAATGGCGGATCGCTATCAGTTCGAACTTCAACCTCTGGATGATATCTATTTCGGTTCCTTTATGTCCGGCCGCGGGGGGGAATTATTCCCTCATGGCGAAGCCAGCGTTATGTACGTATGGGCTATAGTAGCCGGGTTCATACTGATACTGGCTATCGTGAATTTCATCAACCTGTCAACCGCCAGATCGGCCGACAGGATGAGAGAGGTCGGCGTACGAAAAGTATTTGGCGCTTTTCGGGGGCACCTGGTCAGACAATTTATGGGTGAGTCCTTCCTTATAACTTTCATATCGACGATATTGGGCCTGGTTGTTTTTGAAATATTTAAGATGTGGGTTAAACCGCTTTTACCAAGGCAAATGTTCGCCGATTTTTATAGCCACCCTATGATGCTTGTGTCGGTTATAGTATTGCTGGTTGTCGTGGCAATTACGGCCGGTTTCTATCCATCACTATATTTGTCCAGATTCAAACCGATTACGATATTAAGCGGCAAAACGAGTATTAAATCATCCAGATCGGTTTTAAGAAAAACCCTCGTCATTTTTCAATTCGTCATCGCCATAACTTTAACAACCAGCACGATTATTTTGTACAACCAGATAAATTATATTACTACCTTCGAGCTCGGCTTCGAGAAAGATAATATTCTCATCCTGGATTTCGAAGGGGGAAATGCCGCCGCCAATTGCAAAATTATGAGGAATGAAATCTTGAAGGATAGAAATATATTATCGGCTACCATCAATAATTGTCCCCCGGGACGAAGCTCTTACAGGTATCACGGCTTCTATACCGAAAACGATTTCGAAGAAAGCGATCCTCTGACGGTTAAATTATATGAAGGTGATAATGATTTCCTGTCTACTTTCGGTTTAGAAATTATAGAGGGAAGGCACTTTTCCGAAAGCGAGTCGGCTGATATTAATAGAGCGATAATAATCAACGAATCCATGGCTGAAGTTCTCGAAATCGACAATCCCATAGGCTATAGATTGTATCGAAAGGACGGATTTTACGATGTTATCGGCGTGGTTAAAGATTTCTACGGAACGAGATTGGATTACGGCTTTTTCTCGATGTCCGCCATTATACTTAATCCCGATTCATGCAAAACGCTCTGTCTGAAACTTTCTCCCGATAATATCAACGGGTCGATAGCTTCAATACAAGACACCTGGGAATCTACCCTGCCGGGGGATCAATTCACTTACGCGTTTCTCGATGATGTAATTAAGAGCAGGTATTCCGAATACGACTCGATGGGAGCGCTGTTTTTAACGCTCTCACTGATTACCGTTTCGATTGCCTGTTTGGGAATATTCGCCCTCGTTTCATACGCCGCCGGGCAAAGAACAAAAGAGATCGGAATCAGGAAGGTTCTCGGATCATCGGTTACCGGTATCGCTTTGCTGTTGTCTAAAGAGTTCGCTTTATTAATAATTATAGCCAACGTAATCGCCTGGCCGCTGGCCTATCTGGCGATGAATGGCATATTGGGAGAATTCGCGTTTAGAGTCGGAATCGGACCCGGTACATTTGCCCTAACCGGATTAATTGCCATCGCCCTGGCATTACTATCAGCGGGCTTCCAGGCGATTAAAGCCGCCCAGGCCAACCCGGTAGACACATTGCGCCATGAATAAGAGGAGACCGCCATGTTTAAAAGATATTTTATTATCGCCCTGAGAAGTCTGTATAAAAACAAGCTTTATTCAATTATCAATATTATTGGACTGGGCGTTGCCATGGCTATGTGCGTTGTCGGTTATGTAAATTATCAGTTTAGCCAAAGTTTCGATTCGGCGCACCAAAACGCCGATCATATTTATCTGGTGAACAGCTACCGGATGTCTGACGATGTTCGAGAAAATTGGTCTTTGATTCCTATCCCAATGGCTCCCGCGTTTAAAAACGATATCCCCGGGATTGAGAAATTCTCGCGTGTCTCTACGGGCGGAGGTACTTTCAGACATGAGGATAAGGTGTTTAATGAGCTTATCCACTACGTGGATGAGGATTTCTTCGATATTTTCACATTCCCGCTGATTGCCGGTAACCAGGGCGTATCATTAGGACATAATGGCTTGATAATTTCCGATAGACTCGCCGAGAAGTTTTTCGAAGGCGAGGATCCAATCGGTAAACAGATAATAATAAGAGCCGATGGAGATCTGGAATATGAGTTTATCGTACGTGGCGTTATAGACCGTCCGGAAAAGAATTCAAGTATGATACTCGATGCCTGTGTACCATTTGAAAGGGTAAAAGATTTAAGAGGTTTTGAACTCGCGGAATGGGACAAGTTTACCCGGGCGACATTTATTCAAGTTATGGATAATACCTCGCCAACGGAAATCGAGCGGAAACTTCAAACGTACACTCAAATCGTCAATAACGCGAACGAGGATTTTCAATTTAGCGGATTCTATCTTACCCCGCTAAGGCAATTGGCGAATACCACCCATGAGCTATTGGGCGATCCTTTTAATCAGGGTTTGCATCCGGCGGCAATAATCGCGCCATCGGTTACCGCGCTTCTCGTTTTGCTTCTTGCTTGTTTTAATTTTATCAATACATCCATTGCTTTCTCATCCCGAAGATTAAAAGAAATAGGAATTCGCAAAGTGATAGGCGGCAGGCGCGGTCAATTGGTTATGCAATTCCTGGGTGAAAACATCGTTTTATGTCTGGTCGCGATTATTGTAGCCGCCGCCCTGGCTGAAATCTTTGTCCCCGCGTATGATAGTTTATGGCCTGAACTTGACTTGAAGATGAATTACTACGAGAACCTCGGTATGGTCGGATTTTTAGTTGGGCTTTTACTATTTACGGCCGTCGCGGCCGGGGCTTACCCGGCGTTCTATATAAGTAAATTTAATCCCATAAGTATATTCAGGGGAAAATTAAAGCTTGGCGGGACCAATCCGCTAATCAGGATTTTACTCACATTCCAATTAGCGCTATCAATGACGGCTATAATAGCCGCGTTAGTACTCGGTAAAAACGCCGAATACATTGAGACATTTAATTTGGGCTACGATCAAGAAAATATTCTAGTGCTTCCCGTTAATGGAGAAGATGAATATAAAATCATGAAGTCGGCCGTTAGCGATAATCCGAATATCATAAACATCGGCGCAACCCGACATCTGATGGGTCATTACATCGTCTATACGGATGTAGAGATCGAGCAGAGGAAAACAAGGGTCAACCTTTTTGATATCGGTGAAAACTATTTTGAGACTGTGGGCCTTGAGCTTGTTGAAGGCCGAACATTTGATTCCGGACGTATTACCGATATGAGCGAAGCCGCGATCGTAAATGAAACGCTTGTTAAAAAATTTGGCTGGGAAAACGCCCTCGATAAAGCAATTACTTTCCAGAGATCCGATTCAACCGCGGAATACCGAATTGTAGGCGTGGTTAAGGATTTCCATATTAACGGTGTTGAAAGCAGGTTGCGGCCTACGGTATTACGCCTCGCCTCGAAAGACAGGCTACTAAATATGCCGATTAAAATGGGCGATGATGTGACCGGAACCGCCTCGCGTATTGAGACGACATGGAAAAAACTATTCCCTCACCGACCCTATGAGGGTTTTTGGTTAGATGACGTTTTAAATGGGCAAAGACAGGTTAATCGAAGTATAAAACTGGTATTTTTATACATTGCCGTGATGGTAATAGTAATATCGGGTATGGGTTTGTTCGCTCTTGTGTCGTTAAATATTGCCAGAAGAACCAAGGAATTGGGGATACGGAAAATATTGGGCGCGTCGATATCGAATATAAGCTTCATAATTATCAAGGAATTTATTTTGCTGATAGTTATTGGAGGTGTGTTGGCATCGGTACTTGCTTACTTTCTGTTGAATTCATTAATGGGAAGCATATGGACTTATTACTGTGAATTTAGCCTGGCCCCATATGCGCTGGCGGCGGTTATCGTCCTGGCCGTGGCGATATTGACCGTGGGTTTTCAAACGTTTAAAGCCGCGCTGGCCAATCCGGTGGATTCGTTGCGACATGAATAGTGAAGGATAGAGTCATGATTAAAAACTATATCAAAATCGCCTTGAGAAATCTGAGGAATCATAAAAGTTATTCATTGATTAATATCAGCGGGCTGGCAGTCGGTATGGCTTGCTGTATCCTGATTATGCTTTGGGTGAGCGATGAACTCGGTTTTGACCGATCTTACGAAAACGCTAACAATCTTTTCAGGGTCACCAATGAATGGACGGATGAAACCGGCGGCAATCGTTCGGCGCTGACACCGGTTCCGCTTGGTCCGGCTCTTAAAGGGCAATTTCCGGAAATTATCAAGGCTACCAGATATGATAATGGCGAGCCGCAATTCATAAAATATGACGGTAAAAGTTTTCACAACGATCTGTTCGCTCTGGCCGATCCCGACTTTTTCGATATGTTTTCAATCTCCTTCATTCAAGGCGATACCGGTAGCGTGTTTGACAACCCATCTTCCATCGTTCTCACCAGGGGGATGAGCGAAAAATATTTTGCCGATGACGATCCGATCGGTAAAATCCTTAATATCGAGCGAAGGGATTATACCGTAACGGGCGTTATAGAGAATTTTCCGGCCAACTCTCATATCAAGTTCGACTGTCTGGCGCCATTTTCCTCGCGGCCTCAATGGCTAAGACAGATAACCGATACCTGGGATGTTTCGGCTTATTATACCTACATACAATTAAGCGAAACCTCATCTCAAACTGATGTGGCCGATAAAATATCGGGCGTATTGAGTTCCAACAGTGCTTCCGATAAATATGAATTTCTTTTAGACCTTCAGCCGATTACCAGAATTCACCTTTATCACGATGTTACAGACTACTTATCCGGCAAGGGTGAAATAAAATACGTATATCTATTTTCCACACTGGCGATAATGATTCTTATAATCGCCTGTATCAATTTCATGAATTTAGCCACGGCTCGGTCTTGCGGGCGGGCACGGGAAATCGGCGTTAGAAAGGTAATCGGGGCGTGTCGAACGGATATAATCAAGCAATTCCTTGGCGAATCTATTGTCACATCATTTACCGCGGTTCTAATGGCGATTGCCCTGGTGGAGTTGGTCCTGCCGGTTTTCAATAGCTGGTCGTCAAAACAGCTTGTTCTGGATTACTTCGGGAACTCGCGGATTATCCTGAGTCTTTTTGGTATTACCATTCTAACCGGGCTATTCGCTGGAAGCTATCCATCCATTTTGCTTTCATCATTTAAACCCATACGGATTCTGAAAGGATATTTGAACCTGGAAAGCGGCGGCAGAAAATTCAGGAAGACGTTGGTAGTTATTCAGTTTACTATATCGATATTCTTGATAGTGGGCGCTTCCGTTATATATAGTCAGCTTCATTATATGCGCGATGTGAATATGGGATTTGATAAGGAACATCTTCTATATTTGCGTATGCGCGGTGATTTTTACCAAAATTATGAGACTATCAAAGCTGAACTGCTGCGCGACCCTTCGATATTAGCCGTTACCGCGGGTTCTCCGCCGGTTGAGTCATTTGCCGGAGCTTTTGGTTTGAAATTGGATACCAGAGAGCTATCCGATGAAATTCGGATGGCCAGTCTGGCCGTTGATTTTGATTACATAAAAACTTTCTCGATGGAGATTACCCAGGGTCGGGATTTTTCGGGAAATATTGCCGGCGATAAGCAAGGTGGCTTTATCGTAAATGAAACCGCCGCCAGAATCCTGGGATCGGATTCGTTGATCGGCAAGCAGCTTGCCTTTAAAAGCCACGGTAATGATTTGACGGTCAGTGAATACAGCGGATCAATTGTCGGTATCGTGAAGGATTTCCATAATGGTTCAATGCATAATAAAATTATGCCGGTTATTATTTATAATAATCCAAACGAGATTTATTATATGAACGCCAGGATCAAATCAACCGACATCTCGGCCGTGGTCGGTCTACTTAATGAAATTTGGAAATCTTACTCTCCTCAGTACGCGTTCGAATACCATTTTGTCGATGAGACAATTAATAGTTTCTATCGATCCGAGCAACATTTGGGCGAGATATTCGGATTTTTCACCTTGCTGGCGGTTTTCGTCAGTTGTCTGGGATTGTTTGGCCTGGTTTCCTTTTCTCTCGAACAGCGAGTCAAGGAAATCGGGATAAGAAAAGTTCTAGGTGCATCCTTATCGAATCTGATGTTACTGCTATCAAAAGATTTTCTGATACTCGTCGCGCTAGCTAATATAATTGCCTGGCCTTTGGCTCATTTTACCATGAGCAGCTGGTTGGAGAGTTTTGCCTATCGAATTGAATTAGGCTGGTTGTATTTTATACTATCCGGAATCCTGGCTTTTTCGATCGCGTTTTTGACGATAAGCTTCCAATCGATTATTGCGGCTAATGCCAATCCGGTGGAATCCTTAAGACATGAGTAGCTAGGAATCAGATAATGTTTAAAAACTACTTGAAAGTTGCCTTTAGAAATCTAACCAAACACAAGCTCTATACCGCGATAAATATATTTGGCCTGGCAATGGGATTAGCTACCAGCATTATAGTAATCGGGCATATTTTTTATGAATTCAGCTTCGAGGATATGCATGAGAACAAAAATCGAATTTCCTGCGTCTGGGGTAATTATACCGAAACGGATTCGGTTAATCAATATGTGTCGCGCGTTGCCAGGGTGATGCCCCCTCTGGGGCCGGCTATTATCGAAAATATACCAGATATCGAGAAAGCCGCGATCTTCAGGCACTATCCGGACGTTCTGGTTAAAATCGATGGGATTGAATACAGAGCCGGCAATATGATTTGCGCTAATCCTGATTTTCTGGAAGTATTTACTCTTCCTTTACTACAAGGTAATACTGAGAACATTCTGGATGACCCGTTCGGTGTGTTAATCACTGAGGAAGCGGGCCATAAGTATTTCGGCGAGCAAAATCCAATCGGACAAACGGTAACAATAAATGATAATTTTAAATGTCAGATTAGCGGTATTCTACAAAACATTCCCCGAAATACGCGTCTCCATTGTGATTTCATAAGTTCCTACTCAATTTTATCGATCCTTGACGAGGATTTAGATTCATGGCAGCGATTTCCTACCGATCATATGTTTTTATTATTGACCGCGAATGCCGATCCCGACGCCGTAAAACAAAAAATCCAGTCAATAGTGGATGACAACCTTGGCCCGGACTCTCAGATACATTATCAGGTCGGCCTCATGCCTTTCGATGATTATTATTTTGGCGCGACGCGTTCTCATTTCATTAAGCAATTTATCGGCGAATCAATGGTGCTGGTCTCTTTATCGATGCTTTTCGGCCTGGCGTTGTTCGAACTGGCCCGGCATGATTTGGACAGGTTATTCCAAAGACCATCAACGATAGGCTTGTTCGATAATCCAATGATGATTATCTCGGTTATCGTGCTGGGATTAGTCGTCAGCGTTCTGTCGGGTTTCTATCCGTCGCTCTATATATCGCGATTGAAGCCGGTAGACGTTCTTCAAAGTAAAACAGCTATTAAATCCTCAAAGTCTATTCTGCGAAAAGTCCTGGTGTCATTTCAATTCACTATCGCGATATTATTTGTGTTCTGTACTATCATAACATTCAGACAGATTCAATTCGTTAAAGATGCCGATATGGGATTCGATCAAAATAACGTTCTCGTTCTGAATTTTGACGGAGATAATGCACCCGAGGAATGCCGGATAATGAAAAAAGCGATTCTGGCTAAAAATAAAATAGTATCCGTAACCGCCTCTGATTGCCCTCCCGGCAGGTCAAATGAATATTACTATCAATTATATACAGATCCGGAAAAGACTAAGGAAATCATAGTTAGAGCTTATAATACCGATCAGGATTTCATTTCGACATTCGGCCTTGAAATAACCCGTGGCGAAGGATTTTCGGATGGCATAACCGGAGACTTTAAACAGCCGATAATAATCACCGAGTCCGCGGTTGAGCATCTGGAAATAGATCAACCTATAGGATACAGGTTCTATAGAAAGGCTGATAAATTTTATGAGGTTATCGGTGTGGTTAAGGATTTCCATGGTTCTACGTCGACATGGCAATCCGAGCCGGTGACGATTATTACCTTAAGACCGGACAGATGGAAAACCCTGTCGCTTAAATTACCTCCGGATAATATATCGGGATCGATTGCTTCAATAAAGCAAACGTGGGATTCGACTCTTCCTGGACAATTATTCACTTACTCGTTTATTGATGATGAAATCGATGGCAATTATGATGATGATAGATGGATCGGTATAATATTCGGTATTCTGGCGGTTATCACTATAACGCTTGCCTGCCTTGGGATATTCGGCCTGGTGTCGTTTACGGCCGTTCAAAAAACCAAAGAAATCGGGATTCGGAAAGTACTCGGCGCTTCTACCGCCAATCTAATTTCCCTTCTGGCCAAAGAGTAGATTGTGCTTATAATTATAGCTAATGTTATCGCCTGGCCACTCTCGTATTTATATATGAAAGATTACTTGCAAGGATTCATTTTTAGAGTTGGAGTGGGAATCGGTACTTTCGCGCTAACCGGGCTTATAGCCCTCGTGATGGCTTTGTTATTCGCCGGCTATCAGGCGTATAAAGCCGCCGGCGCCAATCCGGTTGATACGTTGCGACATGAATAATATTATTTTTAACATAAAGAGGATAAAAAGATGATTAATTTACGCGATATTACCAAGATCTATACCAACGGAAGCCAGAAAACATACATACTGCGAGGTATAAACCTAGAAGTGAAACGAGGCGAATTTTTGACCCTGATGGGTCCCTCCGGCGCGGGTAAGTCGACACTTCTCCACATATTAGGCATGCTGGATTCGCCCACCTCCGGCGAATACGACCTGATGGATCGGTCGGTTTTGGGATTGAAAGAAAAGCAGAAAGCACAGCTTCACAAGGAGCATATCGGTTTCGTCTTTCAGGCTTATCATCTCATCGATGATTTAACAGTCTATGAAAACCTCGAAACCCCGCTTCTCTACAAGAAAATTAAAAGCGCCGAACGCAAGAGCATGGTCTGCGACACGCTTGATCGATTCCAGATAGTCGGCAAGAAGGATCTATTCCCCAATCAGCTTTCCGGAGGCCAGCAACAGCTCGTGGGCGTGGCTCGGGCCGTTATCGGCAATCCCAGCCTTATTTTGGCCGATGAGCCGACCGGCAACCTTCATTCCGAACAAGGCATCGAGATAATGGAGCTATTCAAACGTCTCAACCGGGAAGGGGCAACGATAATTCAGGCCACTCACTCCGAGAGTAACGCCGCCTACGGCGACCGGATAATAAAACTGCTCGATGGCTGGGTTAAGGAAGATAAATAGAAATATTTAAGGGTATCTGTAGATGCGCTCCTGTCTGAACTACTTTTATGTCATCCCCGTCAAAACGGGAATCTATGGGAAGGGACGGGAAGGGCAAATACGGGCTACATGAAAAAGGGCGTATGTCAATACGCCCCTACGCAAATAACTAATTCACAATCTAAATATGCTTTTTCTTATACGGCACTTGCTCCCGCGAGAAATAGTCGTCGGTCAACTTGTGGACTACTCTGGATAGGGCGATAATGGCGATAAGATTGGGTATTGTCATCATGGCTATGGCGAAATCGCCGAATCCCCAGACCGCCTCGAGCTTGGCAATCGCCCCAACGAATAATACGGCGATATATAAATATCGGTAAGGCATCACCGCGCCGTCCCCGAACAGATATTGCACGGACCGATCGCCATAATACGACCAGCTTATCATCGTTGAAGTGGCGAACAGTAGCACCGCCGCCGTAATAATATATCGCCCGTAGCCGCCGAGGAAATACAGCCCCTTCTCGAACGCGTAAGCCGTCATGGGAGATCCATTCAGGGCCTGGCCGTCAACCGTAACAGTCCAGGCGCCAGTGATTATTATACACAGGCCGGTGATTGTGCAGATCAGGAGAGTATCGATATACGGTCCCATCATGGCTACTGTTCCTTCGCGAACCGGTTCTTTGGTTTTAGCCGCTGAATGGGCAATGGCCGCCGACCCCTGGCCCGCCTCGTTGGAGAACAAGCCGCGCTTGACCCCCCAGATCAGAGTATGCATAAAAGCCGATCCGGCGAAACCGCCGACCATTCCCGGAGGCGAAAAAGCGTACTTGAATATCATGTTGAAAGTCGCCGGAATCTGGTCCCAATGTAGAAGCAGTATAGTCAATCCGCCGATCAGGTAAATAGCTGTCATGCCCGGCGCCAGGATACTGGTGACCCGGGCGATCCGCTTGATACCGCCGATAATCACGGCCGCCACCAGCGAGGCGATTACCAGGCCGGTTAGCCAGGTGGCGATTCCGAAATCGGATTTCAATTGGTCGGCCACCGTGAAAGCCTGGATCGAATTACCCTGTCCCAGCGAACTGATCGCCGCCGCCGCCGCGAAAATGACCGCCAGCCATTTCCAGCCCAGCGCCTGCTCGATATAATACATCGGGCCGCCCGAGGCTGACCCATCGGGATTGATCTTGCGGTACTTCATCGAGAGAGTACACTCGGCGTATTTCAGCGAGGTGCCGAACAGGCCGGTCACCCACATCCAGAACAGAGCGCCGGGGCCGCCGTAATGTATCGCGGTTGCCACGCCGGCGATATTACCGATTCCTATAGTGGCCGAAAGCGCCGTGGACAGAGCCTGGAAATGAGTGATATCGCCGGCATCCTCAGGATTGTCGTATTTGCCGCGGGTGACATCGAAAGCGTGCTTCAGTCTCCTGAGCTGCACCCAGTTCAACCGGATAGTGATAAATATACCTGTACCCACCAGTAGTACAATCATATAGGGCAGGCTTTCGGGAATATTCCAGGCAATCCTGTTTAAAAAACCGATAATCGCATTGATCGTTTCCACATCGCCTCCGGGATATTTAAAATTTATTATTCGTCTACTTCATTACAATTTGATTTATTGTATGATATATAAAAAATCTTGGCAACCGGAATATAACGGTGAGAATACGTGCTTTTTCTTGTTTATTCTTCAGTTTCAGCCTGAATCTTATTCAGAAATGGTTCGATTATCTTGGCCATATACAATTTGCTCAGCTGTTTATCTTCAGGAAAATCATAAGTCACCCAGCCGTATATGCTTTCTACCGACAATGTCTTGTCGGCCGAGGAATAAACCAATGTTATGAAACTCACATACCAGCGGTCAAAATCGGGGTCGTATTTGGAATCCGGGGGCACTTTCCGCTTGAAATCGATTTTATACAGATATGATGTGTCAGTAACGGCGTGTTGGTCCTTTATTTCTATCTCGTTATCGATTAACACCTGTTCGAACAACGTGAGGATTTCGGCGTATTCCCGGTTGGTCTCGATTGTGATATTCGGCTTGATATCGTAACGCCGCCCCGGCGAGGTGGCGATTATCGCCAGACCGGTGATTATCAGGATACCGATTGTAGCCGCCTTACCGAGCTTTAAGTGTCGAATCGATTTTAGGGGAGGACGCTTGTAGCGAGTGATATAGAGATAGCTAAGAGGCAATATCGATAAAGCCATCAGGTCCGATATATCTTTCACCCGCGAGGGCAGAGGTATCGAAACAAATCTGTTGATCTCGGCGAACATGATCTCAACCGGCGCGGTTTTCCAGATAATGAAAGCAGTACCTACGACAGCATGTATTAGTAATATCGATTTTTTTGATTTGGCAGCTCCGGACCGATTGGTTATCACGTCTATCACCGCGTACACAAACACCGCCATAACGAACAGCCCGGCGAAATCCGACAGCTTGCCGGTCAGCCAGCCGGGGTAAGCGGCCTTGAGGAGGTGGTCGTTGAGCAGGAGTAGGGCGAGGGCGATTAGAAAGGCCGGTTTAAGTAGTATTTGGAGATGTTTACTCATCGACTATTTCCTCGTATACAATTTTATTGTTTTTATCATAGCCGATTTTTTTAATCATTTTGCCATTTTCATCTCTCTCGTATTTAGTACTTGCAGCCCCGGTTTTAGGGTCTTCAACCAATTCCCTCCTACTATTCATAGTCTGAATACAGATTGTACTATCGTTTTCATCATCAAAAATTCTCGATATTGCGAAATCCCAGCCTTCCGTAACCGTAACAAGTTCATTATTATTTTCATAAAAGCACATCTCAGTATAACCAGAATCCTCATAAGTCGTGAATGTATGTTTCGCGTAGTACAGGCCTTTTGGTTTTTTAAGATTACCATCAATATCATAATTGCAGTGTTCGCTATATGTATAATCCATTAGATGTTTTTGTTGATAAGTGGCAATCCCATCATTTTTATTTTCAAATAGATTCTCATTAACATCATAATAAGTTTGTATCGACATTGCCGTATCATGCGCGGCAAAATAATCAGTCTTGATTACGGCGGCGCCATTTGAATTGGAACTCGTCAGATTATTGTTAATATCGAAGAATCTTCGCTCAATTTCATTGTTCGCTTTGTTATATGCGAATTTAATTATAGCGGCACCTGATTCACTATCATCCCTTAGGTTGCCTTCACCGTCATAATATCTTACTTCGACGATATTATCATTACTGTCTTTCTTGATTGTTTCTAATAATCTTTCTGATGAATTAAAGTAATTATATTCAATTTGATTTCCTTTGTAATCATATTTTAATGTAATAAACGGGAAATCAAAGTCGTCCGGGATGGCTAATTTTCCCTCGTTATCATAGCCCCTATATTCAACTTTATTGCCATATTCATCAAATTCTACTGCGAATGATGATGCCCCGAACTTCTCCGCAACCTGTAAACTCATGTCTTCATCGTAGTTTGACACCTTAACTTCATTCCCATTATTGTCATAAACATGGCGTGTCATATATAATCCATAACTATCTAAAATTCTACTATCATCGATGTCATGTCGGAAAATTATATCAGGTAAGTCGTTTTCATTAAAAAACATCGAATATTTGGCAACACCTAAACAATCGAGCATTATTTTACCATCATGGTTTAGGTTAATGATTGCAGTTTCAATGCTATCAACAATCACCTTTAACTGGTAAAACTGCCCGCAACTCCTTTCTATATCATCTCCCTCTTCATTCCTGAAAGATAGTTCCATAAAGGTCTCTTTATATTCAATATTTATCTTTGCCACCTCAAGTTCCGGGTCGAGTTTCGGCATGCCTTCCTTTAGATATTCAACTGATGTAAGAGAGTCATTATTATATGTGAACATGTAGCAATTGATACCCATTGCTTCATCGTGTTCAACTTCGTATCTACCTAATATTGGTTCCAGGGTATTTATGTTAATATGACGATAGTATTTGAATGTTAGGTTCGATTTTTCCTGGCAGGATAGTGATAATATTAAAAGGAAAATAATCAGCACGGTAAATAAAACTCTTTTCATTATATGATCCTTCTTAATTTAAGCCGCCTCCAGTAGGTCAAACATTCATGTTTGACCGGGACAGACAGGAATGTCTGTCCTACCCCGTGTATGCTATCAGAAGCCGCGGTTCCTGATAGCCTGTTTATCGCACTCATAACCGCGTATGCAAACACCGCCATAACGAACAGCCCGGCGAAATCCGACAGCTTGCCGGTCAGCCAGCCGGGGTAAGCGGCCTTGAGGAGGTGATCGTTGAGTAGCAGGAGGGCCAGGGCTAGTAGAAAAATGGGATTGAAGAGCATATTAAATGCTATATTGGTTTTTTTTAATTTACACCTGCACATGATTCATTTTTTTAAGTTTTTATACCTATATTTGCTGATAAATTGTTTAATTTTAAAAAGCGTGATCTAATTTCTCTAATATACCAAGAAGCTATGGATTCTTCGGGTCTAAACTTTTTCAATATGTGCATATTAATATCAATCATAAAGCATAATGTAAAGGTGACGTTATTTGCTAATTCACTGGAATTTCTTAGACCAACTATTCCAGGTTGTCCGTTGTCGGTTTTTGAAATAAATCGAGAGATATCTGAAGCATGTGTAATTTGACACCATCCTCTATAGAGAAATAAGTACAATGCACCTCTTTTAAGGTGTCTCGCTAATGTTAATAAATCCATACGCTTGTTAAAGAGCTCATACCATTTTGGATTTCTATGAAATGTCTCCTTAAAGTTAAAATACTCAGATTCAATTTCCTTATATGGTTCCTTATTCAATAAGGATTTCAAATTTTCTATCGGTTCTTTTGATCTTAAGAAATCTTTTGGTTTCAAGGATTTAAGTAGTCTGTCCTCTTTTATTGTTTTGATAAATGTTTTTCCTTCGGTAGTATTCTTATTTAAGAGTTTATACATTGATATTCTATTCATAATATAATTATAGTTCCAACAAAGTGCTCGTTGTCGGTAATCATCTTCTAAAATATATTCTACTGATAATAAGGCTTCGAAAATACTACGGAGTAGCGGGACTATAGCATTACAACAAGATTTTAATACTAGTTCTTCTATAGCATCTGCCATTTCTATCGTGTGCAAAAACAGTATTAAAATTGCTAGGTCTTCATCATCCTGAGCTTTGCTAGATTTTTCACACCTAGCAAATGTATTCGTAGAATAATTTACAATTTCCTTGATAGCAGGCGAAGCCGTATTTATAATTTCTTTGGCATCAGCAATTGCGAAATTCCGATCTAATATAGTATTTAATGCCTTAGTTGGCATTTTCATCCCCTTATTGCTAGTCTAAATACTACTTCGTCAGGTGCTTGGGGCTCCTGACCTGCTGGCCGCTTGCTACCCCAGCTCCTCCAAAAACTCCACCGCCCGCCTCAGATGCGGTATAACTATCGTACCGCCGACCGTGCAGACTACGCTGAATACCTCGAAAAACTCGTCTTTGGTCAGGCCCAGGTCGTGGCACTTGATTATATGATACTTGATACAATCATCGCAACGTAAAACCATCGAGGTTGCCAGTCCCAGCATCTCCTTGGTCTTAACGGGTAGCGCGCCATCCTGATAAGTCAGTGTATCCAGGCTGTACAGACGTTTGATCACCTTGTTATCGGCCTCCAGGATTTTCTGATTCATCTGATCCCGGTAGGCGTTGAACTCATCCAGTAATTTACTCATTTCAATTACCTCGCTTTTAGACAGATTGCCGCGTCGCTTTACTCCTCGCAATGACAAACTCTCTTGGTTGTCATTCCCGCGGAGGCGGGAATCTATGTTCTTAACCAGTGCAATATTTAAAATTTCCAGATTCCCGTTTTCACGGGAATGACAGGTTCCTTACTTCTTGTTACCAAGCGCCGCTTGGTAACAAGATGGGCTTATGTCAATACGCCCTTACTAGCCATATATCGAAAGCATCACTTCAAATACTCAGCCAGCCAATCCAACTGGACCTCGTACTGATACCGGATATTATGCAGTTTCATCAGGCTGTGACCCTCATCCGGGAAATACAGCAGTTGGGCCGGAATATCCCTGGCCCGAAGCGCGGTGAACATCATCAAACCCTGGCTGACATCGACCCGATAATCGAGTTGGCCGTGAATCACCAGAGTCGGCGTTTTGAAATTATGTACATACTCCGCCGGCGAATGTTTCAGGTAGCCTTCTTTGTTCTCCCAGGGCCAACCGCCGAATTCCCAGTTGGGAAACCATAGCTCTTCGGTTGAGTAATAAGCGCTGATATTATCGAAATCTCCCGAGACACTGACCAGGCAGGCGAATCTGTCCGTTTGGCCGTTAATCCAATTAATCATATAGCCGCCATAGGATCGTCCCAGCGCGGCCAGTTTAGTGGTATCGATATATTCGTGCTCGGCTATCAGGTAGTCGATGCCCAGCAACAAATCCTCATATGGCGCGCCGCCCCAGTCATCAGTAACCGCGTCGACAAAATCCTGGCCATAACCGCGGCTGCCATGCGGATCGATTTGGGCAACCACATAGCCTTGATCTGCCAGAATTTGAGTATTCCAGCCGTAATAGTTGAAATTCCTCAGCCAACACCATTGCGGCCCGCCGTGAATAAGCAGGGTAAGTGGATATTGCCGCGTCGGGGTGAAATCCGGCGGCAGTGTCAGTATACCATGAACGCTGTCGCCTCTGGCGCCTTCAAACCGGAAATACTCCGGCTCCGACAAATTCAGCCGCGAAAACAGGCTGTCGGTGTAATGAGTTAGACGAGTCTCGCTGCCGTTTTTGTTATTGTACTCGAATATCTCATAATGGCGGGTAGCGGTCGCTTTCAGATAGTACAGATGATTACCGTTACTCGAGATCTGAATATCGGAACACACGCCGTCATCCACCAACGCTTTTATTTCACCGGATTTGATTGTCAGACGGTGAATTTTAATCCAGCCTTTATCAACAGCCGTAAAATAAATATATTTGGAATAGGGCCCCCAGATAAATTCACCGATCGATCTGTCGAACGATTCGGTTTTATTCGTGAATGTTTTCCTGGTCCTGTCGTAGATTATCAAATCCTTCTGATCGGCTTCAAAACCGGCGCGTGCCATGGACCGATAAGCTAAATATCGTCCGCTTGGCGAATAGCAGGGATCAGTGTCATTGCCGGGACTGGTGGAAATTCTGGTAAGCTGCCGGTTCTTGATACTAAGCGTGAAAATATCATTATTCGTACTGACCGCGATTACCGTATCGGTATTCATTACGAAGGTGACTTCGCTGCCATCCGGTGAAAAGCAATATCTGTGGTCGCCCGCCAACGCGATTGGCGGAGCATCCTTGTCGAATGGTGTCAAATTTTGATACTCTCCGGTTTGAACATCGACTTTAAATATGTGGTTGCGCTTACCGTCCTCCCAGTATTTATAATGACGGAACAACAGGTCGTCATAGAGCTTCGCTTTTATTTTGGAAGCGGCTTTATCCTCATCGCGTTGACGGTTGCAGTTATCGTTTTCGCAATCGGGGTATACCGATGATTCGAACAGAATCATCCGGCCATCTTTTGACCAAACAGGATCATCCGCCTCTGTACTGATATTGGTTAGCTGCCTGGCTTCGCCGCCGCCTGCCGGCATCAGCCATATCTGGGATATGTTGACCTCGGCACTATCACCACCGCGCGCCGAAATAAAAGCAATAGTTTTGCTATCCGGCGACCATCGCGGAGATGAATCATGATTGCCGTTGGTAAACTGATAAGCCGGTATGCCATTTAAGGGAACCAGCCAGAGATTGGTAGCGTAACTATCATCCTCAAGGTTATATATCTTGCTTTCGCAAATGAGATTTCTGTTATCCGGCGAGAGCGACAGGTTTTTAATTTGCGGAAAACTATAGAGATCATTGAAGATAATTTGACGTTTCTGGTCTGCCTGAGTTGAAGCTGCCAGAACTAGAACCAGGAGAATCAGTGATTTTTTCATCGAGCATTCCTTTGTTATTTAATTTCCCTTAATTATAGAGCCGAAAAGACGGGGATTCAATAGAAAATATCAGTGAAATTATCCTTAGACAGTTCTTGATTTATTATGTTGTCAAATATCAATTTAATGAAATATATATTTGACATTTGGTTTTCCCATCTAATACATAATCAATAAGATAGCTTTGCCATGTTAGGGATACGAGGAAAAAGCCTGAAAACGCCAGAGTATTTTTTTAAAATTGGAAATTGATAATACTTTTAAGATAATAAAAATAATAAGGAATGTCATTTACAATCAAGATAGTCGTTTTCATTGTAGCGACAATAGGACTCGCCTGGGTATCATGGCCGTCATTGCGCCATATTCGATCACACGGATTTTATCGTTTCTTAACCTGGGAATCGATTCTAGTTTTATTCCTTTTAAACCTTAATCAATGGTTTTATAACCCATTTAGCCCATACCAGATAATTTCCTGGTTTTTGTTACTCGTCTCTTTATTCATGGTTGTATATGGCGCCCAAGCGCTGCGCGTTTTGGGGAAGTCCACAAGCGATAGGAAAGACCCGTCATTAAGAGGTATTGAGAAAACAACCGAATTGGTGACAGTAGGAGCTTATCGCTACGTACGACATCCTATATATAGTTCATTACTATCTGGGGCTTGGGGGATATTTTTTAAGCAACCATCTATTGATTGTTTTTGCTTAGCCGCAATTACGACATTTTTACTAACAAAGACCGCCAAAGTGGAAGAAGCTGAAAATATTCGCTTTTTTGGTGAAGCTTATCGAAACTACATGAAGCGGACCAGGATGTTTATCCCATATATATTCTGAATTTAATCGTTCCTACATGATGCTCGATCTTATTTAATACTAAAGATGTAATGCGGCGGCATTCTAATATGGTTATCTTGGGTCAACGTCCTACATTATTAAGCGATTTATTTAGCTTGACACCAGGGAGCTCCATGTCTTATATATAATTACGCAACTTGGGTAGAACACCTGGTGATATAGTAAAAAAATCGATATTATAGGTAATACTCTACCGCGAGTGAAGCCGCGGCTAAATATCATGCCCCAGGTGCCCACTTATTTCAAACGACGACCGGCAGTAAGCCCAGTCGTCAAATGCTGTACCAAGAGGTAGTAACATGAAGGCTGATGTAAAACCAATTCTTGTAATCGGAGGGGGTATTGCTGGGATGACGGCCGCGGTGGAAGCTGCCGAAGTTGGCTACCGCGTTATCCTGGTGGAGAAAGAGGCTTACCTTGGCGGTCGGGTAGTGCGCATGAATCGCTATTTCCCCAAGATGTGCCCGCCAACCTGCGGTTTCGAGATCAACGTTCGCAGGATAAAACAGAATCCGCGAATAACGATTCATACCATGGCAACCGTAGAGGAGATCACGGGTGAAGCAGGTGATTTCAAAGCAAAAATACTCAAAAAACCAAGATATGTAACTGGCGAGTATGCCATCGATGAATCCATGACGGAGAAATTGACATCAGAGAGAGCTGATGACTTCAATTATGGCATGAATCAAACCAAGGCTCTCTATTCACCGCATGATATGGCCTATCCTCCGGCTTATGTTCTTGATAAAGAAGCTCTGTCGGAAACAGACACTTCAACGATCACAAAAACATGTCCAGATGGAGCCCTGGATTTGAATATGACAGAGGAAAAAATCAATATCAAAGTCGGGGCAATTATTGTAGCTACGGGCTGGCAGCCATACGATGTTGCCAGGCTCGATAATCTCGGCGGCGGTCAGTTTCCGAATGTGATTACCAATGTCATGATGGAGAGATTGGCTGCCAAAGGCGGACCCACCGGCGGTGAAATCGTTCGACCATCCGACGGCAAGAAGGTGGAGAACATAGCATTTGTCCAATGCGCCGGGTCGAGGGATGAGAATCACCTTCCCTACTGTTCGGCGGTCTGCTGTATGGCATCCCTTAAGCAGGCCAGATATATCAGGGAACAAAACGAAAACGCCAAAGTCACGATTTTTTATATTGATATCCGCACTATCGGTAGCCTGGAGAAATTCTATTACGATATGCTCGAAGATCAAAATGTATCTCTTATCAAAGGAAAAGTCGCCCAGATCAACCAGGAACCGGAAAGTAATGATTTAATTTTGGATGTGGAAGACACTTTATCACGGGAAAATCTCCATCAGAAATTCGATATGGTAGTGCTGGCAACCGGTATGGTGCCTAATACGGCAGATGTTAAAATTCCTTTCGAGCTTAATTATGATGATTACGGCTTCATCGATGGAGCCACGGATATCGATGGAATTTACGCGGCCGGATGCGCCAAGCATCCCTGCGATGTTTCCCGGGTAACCAAAGATTCGACGGCAGCCGCGTTAAAGGCGATTCAATGCCTCAACAGGGGAGAATGATATCATGGAAGATAAAATCGGCGTCTTCATCTGCACTGGCTACGGTATTGCCGAAGCGCTTGATATCGATGCCTTAAGTAAAGTAGCTACCGGCGAATATAATATACCGTTTTGCACGACAATAGACTCCTGCGAAAAACGCGATCTGGAATTGGTATACGAGGACATCAAGAAAGAAGGCCTGAATAAAATAATCATCGCCGGAATTTCCGCTCGGCGATATACCGAGGAGGCTTTCCCTGAAGGCGTGATCGTGGAGAAGTTCGGTTTACTGGAACACGTAGTGTTGTGCCAACCGCCAAATGAGGAAGATACGCAGATGATGGCGGAGGATTATCTCCGTATGTACATCACTAAAGTACAAAAAATGGCAACCCTCGAACCCTTTCAGTCGGAAGAAGCTATCGATAAAAGTATTCTGGTAGTCGGCGGTGGAATAACCGGCCTGACAGCGGCACTGGATGCGGCTAATACCGGCTATGAAGTCAAATTGACTGAAAAGACCGATAGACTGGGCGGTTGGTTGGCCAAACAATATAAATCGATCCCGACCAGGCCCCCATATCGCGAACTGGAAGATACCAACGTTGACGCGCTAATCACCGAAGTCGAAGAAAACCCGCTAATCAAGGTATATAAGTCTGCCATCACGAGTGAAATTACAGGAGCTCCCGGTTTATTTGATGTCACATTAAAATCGGTAGCCAACGGCAAATCAGGCGGTGAGGTTCTTGATAAATTCCGCGTTGGCGCGATAATCCAGGCCACCGGCTGGAAACCTAAAGAACCTCGTGATGAATTGCCTTATGGCAAGGTCGAAGATGTTATTCGGAACGTGGAATTGGAAGAAATGCTTAAAAACGACGGCCGGATAACTCGACCATCCGATGGCAAGGAAGTTAAAAGTATCGCGTTTATTCAATGCGGCGGCTCCAGAAATAAAGAACATCATTCATATTGCTCTTCGATATGCTGTCTCACATCGCTCAAGCAAGCTATGTATCTGCGCGAGAGTGTTGATGACGCGAAAGCGTACATATTTTACGAATTCATCCGCACGCCCGGGCAGTATGAAGATTTCTATCGAAGGGCGCAGGAGGACCCCGGTGTTTTCCTGACCAGGGCAAATGTGGCTGATGTTACTCGTAACGATGATGGCGCACTTGTCCTGACCGCCGAAAATACCATGCCCGGCGAAAAGATTCAGGTGAAAGTAGATCTGGTAGTGCTGGCGGCCGGGATGATTCCCAACTCCGCCGACGGTGAGGCTATTCGGGCATATGAAGACGCGAAGGTTACGGCCGAGAAGGGCGAGTCCGATACGGAGCGTGACAGGGCCGCCGAAACGGTTGCGAAGTTAATAGATCACGAGGGAACCGAGATACTCAATCTGAATTATCGCCAGGGCCCCGATCTGCCGATTCTTCAGTATGGATTCCCGGATTCGCATTTTATTTGCTTCCCATATGAAAGCCGTCGTACGGGAATCTACCCATCCGGTTGTGTTCGCCAACCGATGGATGGCCTTAGCAGTAAAGAAGACGCGGCGGGAGCCGCGCTTAAAGCGATACAATGCGTCGAGATGACATCCAGGGGGGAAGCGGTTCATCCCCGGGCCGGCGATCAATCCTATCCGGACTTCTTCCTGCAAAGATGTACCCAGTGTAAACGCTGTACCGAGGAATGTCCCTTTGGCGTACTAAACGAAGATGAGAAAGGTACGCCGTTGCTTCAGGCGACTCGCTGTCGAAGATGTGGTGTCTGTTTGGGCGCTTGTCCCGAGCGAATCGTTTCTTTCAAGGATTATTCGGTGGATATCATCGGATCAATGATCAAGGCCGTGGATGTGCCCGATGAATTCGATGAGAAGCCCCGCATTCTGGCGTTCCTGTGCGAAAACGATGCCTTCCCCGCCTTAGACCAGGCGGGTCTGCACCGCCTTCAGTACACGCCTTTTGTTCGGATTATTCCCGTGAGATGCCTGGGCTCGGTCAACTCCGTGTGGGTCACCGAAGCGATATCGGCCGGTTTCGATGGAGTTATATTGATCGGCTGTAAGTATGGTGACGACTACCAGTGCCACTTCTGTAAAGGCAGCGAATTGGCCTTTTCCCGCAGCGAAAATGTCAGGGAAAAACTGGAACAGATGCAGATGGAAAATCAAAGAGTCGAACTCCATCAACTACAGATTTCCGAATACGAAAAATTGCCGGAGATTTTTGATAAATTCGCCGAGATGATCGAAGAGATCGGTATGAATCCATATAAGGGAATGTAGCGGACAAGAATTAGTTTAAGATAAATTACTTTCGCTTAAATCAGGAGAGTTCTAGAGGGAAGACAGTATTGTAAGATAACGAGAGGGCTATGCAGGATAAGCTGGATGTAAAAACTCAGGAAGACCCGCGGGTTTCCGTTGACCAATCTGTAAACGGAGAACCGGTTTGGATTGATCCGGATCTGGATTTCATCCAATCGTTAAGCAGGCGCGGCGGTGATCTTTTTAAGAAATGTATGCAGTGCGGAACCTGTTCGTCCGCATGCGCTATTTCGCCTGATGCCAAACCGTTCCCAAGCAAGGAAATGGCCTGGGCAACCTGGGGGATGAAAGATCGCTTACTTAGGGACCCGGATGTCTGGCTCTGTCACCAGTGTACCGATTGTTCAACGAGATGTCCGCGAGGAGCCAGGCCGGGCGACGTTCTGGCGGCTGTTCGGCAAGAAAGCGTGGCCTATCATGCTTTCCCGCATTTTCTCGGTAGATGGTTAAGCCAACCTCAGTTTGTTCCCATATTGTTAGGCATTCCCACGGCGCTTCTTGTTCTGGCTCTTTATTTAAAGACGCCGCTTGAAAACCTTTTCGGTATTACGCATCCCGCCGGCCAAAGGATAGTATACTCTTATTCCGCCATGTTCCCTCACTGGCTGCTCAATAGCTTCTTCATTTTGATCAGTATTCTGGTGCTTCTGGCGGTTATTGTAGGAGTTAAGCGTTTCTGGAATACGCTGAAAAAAGCTGATCCGCACATTGATGCTACTAATTCGGCTAAAAGCCTGTTCCCCAGCATCATTACCACACTGAAAAAGATAATTACTCATAAAAATTTCGCCACATGCACGTCGGGTCGGTCGCGGTATCTATCACATATGAGCGTCTTTTTCGGCTTTATGGCATTATCAGCGGTCACGTTCTGGGTAATCACCTCCGGGCTAAATCCACTGCTTCAAAAGAATTTCGTTTACCCGTTCGGTTTCTGGAGTCCGTGGAAAATCCTGGCCAATATCGGTGGGCTATCTCTGATTTTCGGTCTGATATTAATGATCAGGGATCGATTCAAAGATAATGATAAAACTTCACAAGGCTCTTTTTTCGACTGGACTCTTCTGTCAACGCTGTTGCTTGTCGTATTAACGGGCTTTTTCACCGAAGCTCTTCATTATGTTCGGCTGGAACCTCATAGGCATCTTATCTATTTTATCCATCTGGTATTTGCCTGCGCCCTTATAATGTATCTTCCTTATTCCAAGTTCGCGCACATTGTCTATCGTACCGTTGCCCTGATATACGCCGAATATAGCGGCAGGAACGAGGATACTTCATCTGAAGAAGCAAGTGAAAAGCAATAAGGTGGGGAATTCATATGGGAAATAGTAAAATACTAAATAGCAAAGCTTCAATTATCGCGGTGGTAATCCCGCTGCTGATAATCGCTTTCCCGTTCGTATATAGTTTCTTTGCTTACGCGTTCGTGCAAGACAGTCAGGATTCTCAGCCTTTTTTAGAAAGACCAAACGCGAAATTTAAAAATTGTGTCAAAGAAACCGAATATATGCGGCATCATCATTGGGAAGTATTAAGAGCTGTCAGAGAAGAATTTGTTCGTTATGGAAAAAGAGGCGATATAAGCCTGCATAAGTGTAAAGATTGTCACACAAGCAGAGAACGCTTCTGTAAGCAATGCCATTCCGCCGTGAGTATGACGCCTGATTGTTACGGCTGTCATTACTATCCGTAATCGGGTCGATCGGCATTAATTAAGGTAGGCAAAGAATGGATAGAAGAGATTTTCTTAAGGCTGCGGGAGGTACGTTTTTCGCGGGGGCGTCCTGTGCATATGCGTTCCATTTCGTGACCTCTTCCATATTAAGCGGGTCAAGCTCGAAAAGCCCTCTAATCGGGCGGAAATGGGGTATGGTTGTCGACCTCAATAAATGCCGGGAGGGTTGCACAGCCTGTATGGACGCTTGCCGACACGAAAATAACGTAGCTTATCACGATGATAACCGATGGGATGTTCACTGGATCAGGAAAGTTAAAGTCGAAAACAAAGTGGGGACTAAAACTACTGAGAAATCGGTGATTTTATTATGTAATCATTGCGAAAATCCGCCCTGCGCCCAGGTTTGCCCTGTCCGGGCCACTTATAAGCGCGATGATGGTATTGTCCTCGTTGATCACCATAGATGTATAGGCTGCAGGTACTGTATGATAGCCTGTCCGTATAATGCCAGATATTTCAATTTCAAAGATAAAGAAGAATGGGCCAATAAAGATCGCCCCAAGAGGTCTCATGGTGTGGCCGAGGCATGCCATCTGTGCGCGCATCGGCTGGACGCGGGTAGAATGCCGGCCTGCGTTGAAGCCTGCGGAAATATCGGGGCAAGGGCTTTATTGGTGGGCGACCTGAACGATTCAGCCGGTGAGGTGTCGAAGCTGGTCACTAATACAGCCGTTAAACGTATCAGAGAGGAACTGGGCACGGAGCCTAAGGTATATTATAAAGGCCTGTAGCTTACGATAATGTTGAGGTAAGGCATGGATATTAAATTCGAAAGCATCGAAGGAAATTCATTTGAATATCGTTTAATGATGATAGTATTCGCGGCTTTTGCGGTTGTAGGCATGATCTCCACTTTATGGATTATCGAGAAAGGTCTTTGGGTAACCGGGATGACCAACAGAGTGCCGTGGGGCTTACAGATCGTAATGGCCGTCTATTATATCGGATTATCTGCCGGTTCGCTGGTGATTTCAGGTTTATATGGTGTCTTCGGCAAGGTTGAGTACAAGCCTTTTGCCAGAATAGCCGTTTATATCGCTATGCTTTTTCTGATCGCCGGACTTTTGTCAATTCTCACCGATCAGGGCAGGATGGACCGTGTATTCGTTCAGCCATTCGTCTATTTCAATCTTCAATCGATGTTCTCGATCAATCCGATATTGTATATCGGACATATACTTATATGTATAGTCTACCTCTGGGCATTGTTCACCGAAAGACGGACGCTGACCAAAGTGATAGCTACGTTGGCTTTTGGCTGGGCGTTCTGTGTTCATAGCGGCACCGGCGCGATTTTTGGCTTTGGCGCCAGGATGCTTTATGAATCGCCTTTGCTGCCGGCAAGCTTCGTCGCCGCCGCTATGGCATCAGGGACAGCCCTGATGATTATTATGATAGTCGGCTTGTTTAAAATTACTAAACGCCACCTGGATGACGAGTTAATAATCTGGCTGGGACGATTTTTAGCCATTTGCATACTGGTGGTTGTGTATTTTATGTTCGTCGAGAACGCCTATCGAGCCTATGTCGTGGAGCTACGTCAGGCGGCCGTTTACTACCTTTTCGGCGGTGTTCACAGCATTCTATTCTGGTTCGGACTCATATTTGTCGGTTGTATTATTCCCATGACTATTCTGTTCAATAAAAAGAAAGGAAAGTCGATTCGTTGGATTGTTCTGGCATCCAGCCTGGTGATTTTCGGCGTTCTGTGCGAACGATATGTAATTGTTATTCCGGGCTTAACTCACCCACCGGAGATGTTCCCGGGTATGGAAATAATCCATTCGGTTGTTGAGGAAGGAATCGCGACTTATTATATTAGCTTTCTTGAGATGCTTCAGGCTCTGGGCGTATTTGGCGTGATTGGGTTCATGTTTGGCTGGGGGTTAAAGTATATGAAGCTGCTTCCGACGGAAGCCAGAATTATCAAGGAACCTTAATCGAGTAAATCACTTAGCAGTTGAAATTGACTCAAACGTAAGTAAGTGATTTGAACATGAATTTGATTATTAACCTTTTTAAGAAGATAGATAATACGGGTTGTTTATGCTGAAACGAATTCCAGTCCTTTGGAAATTAGTAGCTGCTTTTATAATAGTCATTTCGCTTATTCTTATTATTGGCTACTACCTTGACAAAGCGGAGAACCTCATTTCCCAGAGGAATTTGAGGATATTGATCACCATCGTCATCGCTCTGGCGCTGACTGGCGGATCCGCCTGGTATTTCGTTACCCGCTTCATTAAACAGCCTGTTGATCGGCTTGCTGACGGTATGAACAGGTTGGCTGAAAAAGAATTCGACTTCCGACTCGAGGAGGATGAGAAAGACGAGTTCGGTTCATTGGCATCCTCTTTTAACGATATGGCCGATATGTTGACGTCATCTTTGAATGAACTAAAAAAGAACCGAGACTACGCTCAAAGCATTCTGGATAGCTCGGCGGATTTCATCATCACGGTGAATTCGTCGGGAAAGATCCAGACTCTTAACGCCGGCGCCGAGAATGGTCTTGGCTATGACCGCCTGGAATTATTCGGAGAGCCCATTGAAATGCTTTTCGCCGATCCAAGCGACAGGGATGCGGCTATCGAGAAAATGAATCACACCGATAACGTGGTTAATTTCGAAACCAGGTTCTTGACCAAGAGCGGCGAAGCCAGAGATGTGCTGCTCACACTATCGAGGCTCCGAAATCCTACCGGCGAGATAATCGGCACTATCGGAATCAGCAAAGATATCACGGAAGAGAAGCGGCTCCAGAATCAATTGATCCAATCACAGCGCCTGGCCGCTATAGGAGAGGTTTTCACGGGAATTCAGCATTCCATGAAAAATATGCTAAATGCGCTCAAGGGAGGCGCTTACATGGTCAGAACCGGCCTGGCCAAGGATAACCGGAAAATGCTCGTGGAGGGATGGGAGATTGTCGCGGAGGGGATATCGAGAATGACCGACATGTCAATGAATATGCTTAAATATGTAAAAGAGTGGAAACCCAGGTTGGAACGTATTGACTTGGCGCCCACTTTATCCGATATTTACGGGGTGATAAAGCAAACCGCTAAAGACAAGGGAGTGGATTTTAAGATAAATCTTTCTCCGGACCTGCCTGATACAATATGCGATCCCAAGATGATCCATTCGGCGGTGATGGATATAGTGTCTAACGCCCTGGATGCTTGTCTGTGGAAAGATTACGAGGATGAAGAGGTACCGCAGGTCGTTATAGGCGCTTACGCGTCCACTGACGGACAGGAATCTATAATTGAAATAAAAGACAATGGCTGCGGTATGACCGAAGATGTGAAATCAAATATATTTAATCCATTTTATACTACAAAAAGCAAGGCAGGCACCGGGCTGGGCCTGTCGATTACATCGAGAATGATTGGCGTTCATGGAGGGAAGATAGATGTGGAGTCCGAACCCAATAAGGGGACGATCTTTAGCATCGTGCTTCCTATAGATGCGACCAAGAATAAGCAAGGAGAGATTTGATGGCTAAGAAGGTTTTGATAGTTGATGATGATGAAAGCACGAGGAAATTCCTTTCAGCCGCCCTCGAAGAGAACGGCTACCTGCCGATAACGGCGGAAAACGGACGTATAGGCCTGGAAAAGATTGAAAGCGAAAATCCTGACCTGGTTATATTGGATGTAATGATGCCCAAGAAAACAGGATTCGTGCTCATCAAACAACTTCGCCGGGATGAAAAGTATAAAGACCTGCCCGTTATCATGTTGACAGGGGTCGCGGAGGTACTGGAAGACCTCGATTCTGAAAGTGAAGATACCCACGAAAGACCTTACGACCAATTGCGGGAGGCGATGAGAAAAAACATCAAGCAGATGAGGGATGAGGGATTGTTAAAGCCCGATATGTTCATCGATAAGCCTATCGATCCCGAACTGGTCATCTCCAAGGTCCAGGATATCATCGGAACCTGATCCCGATAACCGGAAACTGTCTAAATCATCGCGGTCCCTTGAAAAACGGTTCTGGTTTCTAACGAAAATTACTTATAGTAGTGGGGATGCTCATTAACCGGGCGACCCGCTACCGTTGTTCTTCATGCACCGTTGATTTTAATTAGTATATTACCTGGCCGCGTCGGATCGATTTACCTGTAAAAGAGATTCCTCGACGCCCTTAACTATAATTTCTATCTCTTTCCTGGAGGGTTTGGCGTATCGTTCATCTTTTGATCTGAACAATTTTATTAATTTCCCGCCGCTTACCTCCGCCATGTTTTCAGACAGTGTTTCCCCGGGCAAATTGCTCTCATTAGGATCAAAAGCCGGATTTATAACCAAAAGCATCGTGTTACCCTTTCTATATTGGGCGGCGGCATTGATTGAATTCCTGTAAGCGGGATCATCGAATATATTTGAGCAGCCCGGAGTAAGAGGCTCAGGATAGCAATCGCTTAAAAGGACAACTATACTTTTAGAACCCGGATTTTTACTGTTTTCCAATCTGGCCATGCTGAGAGATTTGTATAAGCCGTCCGCAATCGGGGTTTCTCCATGAAACTTCAATTTACTCAGGCCCCGCGCCACTACTCTGAAATTGTTGGTGGGATGGCTGTAAATCTTGGCTTGTAATCCCTGAAGTGAAACCAGGCCGACTCTATCGTTATGCTTGTCAAAATAACCCGTTAATGATCTCAGTATTTCCTTGAATGTTTTAATAAATGGCCATGTCGATTTACTGACATCCACCAGTAAAATCAGGGTCAGGCTTTCATATTCCTGACGGGTCCAACCAAGGATGTCGCCATTAGTGATAGTCAATTTTTTCGATTTTAGATCATAGTTACCGTTTGATATAGAATTTAAAACCGTCTCAAAGGGGGCAAGATTGTTTTTGCCTTGAACATACTTAACAATTCTGGTGTTCCTGCCGGTGGTCAAGGTGGCCACGGTTCCGCGACGTCGGCTACCTCTGGCCGCCCTGACTTTTGCTTTCCGGATGTTACGTAAAAATTGAAAAAAAGATGTCTTGGCGGACTTATATAAACTATCGAATGATGGAAACAATTGCCCGGCAGCGTAATCGGGAAGAGGTACTTTAACTCTGGCGCCTTCGCCTTTGCTATAATTGATATTTTCCCTGGCTGATTCTATTGTTTCGGAGGGCAGCTTATCCGAACTTTCTAAAGGTTCTTTTTCCGATTCATCTTTTTTTTTAGTGTAATATCATCAGGCTTAACATCCGAAAAATCCTCTTCCTCTTCGGCATCCTCTAAAAATGAACCTGATTCCTTATCGATATCAATAGATAAATTCGAAAATTTCCTCACCTCGCTTACGACGGGCTTGGCCGATGTTTCCTTTCTCAGACTTTTCGTAAAAACATCCTTGATTTCATCTTTGGTCGGTGGTTCCAGAAGGCCGCCGTCGCGAGTTCTATGAGATAGTGAAAATTGGGCCGCCAGCAAAATATCATTTTCGATTACATCCGTTCTTCGGTCAAGCGAGGCGATTGTTTGAGCGGTTTTTACGATAATAATATCCGGTCGTTGCCCGTCGACTTTGAGTTCTCCGCAGGCTTCGGCGATGCTATACAGGAAAGCCTCGTTCATTTCAACCCCGGGCAGCAATGTTTTTGCTTCCAGTATTATTTTCCTGCATGATTCTTCATCTTTTTTGAATATTCGCGCGAATTTATTCGAATCGTTTTCATGTAATATATTTCTTTTTACGATTTCCACTCTCTGACGGGGATCATGAATGGAACTTACCTTGACACATAGAGGAAATCTATCCAGTATCTGGGGCCGAAGTTCGCCTTCTTCGGGATTCATGGTGCCTACCAGGATAAATTCATCGGGATGAGTAATAGAAATGCCTTCGCGCTCAATGGTATTCCAGGGAGACGCGGCCGCGTCGAGAATATCGTCCACCAGATGATCCGGCAGCAAGTTTACTTCATCGATATATAATATGTTTCGATTAGCCTCACCCAGTAAGCCTACCTGCACGTTTTTCTCGCCGCTTTTAAGTAAGTTTTCGATATCGATACTACCTATTAATCTGTCCTCGGTACAACTCAATGGCAGGTTGACGATTTTCATAGTTCTGGTTACGGGCGTCAGTTCATCCCGAGTCTGGCATGATGTGCAGAATTTCTCCGGTCTCTCGGGATCGCAATTAAAATGACAGCCCTCGATCGCCTCATATTTCGGCAAAATCGTGCCCACCGAATGCACGATTGTGCTTTTGCCCGTACCTTTCGGCCCGCTGATTAGTAAACCACCGATTTTTGGATTTACTATATTGGCCAGATAGGCTGTCTTGAATTCATCCTGGCCGACTATTGCCGAGAACAGGTATGGTCTTTTCCGAAATTCCGTCATCTTGCCTCTATATCAATTTGATCTTATCTAATGTAAAGAATGTATCAAATAGAGTCAATATTTTTTGCCGCTAGATCTCCTAAAATTATCAATTGCTTCATATTACGTAAGTATTTTCTTTATGTTTCATCGCCTGTACCGCCTAAATAACGCGAAATTGGATATTTTTCAGATTAGAAGAGTTGCGGTATAAGCATTTTGATATTTCGGATAGATAAATTATCTGAATTCTACCGTAAATTCCGTATAGTTTTTATCGGTAGATTCCAGCGAAAACCGAAAACTGTGATTAATTAGTATCTCCCGGATTATAGTCAAACCGATTCCCTGACCGTTCTTTTTAGTGCTGAAAAACGGTGTGAATATTTGAGATTGAATATTATCCGCGATACCCTTGCCGGTATCCTGGATAATTAACTTGTGGCTGGGAGCCAGCATTGTTTTTACCGATATTTGTCCGTCGTTTCCAATTGCTTCGATGGAGTTTTTGATAGCATTTACCAAAACCTGCTCCATTTGTTGGATATCAAGTTGAATAATAAAGGGCGTCTCGGCCAATTCCCAGCGCCACGAAATATTATTCCTCTCGCATTCGGCGTTCATAAGTATTTGAACCGTTTTCAGCAATTCGTGAAGATCGCACGATTGTCGATTCGGCGGAGGGATGCGCACCACATCGGTGAAATTCGACATGAAACTGTTAAGGCGAAGATTTCGGTTAACGGCCACCATGAGCGCGTTTTCGAAATCCTCACGATCTTCATTAGTGAGCTGGTTTTTGTATGTCAGGAATGAATTCAAAATGGAGTTTATGGCGCCGATAGAATTGTTGGTTTCATGCGACATCATTCGGATCACTTTTTCAAACGCCCTCTTTTCCACTTTCAGAATTTCCGCGGTAAGTTCTTCTATTAGTATGAAATGATGTTTAAATCCACGATCTGAGAAGTGAGCTTTTTGACATTTAAACGAATGCAAACCGTCCAGGTTTATAATCTTCGATTCATCCGCCTCTAACCTGTTAAGTTCCGCGGCAAAATTACCTTCGATGTCGGCTAATGACTTTCCCGGTATTTGAGTACCGCCGGTATTTAGCAGTTTTTCGGCGGCCTGGTTTATCGATGATATTTTATCCTCAAAATCCAGTACGATAATTCCCGAGGGCGAAGCTTTGATCAATAGATCAAGGAAATAATGTTGTTCCTGCTGCTTAATCCTTTCTTCTCGAAGCTGGTCTATCATGTGGTTGTACACCTCTATAAGCTGATCCATTTCAACCTGGCCGACTCTGACAAATTTGGTGTTGAAATCCTTATCCTTTATCGATTCGATGCCAGTGGCTATCAGATGCAGTGGCCTGATGAAGGCTTTGTACAAATGGATAGAAACACCTATAAAAATAAGAATCAACAGTTCTACGGCCAGAAACAGTATCTTGTGTTCTTCGATTAGTTTTATCGATAGCAGGATTATTATAAGATTAATAAGGAAAACGAAGATGAAGAACTTATAGCTTAACTTCATGTCGATATACCATACTTCTCCAGGCGACGGTATAAGGCAGCTCTGCTTAATCCCAAAGACCTGGAAACCTTGCTAATGTTGCCATCATGAAATTCCAGGGCTTTCTTAATCATCGAGATTTCCATTTCCTCGAGCGTCATCGTCCCCACCGCCGGAATGCTGTCTTTAGCGCCTTTTCTGGTGTCGGTACGATATTGAGCTTGAAAGTCTCCAACCTCCAGAGAGTTTTTATCCGACACTAATACCGTTCGCTCGACCAGGTTTTTTAACTCACGAATATTACCGGGCCAGGGCAAATCTTTTAGCCAATCCATAGCCTGAGCACTAACTTTTATCGCATCGCGCTGATAGATTGTTTTAAGATTATTGATATAGTGTTCGACAAGTAGAGGAATATCCTCCAGGCGTTCTCTCAGGGCGGGCATTTTGACGGTTATCAAATTAATTCGATAGAAGAGATCTTCCCTGAATTCGGAGTTTTCAACCATGTCTTCGAGATTGCGATTCGTAGCCGAAATCACTCTTATATCGACGCTTCTTGTATCGCTCGAACCGAGAACCTCAAAAGTTCGATCCTGCAGTACCCTCAGCAATTTCACCTGGCTGTTGATATCCAAATCGCCTATTTCGTCCAGGAAAATACTGCCTTTATCAGCTAATTCGAATCGCCCCAGCCGGTCGTTTTTGGCGTCGGTAAACGCCCCCTTCTTATGGCCGAACATCTCGCTTTCGAATAAATTTCGAGATATACCGCCAAGATTTACTTTTACAAACGGAGCATTACGGCGTGGGCTGTTTTGATGAATGGCCTCCGCGATCAGTTCCTTGCCGGTACCGCTTTCACCTATTATAAGAATGGAAGCATCGGTGGCGCTCACCCGTCCGATTGTTTCCAAAATCGCTAAAAAAGCCGGATCCTCGCCGATTATCATTTCGAAATTGTAACTCTTGTCAAGTTGTTCACGGCCCGGCTTTAATTCGGGTTTGACCGGTTGGGAAGACAGGCTCAAGGACGTTTTGATGGATTGCAGAAGATGTTCATTGCTCCAGGGTTTGTTGATAAAATCAGAAGCTCCGCTTTTCATGCCTTCAACGGCTAGCGGAATCGATCCCCAGGCGGTAATTAAAATTACCGGCATGTTCGTCGAATTAGTTTTAATTTCCTTTAGAAGCCGCAATCCTTCCTCGCCGGATGTTTCCAGCGAGAAATTCATATCCATTATGGCCAGATCAATTGCCGATTTGTTGACTCTATCCAACGCCTCCTTCATGTCGGCGGCGGTCTGGGTTTGGTAGCCGGCCTGCTTTAAAAGAAGGCTCAAGGAAGTCCTTACGGCAATATCGTCATCTATTATTAAGATCATTGGCATTTTCCAACCTCAATGCTAATTTATTACTTTGCCGGTGATTTAGCAATCATTCATTATGTAAAGCCGTAGCCGGTTGAATTCTGGACGCCAGCCAGCTTGGGTAAAGAGCGCAGGCAATAGCCAGTAAATATATGAACACGACCGATATTATAAATGCCGTATAGTATATAATAGAACTGACGAAACCGACAATATTTAGAAGCGGAAATTGCAGCGCGAAAAAACTACCCAGAAATACACCGAATGTCACCAATACCAGAGTTTCTCCGACTATCTGCTTGTATATCACATTGCCGGTCGCGCCCAGGGCTCGGCGAAGACCTATTTCGGCCCGCCGCCTGCTTGTATTGTACCAGATAACACCAAATAATCCTAAAGCCACGTTGAAAACAAGGAATCCGCAAATTATCAAAATGATAATAGGGAAGATCAGAGTTGTTTTTAACGCCGATGAGTGTTCGCTTTCCATTGTGCTTATCTTCAATGTCCAATCTTTGGCCATCAATGCTAAATTCTTCATCAACCTTTCTTCCAGTTCGATTCCTGTTCCAGGCGCCACCTTTAACAGTATACGATGCCAGCCGTCATCGACCAATCGATTCAATCCTACCTCGTCATCATAAGACAGCCTGCGAAGGACGGTTTTGGAAGATCCCGATAATTCCCCGGAAGTACGGAATTCGCCTATGATACCGATTATTTCATACTCCGTACTATCACGGAGTAATATTTTCCCCAAGGCGTTTTCGTTGGAGAAATATTCATCTTTGGCCTTTTGATTAATTATGGCATGGCTTCTGGCCGCGCCCCTGTCGCCTTCATTGAACCAACGCCCTGTAAGTAATTCAATATCGAGAACTTCATTCAATCGATCTCCGGCCAAACCAATCGCGCAAGTGGCAGTATGATTATTGTATGTAAATTCGGTTTGGCTTGTTACCAACGGTTGAAATATATAGTTTTCCGACAGGGCGAAGTTTTCGATTTCCGAATACGATTTAAGCAGGTTTTCGATTTGAATCATCGTCTCTTTTACTTCTTCTTTGCCCTGGTTTTTCCAATCCATTGTAAGGATCCAAACATCCTCATAAGAAAACCCAAGGGGCTTGAAACAGTTGAATACGCCGTAAGTTATCGAAGTCATTGCTCCATATAGCGCCATGAAGGATATAAGTATGCCCGCTATCATCAGGAAATTAGACTTCTTGCGATTCCAGATTAGCTTAAACAATTGCTTGATCATACCTGACCTCCTCTAAGCGCGTTAACCGGCTGCATTTTAGACATCCTGAAAGCCGGGTAAACCCCTGAAAACAACCCGAAGAAAAGGCAAATAACCAGGCTATAGGCAAATATACGAAAATTCAATCCCAGGTGAGCGTGAGGGATTATTCCACTGTCGTTTACTATGCTAAGTACGATTGCCGCCAATACGAGGCTGATTACTCCGCCAATCATCGTAATAATAACATTCTCGACCACAAATTGTCCCACCAGGGTCATTGATGAGGCGCCGAATGCCTTGCGTACGCCGATTTCTGAGGAACGCTCCATGATCCTACTGACGTTGATATTCACCAGATTGATTGTCGGTAGAAGCAGGAACAGCACCATTAGAATGAATAAGGCGATCAAGATATATCCGATTTTCCCCTCTTCCGTCCGGAAAAACTGACGGGAAATCGCCTCGCCATAAGTGCAGGCTTCGACAGTCAATTTATTGAAACGGCCTTCGGGGAACTCGACCTGTGCGACATGCTGCTTGAATTCGTTTCTGATAAGCGGAATATCCGAACGATCACGCGCCAGAAGCATCGCGTAATAGGCCGGGAAACTTCCTATGAGCGTAACCGCGTTCAGATCCTCTTTTGAGTGAGTGACTGGAACCCAGATATCGGAGTATGGCATAATCCTGAGTATTGAAACGTTTTCAACAACCCCAATCACCCGATAGTAATCGCCGTCCGCTTCGATATTTTTCCCAACGGCCGATTTACCGTTGAAATATTTCAAACGAGTATCTTCATTTATAACCGCCACCATATTTCTGTTATCGACATCTTCTTTGGTAAACGGTTTGCCTTCGATGAATTCGAAATCAAGAATTTCCCAAAATTCACCATCGGTGAATTTTAAGTCAAGATTGAGCTTCTTGTTGTTTACATAGGAGACGGTTGGATTGTGGAAAGAGCAAATAGATATCTTCTCCGGTGTCTTTAAGCTCTTAACGTATCTGGTGAAGAAATAGTAACTCAACATGGGTCCGCTCCACATTCCACTATCTTCAGTTTCCAGTTGGGCCATAGTAACCGACAGCGTGCGATCCAGCCTGGTTTCCGGCGGTTCGGGGCCGAATGTGTGATCTATCAAGGAAGTAATCAAAACCAGGATGAGCAGGGTGAAACTGATACCGAACAGGCTGATAAATGTGAACAGCTTGTGCCGCACCAGTACTTTAAGGGCGATTTTAAAATAATTCTTCAGCATAGCCCCTCCCTCTAATTTACCTGGCTGCCATCGAAAAGTCGAACCAGTCGCTCGGTTTTGCGGGCCATGTTCTCATCATGAGTCACCATCACGATAGTCGTATTCTCGTTTTTATTGAGGTCGACCAGGATATCGAGAATTTCCCCGCCCATTACGCTGTCGAGATTGCCGGTTGGCTCATCGGCTAAGATAACCTCCGGCTCGCCGACAATTGCCCGGGCTATGGCCACCCTTTGGCATTGACCGCCGGATAACTGAGTTGGAAAGTGCTTGGTACGGGCGGTTAAGCCGACTTTCTCCAGAGCCGCCATCGCCAGCTTCCTGCGTTTGGCGCCGGATAGCCGCCGATAGATCAACGGTATCTCGACATTATCCACAACCGATAAATCGTTGATCAGATGATAACTCTGAAATACGAAGCCGATTTTTCGGTTACGCAGATGCGCCAGCTTCGAATCCGACATTGATATCACCGGCTGGTCTTCGATCTCAAGCTCGCCGCCGGTCGGCGCGTCCAGAAGCCCCATGATATTCAACAGGGTGCTTTTGCCGGATCCGGACGGACCCATCACCGATAGAAATTCACCTTTCTCGATATTGAGGTTGATCCCTTTCAAGGCCAGGGTTTCTATGGAATCGGTCCGATACACTTTTTCGATGTCGTTTAATTTAATCATAAGCTCTTCTCTGTTTTATTTGTTTTTTACGGTTAACTCTTTTCTATGGATATAGTCGCTCATATCGGAGATAATCACCTTATCCCCGATATCAACATTGCTCTCGATTTCAACATAGTCAAAATTGGTGGCCCCAATTGTCACTCTTTTACGAATTGCTTTATCGCCCTTAACAATGAAAATATCCTGGGGACCCGATCCGTTGGCAAAAGGCCCATTGGCAACTCGAATCACATCATCCTTAAAGGAGGTAATAACGAAAACATCGACTCGCAGGTTGGAGCGGAGGGAGCTGTTGGTTTTCTCTTCAAGTTCGACGATAAATGTTATTATTCCATTCTGTATAGTCGGCCTGATGCTGACGATTTCACCGGCTAAGTCCTGGCCGCCGATTCGGATCTTCACCGGGTTACCCACATGCAATTTTGCGGCGTGAATATCGGATATATTGGCCTCAATCTTGAAACTACCCAAATCTGCCACCCGCGCTATAACATCGCCTTTGTTGATAGTCGCGCCGATATCATCATTAACCCAGGTTATTACGCCGTCCCTATCGGCTTTAGCTTCCGCGAGCTCTATTTCACGCTCCAGTTTTTCCACATCTTTTTCCTGGATACGTATTTGAAGTTCAAGTTCCCTCAAATCCGCTTCCAGGGATTTCTGCTGATTGTCAATTTGCTTACGAAGCTGCTCCAGCTCCCGGCGAGAGACTTCCAGATTTAATTGGGCCTGGTCAAGGTTGACTTTAGTGCCCGCGCCGATTTCATAAAGATGTTTTTCCTGTTCAAGTTTGGCCGCGATAGCGGTAGTCTGCAGCTCTTTGATATCATAGGCGGCCTGAAGATCGATTCGGCTTCTCTCCAGCTTCAGATTTAGTTGGGATTTTCTGTTTATCTTGAGTTTGAGTTCGTCTTTAAGACCGTCGTAAGCCATCATAATAAACTCTTGATTAAGCTTAAGAATAGACTGCCCGGCTTGAATTGACTCCCCCGCATTCTTAAACACTTTATCGATTTTCGATTGAATCGGGCTTGTTATTATCTGCTCGTACTCCGGAACGACATTTCCCGAGGCGGTAATCGAGGCTTCGATCGAACCGATTTCTGCTACAGCCGTTCGGATCATCGATCTGTTTACGCTTGAGCCCAAAATATAGCGAAATCCCATCACGCTGATAACGATTATAATTATGGTCGCCGCTACCCCCGAGTATTTGAGAAGCTTCTTTTTTCGTTTGTACTGTGTTGATAATTCTCTATCCATATCATCCATTCCTTGTTTTACCGCTATTAAAGCAAATTCTGTGCCCAAGTTGCAAGTCGTTGATATATTTACACTTAAGGCCCAAGCAAGGATTCATAAATCTGTCCGAAATCGGACATGCTGTCCGCTTGCAGAAGATTCCTATGAATGAACCCGATATCGATTAGTTTGGCGTATGAAAACAATTATAAAATGATAGCTGCTAAAGAATTAATTAATTCAAACCATTTGTTTCTAATGATCGTAATTTATATAATAAGATATGCAAATTGTTTTTTTACCAAATGAAAGGATATCCAAATGAAATCGAGATTAAATGTTATTAGCTTAGCTTTAATAATCGTTGTAGCAAGCGCGTTATCCTCATGGGCCGGCATTAATTTAGAGGATTACGCCCAGGATCAGAAGATACATGGATTCACAGTAGTTAGTGTTTATGAAAATGGAACCGGGAAAGCGATGGGCGCCCGATTTATCTCCGATAAGTACGGCTTCATTATCGATCTGGTTCAGATTCAATCGGTTCCCCAGGCTTTCTACTGGATAAAAACGCCGCCAACTTCTAGCATGGGCGAACCCCACGCCTGCGAGCACCTGCTTCTGGGCAAAGGTAACCGCGGCCGCTATGTCGCTTCCCTGGAGGATATGGCGCTTGGCAATAGCAGCGCCTACACCAGCCAGGTGAGGACCTGCTATCATTTCAATACCACCGCCGGCGTTGAAACTTTTTATGAGCTGTTTGAAGCCAAACTGCAAGCCTTTATCCACCCGGATTTCACCGATGAAGAAATTAGCCGGGAAGTGTGCAACCTCGGAGTTGTCGTCGACCAGCAGGACGGCAGTCTGGCGATCGAGGAAAAGGGCACCGTTTATACGGAGATGATTAGCTCGTATGAAAAACCCTGGTATCATTATAATAAGCCGTTGAATGCCATGGTCTACGGCGAAAACCATCCGCTTTATTATTCATCGGGCGGTGATCCGAATGTGATGCGGGCGATGATTCCCGCCGATATGTGGAAATTCCATAAGGAGACTCATCACCTGTCAAACATGGGCGCTATCGTTTCTATTCCCGATGATATCTCAATCGATTCATTCCTCAAACAGATGGACAAAATACTAAATCAGTGTCAGGACTATGCGGATACCAGCCCGCATGTGGGAATTGGTTCTATCGATTTTCCGGCGGCGGTTTCAGCGCCCCCCGGAACGATGGAGATTACATCTTACCCGAGCGAAAACGAGGCGGATCCCGGATATATAATCTACTCCTGGCCGGCCGATCTCAAGCTAACCTATGAAGATGAATTTATTCTTGAGTTGTTCCTCGATACTTTCGCCAGCGGCGAAACCTCGAATCTGTATAACTTCTTTATCAATTCGGAAACGCGCCAGGTCGATTTCGGCGGCAATTACATATATAGCGGCTTCGATTCAGATATGGATATTGCTATTTATATCGGGCTTGTGGGCATCGACAATGAAAATATCAATGAGGCGATGGTCGATAGTATCAGAACTCTCGTAATTAACGAAATAGATCGAGTCCGTAATTTCGAAGGTGGCTCGGCTGAGTTGATGGAATTTAATAAAAGATTTAAAAGTCAACTGGAGCAAAACAGAAAACAGGTAAATCACTATTTGAACTCACCCCCGATGTTCGGTTTTCGCAGCGGTGCCGGGGGCGGCTGGCTTTCCCTCTTCGAGGAATTGGAAGGCGCGGCCGGATTCAGAAAATCACTGGTCATGATAAAACGTAACGCGTACGCGGAAAGCCTTCTAACGCTCGAACATAATATCTGGAAAGAGTATATCGACAATTGGAAGCTAATGGGGGTTAAGCCTTATGCCGTCGGCGCGGGACCGAATCCCGATTATCTTGTCAACGAAGCTAAAGCCAAGGAAACAAGGATTAACGGCTATGTCGATGACTTTATGAAAAAGTACAATGAGGATGATCCCCAGAAGGCGATCGCGAAATACAAGAAAGATTTTGATAAAAATACCGCCGAATTGGATGAGTTAGCCGCCAAAGGCGAACTTCCCGGATTCATCGATAATCCACCGATGACTTTGGATGATCAATTGAAATACGAAACGACCAAGCTTCCCGGAGATGTACCACTGGTCGCCTCGACATTCGATAATATGACATCATCGGAAATCGGTTTAGCTATGAGGTTGGATGTCGTACCTGAATCGCTTTTGTTGTATTTACCTCTCCTGCCCGGCATGATGACCGAAATCGGAGCAATCAAAGATGGCCAAACGATCGGTTATGATGAAATGGTGGACCGTCTGCGCAACGAGGTTTTGAATTTATACGCGTACTTCGATCATAGCCCCTTCACCGACAGGATTGAACTAATCCTCATCGGCAGCGGAAATAATCTCGATGAGTTAAACAACGCGATCGATTGGATGGATGCCGCTTTATACTCGCCTTACCTGAGTACCGATAACCTTCCCCGGATGCTGGATATTATCGATCAATCACTGATGTCGTACAGAAATAGAATGAAACGATCCGAAGAAGGCTGGGTCGATTCGCCGGCTGATGGTTACCGTTACCAGGATAATCCACTGCATTTGACTACCGCCTGTTTCCTGACAGAGGCCCACCATTGCCAGCGTGTCAAGTGGATGTTGACAGATCCGGGAGATGAAAACCAGCAGGCGGAAATCGCCGGATTTCTGAATAAGTTGGCCGCCTATGGCAAGAGCAATAATCGCGATCATCTGATAGAAGTATTGTCCGAGTTTGAAAATGCTGAACAGTCAAGCGATAACGCTCTGGAAATAGTCAAACTGTTGAAAACTACGCTTGTCGATATCCCCGATGCCAACCTGGCCGATGATTGGCAATATTTATGCCAACAAATTAAAACCGATATCATGGTCGATCCCGCGGGTGCAATCGCCGGATTCAATGCCGTACTTGATCTGATCCGCAAGTCGGATAACGCCCGGATGTTTATGATCTCCAATAATACCGACCGGACTGCAACCTTGGAGAAAATTAGCAAATTCGCCGACAAGCTGGATTCGGAGCATCCTTCAATTCGCCAGAAGTACGCTTCCACCAACAGGATAATTCAGCGCCTGCAAGACCGTCATCCGGATGTTGATAATCCGGTTTATGTCGGATTGGTGCATGATGGCACCAGAAACGGCGTCCTGATTTACACGGCCGAGAAAGCCGGGGTATACGATACATCTACTTCAGCGATTCTCGATTGCCTGGCCGGCAAGCTCTACAGCGGTGGTGGTCCACATGGTCTGTTTATGAAAACCTGGGCCGCCGGTTTAGCCTACTCAAACGGCTACAGATATAATCAGGCCACCGGCAGGGTCCGATACTATGCCGAGAGATGCCCCGATGTTTCCGAAACCATGCGATTCGTTGTCGGTCAATTGAAAGAAGCGAAAGATGATCCGGCTCTGACTGATTACGCGGTTGCCCAGGTCTTCGGTTATTCGAGGGCGCCCTCGCGCTATGAACAGCGAGGCCGGGCCATGGCATCCAATCTTGCCGATGGTATTACACCCGATAAAGTCAGAGCCTTCAGGAGCAAAGTACTGGCTCAAAGGTATCGGGATGGTTTGTATGAGGAGCTCAAATCTCGTATGCGGACCGTGTACGGCCCGGTTATGGTGGGTTATGGCCCCAGTTTATCGAAAAGCCACGATGGAAATTTCTTCCTGATTGGTCCCGAGGCCCAATTCGAATCGTTTGAGAGCCATATCGAGATGACCGAAGGAAAGCAGACAATCTATCGCTTATACCCCCGCGATTTCTGGCTGACTATGTAGCAAAGTAATGCAAAGATATAGCCGCGTCCACAAGTGGGTCCTCGCAATGATATAAAGGGGCAGTCATTGCGAGGAGCAAAGCGACGCGGCAATCTCCCACCTTAATAGATAACATTATGATTGTCGTATCATGAAACTATATAAATTACCATCTTGATATTAGAGAAATAACCTAATTAACAATAAGCCGTATCCCTTTGCCGTGGATACTCATGATTTCGATTTTTCTGTCGTCATGTAAGTATTTTCTCAATTTTGAAACGAATACATCCATACTTCTGCCACTGAAATAACTGTTATTACCCCAAATCTCGTTAAGCGCCGTATCGCGTTTTAAAGTCTGATTTATATTAAGGCAAAGTAATCGCAGCAAATCCGTTTCCTTGGGCGTGAGCTTATATTTATTCTTTTTATTCTCCAATGTTTGTTTCCGGCAATCAAAAAAGTAGCTTCCGATTTCGAATTCGGTCACCGCGCTTTCCTTTTTCTGACTACCGATACTTCTTTTCAATACCGCCCGTATTCTGAGTAAAAGCTCCTCCATGCTGAAAGGCTTTGTCAGATAATCATCGCAGCCTATATTGAAGCCCTGGATTTTATCTTCTTTCAGCGATTTAGCGGTCAAAAATATTAACGGAATCTCCTGGTTCTCCTGGCGAATCTCGCGGGCGAATGTAAAGCCATCCTTTTTGGGCATCATGACATCAACCAGGCACAAATCGAAATGATCATTCCGATAAGCGCTAAAACCATCCTCGCCGTTTACCCTGAGCGTGGTCCGGTAACCCTGCATCTCGAGATGCTCTTTTATCAACATCCCCAGATTGCGGTCATCTTCCAAAAGCAGAATTTTAATCTCGGACATAGCTCCTCATTATTCGGTATTTTCCAAAACCGGAAAACTAAGCTCAACCAGAGTCCCCTGGCCGGGTTCACTTTCCAGGTCGATACTGCCGCCAAGCGCTTCGACCATCAGCTTAACATAGCTCAAACCAAGCCCGAATCCCTTAACATCATGAATATTACCGGTAGGTACCCTGTAATACTTGTTGAATACCTGCTTTATAGCTTTCTCGTTAATTCCAACACCTCTATCCTGAATGCCGATTATAATTTGGTTTCCCGAATTTGTCGTCATGATAGTTATAGTCGGCGCATCGGGAGAATATTTATTCGCGTTGTCAAGAAGGTTATGAATAATATTCGATAGATGCACGAAATCGGCTTTGATAGTATGGTTTCCGGCTTCGAGAACCGTAGTAATTTTACCGCCGCGATTTTCCACCTGAAGCGTGATATTTCGCACCGCCTGATTTATTAACTCATGCAGATCGATATCCGTGAGTTCAAGGTCGAAATCCCGCTCTTCCAGCACCGCCATTTGAAGGATTTTCTCAACCTGGTTTCGCATCCGAAGGTTTTCATCCTTAATCATTTGACTGTAGCGGGATACTTTATCCTGTCGCGATAGTATCTCAGGTTTGGCGATAGCCTCGCAGGCCAGTGATATCGAAGAAATCGGAGTTTTAAATTCATGAGTCATGTTGTTAATGAAATCCACCATAAACCGGCCAAACATCTTCTGCGATATGATGGTCTTGATTGTGTAAATGAAGCAAATTACTATAACCAGCATAAATAAAATAGTGGCAAACAGCAAAGGCCTAATTTGCTTTATCATATATATATCGTGATCGGGGAAATACAGGCTCAATATATTTGGCGTCGCGAAAATGTCATGCGGAAAAAGGGATGCCTTGAATTCGGAATTCTCCAGTTCCTCGGAGTATCCTGAAGGCTCTTCGATGCGAAGAGAATCATCATCCAGCGATACGACGCCGTAAACGTAATCAAGATCGATCCCTGCATCACGCAGGTTTGCGGCGATGGAGGAATCAAGTGCTTCGCTGTCGATTCGACTTTCGATAGGCTCCCATTCTATCATTGTCAGGTTATTAATCACTTTGGCTACTAACTGTTGCTTGTCCGAATCGGTAATGTTGTGAGTGATAATACCGCCCTGGGTCGATCCGCTAATATTGATTACTATATTGGCGCTATCGGTTTTATATCGATACGTATAAGCATTGTCACTGTCTTCATTATCTAATAGACCAACGCTGTATTCGCCCGGCGTTTTACAGGTATCGACTAACGTAGTCTTATTCCCGGCTTTCTGATCGAAGGCTTGAACCATAATATGCTGAGTGGTTGGAACGTTGAAATGAAGCGAGTCATTCGCGATCCAAACCGGCATCGATGAATCGCCGCAGTTGGTCATAGATAACATGTTATCTTCAAAAAAATTACTATCCCCTTCGAGCTGTAATACTTCAACCCTGTATTTGTTGAGACTATCCCGGTCGGGAAACCGCTTTACCTCCCCAAGCGCGGTCGCCGCGGTCTCATCGGATTCCAATTGATGTACAATCGAATTAATTGCGGCAAACACATTACGGCGAAACGCCTGTTCTTTCAATTCGACAGCGTATTTGAGCAAGTAGGTCTGAAGCACCACTAACCCGGCTAAAGAAATGACTATCAGGGCAATAATTACTCCCACCGATTTTTTCGATAGTTCCATGACTATAATATACGAAGTTTCAGCACAATAGCCAACCCTCTTAACACTTTTTAACATTCATTAACAATCATTAACTCAGCCGGCCGCAACAAATTAGATATCTTTCTCGTCAGAGAATAAAACCCTAAACTCTTCGAAAGGAGTACCGAATGAACAGGTTTTTTTGTTGGCTGATTATGGCAGTAGCCGTAAGCGCGATAGCGGGCAACGCCATCGCCGCCGATCCAGATGATCATCACGGCGGGATGAAAGTAATGACTTTTGAGAAAGGCTCTGTCCATTTCCTCAATGAACTTGGCGCGATGATCGTATCCGAGGACGGCCAACTTACCGTTCAGATGGTTAGCCCATCTGCCGACCGCGTAAAGCAATATCAGACCGTTGACCTGCGGGCTAATGATCGAATATTAATGCTCAACGGCAAAAAAATGACCTCAATTCAAGATCTCGACGAGGGCTACCGGGTAATCGAAGTCGGTGAGGATGTGAAATTCGCTATAAAACGCGATGATATGATGATGATAACATCATTTCCCAAAGCCGATCTAGGTGACCAGTCGGGTACCCATACTATGGTTATGCAGACAACCAGCGATTTACCGGTTTGTCAATCAGGCGATACTAAAACGACTACTAAAACAATTAGTTTTGGCGGAAACGCCGGTGAGATAATGCCCGTACTGGATGCCGGAATAATCCTAACCGAAGATGGTGACAAGGTGAAAATCATGGCTCTGTTGCCAAACGCCGCCGAATTATTTAAGGATAATTCAGTGCGTGATGGCGATATCGTTTTATCGTTACAGGATAAAGACATCAGTTCGTCCGCGGAATTTTCGGATATCTTCGATCAGATTTCAATTGGCGACAAAGTTGAATTACGGATCTCCCGAAGCGGTACTGAAATGGATATCTTGTTCGACAAACCCGAATCCCCGGCTAACATGAACATAAATATTGGAAATTGAGGAATTTATAATGCGTTCAATAAGCAATGGCCGTCTTTGTTCGATCATACTAATACTAGTATTTATCGCTCCCGCAATCTATGGCCAGGTCGGCTCAAATTTCAACCAGCGGGATGACACCTATAAATTACTCGGTCTGAAACGATCCAAGGAAACTTATGAGACGGCCCGCGCCGAATACGAACGACAAAAAGAATTATTCGATAAGAAACTGATTTCGAACGCCGAACTGGATCGGGCAAAAGATATTCTCTCCGGCGCTGAGGTTAACTATCAACAATCATTACTGGCCGTTTTGTTCGAGAAACAGTATGTAACGATAACCGAAGCTGTTAAATATCACGCGAAAGACGGCTCCCGGCATGTCCGGCTCACCCTGGCCAACGCTTCCGGCGGCACGGCCGAGTTCCGCAAGCTTCTTAATATCGATGATAAGCTATTTCGTTCACTTCAGCCGGATATCATAAATAACATATATGTCTCGCTTCTCAATGATAGCGAAACTATCATCAGCCAACCCTATGAATCGAAAATAGATCAGCTTCAATTCGGTAAGCCGATGCAGGTCGATTTCAGACTACTTGAAGACCTCGATGTCGTCACCGTATTTCTAATTTACTCCAACGGCAGCCAACGAAGTATGAAAATATTTCTTCAGAAAGACGCGACAGTCAATAAAGTCGCGGTCCAATCAGAACAATTCTCTCAAGAGATTGAACTTGGGAAAAGCGCTACTTTCGATCTTTCGCTGGAGCTTTTCAGCGGCGTAAATAAAACCTACAGCCTGGTTGTGGTTAACCTGCCTCAGCAAATTGGCAGATTTTTTAAAGATCCTGCCGGTCAAGCCCGGCTCAGCCAGGTGAAATTTACCGAAAGTTCGCGCACCAAGAAAGCCGATCTGGAGGTTTCCCTGCCGAGTCGTTTGATGGAAGATGTAATATTCGATATGCCGATACCATTCTTCGTTGTGGTTTTACCCCGGGAACAACTGGAAGATTTACCCGATATGCAAAGTAAGCAGTGGACCGAAGATGAACTTGACGCGCTGGGCGCGGGCTACGTGAAATTGGAGATGCTTCCCCGCGGTAAAGGCCGGCTTCTGGTTAGAGCGCCTCAATTATACCAGTCGATCAAATCGGATGAAAGCGCCGATGTATCGATCGAGTTGGTCAATGAAGGAAGTCGCCGGCTTGACAATATCGAAATTAAGGTGGATCTGCCGCTCAACTGGTCCAAAACCATAACCCCATCGATTATTCCATCGCTTGCCACCGGCGAGGAGACGCGCGTCGATCTTGTCTTTACGCCTCCGGATGGTATCGCTGTAGGTAAATATGATTTAAGAATACGAACCGATGGCATGTCGGATAATCAGCCGGCTAACGGCGAAGATAAAACCTTAACAATCGAAATTCAGGCCTCGGCGAATATCGCCGGAACCACGTTGGTGGTCCTGCTGATTATCGTACTTGTTGGGGGAATAGTTGTTTTCGGGATTCGTTTGTCAAGAAAATAAGAATGATAATACAGCAAATAGAGGTGAAATATGAATAATGAATCGATATCAGACAGCTATCCAAGGCTGGAGGCAAGAAATCTATCTAAAAGATACGAGGACGGTGTCCTGGCGGTGGATAATATTTCCTTCGCCGTGCAGCCGGGAGAGATCTTTGCCATGCTCGGTGGAAACGGCGCGGGCAAAACAACAACTATCAACCTGTTTTTAAATTTCATTGAGCCAACCGACGGTGAAGTTTTTATCAACAAAATCCCCGCTCATAAAGAGCCGCTGGAGGCCAAACAACATATCGCGTTCGTATCGGAAAACGTTATGCTTTATGAAAATTTTACGGCTATCCAGAATCTCGATTTCTTCGCCCGTATAGGCGGTAGAAAAAATTGTAAGAAAAGCGATTACCGGGATGTTCTCCTTCGGGTTGGTCTCAGTGAAAGCGATCATAACAAGCAGTTGAAAAGCTTCTCCAAAGGCATGCGTCAGAAATGCGGCATCGCTATCGCGATCATTAAGAACGCCTCTGCGATTCTGCTCGATGAGCCGACATCTGGCCTTGATCCCCAAGCCGGCCACGAGTTTATCCGGCTTTTGGATTCGCTGCGTGATGAGGGCAAGGCTATATTGATGTCTACCCATGATATTTTCAGGGCCAAAGAGATCGCCGACACAATTGCCATAATGCATAACGGCTGTATTATCATGCGAAAAAAAGCCGCCGAACTCGCGGGCAAAGACCTCGAGGATGTTTATCTGCATTATATGGCCGGCCATAATGGAGAATCTGAAAACCGTATTGGAGCATAACATGTTGAATGTTATTATAGAAAAGGAAATTCGGGAGATTATCGGTTCATTGAAATTCGCGATAACCTTCGGCGCCTGCGCGGTATTGATTATCCTGTCGTTTTATATGGGCGCCAAAAACTATGAGATAAGCAGAACCCAATATGAAGCGGCGAAAACCGAAAATCTAAGGCAATTGGAGGGCTTAACCGACTGGTTTGATATTGAACAGCACAGAATATTCCTTCAGCCTAAGCCGCTGGCCTCCCTGGTTACCGGCGTATCGAATGATATCGGCAGAACAATCGAGGTTACCGGCCGAGGTGAACTCACGGCCAATGACAGCCGGTTCAATGATGATCTTATCTACGCCGTATTTCGCTTTTTAGACCTGGATTTCATTTTCGGATTTATACTCTCTCTGTTCGCGATTTTACTGGGTTATAATTCAATTAGCGGGGAAAAGGAGCAAGGGACATTGAGACTCACATTCGCCGGAGCCGTGCCCCGATATAAATTCATTCTCGGCAAGCTGATTGGGTCGATCGTCGCCCTGGTTTTACCGCTATTGATAGCGATATCACTCGGTTACCTATTATTGATAATATTGGGCATTCCGATGGGGACAGAGGACTGGCTGCGCCTTTCCCTTATAATCGTAACCGGGCTGTTATATGCCGGTGTTTTTCTTACGCTATCGGTATTTATATCATCTCTGACCCGGAGATCATCCCATACATTTCTGCTATTATTGGTGGTCTGGATATTTGGAATCCTTATCGTGCCTCGCGCTTCAGTTCTGTTGGCCGGTCGGGCCGTGGATGTGCCCAGCGTGGATGAAATATCATCTCAGAAAAACCGATACAGTTCGCAGCTCTGGCAGGAAGACAAGACAAAGATGACGGGGTTCAAGCCTGACAACTCGGATGATCCCGAAAAAATGGTGGAAGAATTCAATCGATTTATGGAAAAGCTCGCCGATGACCGCGAGCAAAAAATGATGGAATTCAGCAGTCGCTTAAATGAAGACAGGTTTAACAGACAGACTAAGCAACAAAACCTGGTTTTCACGCTGGCCAGAATTTCCCCGGCGACTTCGATGAAACTGGCCGCCACATCCCTGGCCGGAACATCCCTTGATTTAAAAAATCATTATCAGGAGGAAGCCATGGCCTACCAACAGGCGTATGGGAAATTTATCAAGGAGAAAACCGGCATAAATACCGGAGGCAGGATGATAATGGTTAAAATGACTATGGATGACGGCGAGCAGCCTGATCCTATAAATCCTTACGACCTGCCGAAATTCGATTACAAACCGATACCGCTGTCGGAGTCCGTTGAGTCCTCCATAATCGATATGGGAATTTTGATTTTATATAATCTTATGTTTTTTGCCGGGGCTATCCTGGCATTTGGCCGGTACGATGTCAGATAACTTCAAAAAACAGGAGAAATTAGTATGCTGTCAGTTTTAATAGTTAAAGAGTTAAAAGGGATGATATCAAGTCCCAGATTTGTCGCCACATTTGCCATCTGCTCGATCCTTATGCTATTAAGCGTATACATTGGGATCAATGAATACCACGAGTCTGTCAAGCAGTACCAAACCACTCAGCAGCTTATCGATCAACAACTTCGTGAGGAATCCAACTGGTCGCATCTGAACGGTGTCGCTCAAAGAGAACCAAATCCTCTGCAAATATTTGCCGGAGGAATAAATTACGATCTCGGGCGGATGTCGGCTATAAGCGGCGATGAATCAGTAAATTTAAAAAAGCCGCATTATTCGGATAATCCGGTGTATGCCGTCTTTCGAATAATCGATTTTACCTTTATCGCGAAATTCATTCTAACATTATTCGCGATCCTGTTTACTTATAACGCGGTAAACGGCGAGCGCGAACGGGGTACGCTTCAGCTTCTGTTTTCCAACTCTATTCCCAGGGCTAAATATCTGATCGCCAAATGCGCGGGTTCATGGCTTGGGCTGGTTGTACCGCTGTCTATACCCGTGCTATTATGCCTGCTTATGATTATGGCGTTTAAAGTTCCGCTTTCTCTATCGCATTGGGGACAGATTATAATGATAATCTTATCTTCCCTGCTTTTGTTTACATTCTTTATCGTCCTTGGAGTTCTCATTTCCACGCTCACCAGGCGTTCCAACATTTCGTTTTTGATATCACTGGTAGTCTGGGTAGTATTGGTGTTGATAATCCCGAGAGCCGGCGTATTGGCCGCGGGACAGCTTGTAGAGGTTCCCAGAGTCGCCGAGATCGAGGGACAGAGAGACGCTTTTGCCAAAGATAAATGGGGTCAATACCATATTGATATGGAAGAACGCTGGAAAGAACGCGGTGGTGGGACAAGCTGCGGTGGAGGTGACCCTCATGAAGATGAGGAAGTCTGGGGCTGGATTCAGGAGGAGGATGCAGCCAGAAAGCAAGTCGAAAAAGAAATCGAATCATTCGATATGAAACTTCGCGAAGACCTCCGTCGCCGCAAAGCGGCTCGTATTCGGTTGGCCGGCACGCTGGCCCGATTTTCACCGGCTTCGGCCTATCAACTAACAACAATGGCCCTGGCTGAAACCGATATCTTCCTTAAATCCCGATATGAGGACTCAATGAATTCGTACCGGACTCAATTCGTCGACTATGTGGATCAACAGGCTGCCAATTCAGGTCCCGGTGGGGGACATATCATGATCAGTATGTCATCGGAGGACGGTTTTTCGATGACGTCCGGCGCCGATGCCGGGGCGCTGGATATCAGCGGCCTGCCGCAATATATAGTGCCAGTTTCCAATTTCGCCGAAATAGTTGCCCAAACAGTAATCGATTTTGGGCTGCTGTGCCTTTATATTATGATGGCTTTCGCTGGCGCATTCATCTCGTTTCTCAGATATGATATAAGATGAAATGTGGTGTAATTCATAGATTCTGACTAAATGATCGCGTTCGAGGAGAAACGCCTGAAAATTATAATATAGCGTCGGCATCACATCATGTTTCGTTTTCGTCAAATGAATTTATGACAAGCTGATAATAACAGCATTAATCCATACTATATGGGATTCGCCCCATAATTGCCTACCAATAAATCTGTCTATAGTCAATATAGATACTGGCTGCATTTTACTAATTAATTGAATTATAATAAATTACAGCTACTGTAACAAAATTGAACAGGACTCCTGAATCCCGGCATAAAGATTGTCACTTGTATTCACAGAAATTACTAAAAGTTCAGCCAAAGCGAGGAGAATCGTGATTAGCGCAATTAATACAGAATTAACCGAAAGCCGCCTTCCGGAGGATTATTGATGTTTATTACTGGCTTGTTCATCAATCGATCGGAGCTTACCGCGCGCGGGAATCGGATTACTTCAATTAGATTCAGAAGTTATTTAGGATTAATATGCTTATTACTGCTGGTTTCAAATGCCTCTTTATTTGCCCAAACCGATTCGCAGACCGAGATTGATAGTCTTAAGGCTTTACTTTCCCACAAAACAGGCGAAGACAAGGTTCAGGTGTTTAATGCCCTCTCTAAAGCTCATTGGAGTCAATCATCCGAACAAACAATTGAATATGCCGATCGAGCTCTTGTATTATCCTTAAAAATCAAGTTCAAAGAGGGAGAGGCTACTGCCCTGAAAAATAAGGGAGTCGCTTATTCAAATCAGGGCAATAACAGCAAAGCGCTGGAATATTACAAAAAATCACTCAAGATATATCAGGAGATAGATAATAAAACCGGTATTGCCAATTCCTTGAATAATATCGGTGTTATTCATGTCGAGATGGATGATTATGACAAAGCCCTGGAATATTATCTGAAATCGATGAAAATCTATGAAGAGATCGGCGATACAGGCGGAGTTGCCGCCTCGCTGGTTAACACCGGAACGATATATGATATCTTAAAAAATGATGATAAAGCCATGTCCAATTATCAGGAATCAATGAAAATCTTTGAACGGATCGGCGATAAATCCGGGGTCGCGATGTGTCTGAATAATATAGGAAATATTCAGTCTGATTTAGGCAATAAAGATGAAGCATTGGAATTCTATCAGAAATCATTGAAAATCAACAAAGAGATTGGCGATACGTATGGTATCGCAAGTGCTTATCTCAATATCGGCTACGCCTTTGATGATTTGGAAGATTACGATAAATCACTGGAATATTCTCAGAAAGCCTTAAAAATCGAAGCGGAATTGGGTGATCTGTATGGACTCGCGATTACTTATAATAATATAGGCGATCTTTATCGGAAGTTAAAAAAATATAGCGAATCGTATTCTCATCTCAGGCGAAGCATGGAACTTTCCGAGGAAATCGAATCGAAGGATATGCTGAAAGAAAACTATGATTGCCTGTCCAAACTATACTATGACCAGGATAATTTTAAAGACGCTTTTGATTATTACAAAAAGTATTCCGAGATAAAAGATAGTATTTTTACCGAAGAGAGCACTAATCAGGTTGCTGAGATGCAGACCAAATATGATACCGAGAAGAAAGAAAAAGAGAATGAACTTCTGAGGAAAGAAACCGAAATCCATCAAGCTACGATTAAAAGGCAATATATTATTACGGTCTCAATCGGAGTCGGATTTATCCTCGTTATATTCCTGGTTTTGGTCATGATACGGGCCAATAATAATAAGAAAAAGGCCAACCGGATGCTCCTTGAGCAAAAGCGGCAAATCGAAGAACAGGCCGGTGAATTACAGAAAGTCAACGATAAGCTGGTCGAACTCGACCACTTCAAGGAAGGCATGACCGGAATGATAGTCCACGACCTGAAAAATCCGCTCAGCGCTGTTATTAACTATTCCGATGGCAAGGAAGATCACTCTAATGTCGTTATCCACCAGGCCGGTAAGCAAATGTTGAATATGGTAATGAATATTCTCGATGTGCAAAAGTTCGAAGACGCCCAGATGAAATTGGATACGGATGATTATAACCTGTTCCAGATTGCTAATGATGCTATTAATCAGGTTAGTTTTTTAAGCAATGAAAAGAGTATCGATTTAGTTAACAATATCCCCAGGGATTTATCGGTTATCGCCGAGTCAAGTATTATCGAAAGGGTATTTATCAATGTTCTGACTAATGCCCTGAAATATACCCCGATTAACGGCAAAACCATATTAGAGGCCGAGCTCGAATCGGATGAAACCATCAAGATATCCGTAACCGATAATGGCGAAGGAATTCCCAAAGATAGATTAGACTCCGTGTTTGATAAATTTCAACAGGTTCAGCCCAAGAAATCCAGTAGCGTGCGCTCGACAGGTTTAGGTTTGACTTTCTGTAAGCTGGCGGTCGAGTCCCACGGTGGAAATATCGGTGTGACCTCTAAAGTTGGCCAAGGCACTATATTCTGGTTTACATTGAGCAGAAGCGATAAAACGACAGTGGCCGAGGAATTAACCTCAACTGCTTATACCGATGAATTGATCCTGTCCTTATCGGATAGGCAGGAATTAATTCCGCATATCAAACAGTTTGGCAAACACGAGGTTTATGAGATCAGCGACTTAAAGAAATTATTGAAGCAAATTCAAACGGATAGTAGTCCCGGAATAAGCCATTGGAGAGAAGAAATGCAGCGGGCCGTTTACTCGTGCAACGATGAAAAATATCAACAATTGATTAATATTTAACTTCGGAATATTATTATGGATGAGAGAAAAATTCTAATTATCGATGATCAGCCGATCAACATTGAACAGATTGTCAATTTCCTCGAAGAGACTGGTGAATCTTATCGTCTATTTCAGGCGATAGATGGTGAGATGGGCTGTGAAGTGGCCGAAAAAATAGTACCTGATCTCATTATTACCGACTGGGAGATGCCGGTTATGTCGGGTATAGAGGCGGTAAAACGTATAAAGAGTAGAAAAGCCACAAAAGATATTCCGATAATAATGTCTTCAGGCGTCATGACTACCTCGGAAAATCTCAAAACCGCCCTGGAGGCGGGAGCCGTGGATTATATTCGCAAGCCGATTGATAAAATCGAACTTATCGCCCGGGTAAGGTCCATTCTGCTCCTGGCGGATTCATACGTGGAGATTCGACATCAAAGAGATGAGTTGGGCGAAAAGAACCGGGATTTGAAAATCGCCATTGACAAAGTAAAAACTCTCAATGGCTTGCTTCCGATTTGCTCAAGCTGTAAGAAAATTCGCGATGATAAAGGCTACTGGAACGAGGTTGAGACATATGTCAAAGAACACTCGGATGCCGAATTCAGCCACGGGATCTGTCCGGAATGCGTAAAAGAACTCTATCCCGATATCTATGAGCAAATGTACGGCAATTCCAGAACGAGCACCTCACATACGCATTAAAATATATAAATAACCTCTAAACTGAACTATGATAATGCAATAGAATTTATGTATAATCTATATTAACGTTTCTACAAGTTCCACCAGTAGCTGGCTTTAACCAGAAAGACATTTTCGGAATCGCCTGAAAATAACCGGTCGAGATCGCGCGAGACTTCGAGATTATTCAGGCTGCCATCGTCATCCGACATCGCCCTTGTCCAGACGAAATATAAGGTGCTGCCCGGCATATATTCCCAGCGCAGGATGAATGTTGAATTCAAAGCGGCATAGTTGAAGTCATATTCGTCAATATCATAAGGTTCGTAATTCTCTTCACTCATATAGCGGCGATAGTTCTTGTAATCTATACCGGAAATATAGCCCTGTCCGGACAATTGAACGGATAAATCACGAGATAACATCACGCTGGCCGTTAACTGAAGTACCAGCTCATCCTGGTTCATGTCGGCGAAAATCGAGTTGTCATCTTCGTTATCAACCCATATGATTTGATCGAAACCCCTGATGTAGTTAACGCCAGTTGAGAATTCCATATTGCTGGCCGGACGATATTCCATCCCGATATAGTTAGCCCACCAGTCGCCATAACGTGCGTGACCACTGCCGGGATTCATATTAAATGATATCTTCTTTCGGCGATCTGTGTCCAAGGACGCCCACCAGCTCCAGCCGTCCGGTTTTTTCCATATACCGTTATCCCGGGTCTCCAGATCGTCATAATCCGCGAACTGCATGTTAAAGCCCCAGCCCAATCCCCAATTATTAGTGAAATCCCAGAATGAATTTACATTCCAGCCTTTGTTAATATTGTAACCGGCGTCATTCCATTCGGCATAAACATTGAAATTATTCCAGGTGTTACGGAATATCCACCAGTCGTCGTTTGTCCTGTATTGCATCCAGAAGTAGCCGCCCTGCTCGTCGTTGCGCCTCAAATAGCCAAGACGATTGAGGTTTAAATCAGTATCTTTTATCTCAAAGCCGAGTGAGCCTCGAATGTGATCGCCGGCGGTCTTTTCAATATTACCCCGAACACCAATTCCGATATTTTCATTGTCAAGCCGGCTATATACCACCTGCCCGCTGGTGCCCCATTTGCCGTTTCCGGTGAGCAAACGCCAGTCCATTCCTCCCGTGGAGACCGGATTCGTATGGTCCTGGGTCGCCAGGGTAAACATGCCACCCACATTCGAATTCGATAGAACATCCTGCTGAACCCGAAATACCGAATAGTTGGCCATCGGTTCAACAACTCCCTCACGGTCCGCTCCTGATGTTGTGATATAGTCTGCTTTTTCCTCCTGAGTAACCGCGTTTAAAAAGGCTATGGATGTACCGCTGCCGAGTTTACCGGTTAGTTTAGCTGAGCCGAGAATCGTTGTCGCTTGCGGATAATGAGTGTAATCATCGAAATCGGGATCGTAACTCAAATAATCCTCATCATCGATAGAGCCCCGAGGCGATCTGCCGATCCGGCGAGAGTAAAACAAATCAAATTCGGTTTCGAATAGATTAGCGCCCTCTACGAAGAATGGTCTTTTCTCCGAATAATAAGTTTCATAATTGGATAGATTCAATACCGGCCGATCCAGTTCGACCTGGCCGAAATCCGGATTTATCGCGGCATCGAGAATTAAGTTGGACGATAGCCCGTACTTGAGATCGAATCCGACGTTCTTCATATAATCCCGGCCATCCGGATTACTGATCTCGTCTTTAGGTTCCAGTTCTATACCGGACACGGCGTAGGGTAGAATTTCTATATGCCGGGATGGCTTTATTCCTTTCAGGCCGGTAAGGTGGCCGAATTTCGACACGAATCCCCCGGCGGATGATGGCGAAAACGCCCACCAGGGTGATTCATTCCGACGGCTGATATAACGAGTGACATTCATCCCCCAGGTGTGTTCTTCCTTTTCGGTGAAACGCAAACAATGATAAGGGACACGAACTTCTGCCGACCAACCCCACGGTTGAGCCTTAACCCCCGACTCCCATACGCCGTCCCATGAATAATCACTGTGAGTATCGTTATAAAGTCTGGCGTCGCGCTGAACGCCGGCGGCCGAAACGTCGAACCGGCAGCCCGTCTGATGGTCATGATAGGGATCCAGACGGACAGTTATGACATCAGACTCGCCCCAGCGGTCACGCCTGACAAGCTGTCTGTCGATTTCTTCGGGTTCGTCATCAAAACACCAGAAAGCGAAATACAAAGCCTCATCATCATAAGCCACTGCCACCAGCGTAGTTTCGGTGGCCGGTTTTCCCTCATCGGGTTCCCGCTGGATGAAATTACGGGCCAATTCAAGATCATCATTTTGCCATATTTTATCATCAAGCTGACCGTCAATTACTGGCGGAGTCGGATTTATCCTTGTTGCTCTAAGTTCTGGAACAACTTCCTCAGCAGGCGGACTATTATCGGCAAGGATATCGTTGTTGTAATTAAGCAATAAAAATAGTACCAATAAAGCCAAAATATAAGTTTGTTTTCTCATCTTAATAACCTCTTTAAAATAAAGCGGACAACTACTTTCCTCATAGCTCGATATACGAAAAACTGATTAATTGGTTGCGTTTTTAAAGAAAGAGTACGTATAAAGCAATTACATGTTAGTCAGTATTTATCCGATAATAAGAAAGAGAATCTGGCTGTAATATTGGCCTTGATTAGACTATCTTAATCAATATGAATGGCGGCTTTTAATGGAAATCCGGGCTATGCCTTGAAAGAGGATGTCATAAACGCGATACATAAGCATTTATAAAAAGCTTTGACATGTAGCTGGCAATAAGGTTTTTTAGATTATGATGACTCGAACTGAACAACTTAGACAGGAACTGGAAACACGGATTCTGGTTCTCGATGGCGCCATCGGCTCACTGATCCAGACTCATCGTTTGGCTGAATCCGATTTCCGAGGCGATAATTTCGCCGATCATCCGTGCGAACTCAAGGGAAACAATGATATTCTATCATTGACACAACCCGATATAATCGAGGCGATCCACCTGGAATACCTGGAGGCCGGCGCTGATATTATCACAACCAATACTTTCAACGCCAATCCAATATCACAATCCGATTATCAGTCGAATAAATATACCTACGAAATGAATCTCGCTTCGGCAAAATTAGCCCGGCAGGCAGTTGAAAAATATCGCGCGAACCGATCGAACAAGCCCCGGTTTGTTGCCGGAACACTTGGCCCGACCAATCGGACCTGTTCGATATCGCCGGATGTCAACAATCCCGGATATCGCGATATTACTTTCGATCAGATGCGTGACGCGTACTCCGAACAGGCCAGGGGATTAATCGATGGCGGCGTTGATATACTGTTGATAGAAACAGTCTTTGATACGCTTAATGCCAAAACCGCTATATTCGCGATCAAAGACCTGCTTGAAGAATTCGATCGGGACTTACCGATCTGGGTATCGGGTACGATATCGGATAGAAGCGGGCGTACACTTACCGGGCAAACCCCCGAAGCTTTCAGGGTATCAATCAACCACGCGAATCCGCTTTGCGTGGGTTTAAACTGCGCGCTGGGCGCGAGCGCGCTACGGCCATATCTGGAAGAATTATCCGATCGAGCGGAAACATTCGTAGCGGTACATCCTAATGCCGGTTTGCCCGATGAATTCGGGAATTATAATGAATCCCCGGAAGATATGGCCGGCGTAATTGGCAAATTTGCCCAAAGTGGTTTCGTTAATATCGTTGGAGGTTGCTGTGGTACTACCCCGGCGCACATAGAGGCAATCAGGCAAGCCGTTGAAGGTCTACCTCCGCGTAAACCGCGAGAGAACAAGCATTACTGCCGACTAAGCGGGCTGGAACCGCTTGAAATTAATCCCGACTCCTTATTCGTAAATATCGGTGAGCGTACGAATGTAATGGGCTCAGCCAAATTCGCCCGATTAATCAAGGAAGATAACTATGATAAAGCCCTCGCCGTAGCCTATCATCAGGTGCGCTCAGGCGCCCAGATGATCGATATCAATATGGATCAGGCGATGCTTGACTCGGTTAAGGCTATGGAACAATTTCTAAATCTTATCGCTTCGGAACCGGAAATAAGCCGCCTTCCAATCATGATCGATTCCTCGAACTGGGAGGTTATCGAAACCGGTTTGAAATGCCTGCAGGGGAAAGGCGTGGTCAACTCAATTAGTTTGAAAGACGGCGCCGATGAGTTCATAAGGCGGGCAAAGCTGGTCAGGCAATATGGCGCGGCAGCGATCGTAATGGCCTTTGACGAGAACGGCCAGGCTGACACCTTAAAACGAAAAATCGATATTTGCGACCGATCATACCGTATTTTAACCGATGAAGTCGGCATGCCGCCTGAAGATATTATTTTTGACCCGAATATATTCGCGATAGCTACCGGTATGGAAGAGCATAATAATTATGCCGTTGACTATATCGAAGCCTGCCGAACGATCAAGAGTTCTTTGCCATATTCTTTAATCAGCGGCGGTGTGAGCAACCTGTCGTTTGCTTTCAGGGGAAACAATACGATTCGGGAGGCGATGCATTCAGTATTTTTGTATCACGCTATTGCCGCCGGTATGGATATGGGTATAGTCAATCCCGGTCAACTTACAGTATATGATAAAATCCCCGACCAGCTTCTTCAAACGGTTGAGGATGTTGTCTTGAATCGAAAACAGGACTCTACCGAACGTCTTGCCGATCTGGCCAACAGGTTAAAAGGGACATCGAAAAAGACCACAGCCGATAAGCTACCCTGGCGGGATGAGGCCGTGGAACAGCGACTGGCGTTTTCACTAATAAATGGCATCACAGAATATATCGAATTAGATATCGAGGAAGCCCGTCTCAAATACGATAGCGCCTTGCAGGTAATCGAAAAGCCACTCATGCAAGCTATGAATTCCATCGGCGACCTGTTCGGTTCGGGTAAGATGTTCCTGCCCCAGGTGGTTAAAAGCGCCCGGGTAATGAAACAAGCCGTGTCTGTTCTGGCCCCTTATCTGGATTTGGAAAAAAAAGGCGGAATCCCCAAATCCAACGGCAAAATCCTTCTGGCCACAGTCAAAGGCGATGTGCATGACATTGGCAAAAATATAGTAGGTGTCGTTCTGGCCTGTAATAATTATGAGATAATCGATCTGGGAGTAATGGCCTCTGCTGAGAAAATCCTGGAAACCGCCCGGAAAGAAAACGTAGATGTTATAGGTTTGAGCGGCTTGATTACTCCATCCCTCGAAGAAATGGAACGTGTAGCCGGCGAGTTAGAAAGGCGGGGTTTTACTATTCCGCTTATAATCGGGGGCGCGACTACATCCAGGACCTATACCGCGGTAAGAATAGCGAATATTTATACGGGTCCGGTGGTTCACATAGAAGATGCTTCCCGAAGCGTAGCGGCTGTCAAAAACCTGACTGACGCGGGCAAGCGAGAGCCGTTTATCAGAGCTATTAATAAGCAGTACGAGCAAATACGCCAAAAACATTCAGCCGGAAAATCAACTGTTAAAATCCTAACACTTAAAGAGGCACGTCGCAATAAACTTAATATTAATTGGGACGACTACCAGGTCAAACGTCCCGGGAAATTAGGTATTACCATTTTCGCCGATTATTCTCTGGCCGAATTAACACCGTATATTAACTGGAATCAATTCCTGATCGCCTGGGAGCTTCGCGGAACACGCGATCGATCACTGGACAAGAAACTGGCGAGTGTTGAATCTGAAAAACTGCTATCGGACGCCAATATACTGCTGCGGCGAATTGTTAGCGGCAAACTTCTTGGGGCGAAAGCTGTAATCGGTTTATTCCCTGCTAACGCGTCCGGGGACGACATTGAAATCTACACCGATGACAATAGAATGTCTCGATTAGCCGTAGCCTGCTGCCTCCGTCAACAGAATATAAGACCTCCCGGACAATTCAATAATTGTTTGGCTGATTATATCGCGCCTGAAGGTTTGGGCTTTGATGATTATATCGGCGCCTTTGCCGTTTCCGCCGGTTTTGGCGTGGATGAGCTTGCCGGCGATTACGAACAAAAAAATGACGATTACAATAGTCTATTGGTAAATGCGCTGGCCAACAGATTGGCCGAGGCGCTCGCCGAGAGAATCCACGAGTTGGCTCGCACCGAATTATGGGGTTATGCCGCTGATGAAAAACTAAGTCAGGCTGATTTGATCAGGGGCAAGTATGCCGGTATCCGACCGGCGCCCGGTTATCCGGCATGTCCCGATCATAGCGAAAAGAAAACCATATTCGACCTTCTCGAAATCGATAAGAATATTGGGATTGAATTGACAGAGAACTACGCCATGACACCATTGGCTTCTGTATGCGGATGGTACATTGCTCATCCTGAATCTCATTTTTTCAATATATCCGGAATCGATAAGAGCCAGGTTACAGAATATGCTACTCGTAAAGGGTTGCCTGTACAGGATATTGAAAATTTGCTGAAACCGTATCTTCATTATAAATAAAAATTTTAGCGACAAATATGTCAATAGAGATTTCTTAAGTATACGATTCACCTATTAATTACATCGCTTTATTCATTTTCAAGTTACCTTAGCCTTCATAAGGCGTATTTTCTAAATAATCCTTACGCTGAAAGGATTATTTATGGGTATGTCTGATATTATAGTCTTTCTGACAAATTAAAGGTGGAAACAGAGGACAGTTTTCACTAAATTATATAGAATATAAAGTAATTGAAACGAATTTTGGTCGATTCGGAATTGTTGATCCAGAATGGCAGGAATGTTTCAGGATTACCGGAGCAAGATTTAGCCCGGAAAAAGGTATGGTACTATTCGAATGTTTTACCGATATCTTCCATAGAGTGATTATAAAAACGGAGTTTAACAGCCGGTAATGTATGTCTAATTGATTGATGTTTTAAGATTACGACGATTATTCTTAACCGGCGGGAGACAAAAGGGAACAGACAACCTGCGAGGGCATAATAGTAATAATACAACCAGGGGCTTTATAATGTATAAATTCGCGTTAGTCTTTGTTGGTATTATATCAATGGCCGCGATATCATGGGCGGATGCGGGTTATGCTCTTCAATTCGATGGATTCGATGATTTCGCGGATTGCGGGAATAGTCCCGAATTCGAGCCGGTAAATAGCCTGACCCTCGAAGCATGGTTTATCCCCGATGACCATAGCCTGACGAATTCGATTATTTCAAAAACAGGCCATCAATTAAATCCTTATGGGCTATATATTAATTCTGATTCAAATACTATCAATTTTGTCCTGACAACAATCGAAACCGGTCATTCGGAAATCGCCGTCGATATAGGTCCATATTTGGGCGGCTGGAATCATGTCGCGGGCGTATACGATGGTTCATCGATGAAACTCCTCATCAATGGCGCGCCGGTCGATTCGTTACCGACGATGGGATCGTTAAATTATTATGAAGGCGGCGAACTATATATAGGGGCTGATGATGACAACGAAGATGGCATTCCCGATTTAGTCTGGCACAACTTATTGGATGAAATTAAAATATGGAATACGGCCAGAACCCCCCAAGAGATTCAATCGACGCTACATTTCCCTCAAAACGACGATGAAACGGGCTTGATCGGCTACTGGAAATTCGATACTGGTGATGGCGATACGGCTTATGATAGCTCTGTTAATGATAATCACGCGCAACTTGGAGATTCTATCGGCGCCGATGAGTCCGACCCGGCCTGGATTATATCAACCGCTCCGATTTATGATTACCGAACATCATGGTATATCGCGATTGGGGGAGATGATATTCATGGCGACGGATCGCCTGAAAATCCATTCGAAACAATTCAACGCGGAATCGAGATATCCCGGGATAATGATACAGTGATCGTAGCCCCCGGTACGTATTCCGGTGAGGGCAATCGCGATTTAACTACCAGCGGCAAGACTATATTAATAAAAAGCTCACTTGGCCCGGAAAGTACTCTGATTGATGGAGTCAGCACCTATAGCGCTTTTCGATTCGAGTCTATGGATGTCCCCACGTTCATCATCGAGGGAATCTCGATAGTGAATTGTCCAATAGGGATTTGGGGGAAATTTTTTCAGGCCGGCGGAGACGGTATGCTGATGTTGATCGATTGCGCCTTTTCGGATAATGACGAGGCTGTAAACTGGCCCGACGCGAATGGATCCATATCATTTTATGAATGCCGATTTACGAGTAACAATACAGGATTTTTTCAAAACGGCTTTTTAAGCAGCCTGGTAGATAGAAATGTTCTTGACAGAACCAGGACTGTCGATTTCTATGGCTGCGAATTTCAAAACAATTCAATCGCCTATGGTGATTCGGGCTATGTTAATCATACTGTCCAAACTATGGATAGTTGTTCATTCGAAGAAAATCTGACCGTATTAGATGGATCCTGCTCCGTCAGCAACAGCTATATAAACAAATGCTCGACGGTTTTCTTAATGAATAATCGATTGGATTTCGCGGAAGTGACCGGGACGCGAATCGATAGCAGCACGACAAGAATCGCCTTTATCCGGGGTGGAATGGGGGAATATGGGGAAGCCGGTTTGAAACTGGATAATTGTATACTGCAAAATAATAGCGGCGGGATAATCGTCGATAGCCATTCGAATTTTTACCTGTATGATTGTATTTACAATAATAATTCCGAATCCGTGTCTCTGAGCAGCTATGGGATTAACAGTGATGTATTCGTTATATCGGAATGTACTTTTATCGAAAATGACAGCACAACTATTCAAATCGGCCTCGATCAGTACCATCCGCCGATGCGAATCGATATCTCCAATAATATTATCGCGTATAATGAAGGAGTTGGCATATATGTAGAAGGCGTGGTGGATGATAGCGTAGATTTTATTGCCTGTAACGATATCTTTGAGAACAGGGGAGACGATTACGACGGCATTCCCAATCAAAATGGTGTCAACGGAAACTTCTCGCTTGATCCCGCGTTTTGCGATTATATCGGCGGCGATTTCAATCTGGCCGCTAACTCACCCTGCGCCCAGGACAATAACAGTTGCGAAACCTTAATCGGAGCCCGTGATATTGCCTGCTCGGGTTTGCGCGAATTCGGATTGATTTACCCTCCTAATGATTCTGTAATTATCGATTCACCCCCGCGATTTATTTGGCAATGCGCCGAGGATATCGATTCGGGATTTGCCGCGATTTATACTCTATATGTCGATGACGATTCACTGTTTACATCACCTGATTCATTTACGGCCATATTGGATACGATATTTACTCCGCCTGACTCTCTGGCCCGGTCCCGATCGTATTACTGGCATGTGTTGGCCGGCAATGATTATGAGCCGTCCGTTGCCAGCAATGATACATCGAATTTCTATCTTGATGGTTACCCGGGCATGCCATCGATAATCAGCCCCGAAAACGGCGATCATATCGATACATTAACTTATCTCATCTGGCTAACCAGCATTGATCCGGACAGTTCTGACATAATAACCTATACCGTGCAGGTTGATAACGATTCGCTATTCGGCTCGCCTGAAATCAGTCAAGCCGGAATACCATCGGGATTAGTCCTGGATGAGGCTTTGGCGATTATGTTCGGTAGCCTTAATGGAATTGAAAACCTGGCCATAGATATGCTATACTTTTGGCGGGTCCGGGCCGATGACGACTATGGATTGTCATCATTCTGGCCGGACAGCTCGCATTATTTTATTTTCTTATCGCAAAACCACCCCCCTCAAGCGCCGATTTCCGGATTTTCACCTTCGGATGGCGAGGAGGTAATTTCGCTTTCTCCCCTGATTACCTGGAACGATGCCGTCGATCCAGATCCTGACGATGCCAGCGATAGTTTATATTATGACTTCTATCTTTATGAAGATACCTTAACCGGTTTATACGAATATTATGATACAACCGACCAGGGCGCAAACCAGGTAACGATCCTCGATACGCTTCCCGATAACGCCCGGTTCTTCTATAAAATCAGAACTATGGATGATGAGGGATTGATCTCTCAATGGAGCGCGGTGCAGGAATTCTGGACTAATCACTATAATTATCCTCCCGAACCGTTTCCGCTGGTCGGTCCGCTCGATAATGTCAGGCGCGTTGATTGCATTACCTATTTCACCTGGGCCAATACTGTCGATTATGATCCTTTTGCCGGTTTTGAGTTCGCCCTGCAATATTCCCCCGATAGCTTGTTTGAAAGTGATATTATTTCTATCGATGTAGCGACAGACACGTCGATTGCGATTGCTACCAATACACTGACCCTGGCCGCCTGGGATCTCTACTGGCGAATTCTTGCTATTGATGACGACAGCCTAATAACTATCGGTGGCTTGCCCGAACCGGAAATTCGCGAATTATATATTGTCCGTTCAGGCGATACAAACGGGGACGGTTTACTTATTGGTTCAGATGTCACCTACCTGGTTAGCTATTTCAGGGGCATTAATCCGCCGTCGGATCCCCCATTTTCCGGCGATGTCAATGGGGACTGTCAGTTGATCGGCAGCGATGTGACTTATATGATCAATTATTTCAGGGGTATTGGCGCCAGTCCAATTAGGGGTTGCTGCGACCAGCCGCCTGCACTATCGACAAGCCCAAAGACACAAATCATTGATTAACTAACTGTCTATCCGGCATTTCTCTTATCACTTTACCGATTGCTTCTAGAGTTTAGGATTTAACGATACGTAAATGGAAAAATAAGCCCATTTACTAAACTTTTGACTTATTTGCTATAGATTCGCTTATTTAATTTTATAGCGGATATAGAATAATCCTTCCCATTATCGTTATACGTATCTATTATATTGGTAGTCAGTAAATCGAAATACTGGTCTTCTGATACTTATTAACACATTTAGGCGGAAATTGCGGTAAGAAAATCAACTCTTTTGAGTACATTCGGAGCGGCTTTTTCTTATGAATACTTGACTAATATGTAAAGTATAATCCATGTTAAAAAATTATTCATTTTATTAATCGAAAGTATCATAAAAAAGCTTGCCTTTTTGATTTGTCTGATTATTTTCTTACACTTAGGAAACAGGCTTGTGAAAAAAGCCACTTTTGGAGGTAAATAATAATTTGCACGGGCGGCCGAAAACGGAATCATTCTAACAGCGGAAAATTGTCAAATTACCCGTGTTCTGAATAGCCTGTGTTAAAATTAATTTGTTAAGTCCAAATAAATCTGGAAAAGCTTAACACAACCAAGGAGACTTCGATGTCTAGCAACAAAGTTGACGCTTTCATGGAGAACGTGATCGCGAAAAATCCCGCTGAAAATGAATTCCATCAAGCGGTGCGTGAAGTAGTAGAATCATTGATGCCGGTACTTGATAAGCATCCCCATTACGCCGAGGCCAAAGTTCTGGAAAGAATTTGCGAACCGGAGCGTGTTTTAATGTTTAGGGTACCCTGGGTGGACGATAAGGGCGCGGTTCAGGTCAACCGCGGTTTCCGCGTTGAATTCAACAGCGCCATTGGTCCCTATAAGGGCGGTTTGCGTTTTCATCCTACAGTCAATCTCGGCATTCTGAAGTTTCTGGGTTTCGAGCAGGTTTTCAAAAACAGCCTGACTACCCTGCCTATGGGCGGCGGTAAAGGCGGCTCGGATTTTGATCCCAAGGGCAAGACAGATATCGAAGTTATGAGATTCTGTCAAGCTTTCATGAGCGAACTCTTTCGCCATATCGGCCCCAACACCGACGTACCCGCCGGTGACATCGGTGTCGGTGGACGCGAAATCGGCTTCCTGTTCGGCCAGTACAAAAAACTCCGCAACGCCTTTGAAGGCGTTTTAACCGGCAAAGCCAGAAACTGGGGCGGCAGCTTGATTCGTCCGGAAGCTACCGGCTATGGTACTGTTTATTTTGCCGACGAAATGCTCAAAACCAGAAACGATTCGTTTGAAGGCAAGAAAGTATCGGTTTCCGGTTCGGGTAATGTCGCTCAGTTTGCCACCGAGAAAGTCAATCAACTTGGCGGCAAAGTGATCACCCTTTCCGATTCCAGCGGTTATATAGTCGATAATGATGGTGTCACATCCGAGAAATTGGCCTACGTTATGGAGCTGAAAAATGTCAAACGCGGCCGCATCAAAGAGTATGCCGATAAATACGGTTGCGAATATCATGAAGGCCGCGGTGTCTGGAATGTACCTGTTGATGTCGCCCTGCCGTGCGCTACCCAGAATGAAGTGGATGCCAATGATGCTAAAACTCTTCTTAAAAACGGTTGCTTCGTGGTTTCCGAGGGCGCGAACATGCCTTCAACCCCGGATGCGGTTGAACTCTTTGTCGAGAAGAAGATCCTGTACGGCCCGGGCAAAGCTGCCAACGCCGGCGGCGTAGCCGTTTCGGGTCTTGAGATGTCGCAGAACAGCATGCGGTATAGCTGGACACGCGAAGAGGTCGATGAGAAATTGCATGGTATCATGCGCAGTATCCATAAAGCCGCCATCGAGACGGCCGAAGAATATGGGACTCCGGGTAACTATGTTAACGGCGCTAATATCGCCGGTTTCATCAAAGTCGCCGATTCCATGCTCGATCAGGGTGTTGTCTAAATTCAGACGGCTTAGTAATTGAATTCAAGCTGGCATAATAGCCGGCTTTAAAGGCGCTGATTTAAGTGATCAGCGCCTTTTCTATTGAAAATATTATCGAACCAGCGGTTAAAAGAACTATAGCTCATAAAAACTGATGTTCTAATTCTCAGGTTAGAATTATTGATAAAAAAGAAATACTAATTACTTAGAAATGTAACAAATCGCTCATATTTAAACTATGTGGACTATCCTCGTATCAAAACTTATCAGGTAACGTTACGAGTAACTGTGATTCAGGCTCCGTTTGGCGTTGGTTTCGCTGTAGCTGCTTGATTTATCCAGAATTAACCTGTCACCTACGAGTTTAAGGCTATAATTCCGGGCAAGGGTTTGTTTAAGCCTGGTAATTGTTACTTTAATACTGCCTGTACTTGAATCTGTAAGCGATGCCAACCAGCAATAATCCCTTTGTTTTTCCGGGTTTTCAAGCCAATTGACAGCAATCTTGCGATTCTTTTCTCCTCTAAGCTTTAATTTGGCGAATAATACAAGCTCATCCAGAAATTGTCTTGCCTGTCGTCTGGAAGTAGATTTATCCGTATCTCTTTCGGGCTTTATATCCTCGGCGTCTACTTGCTCGGGTGCCGGGATGGTGCAATTGTTGGGATCTAATTCCTCGTAAGACGCGGTAATTTTATAGTGATTCAGATTCCATTGTTTTTTAGCTTCGGCAAATATCTCTGTTAAATACTCCGTAATATTTTCTTGTATCGCCTTTATTAGGCCGCTTCCGGCCGGGGTCGAACTGAATTTTCCGATAAGATCGAAAACGCCATACTCCAGCTTTTCGAGAAGATCCTTATTTAACGCTTCGCCCTCTCCTACAAAGACCTTGGTTCCAAGTTCTTCAATCATCGCCATGACCTGGGTAAGGGAAGCTCTGTTACCTTGACAAAATTCTTTGATGCTTGATATAAAATCGGTGCCCCTGGTGTTTATCCACTGCTGAATTTCTAACCGAATTTTATTTTCCAACCGTGGGCTTCTTGTCATCGCTCCTCCTGGATTACAGTAAGTACTACCAGTGCCTAATTGTCTCCGGGTCCATATGGAGATAGATTTGGATTAAGTTGGCTATTGCCGTCTCCGTGGATCTTAATTCCGCCACCTAGCTTCTCATCGACGGGCTTGGTAGAACTGAGCATGCAATCCCTTTGGATTGTTACATCATTGTTCGGCCCACTAAGAAAGGCCGGATTAAACATGAAATAACTATACAATCCAAAGAGCAGACCAATGAATATAAACCTTAAATTGTACATACTATTTACCTCCTGCTATTGGTAGGATTATTGCTTTCTTATCTAAGTTATCGGTATACATCGCTTTCCTCAAATTATCCTTGATAGTACTTTTTTCTTGTACTCTTCATGGATTCTTAAATTATGTAAAGACTCATCTTTTTTAAAAAACAGAACGATTTCATCATTGTTAAGCCAGTCAGGATATGTCTTCATTATCCGTTCAACCCACTTTAGCGATTCATCCAGCTTGTTTCGCCTGGCATGCCAACCAGCCAGATTGCATAACGCGAACAACGCCTTTCTGTCGATAAAATGAGCCGTCAAATACATCGCTTTGCTTAGCTCATCATGGCCTTCGTTATGAGCGATAAATCCCAGGTTGTTTATGCCGACCATCAGATAATAGGAGTTATCTTTTTCAACAGCCATCTCGATTAGCCGTCCGCCAACTTCCTTGGCTTTATCGTAACTTCCATATGGTTTATCCAGGCTATCCAAAATCATTTGCAGGTTCAAAAACATCAGTTCATCGGGATAAGCGCTTAACTCCGTCTTGAGGCGATCACGAGCTTCCTCCAGACGTTCGTCATCAATGAGCTGGCTGATTTCTTTGCCAACATTAATCAATTCGGGGGAATCGTCGGCCTGGATGCGTTCATCCTCATCGCTACGGGACATATTAACCGTACGTTGGCTCATCTCTTTACGAAGAGCCCTGGTTTTCTCATCGAGATTTTTTAGATTTTCCCTCAATCGCGTCTCCGAAGCTAAGGTTCCGGCAAACCTTGCGAATTTTAAGCCTTACATATAAGCCTGAAAATTAACAATATTTTCCACTATTTTTCGAACTTTTCCGCTAATATCCCATCCCATAAGCAGTTAAAGATCATTTTTTCTCCGCTTCAGATTGATTGTCAGCTATATTTTTAGATTTTAGGCCGAATGAATCGGGTAATACTCGACAGGCGTGAATGAAAACGCGTTTCACGTAACCTCTAGTGCTTCGATGCTAGTCCAGTAATTGATCAGAGATTAGCGATGCTCATGTTGTAAAAGAGCCGGCAACAACTGCTACTTATAGTAATATATGATTAAATAGGATAAAATCAAGCATAAAAGTTAACAATTTATATCGGGATTGAAATGTGATTCTATTGATAGATATAGGTTTATGATAATATTTTTTTTTATAAGTACCCTTTTAGCTAACTAATAAACTAAGTTGTAGCGACACCCGGGGGGGATGGCCTGGCTCCCGATTAATAAATCGGGAGCCGACCGGTTTTTCGATAAGATGCTTTTATCGCTTGCCGGTTGAGAAGAAAATAGCAATTAGATGAAAATTAAATTAATCAAATCAGCAAATCCGATCTTAGCGAGAGATATATTAAAATCAAGGAGCAATTAATGAATATTGGTAATGTTAAAGCGCTTTTATATACAATCATTATTCTAGCCATAGCTTTAGCTGGCTACTCCGAAACGCCGGCGGCCGGCAATAATAGTGGAATCACTGTCGAAAACGCGGTGGTAGTAGTATTTTCACCATCAGTCAGTCCATTGACAATTAACAACCAAAGCGAGATAATATCGACCGGATTTGCAGAAGTCGACGCCCTAAATCGCGAATTCGAAGTCTCTTATATGTGGCCGCTGTTTCCCAGGGCCGAAAGATACGGTGAATATGAGATGGCCGGATATTATTCGATAACCTTTAACAAGGATATCGAACTGGAAACCGTACTATCGGCTTATGCTGGCCTGGATATCATCGACAAGGTGGAACCCGTAACCGCCCACAGAACCTGCTTCACGCCAAACGATACATATTACGGAAGTCAATGGGGGCTTCCCAAAGTCGAAGCCGAAGAAGCCTGGGATGTCGGACAGGGCAGTCCTGATATCGTCCTGGGTATAACCGATACGGGTGTCGATTGGAATCATCCCGACCTCGAAGCGGATATCTGGATTAATGAAAACGATCCTATTGACGGTGAAGACAATGATGATAATGGTTTTGTCGATGATTATCGTGGCTGGGATTGGGTCCACGGTGTCAACGCCTGGCCGGGCGAGGATAACATGTATGCCGATAATGATCCAATGGATTTCGACGGCCACGGCACGCATTGTTCCGGGATCGCGGCTGCCTCGACAAATAACAATCTCGGCGTGGCCGGCCTTGGATTCAATAGCCGGGTTATGGCTTTGAGAGTGGGCTGGCAAAGCACCGATGGCCTGGGCTATATCCGTATGGATTTCGCCGCCGCGGCATTCTATTATGCCGCCAATAACGGCGCGCACGCTTTAAATTGTTCATGGGGATCAAGCAACACCAGCCCTTTGAGAAACGCCACGAACTACGCGATAGCGCAGGGAGTCGTGATTATTACGGCCGCCGGCAATGATGACACAAGCCAGGCTCCTTACCTGGGAACGCGGTCCGATGTGATAGCCGTTGCCGCCACGGATCAAGGCGATAACAAAGCCGGATTCTCGAATTATGGCACCTGGGTGGATGTTTCAGCTCCCGGTACGGCGATAAATTCGACATATTTCGATGATACTTACTATACTACCCAGGGCACCTCAATGGCTGCTCCGTTTGTCACCGGGCTGGTCGGATTGATTTGGGCGGCTGAACCGGCGCTGACCAGTCAGGAAGTTTTCGATAGAATATTAACGACCACCGATAACATCGATGACATAAATCCGGATTACGTTGGCTTACTGGGTACGGGACGAATCAACGCTTACACGGCCCTGGCGGCGCATTTATATCCTCGTATCGAAATTATCGACTATGATATAACTATCACCGAAGGCGACGGCGATGATGTGCTTAATCCCGGTGAATCGTTCGATCTCGTAGTTACTTTGGAAAATATCTGGAGTGACGCCTTCGATGTTACAGCGACGGTTCTTGAGGGTGAGCATTATTCTGTCAATGACTCGATTGCCGATTTTGGGGACATTGCTCATAGTCAGGCTCGAGCCAATACCGACCAACCATTTAATTTGACCATTGATGGCGATATCAATCCTGGGATTGTTAACCTGGTAATAGAAATCGAAGCCTCAGACACCTATAGTGAACAAATCGAACTGCCTCTGGAAGTATTTTTATACCAGCAGGGATTTCCTCTGAATATAATCGGCAGTATCGAAGCTAGCTCCCTGATTGCGGATTTCGATGATGATGACGCCAACGAATTACTTTTCGGCGCCAACGACAGCAACGTATACGCGATTGAGTCGGATGGCTCGAATTCTCCGGGCTGGCCCCAATCCGTATCCGATAAGGTGATCAGCGGACCCGCGATTGGCGATATTGACTCGGATAATGAAAACGAAATCGTGGCAGTCTGCAAAGATGGTAATGTCTATGCCTGGAATTCCGACGCCACTCTTCTGGATGCCTTTCCGGTAGACTTAAACGGCAATGCCTATGGTGGACCGATGTTGGTCGATCTTGATGGTGATTCGGATCTGGAAATTGTTGTTGGCGGTTTTTCGGAGCACCAGGTTTATATATTACACCATACGGGCGAACAGGCCGATTTTTCTCCGGTCGATGGCAACGCCGGTTGGTTCGGCTCGGCGGCTTCCGCGGATTTAGACAATGACAATATAAGCGATATCATATATGGCGGGCTCGATTCATGTGTTCATGCCTGGAATTACGACGGTAATGAAATAAACGGCTTTCCCGTACGCCTCAATGGCCCGATGTATGCCTCGGTAGCCGTAGGCGATATCGATGGTGATAGCTTCGCCGAGATTATGGCTATAACCTCGCAGGGGAATTATTACCTGATTAATCATGACGGTTCTATCGAAAACGGCTACCCCCGGGATGTCGAATCGACTGTGCTTCAGAGCCCGGCGTTGGCCGATATCAACGGTGATATGGTGCCGGAAGTAATTTTCGGTGATAATAATCGAAATTTGCACGCGTTTAATTTTCTGGGTCAGGAGATTAACGGATTCCCCGTAGAATGCGATGACATGATCAAGTCAAGTCCGGTGGTGGCGGATATCGATGGCAATGGTTTTCAGGATATTATAATCGGCTGTTCAGGCGGCATGCTCTATGGCTATGATCATTATGGCAATGCTTTAAGTAATTTCCCTATCTATTGCGGAACCTCAGCCGACGTAAAAGGCTGCCCGGCATTAGGTGATTTGGATAGTGATGGTGATCTGGAGATTGCCTGCGGTTTATATAATTCGGGGTACGCCAATATGGTCGTAATCGATTACAAATCGAGTGCCGCGCTGGATGACCTGGCCTGGCCCAATTTCGCCCACGATCCCTGGAGAAGCGGCTACTATCCGCTGGATGTCCCGATTTCGATTGATAGCAATCTGCAACTCCCGGCGGAATTCGGCCTGTTGCAGAATTATCCTAATCCATTTAACGCTTCAACAATGATTGAGTACAATTTGCCGAAAGCCGCTGATGTCAGAATCGACATATATGATATCATGGGCAGAATTGTAGAAACCCTTGTCGCCGGAAATCAACCGGCCGGAAATCATGGCATTGTCTGGCCAGCCGGTCATTGCGCGTCTGGAATATATTTTTACAAAATCGAAACCGAAGGTTACTCCGAAGTGAAAAGATGTACTCTTTTGAAATAGATATTTATCCTTTATACGGGATTTCAGGAATACTCGTATTTACTGAGTGTTAGCAAAAACCTTGCTCTGTTTAATCTCCCCGTCGCGAGGTGGGACCTTTTGGTCCTGCCTCGTTTTAATATTCGCAGCCGAGAATATAATCATACTTGTAGTGACAGGGCACTGCCCTGTCTGGGCAGGGTTGGGAGCTTAAAGACAGGCCAATGGCCTGTCACTACAATAGGCTAAATATGCACTATTATTAATATACTTCTATGATTTCCTTAAACCATGCTCTCCGGCGCCAGCAGTTTATCCAATTCGTTCTTGGAGAGAAGATTCTTCTCCAGCACGAGTTCGTAAACACCTCGGTTGGTTTCCAGGGCTTCCTTGGCGAGAGAAGTGCAAACTTCATATCCGAGCACCGGATTTAAAGCCGTCACCAGGCCGATAGAGTTTTGAACCATTTGACAGCAGTCATCCTCGTTGACTGTTATCCCATCAATACAGCGATGCTTCAAAGTCGCCATACCGTTTTTCAGCATCTCTATCGATTCAAATATACTCTGCGCGATGACCGGCTCCATCACGTTCAACTCAAGCTGTCCCGCTTCGGCTGCCAGAGTAACAGTAAGATCATTGCCGATTACCTTGAAAGCGATCTGATTAACCACCTCGGGGATAACCGGATTTACCTTGCCCGGCATAATCGATGAGCCCGGCTGCATGGGGGGAAGGTTTATTTCATTGAATCCCGCTCTAGGCCCCGATGACAGCAGACGCAGGTCGTTTGCTATTTTCGATAGCTTCACTGCCAGCCGTTTAATCGCCGATGAATACATCACGAACGCGCCCGTATCCTGCGTGGCTTCAACCAGATTCCCTGCCAGCTTGACATCCAATTTGGTTATTTCCCTGAGATAGTGAATTACTTTTTCCGAATAATCGGGGTCCGCGTTTATACCGGTGCCGATTGCCGTGCCACCCATATTAACTTCCAGAAACAGATCGGCATTCTGGTTAAGTCTTTCGATTTCTTCTACCAATGTCGCCCCATAGGCTTCGAATTCCTGGCCAAGCGTCATCGGAACGGCATCCTGAAGTTGTGTTCGGCCCATCTTTAGAATTCCGGAATACTCCGAAGCTTTGGCGTTGAATGAGTTAGCCAACTGCCTCAAAACATCAGCGAGTTTACGGTTGCTGTAAATTAAAGCGATTTTTAGCGCCGTTGGATAAGCATCATTAGTAGATTGCGACAGGTTTACATGGTTATTCGGGTGGCAATACTTATATTCGCCTTTCTCATAACCGAGAATTTCCAAAGCCCTGTTGGCGATCACTTCATTGGCGTTCATATTTGTCGATGTTCCGGCGCCTCCCTGGACCATATCGACTACAAAATGAGTATGATATTTGCCGTTTATGATCTCATTACAGGCCTGAGTTATCGCTTCGCAAGTAGGTTTAGAGAGTAATCCGAGCTCATAATTGGCTTTCGCGGCCGCCAATTTGACCATCACCATGGAATTTATCAAAATCGGGAATTGAGTTAATGAGATACCGCTTATATTGAAATTCTCTAAAGCTCGCAGGGTTTGGATACCATAGTAAAACTCGAACGGCACTTCTCTGTCGCCGAGCAGATCGTGCTCCTTACGGGTACGGCCGGAGATATACTGAGCCGCGATATTGGTCACCCGGGTGCTGGCCTGACGGATTCGCCTGGAAATTACCCCTGCCACATGCGCCAATACTTTTCTTCCGATTGCCGGCTTGATATCGCATACTTCCTGAAATTTCTCTCTGCTGATCGCGAATATCTTTGTCTTTAATAAAGTCTTAGCGGAGGTTGAATGCGGATAATCATCCATGACCGCGCCTTCTCCGAGAAAATCATACTTACCGAAAAACGCCAGCCGTTTCTCCTCGCCATAAGGTGTTTTTTTGAATAGTTCGATTTCACCGCTATGGATGATATAGAGGTACTTACGCGGACTGTTTTCCTCGAATAAAAGAGAGTCAGGCTTAACTTCCATGATTTCAATGTTGTCGGCAAACAATTTAAGTTCAGTATCGTCTAAATCCTTAAATAGCTCCACCCGGGCGATAAATTCCTTTATTACAGACATGTTCATATAATCCGCTCCTTTATCAATTTTGTATACGAGAAGATTGTATCAAAGATCGAACATTAAAGCAACAGTATTAATTTATATTGGATTATCCTACAATTTGCGCTATATTTATGACCGATAGCTTTGAAGATAAACAGAGGTGCTAACTATGTTAAGTAAAATTATAAAAATATTCGTAATCCTGGCGGGATCGGCATCACTCATAATCGCGCTATTATTTTTTACCCAGGAAATCTCAACATTTTTTAAATGGAAAGCTTCAGGTGTAATTAGCACCGATTTTTCGTTAAATGATGACAGCACTATGACTTTTGGTCGGGTAGATACCACCGAATTTTTATCATCGCCATATCCTGATTCGGGTGACATTATTTTAGCCCTGGATGACACGACCGCCAGCATGAGTTATATCCGCGAAAAAATTTATAAAGGCTATCCTCCCGGCAAACAGATTGAGATCACTTATATACACAATAGTGATACGCTTCAAGCAACTCTGCAGACCCAACCGGTTGATAAGTCAGATATAGTTGAAAATATCCCCATATCGCTTTTAAGACTTCTTATAGTACTCGGCTATTTGGGGGTTGGATTTTGGGCGTTAATTAAAAGGCCAAACTCCGGAGCCATCCACGCACTCACGCTTTATTGTATCGCTATGGCTGATTTTATGATGGGAGCGGTTAGTATCGGCTATGATGATATTGTCGGAATCGAGATTCCATATTATGATGTTCTGTCTAATGTGTTGACAAGTCTGGCTTTGTTTTTTGGCGCATTCTGGCTTAATCTGCAATTATTATTTCCCAAAACGCACAGGTTAGCAGCCAATAATCGATTCCTGGTATTCATCATCTGTTATCTTCCGATTTTGGCATTCATGATATTATCCAATGTTATAGAAATTGGCTATGAGTATTGGGGCGGGATTATTACGGTTGTAATTATGATCCAGGTTAGCGCCGGCTTTTTCTTCCTTGCCAGTAATCATTCGAAAGCTACCGATCCATTGGAGAAAAGACAAACTCGATTGGTCCTGTGGGGATCTGGCATCGGCCTATCCGGATTATTAATTTTGGCTCTACTTATTCTGTTCTTAAGGGACTGGGTAATAAGCCTTGGGGGAGATTTTATACTTGGGATGGTAACCCTTGTTTTTCTGGGCCTACTGGTATCGCCGATTTCATTCGCGTACGCTTTCGGTAAGTATCGTTTGTTGGAGGTTGAGGGCAAGATCAGGCGGGGGACGCGCTTTGCCGTTGTTTCGGTTGTTCTCCTGGGTGTCTTTTATATAGTGATATACGGCGTAAGCGAATTGTTTTTAACCTCGCTGGGGATTGAAAGCCGGGGGCCAACCTTGATGATCGCCCTGCTTCTGGCTATCGGTTTTACGCCCGCCCAGAGGAAGGTTCAATCATTTGCCGAAACCAGGATTTACCCGGAACGCACTCGTCTTAATTCGATGCTGCGCGATTTTCTCAGCCAAGCATCGACGTTTACCGAAAAAGAGGAGTTCTGGTCCCGTCTGGAAGAGCATCTTTCCGAAGTCATGAAGATCGATTCGGTCTATTCAATACTTTATAATGAACAGAAAGATATTTTCTATTACTGGCGAGCCGAGGAGGCGACACCTTTTACTATCAACTCCTCTTTAATAAACGAATTACCATGTCTAAAAGGTTGTCCGCTGATGCTGGATGAGGCAATTGCCAGCAAGAGGTTGAGCCTGGTCGATGAGGAACAAAGATGGTTTACCGGCCGAAATGTAGCTATGGTTTTGCCGCTGGTGACTCATTCCCGTCTGATAGGCTTTTTAGCCCTGGGTTCGAAATCGGGCAGTGAGGATTTCCGGGCCGAAGACTGCAGTATCCTCATGTCGATAGCCTCGCAAGTGGCGATGGCCGGTGAGAATATCATGCTGGTCGAAGAGAACGTCGAAAAGCGCCGGCTCGAAGCGCAACTCGGCATCGCCCGCAAAGTGCAGGAGGGCCTGCTTCCCGAAGAGCTTCCAGATACACCCGGCCTGAAGGTATCCGGCAAGAGCCGATCCTGCCTCGAGGTGGCCGGCGATTATTACGATGTCGTCAATATCGATGACAACCGCACGGTGCTGGCAATTGGCGATGTGTCCGGCAAAGGCGCCGGCGCCGCCCTTCTGATGTCCAACCTGCAGGCGTCATTCAGAACCGCTGTCGATATCGGCACCGGCCTGGCCGATATGGTCACCCGCGTGAATAACCTGATTCATCGCAACACGAAACCCGATCAGTTCATTACCTTCTTCGTCGGCGTCTACGATAACAGCAACTCGACATTTGCCTATGTCAATGCCGGCCATAACCCGCCTTACGTGATGCGTAATGACGGCCGTATCGAGGAACTCGACAAAGGCGGCCTGATTTTAGGCGCCCTGCCGAATATGACCTACGAACAGGGCACGGTCGATTTGAACGCCGGCGATCTGATTCTCCTGTTCACCGATGGTGTCAGCGAGGCTGAAAACGCCGCCGATGACATGTTCGGCGAGGACCGCATCATCAAGTTCCTGCAAGCAAGCGCCGGTCTGTCGGTGGATGATATCCTGCGCAACCTCGAAACCGAAGTAGAAAAATTTATCGAGGATGTGCCGTTAACTGATGATTTCACGGCCCTGGTGGCGAGGGTGGAAGGTAATCCTACGGCAAGCAGTTAATTACATTCTTGCGATTTACAATCAATTTCATTATCTTGCCCTCTGGCAACACGGGTAGTTCAACCGGATTGAATAAAAATTAGCTGCAAGGGGTAAATATGCATAAACTGATGATCCATCATGTACCGGATAGCGATCCGCCGCAGTTTTGCGTTTTACGAGAAGATCATAAAAGTTCCGAGCCCGTTGCAGTCGTACCTCCCGCAGGATTTCCGGTTCAGGGTCAGCCTAACAGCGATCTCTTACAGGAGATGCAATGGTATCTCGAGGAATTCCTGGATTATCCGTTTCATCCCCGCACAGACAGGGCGGATGCGGCTAAAAAAGCTCTGGAAACCTGGGGAAGGCAGGCATTCGATAACCTATTCGGCGATCGAAAAGGCGGCCGATTCTTCGACAAAGCCACCGAGAAAGGCTACGAAAAGCTTCACCTTCAGATTATCAGCGATGATCCGCAGATTTTGCAATGGCCCTGGGAGGCCCTCAACGATCCGGAGGCCGCTTATCTGTCGGTTACCAGCCAGGTGGAAAGGCGTTTGAATAATGTCCGCGATCCGCTTGAATTACCTGAAGAGCTACCCAGGGATAAGATTAACATACTGCTGGTTACCGCCAGGCCGAAAAAACGCGATGTTGGTTTCAGGTCTATCTCTCGTCCACTTGTGGAATTAATCGATAAAAATAATATCCCGGCCCATGTACATGTTTTAAGGCCGCCGACATTTGCCAATCTCAGAGATCATTTAAAGCAGCGTAAGCATTTCTACCATATTATCCATTTCGACGGTCACGGCGGCTACGGAGTACATCAGACAACAGGTAGCGATCAACATAAGTATGCCGGTCCCGAAGGCGTATTGCTGTTTGAAACTGATAGCGGCGAAGAGGATAAAATTAAAGCCGATCAGCTAAGTTCCTTACTGCGGGATCAGGCGGTACCCGTAATGGTTCTGAACGCCTGCCAATCGGCGATGCTCGATCAAAACGCCGATGACCCGTTCGCCTCGGTGGCGGCTTCGCTTATTAAAGCCGGTATCTGCGGCGTGACCGCCATGTCGTATTCGCTATATGTCAGTGCCGCCCAGCAGTTTCTTCCCGAATTCTACAAAGAGCTTTTCAACACAGGCGATCTTTCGCGAGCCACCCTGGCCGGCCGTCAAAAGCTGTACGAAAACCAGAAACGTGTCTGCGCTCGTGGCCTCTTCGAACTGAAAGATTTCATGGTGCCTGTAATATATCAGCAAGAACCTTATATCCTGCCATTCACAGATGGCCAACCAGCCGGGGAAGAAGCAAAAAAAGCCGCTTTGCCCGACGAAGCCATCGAGAAGAATCCATACGGTTTCATTGGCAGAGATTCCGAGATACTCAAACTAGAACGCGCCATGCGCAAAGATACCCCGGCTATCCTGATACAGGGTCTGGGTGGTGTCGGCAAATCCACGCTGGCCCGCGGTTTCGTGAAATGGCTGACCGATACCGAGGGCATGGAGGGCTGTATCTGGCAGACTTTCATCGATGTCCGAAGCGCGGAATTCGTTATTAACGGTATCGGCACCGGAATTTTTGGCAAAGATTTCATCGTGGCTAAAATGGATCAAAAGACTAACGCCTTAGCCGATTTCCTGAAAAAGCACAAACTCGTTATCGTCTGGGATAATTTCGAGGTAGCCGCCGGTATTGAGGGTACACATATAACGCCCAACCTGACGCAGGATGATAGAAACCTGCTATTGTCGCTACTGGAGAAAATCCGCGGCGGTAAAACCAAGGTCATTATCACCAGCCGAAGCGAGGAAGACTGGCTGGGCATAGAACGCCTAAAGGTCTCAATAGGCGGGCTAATAGGCGAGGAGCGATGGGAATACTGCGAAAAAATACTCGACAACCTCGGCCTGAAGGTTAACCGCGAGGACTCCGGCCAGGCAGACTTAATGAACCTCCTGAATGGCCATCCTCTGAGCATGAGAGCCATCCTGCCCAAAATGGAGAAGATGTCCGCCGGACAAATCGCCAAGGCGATCAAAACCAACATGAAAGAATTCGGCTATGATGATGCCACCTACGCCACGCTTCGTTTTGTTGAGGATGACTTGCCCGATGACTTGAAACCTCTGCTTGTCCCGCTTGGTCTGCATGAACTTCATTTGGATGCAGATATGTTCCAAGCTATGACAAAGCAAGTCGACGATAAATTTACTGATGATAAAATCGATAGCTTTTGCCGTGCCTTATCCATTGCAGGTTTGATGAGTAATCTCACAGGACCAATTTATGAACTTCACCCTGCCCTTTCCGGCTTTTTGCGCTCGACCTGCCTTGTATCGCTTCCACAGAAAGATTATGACAAATGTAGCCGCGCGTTTGTGGAGGTGATGGGAGTGCTGGCAGATCAGTTGGCCCCGCTTGAATTACATGAACAGCGTATTGGATTTTACTGCCATAGCGCGAATTTCCATTTCGCTCTGGGGGAATCTGAAAGATTGGAGATGGATCTGTATCTAGCGGCGTTGACTCAATCAATGGCTGTTTATGCCCTGAATACTAGGAATTTCACTGAAGCCATTAGACTATACGAACACCTTGCCCAAACCAGACAGGAAAAAGATGACCACGAAGGTGAAGCAACCGCATATCATCAAATGGGCATAGTAGCCAAAGAGCAGCAGGATTTCAAGATGGCCGAGAAGTGGTATCTCAAATCGCTGGCGATAAAGGAAAAACAAGGCAACGAGCGCGGCGCCGCTAAGACCTATCATCAACTGGGCTTTATCGCCTATGAACAAAGAAATTATAAACATGCGATGAAATGGTTTTTGCATTCCATAGAAATTGGAGAAAAACTTGAAAATATACAAGAAATAGCTAAATCATTACATTTAATTGGTAGCATTTACTTAGAATTAAATGATTTGATTTCAGCGGAAGTATTTTATTGCGAATCATTGAGTATATCTATAAAATCAAATGATACTTATACTTTGCCTATGACCTATCATCAACTGGGGATGTTAGCCCAGGAGCTCCGGGATTTCAAGACGGCCGTGAAGTGGTATCTCAAATCGCTTGAGATTAATGAAAAACAAGGCAATGAGCACGGCGCCGCCAGTACCTATCATCAACTGGGCAGAATCGCCGAGGAGCAGCATGATTTCAAAGCGGCCGAGAAATGGTATCTCAAATCGCTGGCCATAGAGGAGAAGCAGGGTAACGAGTACGGCGCCGCCACTACCTATGGGCAGTTGGGTATTATATCGACTAGGCAGGGAAACTCTATAGAGTGCGGTATATGGCTTATAAAAAGTATCAATATCTATATGAAGTATAAAGATGAGTTTGAAACGAAAAGAAATATTTCCAATTTCATGATAAGCTATAAAAACGCAACGCCCGAAGACCAAGCCAAACTCAAAGTCATGTGGGAAGAGGCCAACATCGGCCCATTCCCAGATATGAAAGAAGAATAAATCCTTCAACCGTTTAAAAACTAAACACCCCCCATAAATCCACGCCTTTCCCCGCCCCGATGTTCCATTTTGGATTGGCATTTTCGCCGCCTTTTCAACCTGAATCACCCCTTTATAAAGACTCATATACGATAACCGATTTTCAGGCATAGATACCGTTTTATTCGCAAAAATAATGTTTAATCAAATACTGTGAAAATCGCAGGAGGTTGAAAATGAACGCTTATACACGAACCGCTATGTTGGCCCTGGGCTTTGCTTTACTGTTGGGCGGCTTACTTGTGGCCGAACCGCTGGTACCCAACGAGGCCCCGATACCGGCCCGGACACAGGCCGAACAATCAGGCCGCGCCGGCTTTGTCGCGCCGCAAATCGATCTGTCGCATCTGGATGTCCAACGTTCGCCGGATGGATTAGCGACTGTCGCCCCGGAACGCTGGGATTGGCGGGCCGAGGGCAAGGTGACATCGGTGAAAAATCAGGGCGCCTGTGGCGCTTGCTATTCCTTTGCCTCGCTGGCCAATATCGAATCGAAGATGCTTATCGATGGTGCCGGCACATTCGATTTCTCCGAGAACAACGCCAAGGAATGCAACTGGTACGGCACCAGTTGTGCCGGCGGCAACAATAACAAGATGGCGAATCTGTTCACGAAAACCGGCACAGTATTAGAATCCTGCGATCCTTACGTGGCCGCCGATGTCGCTTGCAGCACGGGCTGCGCCAATATCAAAACCCTTCTGGATTGGCGGGTAATCTCTGGCGATGAGGTCCCCTCAACCACTTTATTGCAAGACTATATCTACGAGAACGGCCCGGTCTATACCACGTTCTATTGCGGTGATGGCAGTGATACTGGCTGGGAAACCGAATTCAACGCCTACGATGGCTCCTACGTGCTTTACTATACCGGCGATTATACGATCAACCATGCCGTCTGCATTGTCGGCTGGGATGATACTCTGTCGCATGCCGGCGGTCAGGGCGCCTGGATCGTGAAAAATAGCTGGGGCACCGGCTGGGGCGGAACCTGCCGCTACGGCAGCGAAGGCGGCTATTTCATGATCGCCTACGGCTCGGCCAACATCGGCAAATGGTCATCCTACGCCTACAACTGGCAGGACTACGATGGCGACGGCGATATCATGTATAAAGATGAAGGCGGCTGGACCAGCAGTTGGGGTTTCGGTTCGAATACGACATGTTGGGGGCTGAGCAAATTCGTGCCCACGGAAAATACATACCTTACCAGGGTCGAGTTATGGACGAATGACGCTACCAGCGATATAGATGTTTACGTTTATAATGATTTCAACGGCCTGTCGGTCAGCGATGCCCTGGCCAGTAAACTCAATTCGAGTTTCACCGAGGCCGGCTATCACTCGATAGCCTTAACCACACCGTTGGCGCTAACGTTAGGCGATGATATTTACGTGGTCGTTCAGGTAACGAATGCCGTGGCGACTTATCCCATGGTCGGCGATGGTTTGGGTTCATGCGAATCGACATCGAGTTATATCAGCGCTGACGGCCAGAACAATTCCTGGTACGATCTGGGACTGAATCAGAGCGATGATGTCGGTATCCGTGTTCGTACTTCATCGGCGGTGGCTATCGATGATGAAACGGCGCTGTCACTTCCTAAATCACCCAACCTGATCAGGAACTACCCGAATCCGTTTAACTCCAGTACGACAATTGAGTACAGCCTGCCGCGGGCCGCTCATGTAACAATTCAGGTTTACGATCTGATGGGAAGCCGGGTCGAACTGCTGGTTAACGAGTATCATCAGGCCGGCTATCATCAAACCAGTTGGAATCCGCAGGATATGCCATCCGGATATTATTTCTATAAGCTTCAGGCGGGCCGGACAGTCGAGACACAGCGGATGCTACTTCTCAAGTAAGCGTGTTAATGTATACGAAAAAAAGGGAGTCGTAAGGACTCCCTTTTTTTGTATCTATCTATCAAGTATTCCTTTGATTGTTACCCTATCTCACATCGACATTAACCGAAAACGATTTAGCCACATCATCATCGCCGGATTGCGGACGGGTGTAAACCATCTTCAGTATTGTTTTGCCGGCGGCTATGGTCTTGAAATTTAGAGTCAATGTTCCGCCCACGCCGACCATGCCCGGTTCGGCATCACGTTGCTTGTAATCTCGTGATTCAATAGCCAGGACTTCTTCATCGATTTCGGTAATCTCCCATCTATAGCCGGTGGATGGGTTGGCATCGAGATCGATACTTAGTATCCGGTCCGCTTCAAGCCGAACATTACCGCCATCGTCCTTGGCCGTCAATTGAATCGTTACGGCTTTTTGGGCGGATGATTGATCCGGATCAACCTTAATTGTCGCGTTTTTTGACGAACAATCAGCGATAAAGGTTAGTAATACCGCCGATAAAATGAATGTTTTCATGATTCTGTTCATCTTTTATATCTCCTTAGCTTTAGTTTTAATCTCAAATCGTGTTTTATATCTGTTAATAACATTATCGTTAATAAATCAATTACTCTTTACCTTAATAATCCGGAGCAGTCAAATACTTTCACGCCTAATATGAATCGAATAGAAATTCCAACCGCACAAAATAGCGTAAATCAAGTGAAATTCCCATTGGATGATAACGCAATTCATCGTTTAAGATATTGCGGATAGCCAGACTACCGCGGATTTTTTGATCCCGGAATAATTTCATAAACTCCAGGTCAAGGCTTAATGAGCCGGGTACCTTGAATCTGTATAAGCCATCCGATTGAATTTCAACATCGCGATAATCCGCCCACCGGGTGGCATTTCTATATCTTAATACCGCTTGAATGGAAAAATTTGAAACCGGACGGTAACTTAGCGTATTATGGATTATAAGCGAAGGGACAGTTTCCCAGGCCTCAGCGAATGCTGGATCACCGGCGAAAGCCTCCTGAAATCGGCAAGATGATTTATTCGATAAATAGGGTAGAAGTCTGGCTTCAAGTGACGCCCTGATACCCGCCACATGCCCGGTCTGGTTTGATAGTATTTCAATCGGCGCCGATATGGCATGGGTCAGCGAGTCAAACTGATAAGTTTGTTGTTCGAGATATAAATCGAAAAAATAACGGTGATATAAATCGAACTTCATCGATACGCTTTCGTTAGGCCTGGATCGCCAGGTTAAATCGGCTGTGAACTTTCGGCTTTTGTCGATATTACCGTCCTTATCGTAAGTGACTCCATTATCGTTGAGGAAATCGTAACCTCGTTCTGACCAATACCAGATATTATCGGTTTCCCCGATTAAACGCTCTGAATACGCCAAAGCCAGATCGATGTCCTGATCCTCATTGATTTTCATATGATTTATCAATGACAACTTTGCGCCCAGGTTATCATCAACCCGGAATATTCCGATCCCTAATTGCTGGTTTAGCCGGTCTTTCAATTTATATTTCAACTCACTATAGAGATTTAATATTAACTGCTTTTCGTCCTGTAAATCATACATTGTTTTCGGAAACACGTATTTAATCCCTATTCCAAGCTTACCTTGATAAGATTCTGTGGCTCTGTCTATTTGAATTGATGTCTTTATATGCCTGTGCCGCCAGTCCGGATCGGGAATGGCTGAATTTTCGGGATGATTAAGGTCATTATCGATAAAACCAAACCGATAATACACATTTGATCTTGAATTCAAGGCAATAGCGCTCTGAAATTTCGCCAATGAAAAGAAATGTTCAACAGGGATTTCACGGCCATAAGGTTTGAGAAAGTAGAAATCATCATAGCTCATGTAACCAGCGAATAGATCGTGTCGACCTCCTAACAGATCGCCGCCGATTTTAAGCGAGGGTGAAAAAAACTCCAATTCATCCATTTGATAGTTACTGATACTCAAGTACCGGTCTCTGATATCGGAATCGGTGAGATACCTCCAGCCGCTAAAAAGACCGATCTGAATGTATCTATCGTTGTTGTTACGGGAAATATCCAGATAAAAACGGTGACCCTGTCTGTCGACATTATCCGTTCTAAATTCCGTGTACCGATAAGGGCCCGGATCGCCGGTTTCACTGCCGGTGGATGTTCCCGCTTTAAACGACAGTTTGCTTTCGGGCGTGAATGTATGAATATGAATCAGGCCGCAATCGACGAATTCGCCGTGATGAATTTGCGGTCGACTGATTATCTCAATGTAATCAATCCGACTCAAAGTAACAGGCAACATGTTGATATTTTTTATGCCAAACAAATCAATATCAATTTCCTGTTCATCAAGCATAATCAACCAATTTTGATTTTGTATCGGATTTAATCCGTTGGCCACAGCCCGCCAGTTGAAACTATCTATAGTGAAACCATCCCAGTCATCTATTAGAAAGAATATATCGCTTAACCGGGTAATTCCCGCCTGATTGATCATCTCCGAGGTGATTACCTGTTTGCCCTGGGTATCAGCCTGATTCGATGCCAATACGGAGACTACTCCGGCCAGCAAAACCAATAATATCAGCCCGGCTTTCCTCATCGCAGAAAGTCCTTAAGCCAGCCGGGTGTCGCGAATTGATAGCTAATCCCGGAGCCGATATAACCGTGGTAAATTCGTTTATGAGTATAAACTTTCAGGTAGCGGGCAAACAGACTCATATGCCAATTCCCTTTAACATTATATCGCAGCCGCGAAAATAAGCCGATACCGATTTCATTTTCCGAGCGCCAATCCTCAACCGGCTCTTCATCATCGAATTTCATATAAAAAACACCTGCCTGAATGCTGTTAAACCAGTTGAATTTATCAGGAAACTTAATTTCCATTCCCCAACCAAGATAAGTATACAGCGCGATGAAGCCGGGGATATCCTGATCTTTACTGGAAAACTCCGAGGCGTTTAGCCCAAACTGTATCTTGCCCTTATAGAAATCAACCTCGGAGTTAATTTCCAACCCTGCCGCCTTTTCCCAGAATTGATGGAATTGATTTTCATTGATATTGCCCGTTAGGCTAACGCTTAGCCCCATCGTCTCAAAACTTTTTTCGTCCGATTGACCAAGCGCGGCAGGACAAACGGTCAGGATTATAATGATCGCGGCCGCTACAATATTTACTCTTTCCGCGATTAAACTCATCCAAGTGTTCTTATTTATCAATTTCATCCATTGATTATACCAAGCCTTGGTCGGCAATTCCATCGTTTTTGCCATTAGCGGTTGACTTTTTAACTGTCAGGTTTTATATAAGGCTCGGAAAATTAATACTTACAATGAGGACTTATTATGATTATTGATCATATCGGCGTAGCGGTGAAATCGATAGAGAAGGGAATAAAGCACTGGCAGAATGTTTTCGGCTATAAACAGGTCACCGAGATTGTGATTAATACCCGCCAGAAAGTCAAAGTCGCTTTCATGGAAAAAGATAATTCACTACCGATAAAACTGATTTCGCCATCGGATGAGACATCGCCTTTAAACAAATTTTTGGCCAAAAGCGAGGGCTTACATCATCTCTGTTTTAAAACCGATAACCTCGATGATGGTTTGATTGAACTCAAGGGTAAAGGCCTTCGGGTATTGGCGCCCCCTCAACCCGGCGAGGCTTTCGATAACGAGAATATCGCCTTCGTTTTCGGCAAGATGGGCTTGAATATTGAGCTGATAGATACGGATAAGCGGGCCGGCCGATTGGATATCTAACAAGGTTTTTAGTAGGTCAAATCCCCTGGGATTTGACCCGGGGAAGGGCTAAGCGGGAATCAATACCCCGTTTCCAAATCCACAACATTAACAAAATCATCACGCCCTTCGGCGTATCGTCGGATATTTTCGATCACTTCCTGCCAGCGTTCCAGATCATTAAATGGCGAGGCCGCCCGATGCGGCGACATCACAACATTATCAAGCTCATGAAATGGATGGCTATACGGATACTTGCGGCTTTGCTCATCGGGTTCCGGCTTATAGTCATACCAGACATCCAGAGCCGCCCCGGCGATCGTACCGTTTTTTAGAGCCGTGTACAAGCTCAACTCATCGACAACCTTGCCCCGGGCGATATTCACCAGAAGACTATCCTTGCCCAATAGTTTCAACTGGGCTTCGCCGATTAAGCCCTCGGTTTTCGAGGTGACTGGCACCGCTATGACAAGCGTATCTATCCGCTCCAGGAACGCGTGTAATTCGGTGTCATCATATTTGGTGAGCGCCGTCGGAATTGGTTCTGATAGCTTATCCCAATCGCGTCGAAGCGCCGAGAATTCAAGATCGAATCCGGCCAGAAACTTATGCGCCTTGCTATTAACCGCGCCGTAACCGAGGAAACCCGCATGCCTGTTTTTAAGTGGTATTGTAATCGCGTCCTCATCGCCGGTACGCCACTTGCCCTCTATCATCCAGTTGTGATGGGGAATGATCTTGTTGGTAAGCGCCAGAAGCAGTCCTACCGTGCCCTGGGCCGTGAAATATGAATTACCATGCCCGTTGATCAAAACCGGCATCGGATCGCGATCGAGCTTACGGAAAATCTCAACAACGCTATGAGCGCCGGCGCCGGGAAAAATGTATAGCGATAGCTTTTCTGACTTTTCAATCAATTTATCACTGGCCCGCCAGCCGATTATGATATTCGCCTCCCGACAGAGTTCGATAAGAGTCTCTTCCCGCTCATCAGCCGGATACAGGAACTTGACTTGCTTCAAATCGGCAAGCGCCTTTTCAAGATAACGTTTTAAATCATCTTCGGGAGTGAATATGAAGGTTACATTAGCTTCTCTCATTATTTAAACCAATAGCTTCTCAAGTAGGTCAAATCACCTGGGATTTGACGTGGGGAGGGGGCGGTTAAATTATCACCCCGCTTTTATGCTCGTTACGAAGCGTCGCATCGTAACGACTCAAGCCTGCTTTCGCATCGAAAGCGATATCCGCTTGCGATCGATATCGACATTGAGCACGGCCACGGTTACTTTCTGATGTACCTTAACAAAATCAGCCGGGTCCTTAACGAATTTATCGGCCAGCTCGCTTATGTGAACCAATCCATCCTGATGCACTCCGATATCGACGAAGGCTCCGAAATTAGTCACATTGGTGACGATCCCGGGAAGTCTCATACCGGCGCTCAAATCCTCAATCGTCTTAACCGAATCCTCGAACGCGAATGACTCATACTCGGCACGAGGATCACGACCCGGTTTGGCCAATTCGGCCATAATATCCTGCAATGTAGGTATCCCGACTTTCTCGCTTACGTATTCCTGAAGTTTGATTTGTTCGCGCCGCTTCACATTTGTCATTAATTGATCCACTGTGCACCCGGCATTATCAGCCATGGCCTTGACGACTTTATAGCTCTCGGGATGAACCGCGCTTCGATCAAGAGGGTTTGCGGCATCGGCGATACGCAGAAAGCCGGCCGCCTGTTCGAATGCCTTCGGCCCGAGGCGAGGAACTTTTTTTATCGATGTCCGCGACTTGAACGGACCGTTCTCATCGCGATATTTCATGATATTCTGCGCCAGCGATGGCCCCAGGCCTGAAACGTAGGTAAGAAGCTGCTTACTGGCGGTGTTAATCTCGACCCCCACCGAATTAACGCAACTCACTATGGTATCATCCAGCCCCTGCTTGAGCGAGTTCTGATCGACATCGTGTTGATACTGGCCAACGCCTATCGATTTCGGATCGATCTTGACCAGTTCGGCCAACGGGTCCATCAGGCGACGGCCAATCGAAACCGCTCCGCGCACGGTCACATCATAATCGGGAAACTCGTCACGGGCTACCTCCGATGCTGAATACACCGATGCACCGGACTCATTAACCATCTCAATCTGAATATGGGTGGGCAAACCAAGTCCTTTAACGAATGCCTCGGTTTCCCGTCCAGCGGTACCGTTGCCGATAGCGATTACTTTCGTCTTGTATTTCTCGGCCAGCGCCTTGATTTCGGCGGCCGCGTTATCTTGTTGCTTCTGAGACCCGGTTGGGAAAATCGTTGAGTTTTCCAGAAGTTTCCCCTGGGCGTCCAGGCAGACAACCTTGCAGCCGGTTCTGAATCCCGGATCGATTGCCAGTATATCCTTGCGTCCCAACGGCGGCGCCATCAGAAGCTCACGGATATTCTCGGCGAATACCCTGATCGCCTCGATATCGGCGGCTTTCTTCGATTCGGCCCGGATCTCGGTCTCCATCGAGGGGGCCAGCAGACGTTTGTAGCTGTCATGAATCGCCAGCCTGACCTGCCCGGATGCCGGGTTGTCCGAATCGATAAACAACCGCTCGAGTATATCGATTGCCGTTTCCTCTGATGGTATAATCGCCAGTCGGAGCACACCCTCATCCTCGCCGCGACGCATCGCCAGCAAGCGATGGGACGGTACCTCTCTGATCTTTTCTTCCCATTCGAAATAATCGGCGAACTTGGCGCCCTCGGTTTCTTTGCCGGTAATCAGCCTGGTCGAGATTACCCCTTCGATGGCGAACAGCTCGCGTAATTTGGCCCGCGCGTCGGCGTCCTCAGTTACCCATTCGGCGATAATATCGCGCGCCCCGTCCAGGGCATCCTCGACAGTCTCGACCTGCTTCTCCGGGTCGATAAACGCCTCGGCCTCGGTTTCGGGATCGATATCGCTCTGCTCGAACAGCATCTCGGCCAACGGCTCCAGCCCCCGTTCACGGGCGATCGTGGCCCGGGTGCGGCGCTTGGGCTTAAACGGCAGATAGATATCCTCCAACTCGGCCATCGTCTCGGCCGCCTGGATTTTCTCGTTAAGCTCATCGGTTAGAAGGTCGCGTTCGATCATCGATTTCAGGATCGCCTCCCGCCGCTTATCCAGTTCGCGAAGCTGCCCCAGGCGGTCGCGGATTGCCGTGATCGCCACTTCATCCAGGCTGCCGGTAACCTCCTTGCGATAGCGCGCGATAAACGGTACCGTCGCCTCATCGTCCAAAAGCCCCGCCGTAGCCGTCACCTGCTTGGCCTGTATCTTCAGTTCATTCGCGATTTTCATTATGTGCTGTTCGTTCATAATCAATCCTTGCTTATTTCACCATTCTTGCCTTAAAGATATGAAAAATTATAGGAAAAGGGAAGAGGGAAAATTCGCTGTTTATTTGACCGGCTTCTTTTCTATCAGGTTTTCGCCATCTTTACACTGTTGATAATTTTGCAATACCTGTCTTAATGTTCGTACTAACTCTAAATTCTTGAAAGGCTTTTTGAAATAGCCATCCGCCCCGGCCGACATCGCGTGATCGGGAGAAAATTGTCCCGCGTATCCCGTTATAAGAATTACCGGAATATGTTCGAATTGCTGTTTTACTTCTACCAATAAGTCGATACCGGTTATACCCGGAAGTAGTATATCGCTAACAACGGCGTGCACTTTATTTTCTCTTAGTATCTCCAGCGCTTGTTCCGCGGATGAGGCAGTGATCACTTTAAATCTTTCTATTTCAAAAGCATTCCGCAATATCTTTAGAATTTCAGGTTCATCATCAACGATAAGAATGATACGCTTGCCGCTAGTTTTTATTTTGTTTAATTTCTGGGCTATATTGTTCTTATCAAAGGGAAAAGTAATAATGTCATTTACACCTTGACTAACTCTCAATTTTACCTCGGCTGAACTACACTTTTCACAGACGAGAATTATTGGTATCCATTTAAGCCTAACTGATGATTTCAGGTATTTTATTAAATCTGTTTGAGCATGTTCCAATACGCTATTGCTTATAATTACAAGGTCAATACGGTAATCAGACTCCAGGATTTTAATGGCTTGTTTGGTCGATATTGCCTCCGTGATGCTATACCCATAATCGGAAAGAATATCCTCCAGTTTAATAGCCCTATTATTATCCAGAATCACGAGAGCCTTCATTTAACATAACTCCTTAATAAAAATTGACTTATTAACCATTTTCCTCACTACATATTGATTAATATATCGGCATTATTGATGTAATTATAATCTGAATAAATTATTATCAATTAATATATATTCTTAGCAGTTTCTTGCAATATCTGTACTATGTCCAAAGTGTTCTGTATAATACATCCCTTTTTAAGTAAATAACAGTTTTTAAAAACCGATAAAATTGACATAGATAGGAGAAACCTTGGATAAAATTTCCATTGTTGAAAAAATTTACGCCGACAGTAATATTTTGTCCATACCGCAAGTTATTTCTGAATTACTTGATTTAACCAGTCAGGAGGATTATTCGGCGAATGATCTAGGCCGTTTGATACTGAAAGATCCTTCGCTAACGGCCAGAATTTTAAAGCTATCTAATTCTCCATTTTACGCAAGGGTATCAAAAATAAATACCATGCATCAAGCTATATCAGTTCTCGGCGTGACCACCGTTAAGTGTTTAGCTCTATCTACATCTATTTTTCACCCGGAGAAGATTGCATCGGAAACCGGAATAGACGCCAGGGAATTTTTCGCCTACATTCTTTCGGTGGCATCTGGTGCCGAGCTTATCGCTAAAACAATAAAGTATCCCTCGCCTGAGGAAGCATTAATAGCCGGGCTATTGCAGGATGTAGGGATTCTATTTTGTCTTCATCATTATCCGACGGAATATGGCAAAGTTCGTGAATTACTGCTAAAAGATATTCCGTTATTGGAAGCCGAGCAGGAAGTGCTTGGCGCTAATCATTGCGTACTTGGATATCATTTATCCCGGGTTTGGAACATGCCTGAAAATATAACGAATGCTATTGCCCATCATCACAACATTCATGACGCTCAAAAAGAAAAAGCATTGGAGAATATTATTAAGTTAAGCGCTCTGCTTTCCCTCAACCGCTTTTCCGGCCAGGAGCAAGATATTGAAAAGCGGCTAAAACAAATCCTGCGTGTATCTACGGCTCTTGAATTAAACCGTGAGCAAATCAGTGAAGTGACAGATAGCCTTCTAAGCCATATGTTCAATATGGCTCAAGATATTGGGGTTGAGATTGAGGATACCGAACAGCTTCTTATCAGGGCCAACCAGGAAATTTGGAAATCATACCTGACAATTGAACATCTTTTTACCGAGCGTGAAGAGCTCAATAAAAAAATCCTTGAGCAGGAACGGGCTAAGGCGGCGTTTGAGGCCAAAAGCACGGCCCTGGCGACCTTATCGCATTATTTAAATAATACGGTTATGGTTATTTCCGGCCAGACAGAGTTATTGCAAATACTGAAGGACAAAGGACAGATCGATAAGTTGGTTGCCCGAATACCGGGTAATTCTAAGACTATCGGAAATTCGATCAATAAAATCATTGCCGTTATGCAAGAAATCAGAGATATTTCACCGTCCGATGAAATTGAATATTTTGATAAGTCAAAAGCTATGAAAATTGATGATCGTATTAAGCAGCGCCTTGAGAAAATGTCTGAGGAACCCGCGGCAATATTTCCGCCAAGTATATCCTCCTGATAAATACCTGTTCGTTCGACGGCAAGCAGGCAACGTTCCCGCCTACCCCTAATCCCCTACAATCTAACCACCTACGCCAATTCGCTGCGCTTATGGCATGTACGCAGCGCAAAACTCGGCAATTTCCCAAAAAACAAAATACATACAAATGCGTATGGTTTTTTTCCTCTTGACTTGAAGGTACCAAATCCTTATGTTTATAGCGCAGAGGGAGGGTATTTGTACCCGTAATCAGTTAAAGTTTAAGGAGTAACCAATATGATGTTATCAACCAGCGAGGATATCGCGCTCAAAGCGATGATTTACATCTCCGCCGCGGCCGGCCAAAGCAGATGCAGTATCAATGAGATCACACAAAACGAATTGGTCCCCAGAGTCTACCTGGCTAAAATCCTCAAACGGCTCGTTCAGGCAGGCCTTCTAACCAGTAAACGCGGCGTCCATGGCGGTTATCGTCTGGCCAAGAAACGCAATGAGATATCTTTTCTGAGTATAATCGAAGCGGTGGATGGGCCTTTCCGGAGCATGGTTGAACACGATGATATCCACGACATCCCGCAAAATAATCATCCAGCCTCGAAGGTCCTTGGCGATATGCATAAAAGACTGACGGACAAGATGTCTAAAATGACTTTAAATAAAATAAATTATAAAAGATTTTATCCCGAATTTAAGTAAGTAGAAGCTATTGTAATAGCTCTTTTATATATAATCCCGCTGACTGAGGATATTTCGGATCAATTCGTTACTTGAATTGGTGTTTTCCATCTTATGGCTATCTTTGCCCTTATCGCAACTTATATCGATAACTTACGTATTGATTTCCAGCTAAAAGAATAAACCATAATAGGCCGTTTTAAAAAGCGCTATTAAGGAGGTTGCACGGATGAAGAATCATACGACAAGACTGGTTATATTAGTTCTATTCGCTACTACAATTTTCCTGTTTAACTGCGATGGCGATAACCCTCTAAATTCGAGATACGATGTCCATAACACCAATTACATTGCCGTAGAGGAGTTCCTTTTCGAGGTTGATGTAGCCAATCAGTCATTGTTCAGGCTTACCGCGGTCAACGGCTCGATATCGATAACCGGTGAATCTAATTCGGATTCGATCATTATTACGGGCGAACGTCGAGTTGGCTCCGAAAGCACGGAGGATGCCGAGGAACATCTGGAATTGCTGGAAGTCAGGGTTCAAGAGTTGACAGATGAAATATATATTAGGACAATACAGCCAAATGAAACATATGGCCGAAATTACGAAGTTGATTATGAAATTACGCTTCCCGATGGTTTTATGATTATTGCCTCGCACGTTAATGGCAGCGTGACCGTTGGATCAATCAATAATACCGTGACTGTCAGTAACGTGAATGGCCAGATAGATCTTAATGATATCTCCGGAAGCGCGATTGCCAGCCTGGTTAACGGGCAAATCGAAGGCGATGTGGTTTTACCGTCAAATGGCTTAATCGCCATGAGCACGGTCAATGGCAATGTCGTGCTTAATATTCCCGTAAATACTTCCGCCGAATTTGAAGCCTCCAGGGTGAATGGAAGCATCAATATTCGCTATCTCGATCTTCAAAATGAAGTGATAACCAGTACCTCCCGACGCGGGATTTTAGGCAATGGCGATGGTGAAATTTCATTAAGTACGGTTAATGGTAATATATGGGCGATTGGATTTTAAAGGCCCAAATCTCTATTTAATAATAGCCGATTCTCGTATCCGTTTCTAAGTAATCAGTAGTGCCAACCCGGCTGGATCAGTTTAAGTATATGACTATTATGTACTTAGTTATAGTTTTTAAAACAGGAAATATTGGATCGATTAATTATTCTTGACACATTCATCCGTAAGTCCTATATAGATAGCCGAGAGATGGGAATTGAATGTCTATTTAGTTTTAACCTAAAAGGAGTGCCCAGCCATGCTTTTATCTACCAGCGAAGATATCGCATTAAAAGCCATGATTTATATTTCCGCGAACTCGGGGAAAAGCAGATGCAGTATAAACGAAATCGCCAGGAATGAAGCGGTTCCCAGAGAATACCTGGCCAAAATCCTGAAACGGCTCGTGCAAAGAAATCTCTTATCAAGCAAAAGAGGCGTATTTGGCGGGTATCAATTGATTAAGAATCGTGGTGACATATCTTTTTTGGATATTATAGAGGCGATTGATGGTGATTTCAGGGCTATGGTAAAACATGACCAAAAGCTGAAAATCGCTAACGGTAACCATCCCGCTTCTGAATTCTGGTCCGAAATGCATAAACAGATCAGCGAAAAGCTATCCAAAATGACCCTGGATAAAATAGATTATAAAAAATTCTATCCTGATTCATAGTAATCAGGGGGCTATTACTAATAAGCAAAAATATCTGTCCTATATTAGCTAACCCGGCGACGGAGTTTTACCATGCTTCGAGATTAGTTTGTTTCCTGATTCGCGCATATACGCCGGATTTGGTCTGTGAAATCCAGGTCAAGATTTATATGGTTGGCAGTCAGCTAAAAATAATATAAGAATCAGTAACCCACTATACTGAATAATAATATTTGGCTTGACTAATGCTTTAACTATCATTATATAATACTAGCTGCGGGGCGATCAAACTTCACGAATAGAGTAGTTATATTATTTAAAAGATGGAGTAAGTATGTGCAATAAGATTGTATCGGGAATAGCTCTAACAATAACCGCCATAGCCATTTTCTATACAGCTAGCGAAGCATCAATAATCAATATCCCCCAGGATTACGAGACAATTCAGGAGGGCATTTATGAGAGCTTAAACGGCGATACGGTGCTGGTTGCCGAGGGGCATTACTATGAACGCCTTAATTTCGTTGGTCGAAATATCCTCTTAACCAGCGAGTTCATGGTCGATGGCGATACTACGCACATACAAAACACTATCATTGACGCTGACACATCGATACTTGGTATTCATGAAAACGGTAGTGTTGTCATGTTTGTCGCCGGCGAAGACTCATCCGCGATTCTGCAAGGTTTTACTCTTCAAAAAGGGATAGGCTCGACCCATCCGACCGTGGTACGAAATGGCGGAGCGATTTTTTGTCTTAATAGCTCAAGTCCCAAAATAACTAATAACATTATCAGCGAGAATTCAGCCGATGCTGGCGGGGGAATAAGCGTATTGTTGAATTCGAGTCCAATAATAGAAAATAATGTTATTCTCGCTAATGACGGGCATGGCATATATATGCATGGCGCGTTTCCCATCATTACCGATAATACGATTAGCTATAATAACGCCGAATATGGCAGTGGTATTTTCATAAATACCTATTCCGATGCTACAATCACCGGTAATACTATTCATGATAATTATGGCGGGTTGTGGGGTGGCGGCATATACTGCCAGGGCGCCGACGCGGAAATCACCAATAATATCATATATGGCAATTCGGTAGTTGATTGGGGGGGAGGTATTTGTTGTGATGACGCCAGCCCGCAAATTGTCAATAATGTAATATACGGTAACACGGCATATTCCAGCGGCGGCGGAGTTTACTGTTTAAACGACGCCAATCCGACTATTGTAAATACCATTGTCTGGGCGAATAGCGCTCCTAATGTTGCTACCCGGTCCGGCGGTTATCCTGTTTTCTCCTATTCCATTATATGCGGCGGTTGGGAAGGCGAGAGGGATATCAATCCGGACCCGCTGTTCTTATCGGCATATGAATTTAACTTCAACGTCTGTGACCAATCACCCTGTATCGATGCCGGCCACCCCGACTTAACTGATCCAGATGGTTCCCGTTCTGATATCGGCATTTACTTTCCCGATCACCCCGAATGCGATATCGGCAAATGTTTGTATATATCTACCTTTGGCAACGATACCACCGGCCATGGCTCGCCGCAAAATCCGTTCGGAAGCATACAGTACGGTATTGACGTGGCTTATTCAAGCGATACGATTATCGTCGAAAGCGGGACATATTCGGAGAATATCTGTGTAAATGCCAAAAGCGTTCATCTCACCTCGAATTATCTATTTTCCGGAGATACTCTCGATATCTATAGCACAATCATCGAGGGCGGAGCTGATTCCACTGTGGCGGTATTCCTTACTTGTGATCGCAATACCATTTTTTCGGGATTTACTGTCAAAAATGGGAAAGGTTGGTTTGGTGGTGGAATATATACTAATTATTCAGATCTCATAATTAGCAATAACATCATAGAAGAAAACGTTGGCGACGCTTGCGGTGGCGGTATCTGCTGCAACTTTGGCAGTACGGTGATCCGTAATAATTATATCCATGACAACACTTCTCCATCGGGCGGCGGAATACGATGTTATCACTCATCGGCTATCGATATTGATCGAAATATCATATCTGGTAATTACGCGCAGAGCGGCGGCGGACTCTATACCTCCAATCTTGGCGACGGTTCCGTGATCAGAAATAACGTAATCAGCGGTAATTTGGCCTCCAATCAGGGCGGCGGCATGAAATCTTTCGGTCTCAGTTGCCTGATTATTAACAACACCTTCAGTCGCAACAGGGGATTGTACGGTGGCGCGGTTTTCTGCCATTATTCTGATCTTGCCGTAACCAATTCGATTTTCTGGGCCGATAGCGCGGCCTGGGAATCTCCGGAAATTTATGTGGATGATAACTCCTCGGCGGTCCTGACTTATTGCGATATTCAAGTCGACTGGCCGGGTGATAATAATATATTCTCCAATCCTCGATTCCGTGATTCACAAAATGATGACTACCATCTCATGGCGGTTGAATATGGTTATCCATATGATTCTCCCTGTATCGATGCCGGCCATCCCGAAATACTAGATAGTATTCTCGATAGCCTATGGGGGCTGGGCACGACACTTGGCGATATCGGAGCCTACGGCGGCGGCGATTCGGTTCAGGTGGGAATTGTCAATCGGGAACCAGAAATTCCTAATCGATTCGCTATATCGCAGAATTATCCCAACCCATTCAATGCGGTCACGACTATCGGCTTCGCTATTCCAGAACCGCAACAGGTATCACTGAAGATATACGATGTCCTGGGCCGGGAGGTAGCGTCATTGTTGGACGATTACCTGCAAGCCGGCGATCACTCGGTTACCTGGGATGCCGCGGATAAGGCTTCGAGTGTGTATTATTATAAGATTCAAACTTCCCGGCATAGTGATATTCAGAAGATGATACTTCTGAAATAGCAATTGGCGGCATTCGTTCATCCCGATATATATACAGAATTTAGGGAACCTCTTAACTAATAAAAGTATTTATATATTGACATTGCCGAATAAATAGTTAACTTCAAAGGATACGAATTTTGGTTAATAATTATGGATAAAGAAAAACTAACAGAAGAAAGATATTGGGATTCTCGCTATAAAAGAGCATCGGGGAAAGAGAGTTCCGCCTCCGGAAAATCTTTTAAGGCAAGGCTATTTGATCGATATTTCTCCAAAATTAAAAATGGCTATCCGTCCTACTTGCTTTTCAATGTTTTCTGTAAGAAATATTTCCCTGAAGACCAGCAGAAGATTATTGAAATAGGCAGCGCTCCGGGCAAAAACTTGGTGAACTTAAGCAAAATATTCGACTACATTCCCTATGGCGTTGAATACACCGAATCCGGCGTCGAGGCGAACCGCGAGCTATTTAAGAAAAACGGTCTCGACGAGGATAATATCATTTTAGCTGATTTTTTCGATGAGAAATTTCAGGCTGAATATAACGATCAATTCGATATTGTAATGTCTCTCGGCTTCATCGAACACTTCGAAGATCCTCGGGATGTTGTCGAAAAACATATAAACCTCATAAAACCGGGCGGCTATTTACTAGTGGCTATTCCCAATTTTAGAGGGATTAACTATCTGCTTTCATCATATTTCTGTAGACATACGCTTAAAGCGCATAATCTTGAAATAATGAAAAAGAAAAATTTCATATCTCTGTTCGACTCGGGTAAACTGGAGATTGTCAAAAGCCGGTTCTATGGGACTTTAAATTTCGGTCTAATTTACGGTTTAAATAAGTCACCCTTTAAGCTCAAGCTCATGTATCTATTCCTGTTTTTTCAGAAACTTTTTGATATCTTCTTTTATACTTTTTTCAGAAAGGGTGGAATAGATAGTTCGCTGTTTAGCCCATATCAAATGATGATTTGCCAAAAGATTACCAAGTAAATCGAATCTTTTTATAGCATTTACAATTGTCGATTCCGGGATTTGACCGGGATTTCTGTATTATATGCGGTATAGTTAGCGAATAACCAGCACCTTGCCGGACGTGGAGCCGGAAGGAAAGCTGATATTGTATAAATAAACGCCGGGCGCCAGGTTATTGCCGCCGGAGTTTTTAACATCCCAGGCCCAGTCATCAGGCCCGATATTGTCCTCACGTTTGATTATTTCACCGGAAAGAGTCGATATGGTAATCTCGGAGTTTTCCAACAGATTGGTGAAAGTCACCATCGTATGGCCCTCCGATGCCCTGAATGGATTGGGATAGGGGTGAATATTCAGCATCGCCGAAAATGATAGTGCCGATGTCCAAAGCACGCCGTTGGAGCTAACCCGCCAATAATAGGTTTGACTGGCTTCAAGCGGATCGGGTACTTGCCAGCCGGTAGTTACCCCCGATGATTTCCAGACTGGGCCGGATTCCGTGACGAAACTAAACTCGGCGTTATCGGCCACCTGAAAATAATATTGATCGATATCCGGCAGGTTGTTCACCTCCAGATACGGCTGGCTGGAGTAAACAACGTCGCCGTTAAGCGGATAGGCGCAATCGGATGAGGCCAACGTCTGAGCTACGCCGGTGATAAGGTTGAAATGAATGGCCGGCGACCAGGCGCTCGAGTCGGAGTTGTCCATCGCCATCGCGCAGACACGCCAGAAATAGCTCACGTCATGCGAAAGATCGGAGAACGTTGTCGAGGCGACCGTATCAGCCAGAAGGTCCAGCCCGATTATTGGATCGGGAAAATTATCCAACGAATCGAGCACGAATTTATAATACAAGGGCGTGTACGAATCGACAACGTCGCTGGCTACCACAACAGAACTGGCCATCGAATCAATCTCGGTAACGAGCGGAATCGGTATCGCGATTCCGGCCGCGTAAGATTCCGGCGAATTCGATAGATCCGAAACATTGTCGAATTCATCATAAGTTTTAATGGCAACGTAATATGCCTCCCCTTCGGTTAAGCCATCAATCGTAAATTCCTGAGTCTGACCGGGGGAGGCCGGCGTAGGGGGGTCCGGGGCCGGATCGGCCCAGGACCAGTTGTATTCGGTTATCGAATCCTCGGCATAGCGAATCTCGTAATGATCGGCTATGCCGATATCGTTGTCGTCGCCCGGCGCCGTCCAACTCAGAATTATCTCACCATGATTTTCACCGGGTATGGCATTGAGATCCTGAATCGTACCCGGTGGGATAATATCCGTATCGCAATTTCCAGCCACCGTATCGAGGCGCAAAGTCGCCGAAGCGGAGGCGCTGTTGACTGTGATAATCGTTTGCTTGGTTTCGCCGCTTCTATTGACCGTTACGGTGAAATCATTAAAATTGGTAGAATCCGGTCCGTCCTCGGCTTCATAATGGTACGTGACCTCGCCCAGAACCTGTCCGATAGCGGAGGTTGTTCCTGTCAGCACCGTTCGTCCGTAATTGTTGGTCACCGTCACATCGGCGCCGATTACCGGGCAATCGTTGTTACCCAGTACCAGTACATTCAGAGTACGCTGAAGCGCTATTGTTCGTTCGCCGCTGCCGCCGGCGAAATGGATATCGGTTTCGCTGGCACCGCCCAGGAATGAAATGTCACGGGCAATATTGCCGATCGAGTTCAGGTCGAATCCGATTCTAAAGGCGTACTGCTCTCTACCATAGGAATTGGACGCGTACTCGATGATGTCGTCTTCTATTATCATCTTGTTGCATTCGCCCCAGTTGTCATAACCGCCGATTTGATGGCCATGCTCGACAGTTTTTATATGGTTGTTTCGCCAGATATTACCTCCGCCTTCCCAAGTATAGCCGTTATCATCTGTAATCGCGAATCTGGCGCCTCTGGCGCCCTCAAATGTACCATCCAACGCTTCAACTTCGATGTAGTTATTTTCATATACCAGGAAACTATCGGGATACCTGCCCGCCGCCCAGTCACAACCACTATCCCAGGCGGAAACGACATCAACCGCCGTGCCATTGACACCGTAGGCTGGATTAGCCGTGTTGCCAACCTGGACTTTGAATATATTATCATGGATATTGACATGCTTATTGGCGTAACGAGATTTGAAAGCTTTCGAATTCAGATCCCAATAATATTGATCATGCCCCCTGTGAATTACGATATCATTATTGTAAATCTCTACCGGGTTTGCCGCGGTGCCGCGCGAAATCTGCAACAGAACACCACCATCACAGCCGAGATACTCATCGCCGGCGCGGATGACGTTATCGTGAATCGTACTTCCCGCGTCAAGAATTTGAGCGATTATAGCGAACGCGTTAGCCGAGGAGTTACAAACTCCGCCGGATGGATAGGTGTAGAAATCATTCCGGGCGTCGACTGTGAGCGTGCAGTCATAAACATGCGTCATACCCTGGATAATTATTCCCTGTCCGGGTGACTTGGTCAGATTGACGCCATGAATCTTGAAGTGGTAATCATCGCCACTTAACGATGTCAGGGAACTGTAAAGGCGCGCGGCCGCGCCGTCATACTGACATCTGCTGTTATAGCCCGTTACCTCACTTGTCCATCTACCGCCGTTGAATTCTACATTCCACGCACCATAACCGCTTGATGGCCGTTCCACGCAGTGACCGTTTACACCTTTAACTATAACTTTCGTGTTCTCGAAATATAAATTGGAACCTCCGCTTAACCTAATACCCATGTTTCCGCTTGCCGAACCGCTGGATGAACTATGAAGAATTGTGCCGCCGATAACCTTAATATTGGATGCATGATTGTAACCCGTACCGAAAAACCGAAGGCCATAATTGCCGTTGCCGTTACCAGTACCGAACGATAATGTATCATTTCCCAGGTTCAATACGATATTGTGACCCGTGAATGAGATACCGTTGGTTGCCGATGATAGATTCGTGCCGGCCACGTAGAGCGTTTCGCTGTAATTGCTTCCCTGCTGGCTGGCCGTATAGGGAAGCGAAGTAATCGTATGACTTCCAGCATTCGCTTGTGAAGCTAACAATATAAATATTATAAGCATTGATCCGAAAAATGCTCCCGAACCCGCTATTTTACTTGATCCGCTTTTTATTGTCATTGTGATCTCCCCTGTTGTGGAGTTAATTTAGTAAAAATGTACGGTTTTAATATGTAATCCCGATAATCGTCAGGATTACCGTTTAGCCCTCCCTCAGCTGCTTTTACAACATTATATGTCTCTCGAGCAGTCATATAATGTAATCGGTATTTGTTATTATTTTTATACTTTTTTTCTACAGAAGTCAACATTTCGTCCATTGCCGATCCCAGATTGGCCTCAAGAGCATTATATTTTTTCGCGGCACCATGAGTGAAACTTTTCACGAAAACCCAATTCGGGCGGTCTACAACGCCTACATTTGCCCTAAACCAGAGATCGAATCTCTCCGGGCTTGGCAGCATATCGGCGTAAATATCACCATCATCGATAGTTGGATGAGTCTTAAATCGCCAATCGCGCCAGTTAATCATCTGGGAGCCTTGAAATATCATTAATTGATCATCCGGTAACTCGAGTCCCACCCGGCTTTGAATACCGGAATCATAAGATTTCGGTAGAAATGGATTGTCTTTTGCGTAATGTATTTTGTTTATAATCGATGGTTGGGATGTGTGCTGCAGCGACGGAAACGTACAATCACTGAAACATCCCAATTCCAGTAAAATCGTCAACTCGTTGTTGACGCCGCAGTAGTTTATACCGTTGTCATCACGAGAGTTATCTAACGCCCAATTACCGTGGATAAATGAAAAATGAATCTCCCCATCCGGCGATATTAAAGCCCCATGGGCTTGCAGCGAATCGATACCGTCACTGAGAAGCATGCGCAATGACTCCGATGTGTCATCCTGGTGATGAAGATGTACTTCTATTTCGCCATAACCTTCAGAGCATAGCCCAACCAGACTGTCAACTTCGAACGCTCGAAAAGATTCGATAGGGTAATAGAAAGTATGTTGAACTTTCACTCCATCCGAATCGATATGTTTATCGGCTAAAGCCCTATAATCGGTCATCCACCTGTTGACCGTTTCCACATTGCCGCCGGGCTCCCAATGGTCAACGGCGACGTAGATTACATCGGTGATACCCTCGTTCTCAACGAAAGTAGGGGAATTGAAAACATAATCGGAAAGCCAGATATGATAGTTACTTTTATAGATCTTATAGGCAACGCCGGCCGTTCCAACCAACGCCAGGATAACTATCGCGCTTATTATGTATTTCCAGAATCTGTTCATCTTTTTCCTTAAACCCAAATTTTATCGACGAATATATATTTTATCAAAAATAATGCCATCGACACAAGTATTTATTTTTACTTAAGTCCAACTAAGTGTTTAACTTATAAATTAAAGGATTTGTTCGGAATGATCAAAAAATGTTCAATAAATATTAAATGTTCATTTCCAGTGCAATCCCGCCTTATTATTATAACTCTTTCAACAGGTTATGGCTAACGCTGGCCGATAATATCGATATAAAACTCCTCATGATTCTTTATATATTTGTTAACATCATACTTATTTGTAGCCTCTTTACGCGCCTTTTCTCCAAGGCTTTTGGCGAGTGCTCTGTCTTCTACGAGATTCCTTAAAGCATTGATCAGGCTATTTGGTTCATCCAAAGAATAGATCAATCCCGTAGTATTATGGCTGATTGCCTCCGCGTTACCGCCCACATCCGAGGCCACCACCGGCAAACCCGCCGCCATATATTCAATTAACGAATTGGAAAATCCCTCGGCCTTGGAGCATAAAACTCCAATATCGAACGCGCTCAGACAGGGAACGATATTTGAATACCTGCCGGCGAGTTTGAAAGCGGTGGATAAACCTGATTCATCTATTAGGCCCTGAAGCTCTTCTCGTCTGGGGCCTTCGCCGACTACGACGAATTTAAGCTTTTTAAAATCGTTATTTAGTTTGGCTGCCGCCCGAATTAAGGAATCTATATTTTTCACCGACCGAAGATTAGCTGTAAGGCCGATTAAGGTATCATCGTCGGCGATTTTCCATTCGGCGCGTTGCCTGGTTCGCATTTCGTTATTGATTTCATTAAATTTCTCCAGATACATACCATTGTAAATCGTTTTATACCGATCTAAACCGGCGCCTTCGATAGCCGCGGTGGCGCAAGCAATTGCTTTGGAATTGGCCAAGTAAATCGTTGTGTATCGTTTCAGAAAGCGAAGCATCTTCAATTGCGCGCCGGATAACCTATCCAGGCTGTTTCTTCGGCTGGCTATTATTATTTTACAGCCGGCAAGTCTGGCCGCGATTGTCCCGGCGATATTGGCATCGGTAAAAAACGTTTGGACAATATCGAATTTACTGACTTTATGAAGTTTTCGGAATTCCATCGCAAATCTAAAAAAATCATAACTGAATAGCTTGGTAAAGTTCAGATTATCGTATGAGAAAGGAAGCGATTGAGATTTCAGCCATTTAGAATCACGCAAACAAATCAAATGAGGTTCGAACCGATTACGATCAAGGTTGTTCAATAGCATCAAAAGCTGCTGCTCAGTGCCGGCGGAGGGGCTTTCTATTGTATCGATAAAGTAAGCTACTTTAATCAATCTCTCACCCATCCATTAAACCTCGGTAGACATTATAGATTTTATTGGCCTGACCCAAAAAGGAGAAGCTGTTTATTATGGTTTGATACCCGTGATCCCTGAATTTATCCCGAATTTGCCCGTTTTCCGTCAAGGCCAGGATTTTTTCGGCAAACGAATTCGTATCGCCAGGAGGGACGAGGAAACCATCGACATCATTGGTTATCAGCTCAGGCACACCGCCTACCGCGGTAGCCACAACGGGTACTTTGAAAGCCATGGCTTCCAGCACGATATTAGGCAATCCTTCGGATAACGATGGATTAACCAGGATATCAGCATCTTTCAAACAACCTAACAGATTTTTCTCGAAACCGGGGCAGATCACATTTTCATCAATCCCGAAATTACCGATCATCTGTTTAACCTTAGCCATATCCGGGCCATCGCCAAACATAATAAAATGAATCAGCTTATTTTTTTTCAATACCCTGGCCGCCGTCTCTACCAACGAAGTCTGACCTTTTTCAGGACTGAATCGCCCGCCTGCCAGACAGATAATCGAGTCACCGGGTAAATTGAATTTCGCCCGCAAGTCGACTTTTTCTATATCACCGAAGCTTTCCGGATCAATCGCGTTATGTGCCACTGTTATTTTCCGGCCCGGTATCAAAAGCCTGGTTAATTTTCGCTTTTGCTCATCCGAGACAGCTACGATATGATCGGCGAAACGGATTACGATTTTGTCCAGCGCGTGATATAGCTTTATTTTCAGGTTTTCCGAAGTCCAACCCCGGGAAAAAGCGATCCATTTGGTTTTGGTACCCAGTGTCGACATCAGGCCGATTACCTGTGTACGGTAATCATGAGTGCATAGAATTTGTATATCGTTTTTCATTAGATAATTTTTAAGAGTTCGAATGGCTTTAGGGTCATAAGCGTTTCTAACAGCAAACGTGTGTGTTGGAATTCCATCATCGGCAATAACCTTGATGAACTCGGGCATATCGCCGTCCTCCGTAAACGAGCTGACCGTTACTTCGAACTCCGACGATTTCGCCAGGCGCGCGTGCATGTGAAGTTGTCGTTCCGGACCACCGTAAAAATTCGAGGCACGGAGATGAACAATATTTACATTACTCATCGATTTTTCTTTCGGTTCTCGTCCAGCCCATTTTTCCCAGTTTAAGCAAAGCTTTAATTTGGACTAAAAAGAACCAAAATCCATAACGAGGAATTTGTAGCAGTGATTTTAAGGCGGCTTTTTTGTCGGAAATAAATATGATACCTGTCATTAAATACAAAATTAATAGAACTACCAGCAAAAGCGACCAGATTACAAAAATCTGATTTAGTCCACTGCCGGCGAAAAATCCCAACACCATGGCAATACCGGCTATATATATTAAAAGCGGGCGGCTTAAAAGCATAAAAGACAAGCCCAGTTCTATTAGATCCGGCCTGCCGGTCTTAATACCTTTATACATTAACGGCAGCATCTTGTTTTTGATAAGCTCAAATGTACCCGAAGCCCAGCGAAGTTTTTGACTGTGCGACTGATCGTAGGAGGAAGTTGCCGCCGCGAAAACCATGCTATCGATATTGAAATCAATCTTTATCTCATCAATCAGAAGATTAACGGCATATTCCACATCCTCGGTGATTGAATGAGAATCCCAGGGATGATCCCGCAAAACCCGGCTATCAATTGCCATGCCGGTGCCACGGAGCAATATCGGAAGGCCAAGTATGGCCCGAGGTTTATAAAACATGATATTCTCAACGATATTGGCCATACTTTGCAGATAAGACAAAGAAGTTTTCTGCTCGACCGAGAAGCCATAATATAGCTGTACCGCCCCGGCCCCGCTTTCCAGCGATTTAGCCATAGTTATCAGCATATTGGATTCTATTAAGGTGTCGGCATCAACGATAGCAACAGCCTGGAAACTATCGAGGTCATATTGATCGATCGCCCACTCCAGGGCAAAGCCTTTGCCCTTATTAATATCATCGCTTCTTTCCAGTACTGTTACATTGAAATTCCGTGCTATTTGAGCCGTAGAATCATCGCAGTTATCAGCTATTACGGCGATTTCGATTCGCCCCACAGGCTCCAGCATTTTTAAGCTTTCAAGAGTCCGGGCGATTACTTGTTCTTCATTATGAGCCGGTATTAAAATCAGGAAATCATACTTGCCGACTGTTTCGGGATACTCTTTCGCTCCCAATAATCCGATAACAGCGAGAATAAACAAATATAATATGGCTCCCGATAGCGCCAATAAAATGAACAATACCATAATATCCAGAATGATCACAAATCCGTTCCCCATTATGTTATATATTGATAGATCGTCAAATACGCAAAACTATAGAGGTTTTGCGCCCCTTTTTTCCTGGGGGATATTACAGATAGAGAACCTGTATTTCCCTCGCTCCGTTTGGACGATCTTCTCCACATATTCTATATTATATTTCATAGATTTGCCAAAATATAAAGGAATTTTTTCCTTGAACGATCCCAGTGATTTATCATTGAAGTCGTCGTTTTTAACAATTTTGAAATTTAACACGTCCAGTTTATCCTGGATAATCTGAACTTGTTTCACCCCCGGAATATGTATAGTGAAAGTGTCCAGTACTGAAATACCCGAGATAGTCCGGCCATCGGGAGTATACAGCAAATCGGCGGTTCGGCCATAGATTTTGCCTAAGCGGGGTAGACCGCGACCGCAGCCGCATTCGCCGGTTTTTGTCGTAGCCATATCGCCAATTTCATAACGAATAAAGGGCATACCCCGGTTATCCAGGTCGGTGATAATCAATCGGCCGGGATTAGTCTCATCGCCGCCGTCAACCTCTACATGCAATCCCTCGGCATGAATATGTAAACCGTCGTGCTGATCGCATTCCGAGGCAATTATGCTCAATTCCTCACAACCATAACGATTGAAAAGGACCTTACCAAACAGTTTTTCAATCCTGGCTCGCTCATGCTCATACAGTATCTCGGCGGTTGAAATAATCCCCCTGATACCCAGATCAGCGATTTTGTGCTCTTCGATAAAACAGGCCAAAGCGTAAAGGGAATGAGCATGACCCATCATGACCGTAGGCTTGAAATTTCGGACTTTTTGAATAAACTTCTTGTTATAATCCTCACTCATTAAAAGCGTGTCGAGGTAAATCGTCCTGGTATTAAAATAGTTATATACTTTTTCCTTAAAAGAGTACTCCCTTTCGGTATCGCCCCATATCGCGGCCAACTTATCGCCTCGATTATAGTTCGCCCAGCTATTGTGACGGAGCGTCGCGGCCAGTTTTCGATCGCATGCCTGGAAATCGACATATAGCTTCAGCGGGACACTGGTAGACCCGCCGGTACGCTTATAAAACAGGTCTTTGATTTTAAACCGGTCGGAAACTATATGCTCTTGATTACTTCTTATATCATCCTTAGTCAGAATCGGTATTTTTTTAATATCTTCAAATGAACTAAAAGACTGTGGATTAAATCCACAATCGGCGAATCTGCGGGTGTAAAAAGAGCAATGTTTGTCAGCGTAAATCAGGATATCTTTGAGCTTCGATAATTGTAATTCTCTGATTTTTCCCGGCGAATAGTATTGAGATTCGCGAAGCTCCTTTAGAAACGGGCCGATAGTTTTCCCTTCCCGTTTGTCAAATAACGGTATCGTCAAATACCTCGCCAGATATTTAACAATATCCATATTAGTTCCCCTCTTCTGTCGCTTCAGAAAGCATTTTTCCAGGTTCCAATTCTTGTATCTTCCGCCCACCTGTCTCAGTTTTACCGAAACCGGAAATTCCTTCCTTCATCATCATAACAACGATTGCCGAAAGAATATACCAGTTATATCGATATAGATTGTGACCGCCTACTCCCATAAAAAATAGAAGCCATATATGAGCTTTCATTGCCAGTGTCATGTTCAGCATGAAAATATTGCCGGTTGATTTGAAATGTGATTTTAATCTCTTGATATTGGCTGCTAATAAATAGATCCAGAAACCAAATGATATAATTCCAAGTAATCCCATCTCACTCATCAATTGGGCCGGAAGCGTGTGGGCTTGCAGCCATGTGTTTCCATAAATCGTGCCCATGGCGGTTGAAAAGTTACCCGGCCCATAGCCATAGATCGGTCGATCCATCAACATTACAAAGCCGTATTTCAAGAATTCGTAACGACTCCTGGCCGATACGGCGGCGCCGGTAGCATCCTCACTGGTATCCATGTCGGTGACACTTATAAATCTCTCCTTATACTGGTCAGGCATTATCACCCATCCGATAATCAACAAAGAGGCAATAACTATGAAATTTCGGATCTTGTGCCGGCGTTCCCAAATAATCAACATCCCAAACACCAGCACTCCGGACATGCCTGTACGGGAGCCTGTTAGCACGATACACCATAGGGCGATTAAAGAGATACCGAATAAGAGTATTCTGATGCTTATTGATGTTTTTTTCGTGAAATAGTAATAGATTAAGGGCAGAGTGTAAATAATAGTCGCCGCCAGCGAATTGGGATCGCCTAATGATGTATCCATGGCGAACGCTCGCTCTATACCCATTTCTACTTTGCGTATGCCGTTATAATAATTCACCACCGCCGATGTCGCGTGAAAGGCGGTACCGAGAATTGTATATAAGATAAAGAATTTGAATTGCTTTTCGGTATCGACTAAGTGAATCACGCAAAAGAAAACGATCAACAGCCTGATCGCTTTCACCCAGACTTCCCAGGAGCGGGAAATCCATATCGAGGTCGAAACAGTTAGAAGCATGGCCAATACGAAGCCGGCCACAGCGTAGTGAACGCCGGTAATGTTGAATTTGAAATCGTCCTGCATTTTCAATTTAAGAAAAGTCAGAACAAGCATGGCTATGCCTATTGTTTTTTCCAGGGCAACGACCTGGGTAAACCAAATCTCTTGAGGCCGGACATAGAAAATCAGTAAGTATATCAACAGGCCGATAAATGGCTTTTTCAAAATCACCAGACCGCCGATTACAGCTATCAGCATAACGAACGGCAGAACATAATAATCTGTCACTAAAAACAGCGGTAATATAATACAGATAGCCAGAATCCCGATCTGCGCCATCAATTCTCTTGTAATATATACTTTTGGTGTTCGTTCGTTATCAGCCATAGTATTATTGGATATCGATCATAACCTGTTTTGTCAATAGTTAATTATCTGTTTTATCCCAAATTCAGATCTGTAGCCATCATTTACCGTTTAAATCTGGCCAGTAAATTGACCCTGTCTTCGGGAATTAGTACCCAATACCAAAAACCGGCCAGGGCCACCAGGCTCAAGCCCATAGTATTTATTATCAAGCCCGGCCAACCGCCGATTGGATTGAAATTGGTGAGCAAGAAGCCTATTGGAACGGTTAGCACTGATGCCGCCAATACCATTTTCAGGTTGGTGGTATAAAACGATTTTAAACTGATTTCAATAATACGGCTGAAAACAACAGGATAGATGAATAAGTAGATAATAAATTGCGGCATAGCGGTACCCAGGGCGACGCCGTATATACCAAGAGAAGTTTGGACCAGGATTACACTCAGGGCTATTTTCAAAACGGCTTCGATTACCAATATATATAAAAGTGTCTTGTGCTTGCTTATACCCAGAAGTACCGAATTGGCGGCTACTTGCGGAAGGTAAATAGCGGCGGGGATGATCAATATGTGAAGGACATTGACCGTGCTCTGGAAATCGTCACCCATCCACAATAGTATGAACCTCCCGCCTAAAAATAAAATCCCGGCCGCGACACATGAGGTTAGATAATACAGGTATTTTGATAACCTCAAATATAAGTCGGCGATTTCCTTATGATCCTTCGAAGCGTCGAAATGGCTGATTGCCGGTATAAGGGGTATCCCGATTGCGTTTATCATAGTTCGAAGGTAATTGATCATAATCCCGGCGATGCTAAAATAGGTGACCTGGGTAGTATTCAGAAATATGCCGATAATTATGTTGTCGCTACTGAAAATCACCATCCAGGCAACTACTATTAATAAGCTGATAAAGCCATAGCTCATAAGTTCTTTGACTCGTTTTATATTGGCGTTTTTGAGTCGGTACTTAATTTCTGGGACCAGGCGTTTCTGAGCGATTGTTCTGGCAATAAGTTTCGCGAAATGAGTCGAGAAAGTGATAACCGCCAGGGCAATAAGGCCGCGTCCGGTACTGACGAAATAGACGATAATCAAGGCGTTTAATAAAGCCACTATAATATCTATGACATTCCCGATATCGTATCGATGAAACGGACCCAGCGCGGTACTGGTCATGAAGTAAAAAACACATACCTGTTTGAAGCCTATTATAATCAGCACGATCTGCATAGCGGTTTTGAGTTCAGGGGATACATTAAATAAATCGATAAAGTATATTGCTATAATCAGCACGAATGGAATTATCAGAGTACCGGAAATTCCATATATGAGATTGCTTGAATTTATTATCTCGTTCAGGCTTTTATAATCTTTGGTGGCGTAATACTTGGGTATGAAACGGGCCAGGCTCTGTTTCATTCCGGCATCGAGAAAATTCGTATAAGCGACTACCGATAATACCAACGCCCATATTCCATATTGTTCTTTACCGAGATTATGCACCAAAAACGGGCTCATGAAAAAAGCCAGGCCCAAAGACACAAACATCGATGCCCAGTTGGAGAATATATTTTTAACTAATCGTCGCTTGGGATTCGCCATATGCTGAAACCATTAATTATTGTTTTCGTCATTATGTACACTCGCGCGATTAAAGCGAGATACAACTTCGGCGCCCGCCTTAGCAATCAGGCGCGGATGGGGCCATATCAGATACGGCCATGCAAAACCATTTTAATCAGGATTTTCCCCAAATAAAAGTTGATCTCGTATTTGTCATCCCCGTAAATACTTAACCTCGGTAATGTATACAAATCCGACCCGGATAACGGATAATCGGATATTCCGGGTTGAGTCGTGAAGCCTATCTCGTATCCGGCTTTCCGGGCCTGCTCGACTACGGAATCGTTGAACGATCCCGCCGGATAGCAGATTGAAGTCACGGTCGTGTCCAGTTGTTTTTCCAGTTCGTGTTTCGATTCGATAAACTCTTTTTCAACTTCGGTCGGTTCAAGTTCCTCTAATTTATTGTGCGATACGCCATGTGATTCGAATCTGACTCCTTGCCCGGCCAGAGTTCTATGATCGTCCCAGCTAAGACATCTGATTCCGAGGTCGTATTCTTTGCCAGTCGCTTTCTCGAATCTATCTACTATATCATCGATTATCGGATGCTTATAATTATTCAATTCATTGACTATATTTTGACAGAGCCCGGCTTTTCCGCGTTCGTCTATCGGTAGTTCTCGCTGCAATAATACTTTTATTTTCTCAGGTACGTTATCGGTATCATTTCCGATTTTCGCCCATAAATCTGATGTCATCTTATTGAAAGAATTGGAGACTAGAAGATGCCAGAACCTCATGTCGGTATCGATATAACCGGTGGGCGTGAAAACAACGCTCGGGCAGCCGGCCTTTTCCAAAACAGGCTGAGCATGATCGATGAATTCAGAATCCGCGTCATCAAAAGTGATCAGCGCGGAATGCTTTTTCAGATTTGCCTCGCCGGTTAAAACATCAATATACTTATCCAGATCGATAATATCGAAATACTTAATAATACTTTCGATTTGTGCCTTGAAATCCTCCTTATCGAGCCCCCGATCATATCCCAGGTAATATCCGGCCGTTTGTTTACTATCGGCTATCCTGTGGTAGGTAAAAACCACCAGGAATTTTTTTTCTGTCATCGCCGAGGAAACCAGATAAACCAGCCGCCAAAACCCCAAATAGTAAGCGATTCGGAATAAGAAAAATTTTATTACGCTTTTCATATTTCTCTGCCGAATTTGTTAAAACTGTTTTTCATGATCTATTTCCGCCTTAGGCATCCCCGTCGTTATCACCATCCAGGTAATGCCAGCTGTTTTTATCAAGAACATCATCACGATAGGGATAGTTCTCATCTACCTCGACAATAATACTTCTATTGTCGGCTCTTATTACAAAACCATACTTCCTGACTTGATTGATTATCGAATTATTGCCAAAATAATAGAAAGTTATTATGTCGATATCTCTCTCGCGGTGATATAAAATGAATTTCGATAGTAGGGGATTGAGGTTTTTGCCGATATCCACCGCGAAACAATCGGCAATCTGTATGTTTTTCCCGATTTCCTGGTAGACGATATAACCTAATAGTTCTCCGCTCTGTTTTCTGGCCAGGGTGAAAGTGTGGTAGTTCTTATATGAACATTTGGCAAACCGCCAATTGAGCGCCTCGCTTGATCTTTCCCCGATAACCGGATATTGAGCTTTGGCCTTGCGCCAGAGTTCATCGAATCTTTCATCGTATGAATCAACTATATCACAGGCATATTCATCTGAATTTTTGTACAGTTTCTCTTTTGATTTGAGTTTAAGTAATATATCAAAAGGCTCCGCCAGAAGTTTGGCCAGGAAAGAAATCCTCAGTATTTTTTTCAGATAACCGTACGACTTTAATATTTTTACCATCCTTACGGTACGGCCGATCACCTTAAAGCCGGCGCCTTGTCCTACTTTTTCTGAAATTACATTGGGTGTGGCATAGGCGAATTCAATATCGGTGTTTTTGTAATCGGCGTTCACGGCTTGCTGTAATGATATAGCCGAACGATGGCCTCGATGTTTTTTCGCTACGGCCAAATCACCGGCAATGCCGGCCAAAACGGTATTGCCGTTAATAGCCATCCGCTTGGGAAATAACGCGTTAGTACCGACGATTTTATTATTGTCGGCGTTTTTTAAAACCCAACATAATGATTCGCCAAAAGGATTGTTTTTATAGAAAAGGGAGTATTTTTCCACAGGCCAACCCGGGAAATTTTCTCTCCAAAAACCGACTATTTCCGATTCGCTCTTTACTAAATCAACTTTTTCAATTGTATATTTCATATATTTATAATCATCGTGTTAATATTTTTACAATTAATAAAAAGATTTCCCAGCAAGATAATATTCAAAATTGTCCCGTTCCTTCACTGGCTCCATCGTTATCACCATTTAAAAAATGCCAATTATTTCTGTCGAGAATCATAGATTCATTTGTACATTTAGGATTTAACCTAACCGCCATAACATGATAATCTTTGCGAGTCGAAAAGCCAAAGCTGTGGAACTTACTGATAACTTTGTCGCAGCCAAAATAGTAAAACGTTACCGTATTTGCGCCCTGGGATCTCTGATAGATGAGAAACTCTGAAAGCAATATATCAAGCGCTTCATCTGTGTTAATCTGGAATAAATCCTCAAAGTAAATTTCGTTTTCCAGGCTTTGATACACAATGTAACCATGAATTCTATTTGTTTCTATGTGAGTAAGAGTAAAAATCTTATATTCGATATAAGGGCAATTAGTGAAACGCCAATTAAGAAAATTACTGGTACGCTCACCAATAACCGAGTAATTAGGCATAGCTTCGGACCAGAGATCATCGAAACGTTTATCGAATTCGGACAGTATTTCCGTTTTATATTCCTCTTTCTTCTTAAAGCGGCCTTCCCGGGATATCAGTTTAAGTATAAAATCCAGCGGTTTCGATAGTGGCTTGGCGATAAAAGGGATTTTAATAAATCGTTTGATATATTCTTCGGTTTTAAAGATTTTTATCATTCGTATAACTTTGCCGATAATCTTGAAATTAGCTTTACGAAACACTTTTTCCGAAATATGGTTGGGCGTGGCATAAAGAAATCCAAAATCAGATTGATTATGGTATTCAACCAACGTGTTTTGGAGTAAAAGCGCGGCTCCCTTTCCTCTATGGTCGATATTCACTCCGAAATCGGAAACGATCGCCTCCATCTCAAAATCCCCGTTAATATTCATTCTTCTAGGCAAAATGGCATTGGCTGCGATGGCTTCGGTTTCTGAAGTTTCTCTAACCAACCAGGAAATAGCCTGTCCGTACGGATTATTCACATAAAACATCGAGTATTTCCCATCAGGCCAGCCGGGGAAATTCTCCCGCCAGAATCTCAAAATTTCATTTTCATCTTTTATTAAGTCTGTCTTTGCTACTAAGTACATAATATTCAATATAATTGTTTTGGAGGTTAGAAGCCACCCGATAAACCGAATATACAATGGTTAAATATCATTATCTCCCTCCATCAAATGCCAATTGTTTTTATCCAGCAGGCAGTTGAGATAGGGAGATTGCCGGTCGATATAGACCATAATTCTTCGGGCGCCATCTCTTTTTATGAAATTATATTTTTTGAATTTGTTAATAATTGCCTTATCACCGAAATAAACATAAGATACCGAATCGATTTCCTGATTTCTTATGTAAAGCAGATATTTCGATAGCAAAGTATCCAGTTTATGACCAGCCTTAAAAGCAAATAAATCGGCGATGTAAGCATGCTTGTCTATGACCTGGTACACGATATAACCTAATATACCCTGATCATCCTTGTCGGTAAGGGCAAATATCTTATAGGTTTGATACGGGCATTGGCTAAATCTCCAATTCAAATAGTCGGCCGTTCTCTCCCCGATTATCTTATAAGCCGGCGAAGCTTCCCGCCAGAGCCGGTTAAATCTGTCATCGAAGGCTGTTAATATTTCAAACTTAAATTTTCTATTTCGCCCGTAGAAATTTTCCCAGGTCAACGTTTTATACATGGTGTTTAAAATCCCTGAAAAAACTCTGGCCATCAATCGCCAACCAATGATCCTGTCAATATAATGATCGTATTTTAATATTCTAACCAATCGGATCGTTTGACCAAGCGTTTCAAATCCTGCTCTTTTTTTAGGTAGCTCTGCGTGGATATTCGGGAAACCATATAAAAAACCGAGCCTGTCTTCCCGGGATGTCGTAATCAGGGCTTTTTGCAGTGATATGGCCGGCCCGAATGCTCGGTGTTCCTTCTTGATCCCAAAATCTGCTGTAATACCGACCAGTTGCGTATGGCCATCGATAATAACCTGTCTGGGGAAGAATACGGCCGAACCTATCATATCATCGTTTTTCCCATTCCTGGCGATCAAACAGGCCGATTTCCCATAAGGATTGCTTTTGTAAAACCAGCCGTACTTCTTTTCCGGCCAGGCGGGGAAATTCTGACGCCAAAATTCCAGAATATCGCCTTGGTCTTTTGCCAAATCCGCTCTTTTTATCGTGTAAGTCATTGACTAATTATCGGTTTCTCTTATATCCCGTCATTGTCTTTTTAAAAGCTTCATTTATGTATTAATATCGGTAAATATCGCCAGAACCGGAACTTGTTTCTCCTAAGCAAATTCTTGATTTTATTAATAACTCGATTGTTCCATTTCTTTTACTATTTAAGCGAAGTTTTTTAAATTATTATCGCTTCTCCTATTGGCTTTAAAGAAACGAACTTTAATGTTCTGTTCTTATTGATTAAATTAATAGTGTAAGTGATGCCTTTGTTGAAAATTCTAGCGTGGTAGATAATCAATAAAGGCTGTTGCCCGGCCTTAACTCTTATATCGTAACTTAAAATGTTGTCAAATTCAATGATGCTAAAAAATTTCTCCGCTCCGTGTTCTATGAAATATCTGGCTTTTGCGGCTATTAGGGCGTTATGAAGGCCTTTCCCCCTGGCCCCCGGAAGGGTTACTGCCCAGAAGCCGTAAGAGCCATTTGAGCCGAAATCATATTCGAATCCCATACCCCTGATAAAGCACAATCCCGACGCGTTCCAGGAAATAGATGAGGGCGGCGAATCTCCCAGCGATGCCAAAAAACAAAACGCTCCGGAATCTAATAATGAAAAAACCTTCTCTTGATCTAAGCCGCTGATACGAATAATATCATCGATATCCGTCTTGTCGGCGATTCTAATCCTGGCTTCCGGATTTATATTGCTTGAAAACCGGTAAGAATCGGTATACATGAGGTGGGCTTTATGGTATCTAAACAGCCAATAAGGAGCCCTTTTAGCGATTTCGCTTAGCGCATACGAAATCCGGCCATTAATCAGGTGAATAACAATGGTGATAAAAAATCTTAAGATTCTCATACTAAGTATCGTTTCATCTCGGCAATAGCATTTACCATTATCAATATCATCGGTTGCTCATACTGTTTTATATCACAATTACTCAAAATAGGCAATACAACTTCAAATCCAAATATTAAATGTAAAATCGAATAAGTATAATTGAAATTGAACGAGCCAATATTTTTCTTAAAGACACAACTATTGATTAAATAAATTCGTTCATAACCGATGATAATGTGTTGATTAACCATTTTCCCTCTCAGTAATCACAGTACTATTTGCTGTTTCCGGTCGGCTTTAAAACAGAAATCCTTCGTTTTAGAAACATTTTTGCGCGGTAGGCGAAAGTTAGCAGTCTGAACCACCATGAACACAGAAGCGGCAACGGATCATCCCAGGCAAAAATGTGATGCTCAATTCTCCCGGGGACATTAAAAAACGATTTCAACCACATCCATAAAGTTATCTCACCTCTTTTTCTGTAGGCCCTCATCGCTTTGAAATCAGTCCCAAACCAAAGCCATCTTTGGGGTAATCCAATCGGTTTCAAATTAGGAATTTCCCGACCAATTGAATCCAGATATTGTAAAAGCGGCAAATTAACTCCACATAACGAATCGAAAATAGTCCATAGGCTGAAGCGCGGATTTATCTCCAGTATATAGTCCTTGCCGGTTTCCGCGTGACGCTTGACATTTATATTGGCTGCTCCCGTATATCCGATTTTATTCAGCGTATCCATGCAGGTCTCTTCCACACTCGGCTCATCCATGTAATGCGTATAACAACCCTGTCCGAAATGGATAGGATAGGTTCGTATTTTATGCCCAACTATGGACCCCCGCAGGATTCCGTTTCTGTCAATATATGCGTGAAAGTCATAATGATTCGGATCATCGCCGGGGATATATTGCTGAATCATATCACTGCCGTTGACCGATGGGATCAAGTTTAAGATATTTTCTAATTCGGTTTGATCATTTATTAAAATAGCTTTCCGATAGCCGATTGATTCAAGAATGTCCGGGCTATGCCATCGGCGCTGATTGATTGGCTTCAAAATACATGGATATCCAATCTTGCTGGCCGCCTCAAAACATTCTTCCTCGGTTTTCGGGGTAATTGTATTGGGTACCGGCAGGTCATATTTTATCGCCAATTCGCCGAATTTGCCCTTGTTTATCAGACTGGTAATAAGCTCATGTGGAGCCAGCAAAATTTCAAAATATTTGCTGAGTCGATCGCGATATTCGGAGAATAAAAGCACATCTGATTCGCCATTGAAAAAGGCCACCGGTTTTTTTTTCTGCCTGGCGCCAAACCGCTCAAGAACATTTAGCGCTTCGTTGGTTTTCGATGGCAGAGAGGGCATAAGGATGAAATCATTGCAATAGCGAGACGCGCGTTCAAATACAAACTCACTCTCCCGGGCTATGACAACTTCAATGCCTTCCCGACCAAGACTTCGAACAAGACTTATCCGGCCTAACACCAGTGCTTTATGATCCAATCGTATTTTATCCATATTGTTATACTCGTTAATATTAATGATAAATGTATACTATTAACTAAGTATCCACCTCAAAACCGTTTACAAATAACTACCTACAATCATAGAATTTAATAACCTTAGCGGTCGGTAATATCCATTCTTATCGAATTATTAAAGTTAATATTACTTTTCCCGTTTTGTAACTGACTTTGATAAGCAATTCCAATAAATGCGTGTTTTTAAGTCAGTAATACTTTTATTTGGCCAAACCTTCAATTAGCCGAAGTTATTTCAATCCCAATACTTTATCGATAACCGGTTGGGCGGCCTCGGTGAGTATCAAATAGCCCTTGTCGTTGACATGAACGGGATCTACGGAACAATCCCGCGGCAAAAAACCTTTCTCATCACCGATTGCTTTGGCGAAATCGATCATATCCAATGTGTTCTCCGCGGCGTATTGCCTGACCCAATCATTGAATTGGTTAAGTGTGCCGACCACGCTGAAATCGCCGATGGTCGCCTCGGGTTTCCCCGAGGGAATTATAGTCGACACGATTGGAATTATCTGATTGGCCTGAGCCAGTTGAACCATCATCATCATATCATCCTGAAGAACCGACAACGGCATATGAGGCCTGATATTGATCGAGCAAAATTTAATGATAACGGCTTTGGGCTGCAAATCTATCACGTCTCGTTTATACCGCGCCATCATGGAAGGTACCAATTGACCGCCTACTCCGCGGTTTACAAGGTTGATATTAGGAAAATATTTCTCGAAATCCCATCTTCTGGTGATTGACGCGCCGAAAAATACAATCCTGATCGAATCTTCCTCGCCATCGGCAATCTTCGCGATAATTCTATTATTGTCATCGAGATAAGGGATTTTAGGCGTGACTTGTTTAGTAGAGCCGGTCAGTTTTCGTTTAAGCTCGCCCAGCGGTGAACCGCCGTATTTAATATAATGGAAAAAACCCCAGATTGCTATCAGGTTTAAAAGTATTGAACCAATCAGTATCAATTTCCAAATATGATGCATCTTAACACCTCATTACAAAACGTTTTCTCGGACTACTTAATATTTACTTTCCTGGCCGGATTACCCATAAATGTCGTATTATCGGGCGCTTCTTTCATAAGAACGCTTCCGGCGCCAATAGTGCATTTGGTGCCTATATTAGCAAGGATTATCGATCCCTCGCCAATCCATGAATTTGCGCCTATAAATATCCTCGTATATTCCTCTTTGGCCTCTTCTTCACCGCCTCTTTCATCGGGACGCCCATGTTGATATTTACCCGATAAAACCGAAATCCGGGCGCCGCAGATAGTGTTTTCGCCAATATCCGCGTAGCCTATTATAGTATATGTACCTATTATTGTTCCTTTTCGAATAATTGTATCGCGATGAGCTATCATGCTGCCGGTCAGCATCGAGATATCAAAATCTATTCGGGTGCATACCGATTTGTAATAAGCCAACCGCAGATAAGCGCCGATGAAGGTCGGAATAACCGCCAGTAGTTCCTTACAAAAACCATAAATTCTTTCGGAATACTTTCCCAGTAGCGCCGCTTCTATCCAGGTGGGAATTATCAGCGGCAAGGTCAGGATAAACGCTATAAAGAAGATAAATCGCTTAATTGCTTTTTTCACCATTTTATTAAACTACCATTTCACCTTTCTCATTGTCCCCCGCTGTTATATTGCTCTATGAGATCGAGCACTTCCTGTTGGTCGGCTTGCCCTTCACGAAAATCAAGTATTTTCCTGTCGATATCTCGTCGCGTAATCATCCCCGAACGTTGAATTAATATATCTTCCGTCGCGCTCCTGATAAAATCGATAATTTCGACCTGAAGCGCCGCCGCTCCGACCGAGCTGAGATGCGATTGACCGCCAGATCCGGCCCAGTAATCGTCTCTAAGGCAATAGCGATTATAGGCGCCGGCGCCGGTTTCGCACATCGGGCGATAGAAATCGGCGGTCCAGACATTTTTATGCGCGGCCCCGTCAAGGTTACTGTGGACCACAAAGCTATCGCTGGCAAACCAGTTGGCTAAATTATAAACTATTTTAGATAATGAGGTATCGCTGTCAAAATCCGCGTCACTGCCGGTTTGATAAGACAAGGGGGTACCCATGGCAAAAGCCACATTGATCTCCGGATGGTTAACAACTGAGTCGCGGACAATTTGATACCACGATCTTATGCTGTCAGCTTTTGCCTGAGTGAAATCTTGCCAGATTATATATGGATTTTTAAAAATAACCAGATCATAAAGCTCGGTCACATTGCCGCCGTTATCATAAGGTATTTGATGTTCGGTAAAGGGATACCAGAATACTGAATCTTCCTTAAAGGGCTTTTGAAATAGATTGTCCAGAATCGGCGAATACCATTCGGCGTCGAAAATCCGGTTCCGATTGCTTACTCCGCCTCCCTGTAAATTATAATCAAACCCAGTACTTATTTTGTCCTCTATGTAACACCAATCCGCTCCCGACCAGACACAAACGGTATCGCACAGCGCGCGGTCTAAATGATCGAAATTCATATTATAAGTTCTTAACACAATCCTGGCCGTATCGGCGCCGACCGACACAGTCATAGTGTCGAGAGTATTTCTAATATTACCGGCTTCACCCTGACAGTTGACCACTGCCGAATTGCCTACCGAATAGTGAATGAACAATATCCCCACTCTGACCTCTTCGGCCATCACCGTGGCACATAAGGCGATTAACACAAAAATTATCTTTTTCATAAGCATATTGCTACCCCGCTTGATCGTATTATATTATCCAACTCTAAGTTTTTTCAACCTTAAATTATTTTCGACATATTTTGCGGATTACTTAAGAAATGTCGCTTTTCCGTTAAAAATACGATTCTTCCTGGTTTTTTTACAGTAATTTTCATTGGCGACATTATTGCTTGAGTCTCAGTCATGAAATAAAATCAGGCGACCTGCAATGACTGGATGTATTTCATTGATCTTTTTATCCGCATAATTAGTATAATTGTGTTCTTTAACCCCCAATCCGATTTCAATGTTTCAATCCTGATTAAAAACTTGTATCTAAAAATCGAAATAGGAATATTCCTTGTTAGATAGTTAAACTTTTATAATCTCATTAGTCTGTTTTTGGACAGCCGAATTCGTAGTTTCTGACAGCGATATCACTTATATCGTTAACCGTTTTCGAGGAAATGACAATTCGCTGCCGGATTCTTTCTGGAATCCAATCGATACCGATTGGATTTTTTTGGATTCGGATATAACCTACCTCCTGGCCCTTTTTAGAGTATATAAGATAGTATATCCTGGTGTCCAGACACCACCTCACCTGAGTAGCTGTCTGCAGTTATCATTATGATATTCGAGCAAAAAGATATTCCAAATTCCATGTGCTAGCATCCTATATCCGGAATATCGGGGTAATAATGCGTAATTAATTATAAGTATTAACTGGTCATTATTATCGTATTGACAATTATCAGTAATGCTCTTATATATAATGTATGAATGAATTTAGTAAATCTCATACATTATCATCGAGAAGTAGAGATTTGCTTGATATACGAATTCGTCAAGTATATATTGATTATAGGGGCAACGATCGTCAATACGGGCTGGATGACCAATCATTCATCATGCTTGAAATTAATATCAGGTTTTTCCAGAATGATTGAATAAAAAAATGATCTAACTCCCGCCGCATTTCTCAACGGCGATCGTTCAAAAAAAACAGCAATTAATACTATTTGCAGGGTACCAATTGCATATCCCGGATAATAATATCCGGACGATATTAATCTAAGGATTTGATATCGATTGTCAGGGAAGGCGGTTAGTTTCCGGCCGAAATAATGCTCATAAGGCTATTGGGAACCTCGCTTTCAAAAGTCATGCGTGCAAATACGCGCGAAAGCCGAGGTATTGATTATATATCTTAAATTATTAAGCAGGTTGGTGATTTAAACCCGGCCAACTGAGGATTAGTCCTCGAAAAGGAAAATATCATGAGTACGTCAAATCAAGGTAATCCCGACGGATTGCGTAAACGTATTGCGGATTACCTTAAGTTTAAAACCTCAAAAAGTGGCTCAGTAGCCGCGCAAGATATTATTTCAATAAGTGATATAAAGCAATCCGTGAAATTAATGGAAAGTTTCAAAAATGCCGTCATAATTATAGATGCAGATATGGCTGTTCAATATGAGAGCCAGTCAATTACAAAGATTACCGGATATACCCCGGAAGAACGTCAGGGAATAAGCGCCCTGGAACTGATTCACCCTGAAGATCTGCCTTTTATCAAGGATTGCATCGATAAATTCCTGAACGGTGAATTGAATAAAATCGAAGCTGGGGCCCGTCTGAAATGTAAAGATGGTTCATGGCGATATGTGCAGGGGATTGCTCAAATATATCTTCTTGAGTCCGATATCGCCGGATTAATTATCAATTTACAGGATATAACAGGCTTGAAACAAACCGAAAAAGCTTTAAGCAAAAGCCGGGAGCGTCTTGACCTGGCAATGAAAAGTACCGGCTTGGGGATCTGGGACCAGAATTTTAAAACTGGCGAAATTTTCCGCGACGAACTTTGGACGGCAATGCTCGGCTATAAGCCGGGTGAGATCGGGTCGGATGCCCAGGCCTGGAAAGGTTTGATTCATCCCGATGATTTGCCGCTTGTCGAAAGGGAAGCCGAAAACCATGAATCCGGTCGCAAAGATATATTTCATGTTGAACATCGTTTGAGAGCCAAAAATGGCGAATGGAAATGGATTCTCAACTGGGGCAAAATTGTCGAACGTGATCCTGATGGTAAACCTATACGCGCCCTGGGTACGCATCTGGACATTACCAAGCGCAAACAAACCGAAAAAGCCTTAAGCAAAACCCAGGAACGACTGGACCTGGCAGTTAGAAATACAAGTTTAGGTATTTGGGATCAAGATTTTAAAACGGGTAAAATAATTCGAAATGAGCTTTGGGCTAAGATGCTTGGTTATAAAACTGCCGAGATAGATTCTAATAGTAAAGCCTGGCAAGATTTAATTCATCCCGATGATTTGCCAATTGTCCATAAGTCAGTTGAAGATATTATTGCCGGCCGCATTGATATTTCCGTATTTGAACACCGTCTGAAGGCCAAAAATGGCGAATGGAAATGGATTCTCAACTGGGGCAGAATAGTCGAACGTGATCCCGATGGTAAACCGATCCGCGCTCTTGGCACGCATCTGGACATCACCGACCGCAAGCAAGCACAAAAGGCGTTACTGAACAGCGAAGCCCATCTGAACCTTGCGCAGGAAGTTGCCCACATTGGCAGTTGGGATTGGAATCTGGAAACAAACATGCACTATTGGTCGGATGAAATATACCCTATCTATGGTTTAGAAACCCATGAGCACGACGCAACCTTAGAGATCATATGGGATTTAATTCATCCCGATGACAATGATTTTGTAGGCAAAACTGTTGAGGCCGCGAGGGAACAGGGAACTCCCTATAACATCGAATATCGAATCATATTACCGAATGGTAAAATACGCTTCTTAAATGGAATTGGAAGGCCGGTAAGAGATAAAACCGGCAAAGTAATTCGTTTATATGGCACAAGCCAAGACATCACCAAACGCAAGCAAGCGGAAGAAGCGTTGCGGGAAAGTGAAGTAAAACATAGCATTGTAATCGAACACAGCAACGAGATGTTTTATATCCATGATGCTCAGCGGCAGGTTAGTTATGTTAGCCCTCAATGCCTCCAGATCTTCGGCTACTCACCTGAAGAGATGAAGGTTAAATGGACTTCACTGTTAACCGATCATCCTATGAACCAACAATGTTTCGAGCTAACCGATAAAGCGTTAAAGACCGGTAAAAAACAGAAAATATACTCGATTGAAGTCAAGCGCAAAGATGGTGAGAAAATATTAATTGAAGTTGACGAATCGCCCCTCAACGACGGAAACGGGAAAATAATTGGATTAACAGGGGCCGTAAGAGACGTTACCGAGCGCAAGCAGGCCGAAGAGGCGTTGCGGGAAAGCGAGGAAAAATACCGGAATATTGTAGAGATGGCTCCTGATGGCATAGCTACGATTAGTTTAGCGGGATTCATGACTTCATGCAATACCGCTTTGCTGGAGTTAACAGGTTTTAGCCATGATGATTTAGTCGATAAGCATTTCTCAAAGCTTCCTGCGTTGCGCAGCAAGGATATTCCGAAATATTTAAAAGTGCTTGAATCAATGTTAATGGGAAAAATACCGAAGCCGTTTGAGTTTAAATGGATTCATAAAAGTGGTGAGTTTCGACTGGGTGAAGCCCGATTAAGCCTGATGAGAAATAAAGGCGAAATTTCCGGTTTTCAGCTTATCGCGACCGACATCACCGAACGCAAGCAGGCCGAGGAGGCGCTACGGGAGAGCGAAGAACGCTATAGAGCGATTTGGGAAAACTCGCCCACCGGTATCTGCCTTACCGATAGAGACGGCGTGTATCACTATGTAAATCCGGCATATTGTAAGACTTATGGATTTTCACAAGAGCAACTTGTCGGACAGCCTTTCTACGATTTTGTCGTACGACCTGAAGATGCGGAAGACATGATGAAACGCTATACAGATAGATTTGACAGAGGTCTACCGATCCCTGTTGGTGAAGTGGAATTTGTCAAATGTAACGGTAAGCCTGTTTGGATACAATTCACGGGAGATTTCGTAAGAGAAAATGACATTCCCAAATATCTGGTTTCAATAAATGTCGACGTTTCCGAACGCAAGCAGGCCGAGGAGGCGCTGCAGGCAAGTGAGGGAAAACTATCAGCTATACTACAGAAAAGTCCAATTCCAACAGCGGTGGGTGGTGTGGATGGTTCAATTACATCCTTTAATGAAGCGTTGGAGACTTTGATAGGATATAAAAAATCAGAGATAAATGATACTATAGATTGGGCAAAAAAATTGTATCCCGACAGGAAATACCGAGAATTCGTGGAGAAAAACATTAAGCAAGCTCTGCGCGGGGAAAAACAGGATTGCACTGAATTTGCAATCACATGCAAAAATGGATCCAGAAGATTAATTGATTTTCACACATCTTTCTTTGAGTTTGGACTTGTAATACAAATGGTAGATATCACGGAGCGCAAGCAAGCGGTGGAGGCGCTAGAGGAGAGAGAGAAATATCTTGCCATAGCACAAAAAATAGCACATTTGGGTAACTGGAAATTGAATCCCCTGACCCAAGAGGTCGAAGGGTCCCCGGAGCTTTACAATATTTTTGGCCTTACAAGTAATGAGTCCAGTCTGGAAGCCTTCACAGGGGTGGTTCATCCGGATGATCTGGAGTATGACATGCAGCATATCCAGAGGGGGATTGAATATGGAGAGAGTTGGGATATTGAGCACCGTCTGCTATTAAAGGACGGTTCTTTAAAATGGATTCATGCTATAGGCGAAGCAATTGTTGACGAGAAAGGGAAGGTTGTTTTATTAGTTGGAACCATACAGGATATCACTGAACGCAAGAAGGCGGAACAAGCGTTACAGGCCGAGCGGGACTATTCAGCCAACATCATCCAAAGCGTGCCTGGACTTTTCTTTGTTTTCAGAAAAGATAACGGCCTTTTCCGGTCAAGAAATGACGGCTGGACGCGGGCGACCGGTTATTCGAAGGAGGAGCTTGACCGGATGACGGCTTTGGACTTTTTCGAAGAGGGGCCGGATCGGGATAAATGCGCCGAAAGAATGCGGGAGACCTACGATAAAGGCTGGAGTACGATGGAAAACCTCCTGGTTACCAAAGATGGGAGGAAACTACCTTATTATTTTACCGGCCAACGAGTGGTTATAGATGGGATGACTTATATGGCCGGAATGGCAATCGACATCACCGACCGCGAACGGGCCGAGGAAGCGTTGCGGGAGAGTGAAAAACGCTTCCGGGGACTCGTGGAAACGATGAATGACGGCCTTGAGATGGTAGATGAAAATCGGCGCTTTACTTACTTGAACAAACGGTTTTCGGAGATTCTGGGGCGACCTCCCGAAAAATTGATTAACCGCGACGCCTCAGATTTTCTGGATAAGTCTAATAAAAAGATATTAGAAGAGCAGTGGCTAAAGAGGAAAAACGGAGACTATTCACCCTACGAGTTAGAATGGCTCAGGAAAGATGGCGCTAAAGTTACGACAATTATTTCTCCCAAGCCTCTGATAGGCAGCAATGACAGTTTTGAAGGGAGCTTCTCGGTTATCACCGATATAACTGATCGTAAAAGGCTGGAGATTCAGGATAAAACCAAGCTCCAGCTATCGGAGAATCTGCGCGGAACTACCGATATTAATGAATGTCTGAAACTGGGTTGCAGCGCCATAAAAGATACCGGGTTGTTTCAACATATTATGTTCCTTGTAAGCGGTGAAGACCGGCAGGCCACCAATATCGAGTATATTGGAATGATGAAAAAAGAGTTGACGGCTATCAAGAAATCATGGCCCACCTATTTTGACGATGTCGATAAGGACCTCGGACATAAAATAAAAATCGGTAATTCATTCATTATCCCGGACAATGAGCGTTCTATATCTGATATCAAAGTCGGTTTAGCCGGTGATGATGTCGATTTATCGCTGACTGATAATGATAAAATCCTTGTTCCATTCGGAGGCGAACTTGTCGATGGCGGCGGTTGTTTGTTGGTCGATACTCCGTATCAGGGAGTCAGCCTGGATAGAAATTCTATTACATTCCTGGAGGATATAACCCGGACGGTGGCGAAAAAAGTTAACGAAATCCAATATCTGATCCTATTGAAGAGCGATAAAGAGAAGCTGGAAAATAAAAACGTGGCTCTACGAGAAGTTATGGCTAATATTGAAGAGGAAAAATTAGTAATAAAGCGAGAGATTGCTGATAAAGTTGACCAATTTGTATTACCCCTAATCAATCGGTTAAAAAACACAGAAGGGTCGGCCAATCGGACTTATATTGAACTCTTGACGAAAAATGTTCAGGAATTGGTCTACCCAACCAGCTCATTGGTCCATTTGTATCGCAAGTTATCTCCTCGGGAAGTGGAAATCTGCGACCTTATCAAAAACGGCTTGTCCTCAAAAGAAATAGCCGAAATGCTTCATTTATCTTTGGCGACAATTCAAAAGCACCGGGAGAGAATTAGAAATAAGCTGGGCATCGCCCACAAAGAGGTTAATTTAACCTCTTTTCTGCGTGGCCAGGGTGCGTAATTAGGTTAAGCACTTTATTATCTGTTATGTCGTGTTGACACATCCATAATTTTTGCCGATATTATAGCTACAATAGCGAACATTCCATTCTTAAATTATTGGGAATGAATTAAGCCAGGATTTAGGCTCTCAAGGGGGACGAGCTACAATCCTGGCTTCTTTTATCGCCAATTTATAGCCGAGAAAATTATTCGGTGACTGGGATTATTAAGGATTATAGAACTAGCATTTAATGCTTATATGCCAATCGCAAGCCATCTTCCAGTCTTAAAAGCCTCGTTTTAAGAAGACCAACGGCTTTATCGACCCGCAGGCCCGCCTTCAGAGGCCGGCTTGCCGGCTGATTTAATTTGGCAGTATTTATGGGGCCAATCAAATTGGAGTTCAAATTGAATATCTCAGCAGTTTTAACCGCCACATCATAGCGGGACATATAATCGGAACCGCCAATATGCATAATTCCGGAGTGTTTACCGGCCGCCTCAATCGAGGCTCCAACCAAATTACCGGCATAGGTGGGATTGTTGAATTGATCGCTGGCGACATGAATATTTTGGTTACGGCGAAGGTTATCGATTACCCAGGATATGAAATTAGGTCTTATATTGTTTCCGGTTCCATAGAGGACATTGGTGCGAATTATTAAAAAGTCCCGGGCCGATTTTTCGAGCAGTTTCTCTGATTGCATTTTTGTCCAACCGTAATGGTTGAGTGGATCAACCTGATCGTCTTCGGTATTAGGTCCGTTTTTACCGTTGAAGACATAATCACTCGAATATTGAATCAACTTACTATGCGGAATACTTATCAGGTTATCCACCAGATCGATATTAAGTTTAACGGCCAAATCCTTGTTCGTTTCGCAGCCATCAACATCCGAAAAGGCGGCGCAATTGTAAATCAATTCCGGCTTGAAATCCGAAATTTCTTTTCGTAGCGACGCGAAATCAGTTAAATCGGCTTGAATGAAAATATTATTGCTTAATTCAGGAAATGGATTTTCGGCAAGATCGATACAGAGAATGTTTGCATTGCTTTTATGATGTTTTGTGAGGTATTGTCCGAGTAAGCCGGCCGCGCCGGTTATCAGGATATTAATCATCTCAGGTTCCGATAGTGTTGCTCATAAAATTTACGATACTCGCCGCTTATTATATTTTCCCACCATTGTTTGTTGGCCAAATACCAGTCAATAGTTTTTTGAATGCCGTCAATGAACCTGATTTTCGGCAGCCAACCCAGCTTATTCTCAATTTTGTCGAAATTAAGGCCATATCGACGGTCATGCGCCGGCCGATCCTCAACGAATTTTATCAAGCTGGATGGTTTACCCAGAAGCTTCAGGATGATTTGGGTCAAATCGAGATTGGTTAACTCATTATTACTGCCGATATTATAAATCTGCCCGGGATCGCCGCTTTCGAGCACACGAAGCAACGCTTCGCAGTTATCTTCAACATAAATCCAATCGCGGCTGTTTAGCCCATCACCATATAAAGGCAATATTTCATCTTTTAAAGCTCGGGTCATGAAAAATGGGATCACCTTTTCGGGAAACTGAAATGGTCCGTAATTGTTGCACGATCGAGTTATTATTACCGGCATATCGAAGCTCTTAAAATACGATCTGCAGACCAAATCAGCGGAGGCTTTACTGGCGGCGTAGGGCGAGTTTGGTAATAGCGGCGATTTCTCATCAGCGTACTCGCGTACATTTTGCGAACCATAAACTTCATCGGTGGAAACCTGAAGGAACTTGCTTATACCTGTTTTTTGAGCCAAATCCAGAAGCAATTGCGTGCCGAGTACATTTGTTTTTATAAATATGCCGGGATCATACAGTGATCTATCAACATGTGATTCGGCTGCGAAGTTAACTACATTATCGAACCCGGATTCCAGGACGGCCCGGACATCATCGATATTTGAAATATCACCCTTGATAAACCTGTAATTATCATTATCTCTTAAATCATCGAGATTAGCCAGGTTGCCAGCGTATGTCAGATTGTCAAAATTAGTTATTTGCCAGTCAGGGCGGTTATTTATCAGGTAGCGGATGAAATTTGACCCGATGAAGCCGGCCCCTCCGGTAATCAGGACTCTCATAAATCGGCCTCTCTAATAATCCTTACGTGACCAGTCGTAGGGAATATCATTTGAATATGGATCCAGACGATACTCATCCGGAGTTTGATGGTTATACGGCTCTGTAGGTATGTTAATCATGATCGCTTCGTGATCCGAAATTGTCGTAAACCCATGGTAAATCATTGGCGGAATAGTGATCAACATTGGATTATGGTCTCCCATGATGAACTCATTTATTAGCTTATAAGTGGTCGATTTTTCCCGCGGATCGTAAAGTACCAGCTTTGTCATACCTCTTACCGTACAAAAATAATCGGTTTGGAGCTTATGATAATGCCAGGCCTTAACTACGCCGGAATAAGCCGTAGTGAAATACACCTGTCCGAATTTGTTAAATATTTCATCATCCGAGCGCAGTATTTCCGAGAGTCGGCCTCGCTCATCGGCTATTACCTTTAATTTCTTTTCAATTACTCCGTCAATTAATTCCATTATTTTCCGCTACGCTTTCCGGTTTTATTTTTCCAGTATCTTCGAACGAAATTTATCGTGTTGTTATAGGCATCTATAGATTCACCGGCGTCGGCCCAGCCGCCCTTTAGAATAGAATATGACATTTCCCCCCGGCTGATATAAGCATTGTTAACATCGGTGATTTCCAATTCACCTCGCCGGGACGGTTTCAAGGTCTTAATAATATCGAATACACGATTATCATACAAGTATACGCCAATAACCGCCAGATCGCTTTTAGGTTTTCGCGGCTTCTCGATGATCTTGATAATCTTTTTGTTATTCGTTTCGGCTACGCCATATTCGCCCGGATTCCTAACGCGTTTTAAGAAAACCATCGCGCCATCCTGTTGTTTCTCGAATTTATCGACATCCTTCTTCAGGTTTTTCTGAATTAAATTATCCCCCAAAATGATGATAACTTTTTCACCACCGGCGAAATATTCGCATAAACCGACCGCTTCAGCGATACCACCCTCTTGAGCTTGATACGTAAAATTCAGATGTTTTAGGCCAAAATGCGAACCGTTACCCAGAAGCTTGAGAAAATCACCCGCGTTATTGCCGCCGGTGACTATCATGATTTCCTTAATACCGGCATCCACCAGCGTCTGAATAGGATAATAAATCATCGGCTTATCGTAAATCGGCAAAAGATGCTTGTTGGTTATTTTGGTTAAGGGATGAAGCCGTGATCCCAGGCCGCCGGCTAAAACAATACCTTTCATGTAACCTCCATGTAGTTACAAGATAAATCAAGTATCAAGGGTAGGCAAGGCTTTTATATTGGGCCGAGCAAGATGTTCGCTATCCGTAAAAAAGGCGGATTAAATTTCCGCCTTTGTGGTTTAATATTCTACTCTCCAAGCCTTAAGATCGTAAACGACTATGATTCGTGACTACTGGCAAACCAGTCGACGGTATGGGCCAGGCCTTCATCGAAATCTATTTTGGGTTTATAGCCTAATATTTTTTCGGCTTTGGTTATATCGGCCAATGAGTGTTTAACATCGCCCAATTTATCCGGGCCATGTGTCGGTTTAATATCGGTGCCGATGATTTTATTAAGTTTTTCAACCATTTCGTTAAGAGTATAGGCTTTATTGCAGGCGACATTTATAACATGACCGGCCGCTTTCTTCTTTTCACAGGCCAGTATATTCGCGTCAACCACATTATCAATATAAGTGAAATCGCGTGAGGTCTCGCCATCGCCGTGGATTGTCGGCGGTTTGCCGGCTTTCAACATATTGATAAATTTTGGAATTACCGCCGAGTATTGCGAAAACGGATTCTGATGTGGGCCAAAAACATTGAAATACCGAATTGCCACAGTTTCAAGACCGTAGAGATTGAAAAAATTGATACAGTATTCCTCGCCGGCGAGCTTCGTGATAGCGTAGGGCGATTTAGGCATCGGTTTCATGCTCTCTTCCTTGGGCATAACCGGCGAATCACCGTAAACCGATGATGAGGACGCGTAAACCAGGCGTTGAACATTGTTGAATCGGGCCGCTTCCAGAAGATTAAGAGTACCATTAATATTAACCTCGGTAGTGGTGAGCGGATTATCGATAGAGCGCGGAACCGAAGGCAATGCCGCTTGATGAAGGATATAATCTATACCCTTTGTGGCTTTGGCCACCGTCCAGAAATCACGGATATCACCCTCAACTAATTCAATATCATTTTCGAAACTATCAAGATTCGATCGTTGCCCGGTGGCAAAATTGTCGATAATCCTGACAAAAAGTCCTTTTTCCACCAATCTTTTAGCGATATTGGAGCCAATAAATCCCGCTCCACCTGTGACCAGAAATCTCAAATGAACCTCCTTGTATATACAACCTATTAAATACTAACAAATTAATCGGCAAAATTATGCTAATTATGAACCGCCATAATAAAAAATAAAGAGATAATTATTAGCATAAATATTGCTTATTTGACAGGCTCCCGGATAGAGACATTATCCAGGTTGATTTCCTCTTCCCCCTTCCCGGCGCGGTCATGATACAACTTTTTGAAACTCAAACCCTCTTTGAGCGAAAACATCCAGCCCAGAAGAACCGGTGGAATATAATTAAAAAAGTGGAGTACAATGGAAAAGCTTAAAGCTGTTTGCTTGTCTACTTTAAATAAAGATAACGCGAATACACAAGCTAATTGGAAAGTACCGATATTCACTGGTGTAACCACTACCATCACCATCACCGTGCAAATCACCATGATAACAACCGCCCCCCAGAGGTCGATTTCAATGCCAAACGCTTTTATTAACATAAAAACCATCATAGCCTGAAGGCTCCACGAAATTATCGTTAAACCGGTAACCATAAGCAGATGTTTGGAGCTTCTAAGCATCTTTAAACCATATATGAACGTGGTTTTTAAATATAGAAGCCTTTCGGTAAAGCCGGTAATCTGGCTGAACATGCCGTTTTCGATTTTCTCGGTGGCATCCTTATGATCACGAGACATCCAAAACAGGAAGATAGCCAAACCGATAATAGCCAGCCCGCCAAAATGCCACCAGCTAGTTAAATAATCGGGGAACACGTAGAAAGATGATACAAATACAAGTAGTCCGAACAGAACGACGGCATCAAATAATACTTCCAGTACCACAGAAGTAAAGGCAAAAGTTTTCTTGATCGCTTCTTTTTTCGCGATCAGAAAAACTCTGGCAACTTGACCTGTGAGTGCAGGTAAAAGCAGATTCATCATCATCCCGATAGAAAATGTGGAAAACATATCCCAGGTGTTGGTTTTCTTCCCGGGGTCGATAATATATTTCCATCTCTGCGATCTAACGAAAGCTATACAAACTTCGATAATGCTGAGCGGTATAAGATACCATGGATTAATATTCTTGATTATATGCCAAACTTCGCCGAAATCGAAATCTCTGAATAGATATACGATCAGGACAAAGGCAATAACGGTGCCCCAGAATCGCTTTCTTTTGAGTATTGACAAGCTATATCTCCATTAATAGATTCGATTGAATCCATCCTCTGAGTCCGTTTTTCAATTCGATAAGGTAATACTCTTGCCGCTGAGATAATATTTTAAACTCCAGGCCTTCATGACCCGTGAATATTTTTTCGAAATCCTCGCCGGGACCTTCCCGTAACTCCGCGGATGTTACCGTTACTACACCCCATTTCGTATTCACCTCTTTGTCGACAACATTATAAGTAAGGGTAACCCACAAGATAAACAGTATTATCAGCAATATCAACAAATATGTCAAAAACTCTTTCTTGCCAATACCCAGAATTAACAGGGTGATAATCGATGACAAGCCCCAGAATGTTATCATTGAAAACAGGAAATGTCCCTCGGATGACAATAAACCCGCTAGCCCATACCAGATGTTTAATAAAAAACCTTTAGGCCTTTCTTCCACCTTGTCGATCGCGAATTGCCTTACGTATTCCAGGTTTTCCCGTGCATGGGTGAATGAGGGATCCAGTTTAAGGCTGTGATGGAATGCCGCGATTGCCATGCCTACCTGATTCTGTTTAAAATATGAATTGCCCAGATTGTAATAAACGACAGGTGTTCTTAAACCCCTCTCTAGCATCGACATATAACCCTCGATAGCTTGACCGAATTCACCGCTATCATAATCGCTATTGGCTTTGGCCCAGATTTCGGAATCTTCCACAGCTTGGCAGGCGACTGCCTGTAATATCAACAAGAAAAACACCAGTAGATATCTCAGCTTCAATTCAAGCTCCGATCCAATTGGGACAATAACTGTTCCGCCTTATTATAAATTTCTTTCATCTGGCTTTCATCCGGTTTGATCGGCGAGAACCTGCCGGCGTCACAACGATTTAAAAATTCCAAAAAATCGTCATGAAAATCGTCACATTTTCCGGTGTTTTTCAATAAGTCGATTAATTGATTATTGGTCAGCCCGACCGCGTTAACATTTAATTTATCCGATATGAAACCGACGATACCGTTAAATATATGGCCATAAAACTGTCCCGGCGAATCGAAACCTTCCCGAGCGTTTTTCAGAGCACCTCTGGCGGCCTTGGTAGCCTGTTTACGCCTGGCATAAGCGATATCGCCTTCAAGCCTTTTTCGTTGGTTTACGACAATCGTAAGATAAACCAGCCAGCCGATTGGCAAGATTTGAAGAAGCCATATCCAGGCGCTTTTATATAGCGGTCTGCTCGGGTCGTCGTCGGCCAGTTCGGTGATAATATAATTTAGACTGGTTCTCGCCGCCGGTATAAGGTTTACCGGTCTATCACCGGGCGCCAGGGATGATACCGATGATGGGGCTACGAATATCCGGCCCGGGCTTTCCGAAAGGGTGTAGTAGCGCTTCCATAACGGATCGTAATATGAAAAACTGAGGTTGGGAAGTTCGTATTCTCCCGGCGCGGTCGGGATTAGCACCCATTCGAACGACTTGGATCCGGTAACCTTATATTTGTCCTTTGAGATATTCTCATGGCTACCCGAATCGTATAACCGGAAATTTTCCAATTCCGGTATTTCGATAGCCGGCAATTTCTTGATATTTCCGGTTCCGGAGAGAACCGCTTTTAATGTGATCGGTTGATCAACCATGACAGTGTCATTGTCCAGTGATAGCCTGAATTTATATTTTCCGGTCGCTCCGCTGAATCCATCCGGTTTGTTTTTTTGCGGCAATGGTTTTACATTCAGAGTGATTCCTTTTGTTTTGAGTGTTTTTTCAGAAAACGCTCTTTTCGGGCGGCGCCTGTTGAAGAGATCAAATGGATCGTTGAATATGTTGTTAAACGCGCTGGGGGGAATCGATAGAATAGCCGGTTCGATTTTTATTTTCCCGGTCACAGTTGGAAATAGTGCTCGCCTGATTTCTGTTACCCGGTAGGTTTTGCCATTAACCTGCTTATTATAAGTTTTATTTGGCGGTAGATCTTCAACCCAGAAACCCTTGAAATCGGGCCAATTCATGGATGGTTGTTCAAATAGGTTCTGTGCCTGGTAAAATTTGAATATAATTGTAACTTGCTGGCCGATATATGGTTTATCGTTATCAATCGTTTGCTCTATGAAAAAATCTTCGCCCGCGCCGGCCTGCTTGCCGGTGCGCGATCTTGATTGCTGTTTCGAGGGAGCTTGCCGGTTTTGCCGGGTTTGCGGGACAACTGTTATATCTATCGTTTTGGTCGAATAAGTCGTGCCTTTGTAATCAACTTTAACGGGATTAATCTTGAATTTACCAACCTTACGAGGGACGAGAACATATGAATAATCGGTCCGATAACTCATCGAACCCGGAACAATGGAAATATTTGAACTGGTACCCGAGGAAAAAACATCGAATTGAGACAAATTAGGCAAATCTGGTTTATCTATCGACCGCACCGGCCCGGACAAGGAAATGGTAAGCTCGATCGATTCGCCCAATCCAACCTGAGTTCGGTCGACATTGGCCTCGATACTGATATCCTGTCCTACGACGTAAGTAAACGCCAGTAGAAAAATTACAATGCTACCAATCGCGACGTGAGCCGCGCCGAACTTTAAATTTCTTGAGCTCTTTCTGTATCTGTTTTTCATCTTCCTTGAAAGCTTCCAGAAGGTCTTTAGCCTCCTGTTCGGTCATTTCACCCTTTTTGGTCTGTTTTTGTTGCTTCTGCTGTTTTTGCTTTTCATCCTGCTGATCTTGTTTCTGTTGTTGCTGCTGTTCCTGCTTCTTTTCTTCTTCGTCCTGCTTTTGTTGATCCTGTTTCTGCTGTTGCTGTTGGTCCTGATTTTGTTCCTGCTGGTCTTGTTGATCCTGGTCCTGATTCTGATCATGATTTTGTTGCTGCTGTTGTTGTTGAGGTTGCTCCTCGATTTTACGTTGAGCGAGTTCGTAATTGAATTTGGCATCCTTATTGGCTGGATCGATTATCAGGGAATTTCGGTATGCTTCCATCGCGCCCTGGAAATCTTCTGTTTTGAATAATGAATTACCCTGATTATAAAAAGCGTCTCCCTTAAATTCACCTTCGGTCATACCGGCGGTCTGCGAAAATTTCTTGGCCGCTTTGTCAAAATCTCCATTTCTATATAACGACGCGCCCGAATTGTAGGCCGCCATAGGATCATCTGGTTTCAATACTTCGGCCTGACGGTAATAATCCGCGGCTTCGGTAAAATTATCGTTTTTATAGGCGTCTTCGCCTTTCTCCATCACAGTTCGATAATCATCGGCAACAGAAATCGAAACTAGTAATATAGCGAAAATTAAACTCAAATACTTAAACATTATTCCGTCTCTCGCTGACAAACAGGGCGATACCGAAAAAGATTATTCCCGGTATTAAAAAATATTGAAATTTCTCATCATATAAACGCCTGAAATTACCTTCGGTTTCGCCTTTCTCCATACGTTTGATTTTTTGAATAATTGACGTCAACTCCTGTTCTCCCGGCGTGGACCTGTAAGACGAGCCGCCTGAAACCGAGGCGATTTCCTGAAGTAACTGTTCGTTCAATTTGGAAATTACGGTTTCGCCGTTCTCATCCTTTTTGTAGCCCTCAATACTGCCGCCCGAGCCGCGAACCGGGATCGGCTCACCCTGGCCGGTGCCTACGCCAACGGTAAAAATTCTGAATTGGTCCTTATATTTCTCCGCCGCCGACAATGGATCACCCACATGAGTCTCGCCATCGGTGAAAATTACCAGTACTTTATCGGCCTGGCTTTCCGGGGAAAAGCTTTCAGCGGCTTTTTCTATCGCTTTCTCCAGGTTGGTTCCGGTATCGGAAATTATTCCCACATTGGTCACATCCAGAAACATCCTTAAGGCGCCGTGATCGACAGTAAGCGGGCATTGAACGAATGCCTGTCCGGAGAACGCTATAAGGCCGATACTTTCGCCAAGCAGATTCTCAACCAGGGTTATAATCTGACGTTTGGCTTTATCCAGCCGGTTGGGATAGAAATCACCTGCCAGCATGGAAAGCGACGCGTCCAGCGCGACAATGACTTCCGTACCGGTTGATTTTACCTTGATTAGCTCAGAACCATATTGGGGACGGGCCAGCGCGAATATCATCAAGGATAAGCCTAAAAGCAGCAGGATAAGCCTTAACCTTCTGCGCCTGCCGGAAACGGAACGCTCGATCATCTCGATGATTTGCGCTCCCCCAAGTTTGGCCAGGCGGCTCTGGATAAGTTTGCCCCCGGCGAAAAACACTATTACCAGAAACGGTATAGATAGGAGAAAATAGAGCATGTCCTGATTAAGAAACCTCATGGTATGCTCCTGATTAATGTTGTATTTAATACGATTGCCAAACCCAGTAATATCAGTCCCCAGGATAGGATACCAGAATAAAGCTCCTCGTATTTGTAAAACTCTTTGACTTCGATTTTGGTCTGCTCCATTTCGGATATTTCGTTATATATCTCCTGCAAAGCTTGACTATTCTCAGCCCGGAAAAATCTACCGCTGGTGATACCGGCAACTTCTTTCAATGTTTCCTCATCTATTTCGGATTGACGCTTTACATAACGTTTACCGAAAATGCGATCCTGGATTGGGAAATCGACCAAACCCTGTTTGCCAGCGCCGATAGTATAAGTCTTTATGCCCAGTGACGCCACCGCTTTGGCCGCCGTAATCGGATCGATCTGGCCCGAATTGTTGACGCCATCGGTTAACAGAACGATTATCTTGCTTTTGGCGTCGGAATCGGCCAGCCTGTTGGCGGCGGTGGCCAATGCCAATCCGATAGCCGTACCGTCCTCGACCATACCGAAGTCGACTTTCTCCAGGAAGCTCGACAATAGCGGATAGTCGGTAGTTAAGGGACATTGGGTGAACGCCTGGCTGGCGAATACCACCAACCCGATCCGATCGCCCTGCCGCCCCTGGATAAAATTATCTATCACCAGCTTTGATACCACCAGACGATTATTAGGCTTGAAATCCTCGGCCATCATACTGCCGGATATATCCAACGCCAGCATAATATCGATACCTTCGGTGAATACCTGCTGCTGGCCATGCCCCGCCTGAGGCCGGGCCGCCGCTAAAATCGTTAAACTCAAAGCGATTGCCGTTAATGCCGGTAGTGCCCGATAAATTATAACTCTAATCGTAATTTTAGATTTCGCGAATAATTGTGTGTCGGAGTAACCGATCACCGATGGTTTGAGAAATTTTTTCAAATAATAAAACGCCAGATAAGCCGCCGGTATAAGCAAAAGCAGCAAAAAATAAGGCTGAGCGAATCTTATCATGATACAACCTCCGCCTCTTCTAAAGGCTGTTCAACCGGCTTGGTGCTCACTACGAGGTTTTTAATCCGTTCGTAATCCTTATCGGGCATCTCGGAGGGCGGTATCTGTTTGGCGAACTTGATCAAATCGGAGCGGCCGAGGAAATCGAGAGTCTCTTTAATCTGGTCACGATTCAGCTCGGGATGCTTGAATATACGTTTCAATTCAAAAGTCGTCGATTCGACCGCCTTAATCTCGAACCGGCCCTCGATATAATGACGGATAATCACTGAGAGTTCGCTGTAATACTGTTTATATTTACCCATGTCAGGCAGATTTTTGGTTTTGAGTTCCGTCAAACCGCGAATCGCCACATCAAATGGCGGTTCGGGGGGGATCTCCGGTATTTCGAAATCTCGTGTTTTTCGCTTATAAAAATAATAGAGAAACGCGCCGAGCAAAATCAGAACGACTCCGCCCACTATATATGGCCACCAGAGTATGGGCAATTCTTTCAGGGGAGCGATATCCTTGTTTTCGAGGCCGAGTTTAAGCGAATCGATTTCAGCGCTGTCGGGCAACATCGATTGAATATATACGGTTGTTATCGGCGCCATCCGGGTATGTTGATTGCCCTCGGAGTCGTAGAAGAAAAACTCAAATAGCGGCAATTCCACCTCGCCGACATCGAACGGCATTACGGTGAAAGTGTACCGATCCCGTTTCCCGTCGCCGCGGGTTCTCGAACTGAAATCCTTATCGGGCTTAACAAAGAACGTGTTCGAAGATGCTCTGACAACGGGTTCCGATAACTTCAGATGTTTCGGGTAATCGGCTTCTATGCGAACCTCAATCTCATCGGCAATTGAAGCTGTATCCGGATCGACTTCGACCTTGAAACTGATCGAATCCAAATCGGTTGAAACAGTTTTAATAGAATCCGTCTGAATAGAGTCCGTCTGAATGGAATCCAGCCGGATTGTATCTTTTTGGACAGAATCCGGTCGAGTCGTATCAACCAGGGCTGATTTTATATTCGGCTTTTGCTGGGCAACCGATGGCACGACCATCAGCCCGATCAACCAGATCGTTATCAAAACAATGTTATTTATTATTTTCGCGTGCGAATGCATATCGTTAAATTCTTCTTAATGCCTTATCCTTCTAGCTCTTCGTTCGAAAAAACGGTAGAGCGGTTCGGTGTAATCCTGGTTCGTGCCTATCTCGATCTTATCGATCTTGCGTCGCCTGAAATAGTCATGCAAATCGGCGCGCCGGGTTTCGGCTTGGACGGCCAGGTTGAGACGGTTCGCCTTATTGGAGAAATCCACCAGCATCTCCCGGCCGGTCTCCAGATCGACCAGGTTGACGATACCCGAATTCGGTATCCGCCGCTCCAGCGGATCGTAAATCTCGACCGCGATCAGATCATGCTTGTTGGCCGCCAATCCCATCGGCCGTTGAAAATCCTTATCGAGGAAATCAGATATCAAAAACATGACGCTTTTTTTCTTTATCACCCGAAGCATATAATCCATGGCGCCGGCGATATCGGTTTTCCTGCCGTCGGGTTCGAAATACAGCACTTCGCGGATCAACCTGAGCACGTGGTTTTTGCCCTTCTTGGGCGGGATAAATTTCTCGATCTTGTCGGTAAACAGCAGAAGGCCGACTTTGTCGTTGTTGCGGGTTGCGGAAAACGCCAGTATGGCGGCCAGCTCAGCCGATATCTCCCGACGCATCCGATCGGAGCTGCCGAAATCACCCGAGGCCGACAGATCGACTAATAGCATCACGGTCAGTTCGCGTTCTTCTCGGAATACTTTCACGTAGGGATGGTTATAGCGGGCGGTCACGTTCCAGTCGATATTTCGCACATCATCGCCCGGCACGTACTCGCGCACCTCGGAGAACTCCATCCCGCGGCCCCGGAATATCGAATGATATTCACCGGAGAAGACATCGTTGACCAGGCGGGATGTCTTAATCTCTATCTTTTTTATCTTTTTAAGGAGTTCTTTAGTCAGCATCGGCTATGGAACTTCAACCCCATCAAAGATTTTCTGAACTATATCGTCCGGGGTCAACTCTTCGGCTTCGGCTTCGAAGCTTAAGATAACCCGGTGGCGAAGGATATCCGGGCCGATCGACTTGATATCATCCGGCGTGACATAAGCCCGGCCCTGCAGAAACGCGTGCGCCCGGCCGGCCAAGTTCAGATATATAGTTGCCCGGGGGGAAGCCCCGTAGGCGATCAAATCCTTGAGTTCGAGATTATACTTTTCCGGGTCGCGGGTGGCCATCACGATATCGACGATGTAGTTTTTGACTTTGTCATCGATATAGATATTGAACACCGCCTCGCGCGCCTTCAGGATATCATCCGGCGAGATAATCGAGCTTATCGAGGGTATCTCCTTAACAGTCATCCGCTCCTGGATCATCATCTCCTCGTCCCGGTCGGGATAGCCGACCTTGAGCTTCAGCATGAACCGGTCAACCTGCGCCTCCGGCAGCGGGTAGGTGCCCTCCTGCTCAATCGGATTCTGG
>JAAEQD010000063.1 GCA_024231855.1 Candidatus Zixiibacteriota bacterium
CTTGGTAATTATTCTCGGAGTAATGGTTATCTCGATTAGCATTCAATCACTTTTTTTGAACTTAGCGCCCTTCGGGCGGGCTTTTAAACATCGCCTTCGTCGTATTCCATCGTTTCATTGTTGCAGTTCGGGCAGCCCAGTATTGGCATGTATCCCTCATAATACCGATTTTCAAACTGAGCCATCCCAACCTCAACATCCATGATCGCCTCGTTCACCTTCATCTCATGCCGACACTGGGAACAACGGTAATTGTATTCTTCCGGGGGGAGGCCGAACGGGACGTCCTCCCCCTCTATCATCCCCGAGAACAGGTTCATATTTTCCTGATTTGATCTTATCGAACTCATCATAAATCACTCCGTAATCTGGATGCCATATCTTAAACAACTCCATTCGGTTACCGCAATAACGACAGATCATAGGATCTATCCCGCTGATTTCTTTATATCTTTCCCTATATTTCTTCGATTTTACAATCTGATAAACTCCCTTGACCTTTCGTCCAAGTCTCTTAACACCTTCTTGAATCACATCCGCCCACTTCTTGTAAGTCTTAGTCGCTTCCAATCCGTAATAGCGCACCCGTTGAAACCATTTGGGCATTATATGCTGAACCATGCGACCAATAAACGTATATACATCCACCTTCTCCGTCTTTTTCGATTTGGTTTTATGGTCCTGATACCAATAAGTTACCGTCCTGCCATCATATGCCAGTATCCTTCGCACCGCTATCGGAGGCGATGCAACGTATTTCGCCAGATACCGGGCCAATCCACTGACTGATTCCGGGACCTCCCCCTTGCTGACGTTGGCGACCAGGCCCTTCGGATATTTCCTCCACAACTTATCCACGAGCCTTGATATTTCATCCGTTCTAAAATACGATTTGAGCATTTGAAATAGATGATACTGCCATTTTTTATGGATAATAGTGTATTTAAAGTATCCCAGATCCAACCAGTTTTCATTCTCCGTGTCGACGCCGCCACTGGTCATGATAATATGTAAATGAGGATTATAGTGACCCGACCTCCCATGAGTTTGAACTACAACGATACAGCCTATTTTCAAGTCCCTCCGCTTTGCCGTGCTTACCACATCTTCCAGACACTCATGTCCACATTTCATAAATGCCGACAGCAGCTTATTCGAATGTCGCTCCCGGAAAAATACAATCCGAAGCTGCTCGGGGATTGTAAGAACCATATGCCGGTATGAAACTCCCGCGTGCAGCATCTTGCTCACTTGAGCGACAAAATCGTCGGTGTATTTTTTCGCACACGACAGACAGAAGCCGCTTTTGCAACTGAATGGAACCTTTATCCAGTCTTTCCCGCAATCCGCGCACATGTATTCGGCGTATCCGCCAAATTCCTCGCCACACCCGAGCATCTTCTGAACCGGCTCTTCATACTGAGCGCGATCA
>JAAEQD010000064.1 GCA_024231855.1 Candidatus Zixiibacteriota bacterium
AAATATAGCAAAAAAGTCTGGCCATTCGTCACGTTCCTTTAGGAACGAAACATGTCCAAAATTTATTCCGAAAGTGAAATGATGGACGTGATAGGTGGCGAACTTCATGAGCCGATATTCCGACTTGCCGCCACCGCCATCCGAAGCTTCCGATTCCTTTGCGTAATAGCCGAGCGATAGTATGATCATAACAAATTTCTTCGCTTGGCTGCATCGGAAATAAAAGCTCATCACACCCAATTGCTTCTTTGATGGCGTTAGGGCGCAGAATCCGACGACATGATTTCTGACATTTATCAGCCGGCTTTTGACCTTTCTCTTTTTTCGATGACATCGCATCGAATAGAGCAAGGTAAAGCCCACTTGAACAGCTGAGACGTGTGAAATTGCTGGAATTGCTGCATTGCGACAATAGATTCAGATAACTGATGAGCGGCTTCTATCCCCTGACTCTGTCTCTTCTCCACCAGAGAAGCACTAATCGGGCAGGTAATTTATCCTATTATGTCTTCCTCCGGGGAGAAGAATCGCATAATTAATCTCGGATCCT
>JAAEQD010000065.1 GCA_024231855.1 Candidatus Zixiibacteriota bacterium
AACTGCATCTAACACCCTTATCCTGAGCAACTTATGGCCGTCATGATCCGAGGTAGGAGCCCAGTGCGGTAGTTCCGCACGCTGGGATCTGCGCGGGGGGCGCCGAGTAATCGGCGTCCCTACCGCGACCAACTGCAATAAAAACCTCGGCTCGGATTGACCTGAATTATTCTAAATAGAATTTTCACCATTTTTGTGGTGTTCCTTTTGGATTGAATTGATTCAGAATAATTGATATAATGAAATCCGAGGCCAAAAAGTTCTGCCGTCAGCAAATATATTTTATATTATTATGGATAGGTCTCAATATCGGAGGAGACTATGAATTCAAGCAAATTTCCCCATCGAATTTCTTTAATAGTTTTGTGTTTTGTGTGTATTATTATCATGTTTGTTACTACTAATGCTCAAGGAGGATACAAAGCAGATCATATTTCTGCTCAGGCACCCGGTATCACATACTACGTTGACGATGACTATGGTAATCCCTATCCAGGATCCGGAACGTCCATAGATCCCTTCTGGTCTATCCAGGCAGCTATCACTGCGGCCACCTTCGGAGACACTGTACAAGTTGCCGCCGGAACATATAACGAAACGATTATCATGGAATCTGGAGTGGTGGTCGTGGGGATAGGGCCTCCGGTCTGCACCATAAACGGTGGTGACAGCGGTTCGGTAGTGACAGCCAACAGCGTAGATTCTGCAGCCCGTCTGGAGGGCTTTACCATAACGAACGGAGATGCTTTAAAAGGCGGCGGAATGTTTATTATCAACTGCAGCCCCACCATCATTAATTGTACTTTTTCCAACAATCAGGCTGAAGATTTCGGTGGTGGAATGTATAACCTGTCATCGTCGCCGGTCATAACCAACTGCACTTTTACCGGCAACTCGACATATCCACTGGGCCACGGCGGCGGGATGTATAACGACAACAGCAATCCGAAAGTGACAGACTGCACTTTTTACAGCAATTCGGCTGACTCTACGGGCAACGGCGGCGGGATGTATAACGACAACAGCAGCCCGGAAATAACCGGCTGTGCTTTTACCAGCAACTGGTCTGATGCAAATGGCGGCGGGATATTTAACTACGACAACAGCAGCCCGAAAGTGACCGAATGCACCTTCACAGACAACTCGGCTAAATACTACGGCGACGGCGGCGGTGTGTTCAACGGGCTTAACAGCAATCCGACAGTAACTGACTGCACTTTCACTGATAACTATGCTTTCTATGTCGGCAATGGCGGTGGGATGTATAACGACAACAGCAGCCCGACAATAACCAACTGCATTTTCGTCGGCAATTGGTCTGACTCCGGAGGGGGGGGAGTGTATAACAGAAGTTGCATTCCTACATATATTAATTGTACCTTCAACGACAATTTTTCTTTTAACGACGGCGGTGGGATAAAAAACTACGAAACCAGCATGGTGGCGATCAACTGTACTTTCTATGGCAATACAGCGATAAATGGCAACGCCATAGCATGTGTTTCCCAGTCGTCTCCTAATATGGTTCAAATCACTAACTGTATTCTCTGGGATGGCGGCAGCGAGATATCGAACAACGACCCCGCGACAATTACAGTAACATACTCGGACATCCAGGGAGGATTTACCGGGACGGGTAATATTGATCTGGATCCGGCTTTTATTGATACGAACTCGGGTGATTTCCACCTTCGCCCTGAGTCGCTTTGTATAGACGTCGGTGACAATATCGCGGTAACCTGGCTAGATCCTTGTGATTTCGAGGGCCAACCGCGAATCTGGGACGGGGATAACGATGGAACCGCGACGGTGGATATGGGAGCGGATGAAGGGCATTTCAGCAATGAAGTGTGGGTGGATGATGACTATACATGGAATGGCGTTAACGACGGGCACACCTGGGGATATGATGCATTTGATAAAATTCAGGACGGGATAGATTTTGTGAGAACCCCTGGAACCGTACATGTTGCAGCCGGTAATTACACCGAAAATATTATCATGAAAAGCGGGGCGCAAATTTTAGGGGCGGGACGATATGTGACAACGATTGACGGAGGAGCCAGCGGTTCTGTGGTAACCGCCATTTATGTGGATTCGACGGCAAAACTTGATGGTTTCAAAATCACTAATGGCGCCGGAACAATCGTATATAGTCAAACACACGGAGGCGGCATATATCTCAAAAATTCGGATCCCAATATCAGCCATTGCCTTGTGGAAGGGAATTCCGCCGATTTAGGTGGCGGAATGTATAACGACTTCAGTTTTACAGATATAGCTGACTGCAATTTCATCGAAAATATCGCCGTTAACTGCGGCGGTGGCATATGTAACTTGAATTCAAGCGGCCCGAATGTAACCAACAGCATTTTCAACGGAAACTCAGCCGCCTGTGGAGGAGGGATGCACAACGATTTATTCAGCAGCCCGAAAGTTACCAACTGTATTTTTACCAAAAACCTGGCTAGCCTCGGCGGCGGAATGTCGAACTTTTACGATAGCCCGGCGGAAATAACCGACTGCAATTTTGTGGATAATATCGCCCTTGACGGCGGCGGCGGGATGAAAAACTCCGGCAGCAGCCCGACGATAACCAATTGCACTTTTACCGCCAACTCGGCGGTTGACATCGGCGGCGGGATGTTTAACGATACGTATAGCAGCCC
>JAAEQD010000066.1 GCA_024231855.1 Candidatus Zixiibacteriota bacterium
AGTACCATAAGGCTCAACCCGCACTTTCATACTGGTCTTGGCCTCAATGGCCTCTCTGAATCCGCTTGTAACCGTATACCCCAGTGAACCAACCTTGTATGAGGTAATCGTGATCATCGGTGGCAAATCCTTGGCCAAGGCGGAATTCGCACTAAATGATACCAGGCATGAAACCACCATGCTCAGTCCGATTAACATTGAAACTATTTGTTTCATGTTAGTTCTTTTCATTATTCGCTCCGTATATAAATTAAGGGACTTGTAAGGGAATGAATATCATCCGGAATTTTTCGGATGGTCTATTCGTCGGTGAGATTATTGGATATCCGAGTGTTAATCAATAATCATGTTGTTCAAGCGGCGCAGCCGGTATTTAAAAAAGCGCATGAACTATCGAAAAATCAAATAGATACCCCCGAGAGTCGGTGAAAGCCGGATCGGCGAAACGGCGCAAAGGAGATAGTCGAAACCGGACCAATTTAAGAAAATTGAAACATATTTGACTGGATCCCGGAGTTCGGAGCTGCAAGTCTCGCTCCTCAAGTCCGGGATGACTGGTCGAAGCAAGCTTCGGGGAATTAAACCCAAA
>JAAEQD010000067.1 GCA_024231855.1 Candidatus Zixiibacteriota bacterium
AAAAGTTCCCTGCTTGAAGCGAAAGATATAGCACAAATGCTATTGGGCAATAATATTCAGACGATTATTTTTGCACGTTCACGTCTTCGTGTCGAAATACTGACAACTTATCTGAAGGATGCGGCGAGAAAAATGAAAATCCCCAAGGATTCAATCTGCGGATACAGGGGCGGGTATCTTCCAAATGAACGAAGGGCTATCGAACGAGGATTGCGAAACGGCACTGTGCGAGCAGTCGTCTCGACAAATGCATTGGAACTTGGTATAGATATCGGACAACTTCAAGCGGCTGTCATTGTCGGTTATCCGGGAAATATTGCTTCGAGCTGGCAACAAGCCGGGCGAGCCGGAAGGACCTCGGAAACTTCCTTAGCAATCATGGTGGCAACAAGTTCACCTCTTGATCAATTTATGGTAGCCCAGCCGGAATATTTTTTCGGTAACTCCCCCGAATCCGGAATAATCGATCCCGAGAATCTGATGATTAAATCATCACATCTCAAATGCGCATCATTCGAACTCCCTTTTAATGAAACCGAAGAATTCGGAAATATTCAACAGGGCAACACAAAACCGATATTGGAATTCCTCGATGATAATCACATACTTCATAAATCGGGCGGTAAGTATCATTGGGCTTCCGAGATTTACCCAGCTGAAGAAGTTTCATTGCGAACCGCCGCCCCTCAGAATTTCGTTATCATGGATGAATCCAACAATAATCGTGTTATAGGAGAGGTTGATTATTTCTCGGCTTCGGAACTTATCCATCCCGATGCGATATACCTCCATCAAAACGACCAGTATCAAATTCGTGAACTCGATTGGGAAGGTAAGAAAGCACATGCTAAACCTGCAGGTGTAGACTATTATACCGATTCCGAATC
>JAAEQD010000068.1 GCA_024231855.1 Candidatus Zixiibacteriota bacterium
TGTTATAGACGAAGTTGATTTTCCAACCGGATTCGACATGGATCCTGGTTTTGACAATATATATCTCATAAATCCAGATCCTTTGTGGATATTCGATGGCAATCGCCTGGTCGATCAGGTCGGCTGGTCATCGGATCACGCCGAAAATGTATCGTTCATGAGATTTCCGGATGGCGATGTGGATAGTACGATAAATATGCGTGATTTTATGGGCTTTAATGACACATCATCATACACATTCGAAGACGGCGTCCCGACCCGTGGCGCGCCTAACCGTCATGAATCTCCCGGTTTTGTCGTAATCGGCGCGCGGGCCGATTCAATAGATGATGCCACCGCGCGGATCCATTGGACTGACCCGATATGGGATGATACATTCACCGCCTCGATGCTGGTGAAAAGCCACGGCGGTTACGTATTATCGCCGGAGGAAGGCGAGATTATCTACACCGGTAATAATCAGGAGTTTACAGAAGAGCTTATCATACCGGAAATGCCATATTATTTCACGGTTTTCGCCCGTGATCACGGCGGCCTTTACTCGACTCCGACCGGGGAATCCCAGGCGTTTATCCAATTCGGAGGTGTCGGCATAGAACAGGAGAATTTGCCTGAGTATATCAGTGTTTTAAGCAGTTACCCGAATCCTTTTAACGCCCAAACCACGATTTCATTTTCGCTGGAGCAGCAATCACCGGTCAATATTTCGATCTATGACATCACCGGCCGATTGGTTGAGGTACTAATATCTAATACCTTTGAAGCCGGAAATCATTCGCTTTCGTGGGATGCGGGCGGTCAGCCATCGGGGATTTATTTCGCCCGGCTGTTAGCGAGGGATGATGTTAGTACGAGCCGGATGGTGCTGTTGAAATAAGGGGAGAGTAATATTAAAAAGATAGATACTATTTGTGGGCTGGTAGTATTGCTAATATTAACCCCGTATTGTTTAGCTCAATCACCAGGGGAAATTGTTGGCACGACATTTATAGATAACTTGTATTTCAACACTGGTACAAATCGCATAGCCCAAGACACCGAGGGTGGCCTTCACGTATGCTGGACAAAAAAAACCGACCTGGATTCTCTTTCAGTTTTTTATAACTATAGATCACCCGAAGGAGATTGGCAGTATTCAAATGAAGGTAATCGAATTTCCGTTGTCGATGGCGCGTGGTGTTGTAATCTCGATTTAGGGCCGGATGATTGCCTGACCGTATTTTACCAGAGAGGCTCGTTTTTACTAAATTCGGAGTATAATAACCTTGGTGAGCAGTGGATAACGTGGGGCTGGGATAGCGGCTGGCCCAAGGGGGCGCATAACCAATCGTCCGGCAGGTTTCATCTGTTATTTTTTGATTACTGGAACACAGACCAGATTTATGGCAGTTCTTCCGATGGTTTATCGTGGCCTGACTGGCAATCGACCAATTCCCAATTTAATAACTTCTGGGCCATAAGCACATCAAATATATCCCAGCGCACGGCCATTATTCTCAGTATTTCAGATAATCTCGCATATAATTTATCGGAGGATGGTATAACCTGGGATTTCGAAAACTCTATCCGCATAACCGATATAGATACCTCCGATAATCAGACTTTGGAAATGGCTTACAGCGACCTGCTATTTGATAACGACGATAACCTTAATATTGTATTCAACACCTATTCCACGCCATATCCGGCGACATCGACTTTATGGCACTGGAGTGAAGAATCAAATGAAATTACGCAGATTGCCCAATTCGGGCCGTTTATCTCCGGACGCCCATTAGTAGGGCCGAATTTAGGAGTCGATTCCGATAACAACCTGTTCTGCGTATGGACAGGTTTTAACCCGGAAGATGAATCATCGGGCTTTAATCCCAATGGTGATTTATACATGTCCTATTCCGCCGATGGCGGCGGTTCATGGTCCGATTACCAGAATATCACAAATAGCCAAACTCCGGGGTGTCTTCCCGGTGATTGTGATTCGGATGATTACTCGTCCCTGGCCGAAACAGTTGATGAGCATCTTCACATTCTGTACATAAATGATAAATATGCCGGTTTTACGCCTCCGAGCACGGAGAACCAGATGCTTTATCTGGCAGTACCCAATCCATTATATGTCGGAATTACCGAAACAGAATCTTTGCCTGTAAGTATGAAAGTATTATCAAATTTCCCAAATCCATTCAACGCCCAAACCACGATCTCGTTTTCGCTTGAGCATCAATCAGCGGTAAATATCTCAATCTATGACATTACCGGACGGTTGGTGGAAATGTTAACATCGAATACCTACGAAGCCGGTAGTCATTCGCTAACCTGGAATGCCACCGAGCATCCATCGGGAATATATTTCGCGCGGTTGGCGGCTGATAAATTTGTTAACGCGAGCAGGATGGTGCTGTTGAAATAGTATTAAGTCGCTAATATTGAGGATGCAACATCTGGTTCGGATGACAATATTGCGGAACCATGGACTACAGTAGAGAATATAATACAAACAGATGCTATAGATTTTAGTGCTGCCCATAGAATTGTTTAAATGGAGCAATACGATGATTGCAAATAATAGAAATACTGGCGATTTAATAATTATGATAAATATTCTTATTCTACTCATAGCGTTTGGATGCCAGATTACTTTTGCTTACACTGGTTGCTTATGTGATGCTTGTAATGATGAAAGAAAAGAAGCGTGGGATCTCATCAATTCTACAATGTTTGACTCACATAATAGGATATCTACGTATTTGCATACAACTAATGAGGTCATATTACTTCTTAAAGTATTGGATTATGAAGGCTTTCAAGCAAAGTTGGCCAGTTATGGGTATTTTAATGAAGAACAAAAATATCATGGGGCTTTTAAAGTACAACGAACAAGTCTTGATATACTTACAGCCTTATTTACACAATCCAATATATCACAGAAGATGACTTCAAATTTAGTAATCCCGTTGCTGAAAAACTTCGTTCGGTTTTGTTCTGAGGAGGATACTCTTCAATTTCAGATAAAGCTTGTATTGGACCGCGGACGCACTGCCCTGTGGTGCGCTAAACAATATATTCTGAGCGATGAGGATAGAAACGCGGCTTTAATAGCAGTAGTTGATGGTTCTATCAGAATTCCTAATATGCATCCTTGCGGTTTCCCATTAGACATGCTATCTAATACCAA
>JAAEQD010000069.1 GCA_024231855.1 Candidatus Zixiibacteriota bacterium
GGCGTTGAATTTCGGGCGTTACCTGCAGAAAGTAAATATCATCAAAGATTTCATGCAGGACCTTGAAGAATTCCGCTGTTTCTGGCCTACCGAATTAAATCCCGATTTGAATCCGATGCGGCTAATCAAAGACCAGGATGCTAAGGGACAACGTTTGAAATTATTGGAGGAAATGATACGGGAAGCGATGGTGGAATTCAAGCCGACTTTCGCTTATATACTATCAATCCCCCGCAAAAGAAGGCTTCGGGGATATTTCCGTTTCTGCATCATGGCGGCGATTATGGCGACGGAGACATTGATTAAAATGCGGAACAACGAGGCTGTCTTCACCAATAAAGAAGGCGTAAAAATCTCCAAACTCCAATTCTACAAAATCTACCTCTACTCAAAATTCGGTTTCTACACAAAACGCTGGCTCAAGAAATACATCCACAAGGTTTACGAAGCCCCGCAGGTGGTGTAAACGACCATCAAAATTGATGAAATAATAAAATCCCCGTCACTAAAACGGGGATTTTATTTATAGAATAATCCATTTTGCTTATTGTACTATCCAATTTTTCCTATCAAATATTCCTTCAACTGCCCCATCGCTATTCGTTCCTGCACCATCGAGTCGCGTTCGCGGACGGTGACGGTTTGGTCGGTCAGGGTGTCGGAGTCGATTGTTATGCAGAACGGGGTACCGGCTTCGTCCATACGGCGGTAACGGCGTCCGACGGCCCCGGATTCATCATAGAATACCTTAAATGATTTACGCAGGTCTTCCTCGATTTTATGGCCGACTTCCGGCATGCCATCGCGCTTGACCAGCGGGAATATCGCCGCTTTAATCGGGGCGATTTTCGGATCGATAGACATCAATACCCGCTTATCCCCTTTCACTTCTTCTTCCTTGTAGCCATTTAAAAGGACAACCAGAGTACAGCGGTCGGCGCCTGCGGATGTTTCGATAATATACGGCATAAAACGTTCTTTGGTGAATGGGTCGAGGTAAGACATATCTTTGCCGGAATGTTCCTTATGGGCTTTCAAATCGAAATCGGTACGGTTATGAACGCCCTCGATCTCTTTCCAGCCGAAGGGGAATTCGAATTCTATATCAAACGCTTTCTTGGCGTAATGAGCTAAATTGTTGGGACCATGCTCCTGCCAGCGGATTTTTTCGGGATTAATACCGATATCAAGATACCATTGCCAACGCTGCTCCCGCCAGTATTCGAAATGCTTGTCGTCTTCAGACGGATGGATGAAATACTGCATCTCCATCTGCTCGAATTCACGACTGCGGAAAATGAAATTGCCGGGCGTAATCTCA
>JAAEQD010000070.1 GCA_024231855.1 Candidatus Zixiibacteriota bacterium
TAACTTTCAGCCTTATACAGAACGGGCCGAATTCCCCATGAATTAACTGCAGGAAGCAATACTTTTTTGAAAAGAATGACACTTTTAAAGTAATTATTTGTTATATTATAAATAAGCTTCAGTCCAATCGGGAGAGACATGAAAAAACTGATATTAATACTATGTATTGTTTTTGTCCTGTTTATAAGTATTGGTGTTTTCGGGGAAAGCTCAAAGATACTACCGGAAAGGATTACGGTAACTGCCGCAGGGAAATTTAAATACGCTCCGGCCGGTGATGATTGCCGAGTGCAATCGGAAAACGGAGTCTTCTGGTGCAGATATGATATTGGAAAAGTCGGGCATGATCGGCGCCAGTTGAAAAACTTCGAGTTTTTGGAAGGTGAAAATCTGCTGTTCTCGATGAAGATTGCTCCTGGCTCCGATCTCTATATCTCCAACTCGGGATTTATAGCATTTCTACAAACCGGTCATCAACGCGACAACGACCTGACGATAGCGTTCTATACAAAACACGGGCAACATTTGATCTCCCAGGATTTCGAGAGCGCATCGCTATTCGGTTTTTCACCTGCGGGTTATAAATTCGGTGTTGGCTCCAAAGTTGGGCTTCAAATTATTACGTTGCCATATCTATCTGTGGACACCTATGAGAATGGCTTTAAGTTCTCAATCTCCGAAGATGAAGACCATTTGGCAGTGGCATCAAAAAACATTATCAAGGTCTATTATGACGATAAATTGATTAATGAATTCACGACTGAATTCATGTATACGCGCGCAATTGTGATTTCAACAGTTTATGATTTCGTTGCCGCAATCGACAAGAAAAATCTCAAGGTTTACTCTCTTACCGACGGCGATCTGGTTTTCTCGGATATGCTTCGAGGTAAATACTCATATCGTGACCTTAGAATTGAAAATGACAAGCTTGTTGCCGGGATTCATTACCGCTACGATGGGATATCAAAGGGTATTATCAAAGCCTATGATCTTGAGGGGAATGTAATACTCGAAAAAGAAAAGGCGGTCAAGCGTTTCAAAACTTTCGACAAGCCGGTAGAATTAAGAAAAGCGGCTTTGGATTATCCCGAAATCCCTTGGCCATTCGAACCGTTCGACAGAATGCACACGGTTTGGAATTACTATGAGCAGCACAACGGCCGTGGTGAAGGAGACTGGTCATATCTTCATCAAGGACTTGATTTAATCGTACCAATTGAAGAACCGACTTATGCAGTAACACCGGGGGTGGTCAAATGCGTTCTAACACTTGGGGGGCGGGCTTACTGGCGGACTGCAATCAGTCTCGAATCGGTCCCCGGTACTTCCACGGGGTGGCTTTACGCACATTTAATCGAAAACAGCATACAGGTGGATGTAGGTGATACGGTAGAAATCCATGACTACCTCGGCGATATAATCGAATGGGATGAGGATTGGGGTCATATCCATTTCGTCGAAATTCAGGATACGGGATTGGTCTGGCTCTACGAGGACAACGAATGGGGGATTACTTATAATCCGTTATTATCATTGATACCGGACACCGATACAATCGCGCCTGTTATCGAAAATGTTTTCGAGCCTTCCAAATTCGGATTCTGTTTAAACGAAACGAGTACCTACCTAAATCCCGATAGTCTCTATGGAGATATCGACATCATTGTTAAAGTATCCGACTACATAGGCGATTCGCCATGGGAGCAACCGGCATATGAGCTTTATTACACAATAATAAAGTTGCCTGACGGTGAGATAATACTTCCGCGTCGATTGGCACAGATACTTAACCATGCTTACGATTATTATGGCGTATGGTATTATGAACCTTATGCAACATTGCTTTACAAAAGAGATAATACTTTACTTTCTCCCAGATGGATGGATTTAGACCGCGACTATTTTCATATCCTCACTAACAACAACGGGGACTCTCTTGCCGATCTCTCAGAGAAAAACTTAGCCTTCGAAACCGACGAACATGCAGACGGTGATTACAGAATAATCGCAGAAGCTTATGACGAATACGGTAATTTCGACATCGACAGTATGGATGTAAAATTTAGAAATGGAATTGTCTCGGTTTCGGACAATGACGAAAACCAGCCTTACGATTTCACAATTACACAGAACTACCCCAATCCATTTAATTCATCAACTAATATCCGTTATACGCTTTCAAAAGAAAGTGATGTTCGATTGGATATTTATGACATTAGGGGTAGTCATATAAAAACCCTACTTCAGACACACCAAAAGGAAGGCCATCACGAAGCCCAATGGAATGCTGCTAATGATCCTTCTGGCATTTATTTTTATAAACTTTCAGTTAATAATCAAAACATCATCAAGCGGATGGCATTAATAAAGTGATGTAGGTTCGGTTCCGAGTCCGAACGAAGTAAGGGCGAAAAATCCGACATTTTATAACAATTCTGTCGGGTTTCTCCGCTATGTTCCGGAATCCGACCTACAATACTGGATGCTCAAATATCCTGTCTTTTTTTATCTTAGTTATAGCTTGACTAAAATATTACAATAATATATATTTGTTAATCATAGTTGCCCAAGGAATTTCTTCTGAGTACAGCTTGCATGGAGTGGGTTTTATTAATGTATTGGGATGTTCTTTTCTGTTCATTAATTAGAAACTTATACGTGAATTATATCTTAATTAAACTCAAGGAGGTAAGTTATGAAAAAAGTACTGTTGTTTTCACTCACTGTTTGTTTGGTTCTTATAGCATCAAAAGTATTCGCCCAAGATTCCTTATTTAGTCCACCCGTCAATTATGGAATCGGTTCTAATCCTACTTTTATCTATTCCACAGATTTAGACGGCGATAGCGACTATGACTTGGTGGCTAATGGATTTGCCGACAATGTCTCAATTCTACTAAACAACGGCGACGGTACCTTTCAGCCGATGGTCAACTATGGTACTGGTGATTCTCCTATTTCAGTCTACTCAGCCGATTTAGACGGTGATAGTGACAACGACCTTGCAGTGGCGAATCGTGATTCCGACGATGTCTCTATCCTTCTCAACAACGGCAATGGTACCTTTCAGGTAGCGGTCAATTATGGGACCGGTATGAGCCCCTTTTCAGTCTTTTCCACTGATTTAGACGGCGATAGCGACTACGACCTGGCGGTGGCCAATAACAGTTCAAACAATGTCTCCATTCTGCTCAACAACGGTGACGGCACCTTTCAGGCGGCGGCCAATTATGGTGCTGGTAATTGGCCCTATTCTGTCTACTCTGCCGATTTAGACGGTGATAATGACAACGACTTGGCGGTGGCTAATTATTATGCCGACTATATCTCCATCCTACTCAACAACGGTAACGGCACTTTTACCTCAGCGGTCAATTATGGGACCGGTGATACTCCCATTTCAATCTATTCCGCGGATTTGGACGGCGATAACGACAACGACCTGGCGACGGCTAATCGTGATACCGACAATGTCTCCATATTACTCAACAACGGCAACGGCACTTTTGCCTCGGCGGTCAATTATGGGGCCGGTGATAGTCCCTTTTCAGTCTATTCCGCCGATTTCGATGACGATAGCGACATCGACCTATCGGTGGCTAATAAGTATACTGATAATGTCTCCATCCTACTTAACAATGGTAACGGTACCTTTCAGTCGGCGGATAATTATGGGGCTGGCGATGGTCCCCAATCAGTCTTTTCCGCCGATTTAGACGGCGATAGCGACATCGACCTGGCTGTAACTAATAATAATTCTAACAATATCTCAATTTTGTTCAATCTGACGACAATTGATTCATGCCTTAACTGTAGCGCAACGACGTCCACTCCCAGAGTACCAAACATTAACGGTACTATTATGTGGGATTTGGATGTCACTAATTGCAGTATAAGTCCCCTTAATGTTTATGCTGAGATTTATCCGACAGTAGGCGACTGCGCCTCGGGGACACAGTATGATTTTAACATTAACAGGCTTGTGGTGAGTAATCTCGCTTCGGGTGATTCGGCTACGCTCTACTATTGGTACAGACCTGGTACGGTAAACGGTGTAATTGATGCCGCAATTAATATTGATGTAGGACCTTCGATAGGTAATTATGTCGGTAGCTGTTGTTTTGAGTTTATCTTCGCCTATGAGTTTGGCCGACAAGGAAACGATATCGACTTCGGTCCCGGTGAATGGGGAGAAAGGGGCTTTGATGAGATATTACCTACAACAACAGCATTAAACCAAAACTACCCCAATCCCTTCAATGCTTCAACAACTGTATCATTCGAAATTGCCCACACTGGTGATGTAAACTTGAGTATTTATAACCTTATGGGACAAAAAGTTGAAACACTTGTTGAAGGTAACTTGAATGCTGGATACTATAATATCACCTGGAATGCTTCGGAATACTCAAGCGGAATTTACTTCTATAAGCTAACAACCAACACCAAAACGCTGACAAAACGTATGACGTTGTTGAAATAAATCCCTGTTTGGAGTGCTGAAGCGAAGCTTCAGCTCTATCGCGGAAGCTATCGCTTCCGCAGTCCATATGGTATAACAATATAATACAAAACGGGTTGGAAGTAATTCCAACCCGTTTTTGATTTTAGCGCCTATATATATATTATCGGCACAAACATGAAATTTCTTTAATCAAACCGATTTTTAAAAATATTATACTTTAACGGCTATAACACGATGTAATTCAATGTATTATTTAAAAACAGATGAAATATTCATATAGCTTTTATAAAAATTGTGGAAATGTTTTCTGGAAAAAACATTAATCCTGAAGAGAACGTGCAGAGAAAAGGGTTTAGCCGCTCATATTAGACAGGAATTTACTGTTCGATTTTGTTCCTCTCATTTTTTCCAGTAAAAACTCCATAGCATCGACCGGATTCATCTCCGCCAGTAGTTTTCTTAGAATCCATACTCTCTTCAATTCCGCCGCATCCATCAGCAACTCTTCTTTGCGTGTTGAGGAGCGTGTACAATCAATTGCCGGGAAAGTCCTCCTGTCTGAAAGACGACGGTCA
>JAAEQD010000071.1 GCA_024231855.1 Candidatus Zixiibacteriota bacterium
GATTCGCGGATTTGAAAAAGGTAAAGATATTATCAGCCCGGCACATTTCGAAGATATTGTCTCACCGGACGATTTGAAGAATAAAATTAGGTGGTTGAGAGATACATCCGGAGGTAGGCCGATCGGAGTTAAAATAGCGGCAGGAAATATTGAAGATGATCTGAAATTTATACTAAAATCCAAACCCGATTTCATCACTATCGACGGCAGACCGGGCGCAACGGGAGCATCGCCCAAATATGTAAAGGCGGCTACATCTATTCCAACGATCTTTGCTTTATATAGAGCCCGTAAATTCCTTGATGATAATGTTAAGGGTATCACCCTGATAATTACCGGCGGTCTGAGGATGTCATCGGATTTCGCCAAAGCGATAGCGCTTGGAGCAGATGCTGTAGCAATTGCCACTGCCGCCTTAATCGCATGTGGTTGTCAGCAGTACCGGGTCTGCAATACTGGAAAATGTCCGGTAGGAATCACAACCCAGGATCCCGAATTACGAAATAGATTCAATATTGAA
>JAAEQD010000072.1 GCA_024231855.1 Candidatus Zixiibacteriota bacterium
ATCGCTTCGTGATGAGAATCGGGCGATATTGATGTCAACACATGATATTTTTCGGGCCAAAGAGGTCGCCGATGTGGTTGCGATTATGGATAGCGGACAGATGATAATGCAACAGACGGCGGCAGAACTTTCTGATAAAAATCTTGAACAATTATATATGCAATATATGGCTGGTGGAAATACTGTTTCAGATGTTACGGGAGTTGCCAATGCTTAAGGTAATTATAGAAAAAGAGATCAGAGATCTTATTGGTTCGACCAAGTTTATAATCACTTTTGGTGCTTGTGCCTTATTGATATTGGCCGCTTTTTATGTTGGGACAACCAGGTTTAACCTGAATCAGGCCTATTTTGAAGCATCTAAAGCAGAAAATATCAGATCGATGGAAGGTATCACCGATTGGCACGAATTAGAAAGTAATCGAATATTTTTGCCTCCCAAACCGTTGGCGTCGTTGGTGTCCGGCGTTTCTAATGATGTTGGTCGGACGGCGGTTATTGAGGGTCGCGGTAGTATTCCAATTGAGGATAGCCGTTATAATGAAGATCCGATATTTGCCATATTCAGATTTTTGGATTTGGAATTTATTTTTAAGGTCTTGCTATCATTGTTCGCGATTCTTTTGGGGTATGATGCTATTAGTGGTGAAAAAGAGCGGGGAACTCTCAGGCTTTCATTCGCCAATGCTCTTCCCCGTCAGACTTATATTCTCGGAAAGCTGATTGGGACTTTTACCGCCCTTTCAGTTTCGGTTGTGATAGCGATAGCCGCCGGGACATTGCTTATGCCAATGATGGGTGTTTCATTATCGGGCGATGA
>JAAEQD010000073.1 GCA_024231855.1 Candidatus Zixiibacteriota bacterium
GATGTTGGATTATAACTCAAATGAGAAAATTAGACATATAAGAGGGGGGTGTTCAGATTTAGGGGATTAAGCTCTTGGGCTTAACTTTTCGATCCAATCGGGCAGCAGGCCCATATGCTCAAGCTCAACGTATCCCTTGTGATCCAGAGTAGGATTAGGTACAGTTTCAAAAGCCCAGGTGATATGATAGGGTATGTAAACGGCCCGGCCTCCAATAGCCACAACCGGCAAAATATCTGACTTCAAGGAATTGCCCACGATGAGAAAATGATGGGGGACAAGGGCGTGTTTGGCCAGGATTGCCCGGTAGGTTGCTTCTGTTTTTTCGCTGACGATTTCGATATATTTGAAATAACCGGCCAGGCCCGAACGGGCAATTTTAGTTTCCTGGTCAAATAAATCGCCTTTGGTGATAATCATCAAATCGTATGAGGTTGATAACCGGGCCAGTGTTTCCTCGACGTGCGCCAGCGGTTCTACCGAAGCTGTGAGCATTTCTTTGCTAAAATCAATAATCTGCTGAATCTGGCTGCCCCGGA
>JAAEQD010000074.1 GCA_024231855.1 Candidatus Zixiibacteriota bacterium
ATGAATTTTTCTCCGAGAAGGAAATTGCTATAGAATATGCAAAAAAGATTAAGTCGGAGAACTCATAAACGAGCGTACAGGATTATAACTATAAAATATTCACTCGGCTTCCGTAAATACTTCTTCAAATCAATCAATCCCTACACCTTAAGCCTAAGAATCGCATAAAGATGCAAGTAAAACTTGCGACTTTCGAGAAATTCATTAAATTTCAAATGGATCTTGGTTAAAGCCGATTTCCGGCGATAAAATAGATATGGCTTTTTAACGGACAGGTAAGAGAAGCGAAATGAATATCAGAGTATATGTCATAATAGTATTTATATCCTTTCTGGCTTTATCATCGGTCAATGCCCAGGGAAGGACGATGGGTTTACTCCTGAATGAAGAGGACGCTTTTGTTGGATATACTCTGTTTGCCCCAATGTCGTATAATGTTACATATCTGATTGATAATAACGGATTACTCGTTCATTCATGGCAAAGTTTATATGGGCCGAAATCGGACATTTACTTGCTGGAAAACGGTAGCTTACTTCGAACAACCAGGGGAAGTATTGTCCAGGAAATAGATTGGGACGGATTTATTGTCTGGGAATTCGATTATTCGAGTATCCACCATTATTTGCATCATGATATCGAATACCTTCCCAACGGCAACGTATTGATGATTGCCGCGGAATTCAAAACCCGGGAAGAGGCAATCGGGGCGGGACGTAGCCCCTATTTAATATATGGAGATACATTACAGCCGGATTATATTGTTGAGGTAGAACCTGATGGCCAATATGGCGGGAATATCGTTTGGGAATGGCACATCTGGGATCATCTGGTTCAGGATTTCGATTCAACCAAGGCAAATTATGGAGTCGTCGCGGAGCATCCGGAACTTATGGATATAAATTTTTTATATTTTATCGCGCAAGACTGGAATCATACTAATTCGGTCCAATATAACCCGGAGTTGGATCAGGTCGTGCTAAGTCTGCATCAACAGAACGAGCTAATAGTCATCGATCATAGTACGACAACCGAGGAAGCAGCCGGACATAGCGGTGGAAATTACGGCAAAGGCGGCGATTTCCTTTACAGGTGGGGTAATCCACTATCGTACAGAGCAGGCACTGAAGAGGACAGGAAATTTTTTAACCAGCATGACGCCAGATGGATAGAGCCCGGTTATCCCGGGGAAGGTAATTTGATGGTCTTCAATAACGGCCAATTTCGCCCCGAGGGGAGTTATTCTACCATCGATGAGATTGTGCCGCCTGTTGACAGCGCTGGTAACTATATTTTGAATCCCGGCTCCGCCCATGAGCCTGAGGAACAGGTATGGACATATACGGCTGAAAATCCGTTCAATTTGTACTCCCCGAATATTTCCGGCGCCCACCGTCTACCAAACGGCAACACCCTTATATGCAGCGGACTCCACGGAATGTTTTACGAGGTAACCCCAGGTGGTGAAGTTGTCTGGCAATACATAAATCCCGTGTCCGCGTATGGCCCGATGAACCAGGGTGATGCGCCATTTGCCAATAGCGTTTTCCGGATACATCGATACGCGCCGGATTATCCCGGCCTGGTTGGACGGGATCTGACGCCCGGTGATCCGATTGAGATATATCGAAATGAATATCTGCCCGGTGATGTCAACATGTACAACGGTGCCTGGCCGCCATCGGTAATCGGTGGTGATGTCACTTACCTTGTGAACTATTTCAGATCATTGCCTTCAAGCCAGGCATGTCTGCTCGATGGTTTCTGGTGCTCGGCCGATGCCAACGGCGACTGCGATATAATCGGCAGCGACGTGACCAGGTTGGTGACCTATTTCAGGGGCACGACAACGCTGGCATATTGCCCCGACTACGAACCCGCCTGGTCCACACCCGATGATCTGCCTGAAGAAGCGCCGATTGTTTGGCCGAATTGCGAATAATGAATCACCTATTGCTCCGCATCATGAGGTGGATTATACGCGCAACAGACATCCCCGCCCGTCGGTAGTATTGGCTTAGATATAATATTTGTCATTCCCGTGAAAATCCAACCAACACACCTGTCATTCCCGTGAAAATCCATTGGATCTTGACGACGGGAATCTTTAAATTACACTCACTGTCTTTCCCGCGAAGGCGGGAAACCAGGGGCGTGGTGGACGGGGGCGGCCTCCCCCCACGAATCCCTTGACAATCGCCGCCCGCCGCCACTATATTAAACCGGCCCGAATAATACTGTAAGCATCTTCAACTTAAGCCCGGATTTAAGGGGCATAAACGCACCGGAGAGTTATCATGTCTGATTTGGATATTATAAAAAAGCTGGAAAAAGAGTTAGGCTTTGAATTGCCGAGACTTGAGAAAATAGAATGGAACTCGGTAGGCTTCAACACAGATGAACAACGCAATTTAATAGGCATCAGTATCTACGATAAGGCTCTGAAAAAATTGCCCTCTGCCATCGCCGAAATGGAAAAACTGCAGAAATTAGATTTAAGACGCAATCAATTAACCGCTTTGCCCGATACAATCGCCGAATTGAAAAACCTGCAGGAATTAGATTTAAACAACAATCAATTAACCGCTTTGCCCGATACAATCGCCGAATTGAAAAAACTGCAGATA
>JAAEQD010000075.1 GCA_024231855.1 Candidatus Zixiibacteriota bacterium
CCACCTCCGCTTTGGCGGAGGATGGGGCAGCCGGCTAACTGCTTGGTTATTCAATATTGCCTATTCTTTAAAATCGAGATGTAGGGCCGACCGGCGGTTGTAATCAAAACTATATCAACATCATTGTCACCATCAAAATCGGAAACGACAAAAAGATCGGATAATTTTATCACTGGGTAAGTAGTAGCGGTTTGGAATGTCCCGTCACCTTTGTTTTTAAAAATTGACAAATCATCCGACATGACATTTTCAACGGCCAGATCAATATGACCATCTCTATCAAAATCGGACGCCCGTATTGAAGAAGGAAAATCACCGGCGGCATAATCTACAGCCGAATAAAATTCTCCCATGCCCTTATTCATAAATACTTTAACCGAATTTGATATTGGATCAGTCACGGCTAAATCATTATCACCATCCCCGTCAAAATCTGAACTAATCAAAAATTGAAAAATTCCATAACATACAAGACATACATAGGCATCAAAAGTGCCGTTGCCCTTGTTAAATAGCATTGAGATAGATTCAAGGCTTGTCACAACCAAATCCTGGTCACCATCGCCGTCAAGATCGGATGCACAAATTGATTTAGCCCCGAAGCCATCTCGATAACCATCATTATCATTATCGATATGTCTAGATAATCCTATCAAAGCAGTATCGGGTGTGCAATATTTGATAGGATCATCAAATTTGCTATTGCCTTTGTTGATTAATATCGCAACATAAGCGAACGAAACAGTTACGGCCAAGTCTTGTTTGCCATCGCCGTTAAAATCCGCGGCAGTCGCCGATCCGGGGTAAAGCCCTACATCGTAATCAACAACATCGCGGAAAGTGGCATCTCCATTGTTATATAAAATCGAGATGAAATTGTCATGTCTATTTACCACAACCAGATCATCGGAACCATCACTATCAAGATCAGAGGCAAATATTGATTCGGTGGTTCTGCCGGCTTTATAATCGACTTTAGGCTGAAATGTACAATCGCCATTGTTCAATAGAACCGAGACATTCTGAAGAAGAATGCTTTCATCTGAAGCCAGATTCGCTATAGCCAGATCGGTGTCGCCGTCACCATCAAAGTCGGAAGCGCATATTGATTTAGGATACATGTTTTTAGCTCGAAGATCAATCCTTGTTTCGAATTGCGGCTCAACGGCCAAAACATTTATGAAATGAATAAAATATGATAGTAATAATAAGTAGAATATTTTTCGTGACATAATCAATCCTTCCTTTTTAGCGGTTGTAGATATACTTCTGTCCAAATATTATACTGCCATATGGTAAAACCGACATTTTTATCAAATGTTTGATTCTCAATATACCGTTTTCCCTATTTGCCTTTAAAGTCCGAGGATTGATAATAATCCGTTGTAATGTTATCAGTTAGGGTGATACTTGTTCCATTTTCACAATACATCATAAAATCACTAATAACATACGGCCCGTCTTTACCGCTTCTTCTAATCTCGGTCCCGCTAAAAGTAAGGCTAATTGTGACAATACCTGGTTTTAAATGTTCATTATCTCTAGCAAGACAAACGTGTTTCCAATCATTATCATAAAGACCGGCGCTATAATTATAATAATTTTCTTCTATTATATCAAACTCGATATATACCGTTATGCTTTCATAGAGACCATCGCCATTTTTGTCATTAACCGCATAAGATGAATTACCGGTATAATAAATAGGATCCCGCTGGAATTCTCGATAACCATAAGCTTGAGTCTGATAATCATCTTCCACCAGATCAACTAGTGAAAAACTATCTTTGAAGATCTCAAAACAACTATATTTATCAAGAATATATGGCCCATCTATGCCGCTTGTGTATATACGAGAACCATCAAATGCTAATCCCACGGTGTGATTACCGGTTGTCAATACTGTTTCTACCCTGGTGTTAGTAATCCTGGCTTTGTTATAATCGACCAGTGAGCCGTTAATATGGTATTTCCCTTCTTTGGCAATGTCAAGACCTATGTCAAATTTAAGTTCATTAAATAAATTATCGTTGTTGGTATCCTCGGCTGTTTCGACAATTGAGCCGTCAAATTTCGATTGGCTGTCCCATACCGAGAATTGCAATAGCCTGCCCTCTCTCGAGAATGTCTGTTGACCTGTTTGATTGGCATAAACTTTCATCGAATAAGCGCTACTGTGAGATGTATTAATAAAAGTGCCCGTATATCGGCCGTCGCCAGATACTGAATCGCCGTGCGTTCCATCGTCATATAGATTCATTTTCTCAATAAGTGTATCCATACGGAATACTCTGGCCATTACCGAAGCGCCCAAAAGAGGTAATGATTTTCTTTCAAGAGAAGCTATCACCAGAACAAAATCTCCGCTACGATAAAAATATTTATCAATATGAGTCTTGAGAATAACATCAGGTCCTCTCAATGAGGTACCAACTCCATAACTCGTCTCTTCGATATTATTGCTATCAGCAATAACTTCAACTGTCCAGGTTCCCTGTAATGAACTCTGGCTGAATCCAAAAGCCTTATATCTATATCCTCCAAGAAATTCATCATCCTCAGGAATATCTACACTCGCGTATTCGATTAAATCATTTTTTGAGGCAAACGCCGAATCTACTCGGGTTCCTTCCGGGGTAATTATAGCTAAATCTACTTCACCTGATCCCCAGGATAAGTTAAAAGCTATTAAATCTGCTCGATCAAGGCTAATTTCATGCAGCTTCACCTCACCAGGTGAAATGCGACCGCCGAGCCTTTCTGGTTTTTGTTCAGGTTCGAAGGGGGGCGGTTTGTCTTTATCATATTGACCGTTTGTTACTACGATTAATAGAAGCAGTATTATAAGCGCCGAGGTGATTAGCAATTTGCGTATCATATTTCATGATATTAAATATGGAGTCGAATGTCAAACAAAAACAGGCGGCAGAATGAAGTCGTTAGATACAAGGTTGGGAGCTTGCTCCCAAATGTCCGCAGCCCATCGCCCCATCCCCGAGGCCAGTAAATCCATTTGGATCCCGGCGACTGATCACCTACGCAGTTGCTGATCAACCAGAAGATTAATTACGTGTTGTCGGGTCCCCTGACCCGACAACTATTCGTTGTTCAATACCCTAATAGCTGTCAGGTGAGGGCACCTGACAGCACTTGAAATACCACCCTGCCCCGGGTCGAGGCAAGCTGCGACCCCTACAGTTAATTCGCATATATATTGAATTTGGAAGTAACCCACCTCCGCTTTGGCGGAGGATGGGGTGCCTTGGCGTGATTTGAAAGACGGTATCTACTTGCTCCCAAATGTCCGCAGTCCGTCGCCCCTGACGTGTGATGATTTCTTTAAAAAGTAATTAGATCACTATCGCTACAATTACGAAGAGTATCGAAAAACGCCCACAGCATAAATGGAAAATCAACCTTTACCTCATCAGAGCAGAGCACACGGGTTATATAGCGAATTCCTCGCTTTATCAAATCCTGATGATTATGGAAAGACTGACGAGACAGAATATCGATAATTTGAGCGGTAGCACCAATATCTGGCAAACCATTTGTGAATAATGGAAATCCGCTTTCATTGCTCGCTATAGGTATCTCCAAAGAAAGAAGCCCGGCAAGCGAGGATTTATAGGTCGAATTTAATAAATTCCGCTTGCTTGTTTGAAGGCACAAGCCATAACAATCCAGTGCCCACCACGTATAGTAGGGTGCCATATGTGAGCCTGCAACAGGATCAAAGAAAAAACCAGCATGATTTATTTCCGATTCGCTTGCTGGCGTTTTTCCTGCAACAGGTTTAAACATACTGAGTAACTTTTCTTCGTGAATATGTATGACTTTATTGATCGTAGATAACTCAATTGATGGGTCTCTTAACTCAGGCAGGGATATTAAAATACTCATTGCCGCAAGAATTTCTGATAGAGTAGGAACCCGGTAATCATCCTTTTTTGGGTTCAAAGCGCATTCAAGTACAAATTTCAATAAACTAACTAAACGCGCATCATCTGTACCTGAATACTCAAGCAAAGCCTTTGCCAATGTCGCGGAATGTCTGACATCAGGTTTAAAATCAATCTCGCCCTGACTGCGTTCCGTAAATAAACCTCCCTTTCCATCACGGCAGTGATAATCGAGATAACTACGGGTATTATTTAGGAGGTTAGTAAGTAAATTACTATCTTGATCAGTTAGGCATGAATTTATCAACTCTAAATCGCGTAAAGCATTTAACCCGCGCACAATCCAATGAGTTACTGTGATACTATCCTTTAAGGAAATAATTTCCGGTTTTCTTTTAGGAAAAGCGCGCGAGATATATTTTAGGGAATAAGATTTTGACCAACCACCTCTTTGGTGCTCGGCTGCATCCATACCAAAACTATCATCCTTTATTAATCTCACTGCCGTTGAAATAGCAGCTCTTACATTGATTGTTTGGGAATCATATGGTGGAAAGGTAGGCTTACATATTGATAATAATTTTTTATACTGTTCATCGTTTTTTTTTCGCCAATCGATATACAAAAATTGCTGAAGAGCTTTTTTAATAGGAAAATCATCCAAACGAATTGGGATCAATCGCCTTGATTTATTAATAGGATCATTAAATTGAATCGCTTGACGCTCCGAGGCTACCCAATCTGATGCGGAAGCGTTTTTAGACATAACTAGAATCAAAGTCCGTGAATCTTCCAAGCCTTGTTCGATTCGTGATGGAATTGAATCTCCAGGTTTTATACACCACTCGTCAAACCAAACATTTACACGGTCTGTTTTTAAACGTTCAGCAAGTTTTCTCACTTCGTTCTTATCTTTACTGCTATAACTTAAGAAAACATCATACTTGAAATCGTGCATCATTTCTTGATTCATTAATTTAAATTATTATTGTTAAATTGGTTAATTATTATCACTCATAACTTAAAACTACAAGTTGCAATAGTATACTTGATTCAAAATTCGATGTCAAACAAAAACCGCCCGAGAAATCCCCGGCGGTAACAATCTATAAATATAATGAGCTTAGATCAAGCCGCCTTCTTCGCCTCTCGGCCTATTGATCTGGCGTAGACCAGGGCCAACGTGCGGTAGAACATGTGGGCGAACTTGGAGTAGGGCATGTACCACAAGAGCATGAATACGAATACCATGTGGATGAAGTAATTCACGTAGGCAACCATCGGCGGTGTGAATACGCGGGTCAGCCAGGAGAGCATGCCGGTCAGGCCGGTGAAAAATATGACGTAAAGGAAGAAATAATCGGCATAGCCGGTGGCGCCGACGTTATCTTTGTTCTGCATGCGGCGGAAAATCAGCATGGCGCCGCCGATAATCAGGCCGAGGCCTGAGAACATGCCGATGAACTTGACCGGATGTGGCAGATTAATCGGGACATGGAAAAACGAGTTCAGGCTTTCCAGGCCCAAAAGATGCAGATAATGCGGGATGAACACGAAGACGAAGACCGCGCCGGTGGTGACCATCGCCCCAACGAAGCCGGCGATTGTTATAATGTGCCCCCATGAGCGGGGCTTGTTGGCATCGCAACTGAAAAACGCCTTGTGCGTGATAATATCCTTTATAGTGCCGATCAAGGCCGTGGCCAGTGATGGGCCATTTCCCCCGCCTGATGATTTGAGGCCTTTCCAGAACCTCATGAAACCGATCGCGGCAAACAGGAAGATGATGATATTGCCGAGCACGAATAAACCATCGACGGAGCTGTGCGGCAGGAAGAGGTCGAAATCGGCGATTGGGTTTTGCAGGAAGTCCCGGACGCCATCGTTGTTGGCATCGGGAGCGAAAGCTAAAATGCAGCCCAGCAGGATCAAAACAGGGACCAATACCAGATATGGTAAGGCTTTGGGAGATGATAATGCCGTGCCCATAAATTTGGGGAATGAGAAGTACCTATATATATAGGAGCGAATTGCCGCCAGCACATCGCCGGGTTTAGCCTCGCGGGGACAATGTGTGGTACAATCGTTGCACTGGTAGCAGAGCCAGATATCGGGATCTTTGACCAGGTTATCTATCTGGCCCCATTGGGCCATGATCATTTCCTTACGAGGAAACGGTTTATCATCGGGCGACAGATTGCAGACCACCGAACAAGTGGCGCACTGATAACATTTTTTTAGTGTATCTCCCCCGAGTCGCTTAACTTCCCTGATAAACTTAAGATCGGGCTCGATTAAACGAACTGCCATCTATTTTCCCTTTCTTTTACTAATCCTCTCGGTATTTCAGCCGGCTACTGAAATATTTACTCGGATATCAACTGCCAAAAGTATACACGATGCAACAATGTGTCAAGTTATTTTGCTATAATTTTCACAAAGTAGGTTATCGGCGGGCAGTATTCCAATCCAGATGGCCAGTGATTTTCGCGATAGGCTGGCCAGAGTTATATTTATCAACGGCTTGGTAAAGACGACGCAGTCAACGATTTTGGCGTAAACCAATATCTGCTAATAAATATTTACCCATTTTCCTATTTAGATGTTTTTGCGGATCGCTGCTATAGTTTAAGAATTAGCCAAGTCTATTGAAACTTTGGACAATTTATATTGGTAATATATACCTATTTAGACTACGTAGCTCAAAAAAATGAAATTTATCAACTTATTATATAATAGAACAATACAAGCCATCAAAATCATATTGAAATCAAAAAAAAATTAAAAATCTACCTTTTTTTCTTGACACAGCTTGTGAAAAAAGTTACTTTCTGGCCGATTGTGTATATAATAATTGGGATGAAGTAATAGTAATTCTTAAACAAATAAACAGGAACGGATTATGGGCAAATCAAACTTAATCTCACCGCACGGCAGCGAGACACTAAAAATTCTTCTTCTTGAGGGCAAAGCACGGGAGGATGAATTAAAAAAGGCTGAATCGCTACCCAAGGTAGTAATGACAACTCGCGAAACCGGTGACCTTATTATGCTGGGCATCGGTGGCTTTACCCCGCTAGAAGGCTTCATGAGCGAGGCCGATTGGAAAGGTGTTTGCGAGAATATGACTATGGCCAATGGTATTTTCTGGCCAATCCCGGTTACGCTTTCTCACGACGAGAAAGTCGACGCGGGCACTGAAATCTGCCTGATTTCGGGTGAAACCGAAGAAATTATGGGCACGATGATGGTTACCGAATGCTACAAGATTGATAAAGAGTTCGAATGTAAGCACGTTTACACGACGACTGACGCCGAACATCCGGGCGTTAAGATGGTCATGGGCCAGAAAGAATGGAATCTGGCGGGCCCGGTGAAAGTTCTTTCCGAGAGCTATTTTCCCAAGGATTTCGCGGATATTTATATGCGTCCGGCCGAAAGCCGTAAAGTATTCGAGGAAAAAGGCTGGAAAACCATCGCCGCGTTACAGCTTCGCAACCCGATGCATCGCTCGCATGAATACCTGGGCAAGATCGCTATCGAGGTTTCCGACGGCTTGTTCATCCATCAGCTCGTCGGCCAGTTAAAGCCCGGCGATATTCCGGCTGATGTCAGGGTCGATTGTATCAACACCCTGGTTGAAAATTATTTCGATAAAAACCGCGTATTAACCGGTGGCTATCCCCTGGATATGCGCTATGCCGGTCCGCGTGAAGGCCTTCTGCACGCCGTTTTCCGTCAGAACTTCGGCTGCACCCACATGATTATCGGCCGTGACCATGCCGGTGTCGGCAATTACTATGGTCCGTTCGACGCCCAGGAAATCTTCTTCAATCTGCCTGAAGGCGCTCTCGAGTGCAAGATGTTGCCGATTGACTGGACATTCTGGTGCTACAAGTGCGGCGGTATGGCCTCAATGAAGACCTGTCCACACGCCAAAGAAGATCGCTTGTTCTTAAGCGGCACTGCCCTTCGCAAAGCTCTCTCCGAGGGCGGCGAAGTCCCGTCCGAATTCAGCCGTGAAGAAGTCTTGAAGATTCTCCGTGCATATTACGCGGGTCTTAAAGATGAAGATAAAGTTGAAGTTAAAATGCATGGCCATGCTACGGGTGATGCTGAAGTAAAGAAGAAAAAATAATAAATACGATTACGCAAAGTATTCTTAAACAAGGATAAATCATCTAAGGAGGATGAATGCCAAGTTTCGTAATCACTGAAAAGTGCGATGGGTGTAAGGCACTTGACAAAACAGCTTGTCAGTATATTTGCCCCAACGATCTGATGGTCTTGAACAAAGATCTAATGAAAGCCAACAATCAGGCTCCCGAGATGTGCTGGGAGTGCATGTGTTGCGTCAAGATTTGCCCGACTCAGGCAATCGAAGTTCGCGGCTATGCCGATTTCGTTCCGCTGGGCGCCAGCGTTACACCGATGCGCAGCACGGATGCCATTATGTGGACGGTAAAGTTCCGTAACGGCATGCTTAAAAGATTTAAATTCCCGATCCGTACTACTCCTGAAGGCTCAGCAGTTCCGGACGGCGGTTACCCGACCGGTACCGACGATCTGAAGAGCCCGCTTCTATTCACCGAACCCGAATCAACCAGATGCGGCGAGCTGCCCAAGCTCTAGTAGGAAAGGACAGGTAAAGAAATGGCAAATTTTGAAACCGTAGAAGTCACCACTGACGTACTGATTTGCGGTGGTGGTATGGCCGCTTGCGGCGCAGCAGTTGAAGCTTCTTATTGGGCCAAGAAAAACGGCCTGAAGGTTACCGTGGTAGACAAGGCCGCTATGGATCGTTCCGGCGCGGTAGCTATGGGTCTGTCGGCTATCAACCAGTATGTTGATGTCAACACCGGCAAAAACACCCTAAAAGATTATTGTGATTATGTCAGAAACGACCTTATGGGTATTACCCGTGAGGATCTCGTTACCAATATCGCCCGTCACGTCGACTCGTCGGTTCACCTGTTTGAAAAATGGGGTCTGCCGATATGGAAAGACGCCGATGGCAATTTCGTACACGAAGGCCGCTGGCAGTTGATGATCAACGGTGAATCCTACAAGGTCATCGTTGCTGAAGCCGCCAAGAATGCTCTTACCGCCGCCGGTGGTGAGTATTTCGAGCGCGTATTCATCGTTGAGCCTCTGATGGACGGCGACAAGTGTGTCGGCGCCGTTGGTTTCAGCACCCGTGAAAACAAATTTTATGTCTTCAAGGCCAAAGCCGTATTAGCCACCATGGGTGGCGCGGTTCACGTCTTCAAGCCGCGTTCGACCGGTGAGGGTCTGGGTCGCTCCTGGTATCCCCCGTTCAACTCCGGCGCCAGCGCCTATTTCACATTGAAAGCCGGCGCTGAGATGACCTGTCAGGAAGTCAGGTTTATCCCGGTCCGCTTCAAAGACGCTTATGGCCCGGTCGGCGCCTGGTTCTTGCTGTTCAAATCCCGTGCCACCAACGGCCTGGGTGAGAACTACATGCAAACTCGCCGAGATGAGCTGCAAAATTGGAAGCCTTATGGCCTGGTCAAGCCGGTTCCGGCTAACCTGCGTAACTGGCTGATGATGCTTGACGTTATGGAAGGTAAAGGTCCGATCCTTATGAGGACCGAGGAAGCTATCGCCAAGATCGCCGACGAAGAAACCGATCCGAAAGCTCGTAAGAAAAAACTCAAAGAGCTCGAGAGCGAAGCCTGGGAAGACTTCCTTGATATGACCATCTCACAGGCTATCCTGTGGGCTGCCACCAATACCGCTCCCGAGGAAAAACCCTCCGAAATCGCCGCTTGCGAGCCTTACTTTATCGGCTCCCACTCCGGCGCCTCCGGTGCCTGGGTCAGTGGTCCGGAAGACCTAGCCCCGAAGGAATATTTCTGGGGATATGCCAATATGACAACGGTTAACGGCTTGTTTGCCGCCGGCGATGCTTCCGGCGCCTCCTCCCATAAATTCTCCTCCGGCTCCCATGCCGAGGGCAGAATTGCCGGTAAGGCCGCCTGTGCTTATGCTGTTGATAACAGTGCCGCTCCGAATGTCGATATGGCCAAAGTCGAAGAGCTCAAGAAGACCATCCTGGCTCCGCTTGATCTTTTCGAAGCAAACAAAGGCTATTCGACCGATCAGGACACCAACCCGAATTACATCCGCCCGAAACAGTTCATGTTCCGTTTACAGAAGATCATGGACGAATACGCAGGCGGTGTCAGCACCAGCTTCACAACCTCGAAGCCTCTGCTCGAAAAAGGTATCGAACTCATCGGCATGCTGCATGAAGATGCCCCGAGTTTGGGCGCCGAAGGTTTGCATGAGCTCATGCGCTGTTGGGAGAATGTCCACCGTTCATGGCAGGCCGAATCTCACATCCGCACCATGCTCTTCCGTGACGAGACCCGTTGGCCGGGATACTATTTCCGCGCCGATTGTCCGACCATGAAAGAAGACTGGCTGGCATTCGCGAACTGCAAGTGGGATCCCGCTTCCGGTAAATGGGAAATGATCAAGAGAGACGTAAAGTATCTGACTCAGTAAGATCATTCGAAATTCCGAATACTAATCCCTCCCGGTTTTACCGGGAGGGATTTTTTATGAGTAATTGTACATTTATCTTGACAAATCAATAGAAATTGTTAATTATTATACTATAATAAGGGCATATTTTGGAGGTCATTATGGCCAGATTCAAATATTGCATCATTATATTAGTTTTGGTTTTGTGTCCTATTATTTCATATGGACAGATTGAAAGCTTGAGTTTTGAGTCTATTGACAGCATTCAAATCTCACCCTCAGTAATTAAAATTCATGATATTAATAATGATAACATAGATGATTTGATAGTGGGTACTAATGGAACCCTTAAAATTTACAATGGGGCAACAAGAAATCTCATTTGGGAAGATACGGAAAACTTATACAATGTGACCGCCATAGAGGTAGGCGATATTGAAAACGACGGTTTGCTGGATTATTTTGTAGGGCATTTTGAAGGTCCATCTGGAGACAGATATTATTATCTCACTATTTATTTTGGCAACAATCTTAATAATCCCATTAATTGGCCGGGTTATATTGATTATCCAATATCTCATATATATTTCTATAATCAAAACGATTCCGCATATATAAATGTAATAGCCGGAGGTACATATAAAATAAACCTTTGTAATTGGAGCTATCGGGTTTATAGTGTACCAGCAGGATTTAACTATTGTTATACTCATGATAATGCATATTATATTTTTCGTATGCGCTACATACCCTATGATGAATTCTGGGTATTTTTCAGCAAATACTCGGTTGACGGTACCCTAATAAGCGAAGAGAGAATTCTGGGTTGCTATATGTCATCGGATCATTACCCCAATGCGTTCGGCAATTTTGTTTCGACTGAGGATAAGCATTTCTATTTGTTTAGAACCTGTCTTCCCAGTCCATATGGAGGAAATCCTGATGTTAGTTTATATCTGGAATTGTGGAACATAGATCTTTTGCAGATCGATGAGATACATTTTCCAGATTTATATTATGCCAGGAAATTTACTGCATTAAATGTTTATGGAGACACAAAAGACGAGCTGCTTTTGGTTTCCGCAGATACAGACACGCTAGATGACTTTACATTTATTTTAAACGGCGACGGTAGCGTTCACGCTCGATCAGCCTTAAATGATACGCTGAACATATTTGCGGTCGACAATTTTAATGAAGATGAATATGATGAGATATTGTGCAACCGGAACGGATATCTGGTTTTCATAAAACCCGTCATTGGCGCAGTGGATATAATCGAGGAAGAACACTTGCCGAGGTGCTTCACGACAAAATGCTATCCCAATCCTTTCAATAGCCGGATTAATATAGATATAAATTCTGATAAAGCGGGGAATTTTAAGATCGAGGTTTTTGATTTATTAGGCCGGAGTATTAAGCAATTGCATGATGGTTTCTTGTTCCCCGGAAAGCATTCGTTCATCTGGCAACCTGATTTAATTGAGGTTTCATCAGGAATATATCTGCTGATGATATCAAATAAAGGCCATTCGATTACAGAAAGGATGGTGTATTTAAAATGAAAAGAAAAGCAATACTATTGATATCATTAGCAACGGTAGTACTGTTCTCAACATCATTTTGCCAGATACCGATTCTGGATTTAGTTGCTATTGATACGCTCGATTTTGAAATTGGTGTGATAAGAACAGTAGAGTTTGTTGATTACAATTATGATGAATTTAAGGAATACTATATTAAAACGGATTCCAGGTCATATCTATTTGACGGAGAAAGTACGAATTTGATCTGGCAAAGCCCAATATTGGAGCCTCTAAACAATCAAAGCCTACATTATATTGAATCTATTCAAACATGGCGTAATTATATAGTTGAATTGTATCCGTATTATGAGTTTAGAATAAAGTGGTTTGACATTCCTGATCCCAATCCGGTAGATTCTTTTACTCATTTCGATAGCACTATTTGGGTAATAGACGTCCCTATAGATGTTGGTTATATGGGTTTCCCGAATAATCAAAATATTTATATTCAAATGGCGTCTAATTATTTCAATAGTGATTGGGATTACGCGGGATATTGTTATGTATTTAATTTTCATGATCACTCATTAATTAATGATTATTATTGTTGGATGCCTTTTAAGAATGAAGTATTCAGTTATAATAATGAATATTACTTATGGCATGTTGGAAAAAGCTATTTATCCGAAACCCAACCGGGACCGGATTTATACCTCCGTATTACTCATGTGTGTATTTACGATGAGGATCTAAATGAGATAAATAATTATAGTTGCTTAAGTCATTACGCAAGTAAAGCGGAATTGTTTTACGATAATCAAAACAATTCAATGAAACAATTATTATCTACTTGGAATGGTATTAAATTATATGATAATATATTTGGTGGGGGAAATTATTACACATTCGGCTTAATTGAAAATACTTACTTAGCGGATTTTATTCAATTCAACAATAACATGAAAGTTATCTACTATGTACCAGACGCATATTTTGAACTCCTGAATATGGATTTGACATTTAGCAGCTATATTCAAAATGATCTCCCCGAAGGCATAATCGATATCCAAACCGAGGATATAAATTCCGATGGGTCTGATGAGGTATTCTGTATATATGATGATATGATCATAATCTGTGAACTGCAGGATAATGTTGGCGTGGATGAACCCTCTGCTCCGTTGCCGGCTTTCCACACCAGCAACCACCCAAATCCCTTCAACGCGTCCACAACAATTGAGTACGACCTACCCCAACCTGCCGATGTCCAAATCACCATCTTCAACATCCTTGGCCAGCAAATCGCGAATCTGGTCGACTCTCCCCTAGCGGCGGGAAATCATCAGGTTAGCTGGGATGCCGGGGATTTGCCATCAGGGATGTATTTTTACCGGATTCAGGCGGGTGAGTTTGATCAGACTGAGAAGATGCTGCTTTTGAAATGAACTAAAAGTATTTTTTACTTGACATACATAATAACTATATTATAATTATAATATATAGTTTTAATTTTAAAAGCAATCCAGGAAAGGAGATCATAGTATGCGAAATTCAGTAGGAATTACAGGTACTTTAGTCATACTTCTATATTTTGCCTCGATGGCGACTATTATCAATATCCCGGATGACTACCCAACCATCCAGCAAGGGATAAACGCCGGCACTGATGGCGATACAGTGCTGGTTCAATCGGGGACTTATGTTGAGAACATCAGCTTCAACGGGCATAACATAGTGTTGGGTTCGTTATTTCTGACCACAGGTGATACGTCCTATATTTCAACCACTATTATAGACGGGGATTCATCCGGCACGGTAGTTTCGTTTTTAAATGGTGAGAATAACGGGGCGGTTATCGCCGGATTCTTAATACGAAATGGATACTCTGTTGAATTTGGTGGAGGAGTTTCTTGCGCCAATTCTAATCCCACAATTACCTGCAACATTATTAGCGGCAATATCGCTTTAGGGAGCCAATTTACTGACGCCACCGGCGGTGGAATATACTGCCATAATTCCAGCCCGATCATCAGCTATAACATTATTACCACGAATTTAGCCCTTAGCGGATGGTGGGCATCGGGGGCTGGCGGAGGGATATATTGCTTTAACTCCAGCCCGACAATTAGCAATAACGTTATAAGTGAAAATATCGCATTAGGTGAATGGGGATACGGCGGTGGAATTTCTATGCTTTTCTCTTCTCCCCTGCTGATCAACAATCTCATTATCGAAAATCAGGCCCTTCAAATGGGCGGCGGGATTTATTGCTGGTCCTCAAATCCAATAATCGCCAACAATATTATCTGGGCTGATAGCGCGGATGATAGAACGGAGGTTTGGTCAGATACATCATCCGCTCTAACTATCACCTATTGCGACATCCAGGATACGCTTTGGCCGGGCGTGGGCAATATAAGTACCGACCCATTGTTTCGTGATCCTGACAATGGGGATTTTCATCTTCAGTCAATGACTAATCCGGATTGCGGCGATGCCGGTGATTCTCCCTGTATCGATGCCGGCAATCCCACAATTTTCGATAGTATGCTTGATTGTGATTGGGGCCTGGGTGAGGAAAGAAGCGATATGGGCGTATATGGCGGTTTAGGATTTCCCACCAGCGTTGAAGATGAAGATATTGCAGCTATACCTTTAAAATTCATTCTATCACAAAACTACCCCAATCCCTTCAACGCCTCCACGACGATTGAATACAGCTTACCTCAACCGGCCGACGTCCAAATCACCATCTACAACATCCTTGGCCAGGAGATCGCGAATCTGGTCGACTCTCGCCTGCCGGCGGGCAATCATAAAGTTAACTGGGATGCCGGGGATTTACCATCGGGGATGTACTTTTATCATATTCAGGCGGGGGATTACAGCCAATCGATAAAAATGACGTTTCTAAAGTAAAAAAACAGTATCTTTATTTTGTAAATATCGTATATTTTACTAAACGGGATTTACTCCCGGAAGAATTTTTCGAGAATTTAACCGACCGCCAAAATGTATCATGTATCAATTGAATTTGTTATGTTTTAAATGAGGGTAATGTAATGATTAAAATTCTCTTGGGTGTCGGTATTATGTTAGTATTAATCTCCGAATCCAGTCTGTCCCAAGGCTCCGTGGAACTCAGGTCTTTTTACAGCAATTCACTTGAAAGAAACCGGCTCGTTAATGTCTACACGCCATTTGGCTATGATCCCGAAGGTTCGATCGATTACCCGGTAATTTACTTTCTTCATGGAGGCGCCCGTGACCATAACAGTTATCCATTTATTTATTACGCGCTGGATGATCTTATTTTCAATAATGATATTGAACCTGTGATTTTAGTTAAACCTAACGGAAATTGTCATATAAACCTACCCCATGCCGGTGCCTTCTACACTAACTCCGAATTATTGGGCAATCATGAGGACTATATTGCCAATGATTTGGTCGAGTTTATAGATTCAAACTATAGAACGTTGCCTGAACCGGGTAAGCGGTATATCATGGGGCACTCTTGCGGGGCTTATGGTTGCATGAAGATAGCCTTGAAGCATCCCGATATATTTGGCGGCGTAGCCTCGCATGGCGGAACTCCCGATTTAAAGGTAGGGCTTTCCCTTTGGAGATTGCGGGCAATGGTTGAGAATGGCGGTGAACCTCCGTTCTATTTCAGTCCTTTTGATGGCGTGTTTTCTATCAGTCTATTTGGCTGGGCGGCCGCATTTTCGCCAAACCTTGGTAACCAGCCTTACTACGTTGATTTCCCTCTTGACAGCCAGGGAGAAATAATAGATTCCATCGTGGCGCGATGGCAGCCGAACGATCCGGTATACCTGGCCAGAGAGTTGTCACCGGCTGATAACCCTGCAATCTATTTCGATTGCGGTACGAATGATGAGTTTGATTGCTATCCTATGAACACTTCATTCGCGGAATCCCTTGAAGTATCTGGCTTAACATACAGTTTTCAATCGTATCCGGGTGATCATTATAATCAGTTAGCGGCGAGATTCTATGTGTCTCTGGCATATTTTGATTCGGTTATGAATTCGCCAACAAAAATAGATTTCGATGAAACGATTATTCCATCTACGATTTCCTTATTGCAAAATTATCCAAATCCCTTCAACGCCTCCACAACGATTGAATATGCTTTGACCGAAGCGGCCGATGTCCAAATCACGATTTATAACATTCTCGGCCGGCAAATCGCAACTTTGGTTGACTCTCCCCTGCCGGCGGGTCACCATAGGGTAACCTGGGATGCCGGGGATTTACGGTCGGGGATCTGTTTTTACAGGATTCAGGCGGGCGATTATAGCCGGACTAAGAAGATGATATTGTTGAAATGATCAACGTGTATTTTTTGCTTGACACGAGGAATATCAATATTATAATAATAATACATTAGGTTTTATTAGATTTATAAGACAGCTATTCGGAAGGGGGAATATGTTATGCGACAAATCGCAGGAATGGCTTTTTCAATAGTAGTGTTTTTTTATATCGTTTCGTCAGCGACTATTATTGATATCCCCAATGATTATGCCACTATTCAGGAGGGTATCAATGCCAGCTATGACGGGGACACGGTGCTTGTTCAGCCCGGCACTTATACCGAGAATGTAAATTTTAACGGCCAAAATATTGTGTTGGGATCGCGTTTTCTGACGACCGGCGATGCTTCTTACATATCATCTACAATAATCGATGGCGATTCAAGCGGATCGGTGATAACTTTGCACAGCGGCGAAGATTCGACGACTACTATTATCGGTTTTACAATTCAGAACGGATTGGCAACAAACGGCGGCGGCGTTTACTGCGTCAGCTCCAGCCCGTCAATCAGTTTTAATATTATTAGTGATAATTCCGCGTTTGACATGTTCGATGGCGGAAATGGCGGCGGCATATATTGCTACTATTCGAATTCGATAATCAGTAATAACGTCATAAGGAGTAACTACGCCTCAGGTTTTGTGCAGAGTTTTGGGGGTGGTATCTATAGCAGCTATCTTAGTCCAACGATAAAAAATAATTTGATCATCCAAAACCTGGGTGATTGGGGTGGCGGTGGAATATATGTTTCCTATTCGGATCCATTGATTCAGCAAAACGTAATCGCGCTCAACAGAGGGACGTTTTACGGCGGCGGGCTTTATCTCAGCGATGCTAATCCTATGATTATCAATAATACAATATACAGAAACAGGGCGCGCTGGAACGATGGCGGAGGAATATTCTGTGATGGTTATTCGGCCCTGACGGTCGTTAACACGATAATGTGGGCCGACAGCGCCGCTGGTGAAAATAACGAAATTTGGATTGATGACGCGGTCTACCCCGTGATTAGTTATTGTGATATTTTAGGCGGCTGGGAAGGCGAAGGAAATATCTACGACAGTCCCTATTTCCGGGATACGGATAACGAGGATTTCCATTTGATGGCTGCCGAGTATGGCTATCCCTACGATTCGCCCTGTATCGATGCCGGTGCTCCTGATATTTTGGATATCGAGTTGGACAGTTTATGGGGCATGGGTACATTGATAAGCGATATGGGCGCATATGGGGGCGGAGATTCGGTACAGGTAGGGATTGATGAGTATGTTATAGTCTATAAAAAGGAGGTTGAACTTTTTGGTTGTTATCCAAACCCCTTTAATACCAGGGTCTCAATTCAATACAGATTGGCTGAACCGGGACATATTTCTATCATTATCTACGACATTTTAGGTCGTCAGCTAGAGGCCCTGGTTAATCACCACCAACCATCAGGTAATCATCGAATTTCCTGGGAAGCCGAGGATTTGCCATCGGGGATATATTTCTACAGGATTCAGGCGGGTGATTATAACGAATCAAAGAAGATGATATTATTAAAATAAAAGTGATCATTTAACATTATCATGTTTTTAATGTTCGAGAGATGTGGAAGTAATTATCAAAAGGAGGTTTAACAATGTCCGGGAAAATTCTGCAACTGAACTTTAAATTTAACGTGATCAGCGCTGAGTATAAGCAGGCCGTGGCTCCCCTGGCGGATAAATTCGCCGCCGTTGACGGTCTTGTTTGGAAGATCTGGCTCATGAACGAGACTGAAAGCGAGGCAGGCGGAATTTATTTCTTTAAGGATGAGTCATCAAGGAAAGCCTTTCTCGAAGGGGATCTTGCCGCCGCCGTTAGTAATCATCCGGCGCTCAGCGATATGAGCATTAAGCGGTTTGACGTGATGGATGAGATAACTGCAATTACGCGCGGGCCTGTTCAATTATCAAAAGAAGCGCACAAAGCCTAACTCAGTAAGATCATTTGATATTTCGAATAGACTATCCCTCCCGGTTTTACCGGGAGGGATTTTTTGGGGTGAATTTAAATATGTCTTGACATGACCATTTAATTTTGTTAATTTTAATGCTATAGTGAGGGTATAATAAGGAGATATATATGACCAGACTTCATACTGCATTAATCGCCTTAATTATTATTATAAGTTCATCTTTAGCCTTTTGCCAAAATGAGTATCTATATTTTGAACCGATCGATAGTATTAACACGGATTTCAATTACATAAAGGCGCGAGATCTTAATGATGATGGCTATGACGAAATTTTTATTTGCAGTGACGCAGGAGTATTTATTTACAATGGATATAATAGAAATGTACTTTGGGCCGATTCCGTTCATTCAGACTCCGCCAGGTGGGTAGAAATTGGCGATATAGAACAGGATGGGGCTTTTGAGCTGTTTGTAGGCTCGTTTGAAAATGGCAATAGCCATCTATATATTTATCCGGGCATGGATGTAAATTTAAGGTTCGAATGGCCTGGCAATCTTAGTCGCTGGCCCGGCTGTTTATATTTTTACTTTGAGGAGAATACATCATATTTAAACTTCTTAGCCAATGGCGGCTATACACTAAATCTTGAAAATTGGCAATATGAATATACTTCAATAAATGGATCAGCCATTGGTTATTATGATAATAAGCTATTCACGAAATATGGGTATTATGGTGGTGAAGATTCTTACCATCGGTATTTTAAGAAATACAGTTTTAATTATGTTGAAGAAGCCTCATATCATATATACTCGAGTTGGCCTGATGAATACCTCAATCATTACAGATACGCATTTGGGAATTTTCAATCAAATCAGAGCATTGAAATTTATCTGCACAATACAGTGTATCATGAATACTACGGAGTTCCTACTCTGGAGTTGTACTTGCTGGATAATAGTTTCGAACAATTACATGAAATGGCCTATGATAGTATTCTTAATCCTACTAATTTTATAGCCGCCAATATAATTGACGATAGCAGAGATGAACTGCTTTTAATAGCATCTATTGCGGATGATTCCGTGGAGACCAGATTTATTTTATTTGATGAAATGGGAAGTATCCTGGCTTATTCCCAATTTGAATCTATAGGTATTTTAAAGCTAGCCTGTAATATAGATGATGATGAATTTGACGAACTGTTAGTTTCCAGAAATGGATATTTGGTTTTCATAGATCCGTCTATCAGCGAAGTTGACATAAAAGAGAATGACATTTTGCCGATTAAATTTTCTGCAAGTTGTTATCCCAATCCATTCAATAGCCAGGTCAATATAGATGTAAATACTGCAATAGCAGGTAATTGCAAGGTCGAAGTTTATAATTTATTGGGCCAGAGCGTTAAACTTATATTTGATGGTTATATGCTTCCCGGAAAGTCTTCTTTCATATGGCGGCCGAATTTAAGTAATGCTTCATCGGGATTATACCTGTTGAAGATTTCAGAGAATAACCGTTCGACAATTAAAAGGATGGCATATATAAAATGAAAAGATATTTATCGATCATCATTGTTATTTACAGTTCAATTGGCGCATTTAGCCAAATTCCGGTGCTGGATTTGGTACCTGTAGATACGGCTAATTTTGGTATAGCGGAGATCCAAAAAGTAGAGTTTATTAATTACAATAATGATGAGTTCAAAGATTACTATATCAAAAGAGAGTATGATGCTTTTTTATTTGATGGGGAAACTTTGGAATTAATATGGCAAAGCCCTACTTATACCGATCTAAATAATCAAAGTTTAGAATATATCGAGTCTTCAGACTTATGGCGTAATTATTCGATAGAAATTCTACCGGGAAGTTTATTTAAAATCATGTGGTTTGATATTCCCTCTTCGGAACCAGTTGACTCTTTCGTATTTGAAGGTAATCTGAATTACAGAACAGGCATACCCTCTGTAGGATATATTAACTACTCGGATAATGAATATATTTATTTCCAGGCAACTATCCGAGCGCCTTTTAATTATTGGGTTGGCGATTGGGATGATGCCGGTTACTGCTATGTATTTGATTTTGGTAATTACGCTCTGGTGGATTCGTTTAACTGCTGGATGCCATTTGCCAATCAAACATTTACTCATAGCAATCTGAACTATTTATGGCATGTAGGAAAGGGCTATCTATTTGATATAATCCCAGGCCCAGATATAGTACTCAATTACACATTTGCCTGCGTTTATGATGATGAATTTGATCTTGTTGACTATTATTTCTGCCTGGATCAATATGCCAATAAAGCCGAATTAATTTATAACTCCGAAGACAATTCAATGATTCAACTGTTATCAGCCAATGAAGGTTTTATCTTATATCCTGATATCTTCGAAGGTGATAATTCCTTCTCTTATGGCACCCTCAATGATGATTATTATGCGGATTTCTTATATTTAAACAATGAATTGCATGTAATATACAATGTCTCAACTTACTTTGAACTACTTAACCTTGACTTATCATTTAGCAACTATATAGCTAATGATCTACCAGAGGGCATAATCGATATCCAAACTGAGGATATTAGTGCTGATGGTACGGATGAGATTTACTGTATTTATCCCGACCAGATACTAATCTGCGAATTACAGGATAATGTCGGTATCGATGAACACTCCGCCCCATTGCCGGCATTCTTCGCCGGTAATCATCCTAATCCATTCAATGCTTCCACAACGATTGAATATACTTTACCCCAATCAGCCGATGTGAAAATCACCATCTACAATCTCCTCGGCCAGGCTATCGCCAGCCTGATCGATTCGCCTCAACCGGCTGGTCCACATCAGGTTATATGGGATGCAGGGGATTTGCCATCGGGGATGTATTTCTGCAAGATTAAAGCCGACAACTATTACCAATCTCAGACGATGCTGCTTTTAAAATAGGTTTTATCGGGCTTTTGATGGGCCCAAATATAGTCGAGAAATCTTCATAATTTGCTTTCATCGATTGAAGTAACGTATTATATTCAGGCGTTTTGAAATTGGAATCTTTGGTAAGGATTTGGACGTTTTAAAGTTATGGAAAATAATAAACTAAATTGCCCCCACTGCGGGCAGAAGATGACAGCCTGGAAAGCGCCCGATGATTCAACCTGGACATCGGCTTTGCAATATGTCTGTTTCAACGATGATTGCCCATATTACGTTAAGGGCTGGGAGTGGATGCAGCAGCAGTATAAACATCGCGCCTCCTACCGTCATCGCTACAACCCTGAAACCGAGCATTCAGGGCCGTTGCCCGTCTGGTCAGAGAACGCGATGAAGAATTTCATCGTTGAGAAATAAATCATTTCAGCAGGAGCTAAAATGAGAGAGATTGAAAATCTAAAAGAAGCAATATTGAAAGAATACCCGCGTTTGGATATTGATAGTGAATTCGAATTCAAATGCCATCCGGGAGTTGCCTGTTTCAATGATTGCTGCGGCGACGTCAATATATTTTTGACTCCTTACGATATTATTCGCCTGAAGAATCGGCTGGGTATAACCTCCGAGGATTTTTTGAAAAAACATACCCTTACCCCGTTCGATAAGAACCTCCCCTATCCCATCGTTCTATTGCAGATGCAGGAAAATGAGAAAAAATCCTGCCCGTTTGTCGGCGAGACCGGTTGTCAGGTTTATGAGGACCGTCCCTGGGCGTGCCGCATGTATCCGCTGGGGCTGGCATCACCGGCTGAGGACAACAAACAAGTCGATAAGGAGTTTTATTTCCTGTTGAAGGAATCGGTTTGCAAAGGTTTCGATAGTGACAGGAAAATCACCGTCAGCGGCTGGCTGAAGGACCAGGGTATCGAGGACTATAATGAGATGGGCGAATACTTTAAGGACATCACCTTAAGTAAATTCTTTCAGGATGAGAAAAACCTCACCCCAAAAAAACTCGAGATGTTTTTTACGGTCTGTTATAATATCGACATGTTCCATAAATTCCTGTTTGAAAGCAGCTTTTTCGATAAATTCGAGATCGATGACGCTACCAAAGCCAAAATCAAAGATGATGATGTCGAGCTTCTGAAATTCGGTTATCAATGGTTAAGATTCGCGTTGTTCGGTGAGAATACCATAACCGTTAAAGGCGACGTATTACAGGCCAAGAAGACTGAATTAGATCAGCAGAAGAAGCAAAGTTGACATTTAGTTAAATAGCCAAGACAATTAAAACAGGTCGTTCCATCGAACGACCTGTTTTTACTTGTGTTTAAATACTAAAGCCAATTTGAATCCTGTGGGTCGCCTCGCTGAATTGACCTGAACGGGTACCGAGTTCACGAGCGAAGAAGGCGTAATCCGCGTGGGCAAAAAGGACTTTCGCGCCGACTCCCCAGGTCGGGTAGCCCTGATGGAAACCGCCGCGGAACTTGAGTAAACCTTTCAGAAATCTCGCCTCGCCGCCGATGTTCAATCTTTGCGTGAAACCCACCCCCTGACGGTTGAAGAGATCGTTGATCTCAATGCCAATATCACAGCTGAAAGGCAGCATCGACGATGGCAATTCGGTCATGATGCCGGCTTTGACATTCGGTTTGACATAACCATCAAGTTCGGCTATCAAATCCTGAATTACCAGGGCAAAATCAATGCCTTTCTGTTTCCCAATAGAATCGGCATAGAACTCATGGATCAGTCCGACATCCAGGCCGAATCCCCTTTCGGTGCTTTCGAATTCATCGAAAGCCGTTTCAAAGACCTGATCAAGCTCATCGGCATCGGCGGCGCCGACCCGAAGGGGGATGAATTTTTTGCGCTCGATAAATCTTAGCGACAGACCCATATCAAGAGATTGTCCCATGAAATTCATAGGTAAACCGATACCGAAGCCGTAAACATTATCCTGAAAACCGCGCATACCGATGGCTGGAATGAACACGCCGTGATCGACTTTAACATCGGCTTGAATAATCGAGTACATGCCCGCCCCGATATTGTTAATACATATCCCGGCATATGGGGTAATTATAGCGCTAACCCATTTATTATCGAATCGCTGGCTATCGATCAGAAATTGATTTTGCTCATCGTGATCAAGGAGCTCGAAATCATCGAAATCCTCTTCGTGGTCATCGATGAAATTAATAACTTCGATAGCATCATTATCCAGTCCGCCATGAATCGGAGAGATATCGATTTTAAGTCCTTGCCTGTTCAACAACGCGGGATTGTAGAATACGGCATGTGCACTGTTTCTGATGGTGACAGTAATACCGCCCATACCCATCTGGGCCACATCCAGATGCGTGGCGATTCCTGTAGGCAGAAACCTTTCCCCAGCCAAGCTTAAATTGGCCAGGGCGATGATGACTAATATTAACAGTATTTTATTTGTCTTTTTCATTTCATCACCTCCACTATGGCCTTCGCTCATCCAGGCCGTCCCTGATATCATCCGCGGTATCCCTGAGTTCGTCAACATCAATCCCGGCTATTTCCTCGAGGATCACGAAAGTGACTTCAACGAATTGGTCGATAATGAAAATCACGTTATCGATAAGGATTTCCTTATCGGCGTCAGACAACAGGTCCCACTGATCATCGGGGATTTCGAATTCGCCATCCTGGAAAAAGGCGCCGAGGTTGATATCACTTTCATCAATGACACTGTCGACATTGGTATCGCGAAGCATCAGCACGCCCTGGATAATCAACCCAAGCGCGTAATCCAGCGCGATATCTACTTGCTCCAGTTCATCAGTTGAAACCGAGTCATAAAATAGCAGATATAAATCATCATTAACGCCAAACATAACCTGATACAGCGTGTTGGCCGAATCGGCCGACCAATCCATGAACGGCAGGGTGCTCGACATCGTGTCGATTTCAGTCATCATATTGACTAACGTAATTGGAGTATAACCGGTAGTTCTCACCAGCGCCTTGGCATGCCACCAGTAGGCTATTCCGTTTTGGCTATCCTCCTCGATGGCCGCCGCGAAATCATCGACGGCGCCGGAGTAGTCACCATCCCAGTATTTTTGCTGGCCATCAGACAGGTAATCGGTGGAGGAACTGGTTGGATTGGTAAAACTGAAAAGATTACAGCCGGCGATGAAAGATGTCAGTAATAGAATCGCGAAAAAAAGATATTTACTTTGTCGCATAAGCTAGTCCTTTCCCGGATAAAGTATCATTATTTACTTAATAATTGGACATAATTGGGATTTATTCAACGGATTTCTATAGGATTATCAATAAAAAAGGCGGCCATAAGACCGCCTAATAAATTAAATCTTAAGTATTCTATTGACCAAGAGTTAGGGTAACTACTAACTCAGCTTGTATCTCCATATCGAAAGGAGGATCATCTGCCATCGCATAGATAGCGAATGTTCCTTCATCCATAATTAAGCCCTCGAGATACTCGGTGTTTTCCATGTAACTCAAGCCTTCTTCCCAATTAACCCAGGTTGTGACTCCTCCCCCGTCAAATGGCTCGGGCAAAGTAAATACCAGAGTAGCATTATCTTCTACTTCTGCGATAGAACTATGCATGGTATCCGTATCTACCCATAATTCAGCATTGGCTACGGTTTCATTATTATTTACAATGAAACCAACGAAACTGATTTGATCGACGCTTCTGATTTGGTCTCTGTGCTCTGCGTAATCCTCATCGGTAGCTAGATCAAGCACATACTTGTCGAAATTTTCCTCGGTATTTCCCAGAGTATCAATTACGTAGGTTAAAGTTGTAGTCGTGGTGATCCAGCTATCACAGCTGAATGCCCAGAATGATAACATCGCAATCAGGCCAATTAATAGTATTTTTTTCATCTCATTTCTCCCCTATTACATCGGCCCTGGTGTCAGGCTGATATGGTAGTTAACACCGATATACCACATTAATGCTTTCCACGAGCCATCTTCTCCGGTGGACGCGACCTCAAACATGGCCCGTCCCTCGATACCGACTTTCATCGGCAGAACGATTTCCAGTCCCGGCCCGATGGCCAGAGCTGATTGCGATACCTCTTCAACTATATCACGTTTCCACTTGAATGTGCTGTAGCTTGCGGCAAAATAGAAATTGGGTCCTACGGTGCCGCCGATTTTGCCCAGGAAAGCATCCAGGCCCATCGAGGTAACACTGCCGCCATCGAATTCAATTTCCCCTAGCAGTTCAGATTCAATAGTTGGGTTTCCATAGCTGCGCGAATTGTAATGCGCGCCAACCGCCAGCATTGGAACCAGGGCGACTTTTGCCTGCACACCGTACATCATGCCGCTTTTGGCGGCATCATTAGCCACCGGCATGGCCATGCCGTAAAACGGGCCAATAGCGATATCGCCGATAGCGAACGCGGAAGGTGCAGCCAATAACAGGATCAATAAAATCGTTAACTTTGACTTCATAGATTCTCCTTTGGTTTAAGTTTCATTTCTTACATCCATCTCTTAATATTTATCACTATAAAATACGCGAATCAAGTCAGATCGCTTCGCAGAGTTTGATCACCCTTTTATCTATTATATGTAACTATATCATAATCAGCTTAGTTACCGCAAGAAATTTTTTTATAATAATAGATAATAGTAACTGATATTACTAATTATATTTAATGTCCGGATACTAATTATGGTTCTTAATCCACCTCCGCTTCAGGATTCAAGTAAAACATTATTTGCAGGTGAACATCCATATCCAAATTATATTCATCCTGATCGCACAATCCATACACATAGAACTCGCCTATCCAAAGACCGGAAGCCAGTAAAGAACTATGGTCGACGGACGGCTGAAGGCTGATACTAATAGTAGCGCCTGACGCGATTTCATCAGATGTATAAACGAGTTCACCATATTCTCTTAAATCTGCTTCAGTATTTACCTCAGAAAGAGTAACCCATATTTCACCTGAGGCGGGATGATCTGAGTGGTTGGTAATTACCGCGCCCATTTCCGCGTGATCGATAGCTATAATATCGTATTGATGTTCAGCAAAGTCCTCATTTTCGCTCAAATCTACAAAAGTGCCGCCCATGTCCAGGTTACCGGTTACGAAACCATCCGCCCGATAATCAATCAACAATTGAGTACCTATGAAATCAGGGCATCCGGAAAGGAAAATTCCAACTAAAGCGATGGCCGCGTATATCAGTAATTTCTTCATCGTTATCCTCCCTCTACCTTGGCCCAAATTTGAAGTGATAATTCATGCCAACGTAAGCCACCACGCTTTTCCACATGCTATCATAACCGGCGGAAACCGCTTCAAACATAGCTCGGCCCTCAATACTCAAGCTCATAGGTAACACATATTCCAAACCGCCCCCAAGCGAATAGGCGACTTTGGAATCCTCCTGCCTATGGTTTCGTTCCCATTTATGAGATCCTATACCACCAACGGCATAATAATTCCAGCCGGTTCCGCTTGTTTTACCCAGATAGAGATTCAATCCGTATTCGGTCACTTCGCCACCGTCTAAAAATCTGCTAAACTCAAACGGCTCATCGGGGAAATAAACCAGCTCGATATCGCCATAACCGCCCGAATTGAAGTACGCGCCCCCGGCGAGGAAAGGTAAAAAGGACGCGCGCGCCTGAACGCCATATAACGGCCCGGGTTTTGCCCACATATTTGCCACGGGAATACCGTAGCCATAAAATGGGCCAACAACAACATCGCCGATCGCGAGCGCCGAGGAGGAGGCCAGCAACAGGATCAATAAAATCAATAGTTTTGATCTCATAGATTCTCCTTTTGTAAGTGTTTTATTCTTTCAACATTCAATTAAATTCTTGTTATTTTAACTTGCGACTTGTGTTGGATTAATAAGCGGAATCTAATGTCCCTTTTATTAATTAGATAACTATATCACATTAAGGTTACTAAGATCAAGATTTATTTTAATAATAGACCCATAAAAAGCAGTTTAATTCACAAGCATAATCCTTATATACCGATTACACAATTTTGAAAATACCGATTTAGATGTTTAATCACTCTTATTTTCTTGACAAAGATACAGCGGAATATGTATTTTTGGCGGATGTAAAAAATTAGGCTAATCCTTGGAGGTTTAGCCTTTTTAAATAGCCTTGATTGTTATGAATTTCACAATCTTGACAAGGCTTTGACAGCGAAACATATTGGTCCACAAAGAGTTGGGCAAGGGTTTCAAGGAGAAGACTATGGCTGAATGCAAACCGGTCGAAAACGAGATTACGGCCGATACCCTGGTGGTTGGCGGTGGCATTTCCGGGATGACTACCGCTATTGAAACTGCCGAGGTGGGTAAAAATGTAATACTATTGGAGAAGAACACATCGCTGGGCGGACGAGTCGCGGCGATGAATCAATATTTCCCCAAATTATGTCCGCCTACTTGCGGAGTGGAGATAAACCTGAAGAGAATCAGGTCCAATTCCCATATCAGAGTTCTAACGCTGGCCCAGATCGATAAGGTGACAGGTTCCCCGGGTGAATACGAGGTTACGATAACATTAAAGCCTCGCTATGTTAATGAAAAGTGTACAGCCTGCGGCGATTGCGAAAAGGTTTGCGAAATCAAACGCGATAATGATTTTAATTACGGCCTGGATAAGACGAAGGCTATTTACCTACCTCACTTGATGGCTTATCCCCCGCGCTATGTAGTCGATCCGGAGTTTGCCGGCGATGAAGGGCTGAAAAAATGCGTTGAGGTTTGCCAGTATGGCGCAATCGAACTAGATATGCAGCCCAAAACAATTACCGCTAAAGTCGGAGCTATCGTCTGGGCAACAGGCTGGAAACCATACGACGCGAATAATCTCGATAATCTTGGATTCAGCAAAATCGACAATGTAATTACGAATGTCATGATGGAACGGCTGGCATCCGAGAATGGACCGACCCAGGGTAAAATTCAGCGCCCGTCGGAAGGCAACGAGGTAAAAAGCGTCGGCTTTGTTCAATGCGCCGGCTCCAGAGACGAAAACCATCTGCCCTATTGTTCGGCTGTTTGCTGCCTGGCTTCGATGAAACAGGCCACCTATATAAGAGAACAGTATCCCGAAGCTGAGATTCACTTATTTTATATAGATGTCAGATCGCCCGGTCGGATGGAAGATTTCTATGTAAAGGTTCAGGAAGACGAGAAATTCCATTTCCATCGCGGCAAAGTTGCCAAGATTACCGAAGTCCCCGGTTCTAAAAATGTAATTCTGGAAGCGGAAAATACTCTTACGGGCGAGATCGTTAAAACAGAGGTTGAATTAGCGGTCCTGGCAACAGGCATGGTACCTAATTCCGCCGATGAGCCGCCCCCGATGGAAACGCCGCTCGACGACTATGGATTTATCGCGCCCGACCCAAATACCGGTGTCGTCGGCGCGGGAGTTGCCAACCGGCCGGTGGATGTTGCCGCCTCAGTACAAGATGCTACAGGCGCCGCTCTGAAAGCAATCATCATCGGGAGAAGGAGGTAAGCAATGGATCCGAAACTTGGCTGCTACATATGTAAGGGATGTGAGATCGGCAAATCTGTCGATGTTGATAAATTAGTTGAATTAGCTACCGGTGAGGGGCAGGTTCCCGTTTGTAAGACTCATGATATCCTTTGTAGTCCCGAGGGTATTGAATTAATAAGGAATGATATCAAGAATGAGGGTGTCAACAGAATAGCCGTATGCGCCTGTTCATGTCGGGTATTTCCGGAATTATTCGATTTCGGTCCTGATGTTTTTACCGATCGGACGAACATTCGTGAGCAAGTTGCCTGGTGTCACGAGCCCAATGATGATGATACCCAGATGTTGGCGGAAGATTACGTTCGAATGGGTATCGCCAAGGTAAAAACCGGTGAACCGCCCGAACCGCTGGATATTGAAACCAGTAAAGATATCCTGGTAATCGGCGGCGGCATGACGGGTATGACATCCGCCAAAGCCGCGGCTGACGCCGGTTATAAAGTTATCCTGGTTGAAAAAGATGACAAGCTGGGTGGCTGGGCGACCAAATTTCCCAAGGTTTTCCCCAAGCGCCCCCCCTATGAAAAGCCGGAAGACAGTAATTTCGAAGCCTTGATTAAAGAGATCGAGTCTCATGATAATATCACTATCCATAAATCTACCGAAGTTGCCAAAACAGCCGGACAACCCGGCGAATTCACGGTCACATTAGGCGGTAATGGTACAAACGCGGAAATAAAGGTCGGCTCGATTATCCAGGCTACCGGCTGGAAACCTTATACGACCGAAAAACTGAGTTATCTTGGTTACGGTTCATCCCCGGATATTGTCACTAATATCGAATTGGAAGAACTAGCGGCTAAAGGTAATCTTAAGCGGCCTTCCGACGGCAAGCCAATCGATAGTATCGCCTTCATCCAGTGCGCCGGTTCGCGCGATCAGGAACATCTTCCCTACTGTTCGGCGGTTTGCTGCAGGGTCTCACTTAAACAGACTTTTTATGTTCGTGAGAAGTATCCCGACGCGAAGATTTATGTAATCTACAAAGATCTGCGTTCACCATCACAGTTCGAGAAATTCTACGCTAATGTTCAGAACGATGAGGGCATCTTCTTCACAAAAGGTGAGATCGCCGAAGTCAACAAGGATAGCGACGGTCAGATATCGATAAACGTGGAGGAAACGCTTCTGGGCGATGATATCCAACTCAAGGCGGATATGGTTGTTTTAGCTGCCGGAATGGTGCCATCGACCAAAGTCGATGAGATTATCGCAACCGCCGAAGAAACTTCGGGTGATGAGACCGAGAAGAAAGAAGGATCAACCACCGAAGACGGCAAAAAAGCGGCGGCCGGAGCGGAGCAAGGCGCCAGGATATTAAACCTGACTTACCGTCAAGGGACAGATTTGCCGACTTTAAAATATGGTTTTCCCGATTCGCATTTCATCTGTTTCCCCTACGAAACCAGGCGAACGGCGATCTATGCCGCCGGCGCGGTGCGAGCGCCGATGGATTTCGCTGCCAGCGCCAATGATGCCTATGGCGCGGCATTGAAGTCGATTCAAGCCGTTGAGGCAATCGGCAATGGTGAGGCAGTACATCCCCGATCAGGTGATTTGAGCTATCCCGATTTCTTCCTGCAGAGATGTACGCAGTGTAAACGTTGCACGGAGGAATGCCCATTCGGTACACTCGATGAGGACGAAAAAGGTACACCCTTTCTTAACGCGAACAGATGTAGACGGTGCGGTATCTGCCTGGGCGCTTGCCCGGAAAGGATCGTTTCGTTCAAGAACTATAGCGTTAATATGATGTCGGAAATGATCAAATCGATCGATATCCCCGATGAGTTCGAAGAAAAGCCGAGAATTCTGGCCTTTGTATGCGAAAACGACGCTATGCCGGCGGTCGATATGGTTGGTATCAAGCGTTTGAAATACAACTCGATGATCAGGATCATACCTCTTCGCTGCCTCGGTTCAATGAACTCGGTATGGGTAAGCGACGCTCTGGCTTCAGGTTTCGATGGTGTGATTTTAATTGGCTGCAGAAAGGGCGATGATTATCAATGTCACTTCATTAAGGGCAGCGAAATGGCCGATACCCGAATGAGCAACGTTCGTGATAAACTCACGCAGTTGGTTCTTGAGGAAGAACGCGTGGAAATTCATGAACTGGCCATTACCGACTTCGAAAAAATCCCGAAGATTTTCGATGATTTTCTGGAAGTTATCGAAGAGGTCGGGCCAAATCCTTACAAGGATATGTAGCACCTGATTTAAACAAAATAAAGTCTCCTAATGGCCCCCTGTTCAACGAGGGGGCCTTTTTTATAGATAGAATATTCTATTAATGGCAAATTTAAGAGATTCGATATATATTCCCAAAATCGATCTAATTTTGATTGAAGAATATTTTTTAAAGTAAAATCAATTAGATTCTTCTAACATAATTAGGTGAAATAGGTTGTAAAAACACAAAATGAAGGTTTGAAAGCAAATATTATTATTTCTGACAATAAAAGATAAAGAATTATTTCACATTTTCCTTGACTACGCCATCTTATTTTATTAATAAGATACCGACGCAAGATGTATAATTTAAGTGTATTTTGCGAGGAATAAGGAGAGGATTGGAAACAATAAATTAGGGTGATAACAACCAAGGTTATTTAGGCCTTGAATATGTGAAAATGGGAATTATAATTTTCAATAAGATGTGCACCCATTAATACTATAAGGAGATACAATGGCAGACAAAATTCCGAAGTCCCCAAAACTTGACGAGCTTGAGAAAGGCGGTTGGCCAAGTTTTGTAAAGGAAATTAAGATGGCCGCCAAGAAGAGCCCGATGGCCGCAGATCTTCTTGGGCAGCTAGAGTTGTCTTACAAAGAGAAAATCGGTCACTGGAAACATGGCGGTATTGTTGGCGTTATGGGTTATGGTGGTGGTGTAATTGGCCGTTACTCCGAATTGCCGGAGCAATTCCCAGACATCTCTCATTTCCATACTATACGCGTCAATCAGCCGGCCGGCTGGTATTACACAACGGATGCCCTCCGCAAAATTTGTGACATCTGGGAAGAGCATGGATCGGGTTTGACAAATGTTCATGGATCGACCGGTGACCTGGTTCTTTTGGGAACGAGAACCGAAGAGCTCGAGCCGATCTTCGATAAATTACAGAAAATTGATTTCGATCTAGGCGGTTCCGGTTCGGATGTCAGAACTCCGAGTTGCTGCCTCGGTGAGTCCAGATGTGAATGGGCCTGCTACGACACCATGAAAGCCTGTCATGATTTCACCATGTCATTCCAGGATGAGCTGCATCGTCCGGCTTTTCCCTACAAATTCAAATTCAAATTTTCCGGTTGTCCTAACGATTGCGTGGCTTCAATAGCCAGAGCGGATTTATCGCTCATCGGCACCTGGCGCGACAGCATCCAGATGGATAAGGCCGCGGTTAAAGAGTATGCCGCCGGCGGTATGGATATCAATTCCGACGTAGTCGCTAACTGTCCGGCCAAATGTATGGAGTGGGACGGCAATGAGTTGAAGATCGAGAACCAGTATTGCCGTCGCTGTATGCATTGTATTAATGTTATGCCGAAAGCTTTGAGACCCGGTAAGGATCGTGGCGCTACCATATTAATCGGTTCTAAGGCCCCTATTGTCGAGGGCGCGCTTTTATCATCGGTTTTGATTCCATTTATTAAAATGGAAGCACCGTATCAAGAACTCAAGGACATTATTGAGAGAATCTGGGATGTTTGGTCTGAAGAAGGCAAAGCCCGCGAGAGAGTAGGTGAATTCATTCAGCGCGTTGGCATGGGTAATTTCCTTGAAGCTATCGAAGTTGAACCCGTAGCCGAGATGGTCGCGCATCCTCGCGAAAATCCGTATGTCTTCTACGAAGAATACTTTGAAGAAGGCGATGATGAAGACGAGGATGAAGGGTAACCATTAACCAGGAAATTAACGAAATAAAGGAATAGAAATGGCTGAAGCAACGCAAGAAAGACGGACCGATTACGGGCCTCCGCATTACGAGCAATTCTTGCCGCCGATTATCAAAGAAAATTACGGCAAGTGGAAATATCATGAAATTCTTAAGCCGGGCGTTATGGTTCATGTATCGGAATCCGATGCCAAGCTTTATACTGTCAGAGCCGCATCGGGCAGACTGATCAGTATCGAAAAAATTCGCATATATTGCGATTTGGCAGACAAATATTGTGGCGGTCATGTCAGGTTTACCAGTCGTCACAATATCGAGTTTTTGCTCACCGATGAAGCAAACATCGATCCCCTGATTAAGGATCTGGATGAGCTGGGTCACCCGGTCGGAGGTATCGGTAATTCTATTAGCGCTATGGTACACACTCAGGGTTGGGTTCACTGCCATTCGGCTGCTACTGACGCTTCCGGTATTGTAAAATGCGTCATGGATGATTTGATCGAATACTTCAAAGAGATGAAGCTGCCCGGCAAGCTGCGTATCGCGCTGGCTTGCTGCTTAAATATGTGTGGCGCGGTTCACTGTTCGGATATCGCTATACTGGGTATTCACCGCCGTCCGCCAAAAGTCGATCATAAAAACCTGAAAAAAGTCTGCGAAATCCCGAGTGTGAGCGCTTCCTGCCCCACCGCGGCGATACGCCCTGCCACAGTCGAGGGTAATCCATCGGTTGAGGTAATCGAAGAGCAGTGCATGTTCTGCGCCAACTGTTTCACGGTTTGCCCGGCAATGACATTAAATGATCCGCTAAACGACGGAGTATCGATCTGGGTTGGTGGAAAGGTTTCCAACGCCCGTCATGAGCCGATGTTCTCGAAGCTGGCGATTCCGTTCATACCGAACAATCCGCCGCGTTGGCCCGAGGTCACCGAGGCAGTTAGAGGTCTGGTGGAACTGTGGGCGAAGAATGCCAAGAAATACGAAAGAATGGGCGAATGGATCGAACGAATCGGTTGGCCAAAATTCTTCAAAATGGCTGGTATTGAATTCCAAAAAGAGCATATCGACGATTTCAAACATGCCGGCTTAACTTATAAAAGGTCAACACACTTAACCTTCTAAGGAAAACTAGTATGGCTAAAACAGTTGATGAAATAGCCGATGCCATGTACGCCATGGTGAAAGATGCTTATGGTCAAAAGAAACTTAAGCCGATGGACCTCACTAAAGCCATGATGGCTATGTTTGAGGGTGAAGTCGATAAGAAGATGTGCAAAGGCGCGATTAAGCAGCTTGTAGATTCAGGAAAATGTGTTTACACGTATTTCGGCGGCAGCTTTATCGAAATCCCGCACAAGGAGGGCGCCGCTAACGATTAGCGGACCCCGGTTTCTGTTTCTATGACGACGAATTTACCGCGAATCATGATCGCCGGATTGTCTGGTGATTCTGGAAAAACGATAACCAGCTTAAGCCTTGCGACGGCATTAAGTCGCAAGGGGCTGGTTGTTTCCGCCTTTAAAAAAGGACCTGATTACATCGACGCGGCCTGGCTGACTAATACTTCTCATGCTCCCTGTCGAAATCTTGATACGTATCTGGTCGCTCCCTCGGATGTTTATCGGGCTTTTACGGTGAATGCCCAAAGCAACGGTGTCTCCATCATCGAAGGCAATCGCGGATTATTCGATGGCAAAGATATTTCCGGAACACATAGTAGCGCGGGGCTTGCCGAATTGCTGCAAGCCCCCGTTATTCTTGTTGTCGATGTTACCAAGACTACCCGAACGATCGCAGCTTTGGTAAAAGGCTGCATGGATTTCGATCCTGAACTAAATATAGCCGGCATAATTCTCAATAAAGTTGCCGGCAGCCGTCATAAAAATATTATAACTGATTCAATTAAGAAATATTGCGATGTCCCGGTTCTCGGGGCTATACCCAAATTGGGTGATGATACATCCATTATCCCCGGCCGTCACCTGGGGCTGGTTACTCCATCGGAGCATGAGAAAGGCGGCGAAATCGAAAGCAAGCTGCTGGAAATCGCAAATGATTATCTAGACATCGACGGTATATTGAATATCGCCAATAATGCCAAGCCGCTGGAAATCGCGGATCAATCAACATCAAATGAGTATAATGAGAATGATGTGAAAATCGGTTATTTTTCCGATTCGGTTTTCACATTTTATTATCCTGAAAATCTCGAAGCGCTGGAAAAAAGCGGCGCCGAGTTGATCGCCATTTCGTCCATTGATGATACTGAATTGCCTGAAATAGACGGTTTATACATAGGTGGCGGTTTCCCGGAAACTCAGGCGGATCGTCTGGTCGATAACAAATCGATGATAGAATCCGTCAGGAAAGCGGCCGTTTCGGGATTGCCGATTTACGCCGAATGCGGCGGCCTGATATATTTATCGCGAACATTGGTTTGGAATAAACGCCTCTACCCTATGGCCGGCGTGTTCCCGCTTGATCTTAAAATTAATAAAAAGCCGGTAGGACACGGTTATACGATGCTCAAAATCGATAATGCCAACCCGTTTTTTGAAATCGGCACTGAAATCAAAGGCCATGAATTTCATTACTCAGGAATCTTTGAAAAACAAAGCAAATTAGGATTCGAGCGGCTTGGAAGCTGTATGAATGTCGAGACCGGGGTTGGGCTCGGTAAAAAACGGGATGGGCTGGTTTTCAATAACGTCCTGGCCTGCTATACTCATATTCATGCCGACGGCGTTAAGGATTGGGCACCGTCAATAATCAAACGGGCCCGTCAGTTTAAAGAGAAACGCGATGGAACGGATTTAAGCGCGAATGGTCGATCATCGGGAGCCGGTAATCATAGTATTAACGGTCGTCAACTTTCGTTCACCAATACCGTTCACACATAGACGAATTAACTATCTCAAAATGGCAGGACAAGCAGAATAGCCGAATAAGTAGAAAGAGAAAAAAAGCTGGGATTTCAGCGGAACATCAAATTCGGCCGATGAAAACCATCGGGACAGGGCCGGATTTATCGAATCGCCTCTCCAGCGGGAAATAAATTCAATACAACAAGCGAGTAACACATGGCAAAGAAAGTTGTTAAGAAAAAGAAAAAAGGTTTAAAAAGCTTGAGAGGCTCAGGCGGCTCATCCGTTGAAACATCTCCGCTTCGGCCAGAATTAATCGAGAAGATGCCGCCCTGTATAGATGCCTGCCCGAACAGCAACCAGATCAGGGAAGCATTGATGGCTGTTTCGAGAGCCGAGGAATTCGGTAAGGATCTCGATGAACAAATCCAGAGGGCGTTTTATTTGTTTTTGGATACCACACCTTTCCCATCGGTTTGCGGAAGAGTTTGCCCTCACCCCTGCGAAGGTAGTTGTAATCGAAAGGAAAAAGAAGGCGCTGTTGGTATCAACAGTTTCGAAAGATATCTTGGAGACTACGGGCTGGAAAAGAAACTGGCCCCAACAATGCTCACCGACGAGAAGAAAAGCGAGAAGATCGCGATAATCGGTTCGGGACCGGCCGGCATGTCATGCGCCTACCATCTGGCTCGCCGGGGTTTTCCGGTTACGGTTTTCGAAGGCTTCCCAAAGACCGGCGGTATGCTTCGCTATGGCATACCTGATTACCGTTTGCCCCAGGATATTCTCGATGCCGAGGTCAACAGGATCGTTGACATGGGCGTCGAATTGAAAACAAATACTATTGTAGGTAAGGATATTCCCTACCAGGATCTTCAAAAGGAATATAAAGCCATCTTCGTCGGCCTGGGTGCCCACACGGGTCTGAAACTCCGGGTTGAAGGCGAAGAAGCCCCGAATGTATTTACCGGTACCGATTTCTTGCATAAGATCAATTCCGGCGAGACAGTTGATGTCGGCGATAACGTGGTAGTAATCGGTGGCGGTGATACGGCTATTGACGCAGCCAGGGTTGCCCGCAGGCTTGGCGCCAACGCGACTATCCTCTACCGCCGGACGAAAACCGAGATGCCGGCAATCGATGAGGAAATCATCGGCGCCGAAGAAGAAGGAGTCAAAATAGATTTGCTGGCCGCGCCGCTAGAGATTTATATGGATAATGGCAAAGCCACCGGGATGAAATGCCAGCGGATGGAACTTGGCGAGCCCGATTCATCCGGAAGACGTCGCCCGGTACCTATAGAGGGTGATACCTTTGATTTACAATTCACGACTTTAATCGCCGCTATTAGCCAGGCCCCCGATTTTACCGGTTTCGAGTTCCTTATTGAAGGCAAAGACTGGATAAAAGTTGACGAGAAATTTAAAACCAAGGAAGACGCTCTCTACTCTGGCGGCGACAATGTCAACCTCGGTTTAGTCATCGACGCCATCTTTCACGGTCGGAAAGCGGCCGAGGCTATCAATGAGATGATCACAGGCGAAGCCGTGGCCAATAACGCGCCCAAGGAAATCATCAAGATGGACAAGATGGCTCATGGCTATTATGAAGAGAAACAGCGTACGCCGATCAACGAGATCGCGGTCGCCGAAAGGCTTAAAGACTTATCCGGCGAGATAGTCAGCACCTGGTCGAATGACGTCGCTGTCGGCGAGTCAAAGAGATGTATGAGCTGCGGGATGTGTTTTGATTGCGGTACCTGCTGGAGTTTCTGTCAGGATAACGCCATTTTGAAGCCTTTGGTAAAAGGTGGAGAATACAAATTCAAAATGGAGTTCTGTAACGGCTGTAAGAAATGCGCCGAGAACTGTCCCTGTGGTTACATAGAGATGCATTAGGACCGTTAATAAATCGAGATAAATGAAATAAATTCACTAAACGGAGGATTTGAAATGGCAATTTTTGAACATGGCGATGTTAAAATCGATGTCGATGAAGATGGATTCATGGAAGAACCGGAACAGTGGAACGAAGATATAGCTAAAGCCTTAGCCACTACCGAAGGTGTAAATGACTTAACTGAGGAGCATTGGAAGCTCGTAAATTACCTGAGAGACTACTATATGAAATATGGGATTGCCCCTATGATTCGGAAGCTGTGTAAAGAGACCGGTTTCCCTCTGAAGAAGGTTTACGAACTGTTCCCATCCGGTCCGGCTAAAGGCGCCTGTAAAGTCGCTGGATTAGCCAAGCCGACAGGCTGTGTCTAATAATTTGACGTGAATTGCGTGGGGTTTTTTGGGTTTGCCTGAAGAACCCCATTTTCATTATGTGATTAACTCTTATCGGGATCAAAGTTGTAAAAATGCTGAATAGCCTTTTAAACGAAAAAAGAGACGCCATTCTGGAAAAATGGTTTGATGATATATTGGAAAGTTATCCATTAGACGGGGCGAAATTTATAAAGATCGAAAAAGATCGGTTCAATAACCCGGTTGGCAGCACGATATCCCAGGAGATAAAGACAATATACGGCGAGCTTCTTAAGGATATGAATTACGAAATCCTGCATGATTCGCTGGAAAAGATTATCAAGATAAGATCGGTTCAAGATTTTACTCCTTCGCAAGCGCTATCCTTTATCTTTCTTTTGAAAAAAGTTCTCAGGGAAGAACTTGAAAGTGAGGTGGCCGATACTCAAATACTTCGAGAATTAATGGTGTTCGAAGCCAGAATCGATCAGCTTGCGTCTTTGGCATTCAATGTATATTCGGAGTGCCGCGAGAAAATTTATGATATCCGGGTTAATGAGATTAAAAAGAGATCTATCAGTTTTTTTAGAGATACACAAAACAGCCCAAAAGCGGGAGCTGAATAGGCTGTGATAACCAGAATGTGTAAAGTATCATTTTTAAAAAGAGGAGATAATAAATGAGAGCCCTGTATTCCCTCTTGGCATACGCGTTTCTTGTCTTACTTGTCTTGTTGGGAGTAGGGGTGGCAGGCTTAGATTACCTTTTTGGAGTGATTATCCCTTACGCGGCTATAGCTATATTTTTAGCCGGCTTCGTTTATCGGATCCTCAAATGGGCAAAATCTCCGGTTCCTTTTAGAATTCCAACTACCTGCGGCCAACAGAAATCCCTTGATTGGATTAAATCCAGCAAGCTTGAAAGCCCACACTCTTCACTTGGCGTGATTGGCAGAATGGCTCTGGAAGTCCTGTTCTTCCGCTCCCTGTTCAGAAACACCAAAACGAGTTTAAAAGATGGTCCGAAACTAGTATATGGTCCAACCAAATGGCTGTGGATAGGCTCGCTTGCGTTCCACTGGTCGTTTTTAATCATCCTGATTAGGCATCTTAGATTTTTCACTGAGCCTGTCCCCTACGTTATTACCCTGGCCGAACATCTTGACGGTTTTTTCCAGGTTGGCCTTCCGATTGTTCTTCTTACCGATCTGATCATAGTAGCCGCTTTGACCTTTCTGGTCTTGAGAAGATTATACGACGCGAAATTGCGCTACATTTCTCTGCCCGCCGACTATTTCCCTCTGTTTATGATTTTGGGAATAGCCATAAGCGGAATACTCCTTCGCTATTTCACCAAAACCGATATCGTTGCCGCCAAGCAATTGGCAATCGGTATAGTAACCTTCAGCCCGATTGTGCCTGAAGGTCTTGGGGTAATGTTTTTTATCCACCTATTCTCGGTTAGCGTTCTGTTCGCGTATTTTCCGATAAGTAAACTCATGCATATGGGCGGTGTGTTTTTAAGTCCGACCAGAAACCTGGCCAACAACAACCGAATGAAAAGACATGTTAATCCCTGGGATTACCCGGTTAAGCTTCACACATATGAGGAATATGAAGATGAGTTCAGGGATGTTATGAAAGCGGCGGATTTACCACTAGAGAAGGATTCATGATATGGCAGATGAGACTATGAAGCCGGAAGAGCTGATCAAAATAGATTATAAGCCGCCCAAAAAAGATTGGATGGATCCCAAGACAGAGTTCCGCAAGGGCACTTATAACTTCTCGGCCGTTCCGAACAAACTTGATTACCTGGGTCTGCCAAATCATGGTAAGTGGCAGCCCTATGATGAAGAATGGCCTATTCCAGATAATTGGAAAGAGATAATCCTGAATGGCTTGAAAGAACGCCTCGGCAGATACCGTTCCCTGAAGATTTTCATGGATGTTTGCGTGCGCTGCGGAGCCTGCGCCGATAAATGCCATTTCTTCATTGGCTCCGGCGATCCCAAGAATATGCCGGTGCTTCGAGCCGAGCTTTTACGTTCGATCTATCGCAACGATTTCACGATGGCCGGCAAGATTATGGGCAAGATGGCCGGAGCCCGCGAGCTGACAATCGATGTGCTCAAGGAATGGTTTTACTATTTCTATCAATGCACCGAATGCCGGCGTTGCTCCGTTTTCTGCCCCTATGGTATCGACACCGCCGAAATCACGATGATAGTCAGGGAGCTTCTAAGCCTTGTCGGCTTGAATATTGACTGGATCTGTACGCCGGCGGCGAACTGTTTCAGAACGGGCAATCATCTAGGTATACAGCCGCATGGATTTAAAGACTCGATCGAATTCGCCGTGGATGAACTCGAGGAGTTGACCGGTATCAAGGTTGACGCGCCAATTAACAAAAAAGGCGCCGACATTTTATTCGTTGCTCCATCGGCGGATTATTTCGGTACGCCCCACTATTTTACGCTGCTTGGCTACCTGGCCTTGTTCCATGAAATCGGACTGAACTACACCTGGAGTTCATTCTGTTCCGAAGGCGGTAACTTCGGGCTTTTCCATTCGAAAGAGACGATGAAGCGGCTCAATTCCAAAGTTTATATGGAAGCCAAAAGGCTGGGCGTGAAATGGATTATCGGCGGCGAGTGCGGCCATATGTGGCGCGTACTTCATCAATACATGGATACCTTAAACGGCCCGGCGGATTTTCTCGAAGAGCCGGTTTCGCCAATAACGGGAACCAGGTTCACCAACGCTAAAACAACCGGGATGGTTCACATAACCGAATTTACGGCTGATCTGATAAAGAACAAGAAGATCAAACTTGACCCCAGCCGCAACAACCAGTGGACGCCGACGTTTCACGATTCGTGCAACCCGGCCAGGGCGATGGGATTGTTCGAGGAACCGCGATATATAATCAACGCTACCTGTAATAATTTCCATGATATGCCGGAAAACACGATCAAGGAACAGACGTTCTGTTGCGGCAGTGGTTCTGGTATTGGTACCGATGAGAATCTTGAGATGAGGCTAAGAGGCGGTTTGCCCAGAGCCAACGCGGTCAAGTTCGTACACGACAAGCATAATGTAAATATACTTTTGTGTATCTGCGCTATCGATAAGGCGACTTTACCGGGACTAATGGATTATTGGGTGCCGGGTGTTGAGGTTGGCGGCGTACACGAGTTGGTTGGTAACGCGCTTATTATGAAAGGCGAGAAACGAACTACCGACCTGCGCGGCGAAACCCAGTACGGAGAGGAGGGCAATGAGGATGTATGATGCCGGTAAAATAATTGGCGGACTTATAATCTTTCTCATTCTGATCACTTTCCCGATCTGGTATAACGCCTCAAGCGGCCAGGCGGACAACATGCCCGATCCGAAGATTATTACGGATGCCAAGATGTGTGTTGAAGACGCGGCTTACATGAAAACCAATCATATGAATCTTCTCAATGAATGGCGCGATCTGGTCGTTCGCGACGGCCAGAGGTACTTTGACGCGCCGGACGGCAACCGTTATGAGATGAGCCTGTCGAATACATGCATGAATTGTCATTCAAACAAATCTGATTTTTGTGATCAGTGCCATCACTACCTGGGTGTAGCGCCTTATTGCTGGGACTGTCACATCGAGCCAAAGGAGTAAGTGATGGGTATCGGCAGAAGAGGATTTATCAAAATAGCCGGGCTCACTACCTTAGCCGGAGTGCTCGGTAAGAAACCAAGCGACCTGTTCGCTAACGATGAAATAGCTGAGGTGGTAGTAACCAAAGAATCGCTGGTTGCCCATAGGTGGGCGATGGTCGTAGATTTGAGGAAATGCCTTGAGGAAAAAGGCTGTACCAAATGCATGGACGCCTGTCATATGGTTCATAACGTTCCGAAATTCGATGATCCCAAGGATGAGATCAAGTGGATTTGGAAGGAATCGTTCGAACACACTTTCCATGAGCAGGAACATGAACATGTGTACGATAAAATAAAGCACAGCCCCATCCCGGTTCTCTGCAATCATTGTGATAACCCTCCATGCGTGAGAGTCTGCCCGACTCAGGCGACTTTCAAGCGCAAGGACGGCATCGTTATCATGGATATGCACCGATGTATCGGTTGCAGATACTGCATGGCGGCCTGCCCTTACGGTTCGAGGTCATTCAACTGGCGCGACCCGAAACCGTTTATCAAAGAAATCGATCCCAATTTCCCGACCCGTATGCGCGGCGTTGTGGAGAAATGCAATTTCTGCGCCGAAAGATTAGCCAGAGGCAAGATGCCCGCTTGCGTTGAAACGTGCGAGCACAAAGCTTTAGCTTTCGGCGACCTCGAAGATCCCGAATCCGATGTCAGAGTTCTACTTGAATCCAATTTCACAATCCGACGCAAACCGACTTTAGGCACTAACCCTGAAATCTATTACATAGTGTGAGGTTCAAATGTTAGAAAGAGCGCTAATTGGAGGTAAGAAATACTGGACCTGGGTATTCGTGCTGCTGGGCCTCATATTCATAGGCACGCTGTTTTATCTTCGCCAGTACGATATCGGCCTGACAACGACAGGTTTGCACAGAGATATATCCTGGGGCTTTTATGTAGCCCAACTGACCTTTTTAGTCGGTGTAGCCGCCTCGGCGGTTATGATGGTTTTGCCTTACTATCTGCATAATGCCAAAGAGTTCGGCAAGATGACGATTCTGGGAGAGTTTTTGGCTATACCAGCTGTAATCATGTGTATACTGTTTGTAGTCGTCGATTTGGGTCAGCCCTTCCGGGGATTGAATCTGTTTCTGTACCCGTCGCCCAGTTCGCTATTATTCTGGGATACGATAGCCTTGGGTGGATACTTGCTTCTGAATATCATAATCAGCCAGGTAACCCTGGGCGCTGAGAAAAAAGGTATCAATCCGCCGAAATGGATCAAGCCCGTTATTATTCTCTCAATTCCCTGGGCGATCAGCATTCACACTGTAACGGCGTTTTTGTACGCCGGTCTTCCTGGCCGTACTTTCTGGCTGACCGCTGTTCTGGCGCCGCGATTTTTAGCTTCGGCGTTCGCGTCCGGCCCGGCATTGCTTATACTATTTGCTTTCATTATCCGCAAGGTCACCAAACTCGACCCGGGTAAAACCGCTATCAGCAAGATGAGCCTGATTGTAACATACGCGATGTGCGTAAACGTTTTTCTAATTCTGATGGAGCTATTCACGGCTTTCTACAGCAAGATCCCCGAGCATATGCATCACTTCCAATATCTGTTTGTCGGACTTGACGGCAAAGCAACCCTGGCGCCCTGGATGTGGATATCGGTAGTATTGGGGATTATCTCACTGATTCTGTTACTTATCCCGAAACTTCGTAAAAATGAGAAGATTCTGGGTATCGCCTGCGTGACAGTTTTTGGATCGATTTGGATCGATAAAGGGCTGGGAATGGTCGTTACCGGATTTATCCCGAATCCGTTTGGCAAAGTAATTGAATATTGGCCGACTTTCCCCGAATTTATGATTTCGGTGGGAATATACGCGCTTGGGGCATTGATGGTAACAGGTTTCTACAAGATCGCTTTATCGGTAAGAGAAGAGTTAGAGGCTTAATAGGAGAGTGTTTTAAGCATTTTCTGATATTTGGCAAAGGATTTTAAACCAACGGGGTTGTTTCAGGCAACCCCGTTACTTATATTCAGGTTATTATGGAAAAGTCGGATTTTGTTATTATCGGCGGCGTAGCCGCCGGGCCGAAGACGGCCGCGGTTTTGGCTCGCCGTTTACCTGAGGCAATAATCACCGTGTACCAGAGGGAAAAGCATATTTCGTATGGCTCTTGCGGCTTGCCGTATTTCGCGTCGGGTGATATCAATAGTTTCGATGAGCTTACTCGGACTTCTTATGGAGTCGCCAGATCGCCCGGATTCTTTAAAAATAGCAAAGGCTTCAATGTGATAACGGAGGCCGAGGTAGTATCGATTGACCGCGAGGCTAAAACAGTTTCGGTTAAGATGCTTGAAACCGGTGAGATATTCAAACATGGTTATGGCAAGCTGGTTTTGGCTACCGGCGCCAATCCCATTCAGCCACCTTTTCCGGTCGCGGAGAGTCCGAAAATCAAGCCGTTCGTTCGACCTGCCGATGCTATCAATTTCCGAAAGATGGCTCAGACCGGTCAGGTTGGCAAGGCGGTCATCGTTGGCGGTGGATTTATCGGCTGCGAAGTTGCCGAAGCGGCCGGCGGTCTATGGGGTATCGAAGTAACGCTTATCGAGAAAGAAAATCAACTTCTCCCCTACGTTCTCGATCCGGAGATGGCGATAATCGCCGAACGTGAACTGGTCAGACAGGATGTTAAGGTAATAACAAGCGGCAAAGTTGAAGAAATCGCGATCAATGATGACGGTAGCCCGGTAGTTAAAATTAACGGCCGGGATGATATTATAGCCGATTATGTGTTCCTTTGTCTTGGTGTGAAGCCGGAAGTAACCTTGGCCGAGGCATGCGGTTTGGAAATCGGCAAGACCGGCGGAATCGCGGTTGACAAAAATTTACGAACCTCCGATCCCGATATCTATGCTGGAGGAGATTGTATTGAATCGGAAAGCCAGATAACAGGCGACAAGATTTGTATTCCCATGGGTTCTCTGGCAAACCGTCACGGCCGGGTGATAGCCGAGAATTTAGCCGGCAACAGGACTGACTTTCCGGGAGTTGTCGGCGCGTTTCTGGTTAAAATATTCGATATGAACGTCGGCTCGGTTGGTCTATCGGAGCAAAAGGCCAAAAATTCCGGGTTGAATCCATCGGCTGTCTGGGGCAGTTTCGGCGACAAACCCGATTATTACCCCGAATCCCAAACGTTTTGCGTGAAGATGGTTTATGAAGGCAACAGACTTCTTGGTTTACAGGCGGTTGGTAAAGGTAATATCTGCCGGCGGGTTGATGTGTTTTCATCAATTCTGCAAAATTCTGGCAGCCTTGATGATTTAATCGACTTTGAGCAGGGTTATGCTCCACCTTACTCCGAGGCCATTGACCCGTTGTATCATCTGGCTACGATGGCCCTGGCTAAAAGCAAGGGGCTTGAATTCATCGGCCCGGGGGCCGATTTGGAAAATTATGATGAGGACGCGGTTTGGCTCGATGTCAGGGAAGTTGACGAGTTTGAAAATGACACCTGGCCATACGCCGAGAAACATAAACCTATTAACATTCCCCTGAATGACTTGAGGGATTGCTTAAATGAGCTGGATAGTAAGCGAAAGATAATGATAATCTGTAAACGCGGTCCGCGATCCTATCAGGCGGCCTTAATTTTAAAGCAGGCCGGCTTTGAGGACGTGAATATCGTCGCCGGCGGCGTAACGGCAATGCAATAACAATGACACTAATTGGAGATTTGAGATAATATGACAGCCGGTAATTGGCATCTGGTAGTATGCGGTATCAATCATAAAACATCAACGCTCGAACAGCGTGAACCTTTCCAGATAAACAGGAACGAAATCGCCAGGGCTAACGCGATATTCGGTAATTTGCCGGGCGTGATGGAATCGGCCATCGTGTCCACCTGTAATCGAATCGAATTTTATTTCGCGTCCCGCAAAAGCGAAAATCCTGTTGATCTGGCGAAAGTGTTTTACAAAAATTTCAACGATTATGACGCTTCGCGGTCAGATGAACTATTTTTCACCAAAAAGAATAAACACGCCGCGGAGCATATTTTAAGCGTGGCGGCCGGGATCGAATCAGTCGTCCTGGGCGAAAACCAGATTATGGCCCAGCTCCGAGACGCTTATACATCGGCCTGCGCCGTTAAGACAGCCGGCAAGATAATTCATCGCCTGTTTCACCAGGCCTTTCGTGTCGGTAAACAAGTACGCACCGATACCGAGATGGGAAAAGGCGCCTGTTCGGTTTCCAGCGCGGCGATCGAGCTTCTCCAAACCAAGATCAAAAAACTGGAAAAACCATCGATACTTCTGGTAGGCGTTAACCAGATGACCGCCCTGGCCGCTAAAGGCATTCGTCGGCTTAATTACGGCAATATGATATTTGCCAACAGAACCGAGCAGAAAGCGGCAACATTCGCGGCTCAATTCGATTCAACAGGACATCCTCTGACAGAGTTGCCCGACCTGATAGATAAATCCGATATCCTTATAACCTGTACCGGCGCGAATGAGCCTATAATAACC
>JAAEQD010000076.1 GCA_024231855.1 Candidatus Zixiibacteriota bacterium
CAGCGTGGTTTTGCCAGATGATTCAGGGCCGAATATCCCAACTACCCGGCCGCGGGGAACGCCGCCAATACCCAGGGCGATATCCAGCCCTAAAGAACCGGTTGAAATTGTTGGAATTCTGTCCGGGGTTGCGCCATCGCCCAGACGCATAATCGAGCCTTTACCGAATTGACGGGTGATTTGAGTCAGTGCGCCATCGATTGATTTCTGTTTTTTGGGGTCAATATCAGCCATATCTATCTCCTTGATTAGGTAACCGTGATCTCAATAATTGGCAAAAGTATATAACATTTGTTCAGTATAGTCAAGTGATTTTTATTATTCGCGAGAATTATTTTTAGGCTAATTAGACCGAGGGTATCAATATAACCTTATGTTATTAAAGTGATTAAAGGAATCAACTTCCAATCCCTGGAAATTTGCAATAATTCTCCCCAAATTTTATTGCTGTCTTCATAGGTCCTTTACACTAAATTTATATATATTTGCAGACTTTAAGTATATGGTTTATTTGTTTTCAAAATTTATATATGGCTTTTTGACCTAATTACAAATAAATTAGTCGCCAAATGATCAAACCCGCGAAATACAAAACCTACCTTGCCAATCTCGGCCTATTCTATTCGGCGGCTATCTGGGGATCGACGTTTTTCATTGTTAAAAAAGCCCTGAATGATATCGATCCGGTGATATTGGTCGGCTACAGGTTTACAATCGCCGCCGTATTATTGATGATTCCGCTTATTATTGCCAAAAAGTCGCTTTTGAAATATCTAAAAGAGGGCGCGTTGTTAGGCCTTTTGCTCTGGATATTGTATGTCGCTCAAACAATTGGTTTAAAATATACTACCGCCGCAAATTCCGGTTTAATAACCGGGTTATTCGTAGCGTTCGTGCCGATTTTCTCTATAATTGTATTCAAGAAATTGCCCACAAAAACCGCCGTTCTGGCAACCGTAATTTCAATTATCGGATTGATAATATTAACCGGCGGGCTGCAACAGATCAATAACGGCGATATGATCACTTTAATCACGGCGGTAACTTACGCGCTGCATATCCTTTACGCGGACAGGATTATCAAGGCGGGGGCTGATCCATATATACTCAGCTTTCAGCAATTCGCCTTTGTCGGCCTGGCCAGTTTGCTGACAGGCGTTGTTTTCAGATTGCCTTTCACGATCGGTTCGACGCAGGCTTTCAACATGATGTTGTTCCTGGCGATTTTCCCATCGCTGACAGCGTTCGCGATCCAGTTGGTAGCCCAGAAATATACGCCGCCCATACGGGTATCATTGATTCTCGCGCTCGAGCCGGTGTTCGCGGTGCTATTCGCCTGGACTCTGGGCAATGAGCATTTCGAGGTCAACAAGGCAATCGGCGCTCTTTTGATATTCGCGGCCTTGATAATTTCAGCGCTGCCTTCGAGGGAGATTCGGTTTCGCAAATAAAATAGGGCCCATTTGGGCCCCTACGAGTGGTTTTTTAAAATTTCTACTTCAACAATGTCATCTTCTGAACTTCGGTATTGTCACCGGTGGTCAGCTTGTAGAAGTATACTCCCGATGGCGCCGAATCGGCTTGCCAGAGGAAATCATGTTGGCCGGAATTCAGATATCCCGAATGAAGACCGGCGACTTGCTGACCCAGTAGATTGTATATATCGAGGTTGACCTCGCCCGGCTGGGTTAATTGGAAACTGATGACGGTGGAGTTGTTGAACGGGTTGGGGTAGTTATTTAATAGAATAAACTCCGATGGTATAATCGCTTCATCATCGATCGCGACGACTTCCTCGACCACTATCGATAACACTTTATCACTGGTATGAGGAGTTGGCGTTGCCGAATCGGTGACGCGAACAGTGAAAGTGAATTCGTCTATGAAATTCGCGATTCCGTAAATCTCGCCGGTGTTTACATCGAGTATCAAGCCATACGGCAATGTGCCATCGACTAACGTGAAGAAATAAGGTTCCACACCACCTCGAACTTCCAATTGAGTATGATATACCTGATTATACTCACCATCAGGCAAGGTATTGGTTATGATATGCACGCCATAGCTTTCCAGTGCGGCGAATTTCAGAATCCAGCTATCTTTATCGAATTGCAGGGAAGTCGGAAGACTGTTGACGAGGAATCTGTAATCGTATTCGCGTTGATCGTTGAAAAATGTAATCTCTACATCTTCGCCGCCAATCCGCGGATAAATTCTTACCGGCATTTTGAACACTTCGGGCGCCGGGTTCGATTGACTTTGTGTTAGATGAAGATATAACTCGTTGCGGCCGTCGCCGATATCCTGAGCCATCCACGAGTACGTATAGAACGGGCGATTCTGGCCCCAGACCCATTGATCGAAAAACCAATCGAGATCATCCTCGTAGAATTCCTCCATTACTTCTTTGAATTGATGAGTCGTAATAGTGCCATGCATGTAATCGGGATGATTAGCGTAAGCGTACATGCCGGCGAAAAACGGCATATCGCCCATCACGCCGCGAAGCATATGCAATACCCATGAGCCTTTGTTGTAAACTGAATTACCATCGAATAAAGGATTGGGATCATAGATAGGGCCGCTGGGAAAATAAACGTTATTCGGCCCGGTCATATAATTGACATAGGATTGAAAGCCATACAGATTTTCCATATAAAGAGCTTCCAGATAGGAGGCGAATCCTTCATTCATCCAGATTTCCGGCCAGATATCACAGGTGATCAAATCGCCGAACCACATATGGGCCAATTCGTGCACTAAAATCCAATCGTAATAATGAGTGCCGGTGATCAAATCTTCGCCGTAGCTGGTATTACATTGATGTTCCATGGCGCCGCCCCAGGGGAATATCGAATGGCCGTATTTATCGTTTAAAAACGGATATTCGCCAAACATCTCGGCGAACATCGTTATAGCGTCGGCTGTGATATTGAGGTCCTCAACAGCGTCATCGAAATGTTCCGGGAACACGTAATTAACAATCGGCATCGAATCGCCCTGGTCAGACACATACCAGTCGGTGAAACTTTCGTAGTTGGATATGCATAACGAAATCAGGTAATTAACAATCGGGTATGAACTATGCCAATGGAACGTGCGGGTTCCATCGCCGTTGTTGGTATCGCTGACAAGCGAACCATTCGAGGTGGCAACCAGGTTATCGGGCACGGTTACGATTATATCGGCTGAATCGGCTTTGTCATGCGGCATATCTTTACAGGGCCACCATTCACGCGCGCCTTCCGGTTCGGAGTGAGTGGAGATCATCGGCTGGCCGTCATGCTGTGACCACCAGAAAGAACGTTCATCATCCTCGGGATGACCGTTGTAGAAGACAACTGTCGTGATTAAATCACCCTCGTCATAAGTCCGATCAAGTATGATCGCGATCTGATCTAGATTGTGGGTAAATGATGCCTGTTGCCCGCCGGCGTATACTGAATCGACATCCATAGCATCCTTGAAATCGTATTCGATTTCGGTGACACCATCGGTGACAGCCTCGGCGACGGCGGTCACATTGCCTGAAATCGTTTGGCCGGCGATATCGGTGACATCCAGTTCGAGCCGATAGTATTTGATATCATAGTCAGTCTGATCGAGGCTCATTCCCGATTGTTGTCTTTCCAGTTGGGCTTTGCTGAACCTGTATTTCATATCGAGTTCGGTCCGCCGAAACTCCTGATGGGTGATTTCCTGGGCAGTCAATATTGATGATAAAGCTAATAAGCCTATAAGGGTCAACACTATAACATTTCGCATTTTTACTCCTTTGCGAGGTTTAATCCGCTATTTTCTATATAATAAGATAACTAAAATTCGGAATTTGTCAATTGGTTATCGGGGTGGCAAAGTGACGAATGGACTCTAAGTTCGGAAGTTGTGTCAGGTCGTGCCAGTACTTGACGCTGAGCGGCTGTCAGATCACGCTTCGCTACGATCTGACAGAACGATGATTACAATACTTGTTCAGTCATTGCGAGCCAAAGCGAAGCAATCCGTTAATCCAACAGATTGCCGCGTTATCCCGCTTATGGCGGGATTCCTCGCAATGACAGATGATAGTAAAAAACCCGGTCTGGCGGACGAAGTCCTTTGTTCAAGACCGGGCTTTTAAGGATTGGATATTCGTTTAAATTATTTCAACAACGTCATCTTCTGTACTTCGGTTTTATCGTCAGCTGTCAGTTTGTAGAAATATACTCCCGATGGCACCGAATCACCGGTCCAGAGGAAATTGTGATGGCCGGCGCTTAACTGGCCGCTGTGAAGATTGGCTACCTGCTGGCCGAGCACATTGTATATATCGAGGCTGACATCGCTTTGCCTAGTTAGGTTGAAACTGATGACCGTGGAGTTATTGAATGGGTTGGGGTAGTTGCTATGAAGTTCGAACTCGACAGGTATTAGATTCACGTTATCCTCGATACCGATCGCTTCCTCTACTAAAAAGTCGAACTCCTGCTCATCGGTTAATTGCGGATTGGATGAGTCGTTGCTTTCGATCGTGAAAGCGTACTCACCCCAGATTTCGGGGACTCCTGACAGTTCACCGGTAGCGGCATCAAGTTCCATCCCGGCGGGTAGGCTTCCTTCGGTTACCGTATAGGTGTACGGGGCTTCGCCGCCGCGGCTTTCGATTATATGTGAATAGGGCATTTCCTCGAAGCCGTTGGGCAATTCGGTGGTAACAATATTCATCGTGTAGCCCTGGTTGTAGGCCATCTTGAGGATGAAATCATGCATATCGAAACCGACCGCCGTCGGTTCGCCATTGACTATGAAACGTAAGTCATCTATACGGCTGTCGTTGAACACCGTGATCATTGTATCGACACCATTGATACGGGGAAATACCTGAATCGGCATAGTAAATACTTCGGGCGCCGGCGCGGGCTGAGCCTGCCTTATATGAAGGAACACCTCCCATTGCCCGTTGCCGATATCCTCAGTCAGCCAGGAATATCCGTACCAGGGACGGTTCATACCCCAGAGCCACTCATCGAAATACCAATCAAGCGGCGCGTCGTAATACTCTTCCATAAGCGCCTGGAATTCCTGAGTGGTGATCGTGCCGTATTGATACCGGGGATCGTTGGCGTAAGCGTACATTCCTTCGAAAAACGCCTCATCGCCCATCACACCGCGAAGCATGTGCAGTACCCATGAGCCTTTATCGTAAACCGTGTTACCGCTGAACAATTCATCGGGATCATAAATCGGGCCGCTGGGATCGCTGACATCATTGTTGTAAACCATATAATCTCTATAGGCTTCAAAACCATATAGATGTTCGGCCCAGAGCGCCTCCAGATACGACGCGAAACCTTCATTCATCCAGATATTCGGCCAGGTGTCACAATTGATCATATCGCCAAACCATTGGTGAGCCAACTCATGGACGAGGATCCAGTCGTAAGCATGATCGCCCCGGATTAGCCCCTGGCCATAGCTGGTGTTACACTGATGTTCCATGGCGCCGCCCCAAGTGAATATCGAATGGCCGTATTTCTCATTAATGAACGGGTATTCACCGAACAACCCGGCGAAAAATTCCATAGCGGCTGCCGTTATGTTCAGATCTTCTTCGGCCGCGCTCAAGTGCTCCGGATAGACATAGTTAACGATTGGCATCGAATCGGTTTCGGAGTAAACGTACCAATCGGTGAATTCAGCGTAATTGGAAATAGCCATGGAAATCAGATAAGTGGTTATCGGGTAGGAATTGTGCCAGTGGAATGTTCTGGTGCCGTCTTCATTATCAGTATTGGAGATTAGAAGGCCGTTTGATGTAGCCACCAGGTCCTCATCGACGGTGATAAGCACATCCGAGGAATCGGCTTTATCATGCGGTATGTCTTTACAGGGCCACCATTCGCGGGCGCCTATGGGTTCGGATAATGTGGCGATGATAGGATGGCCGTTATGTTCTTCCCAGGCGAACGAACCTAAACCACCGCCGGCCGGATGACCGTTATAATAGACTTCTGTCGTGAACAGATCACCTTCATTATAGGTCTGATCGAGAGTAATAGTCAGGATATGATCGCTATGAGAGAAAGCGACCGGTTCGCCATCCATTAAAACCGATTCGGCGACCATATTCGAATGAAGATCATAATCAACTTCGGTTAAGCCATCGACAACCGATTGGGACGTCATAGTAACATTACCGGTAACCGTCTGACCGGCGATATCGGTAACGTCGATATTCAACTCCCAGTATTTGACATCGAAATCAGCTTGATCGAGAGTAATATCGGAGTTCATACTCTCCTGCATTTTCTGCCAATGCTCGGATTTCATCTTGTATTCGGCATCCCGGAAATCCTGGACTGTATAATCCTGGGCTATAAGCATTGCCGGGATCGCCAGAATCAGGGCCATCAACATAAGTGTCTTCAACTTCATAATTTCCTCGCTTTTAAATTTTACGCGCAAATAATCCGTCTTTTTAAGATAACAAATTTTCAGGTTTTGTCAAACTTAAACCCTCTTATCCTATTTACATATATATTAATCCGATTATCGCCTAACTCGTTCCCACGAAATTCGTTAACCGTATAATGCGAAAAAATTCCCGGGTATTTATCTGTAATGAGATCATTCACTCAACCAGGATTTCACAGAACAAACTGGAATTATCGACTTCGATTATTTGAGATTTCATATTCAAACCGGATATAAGTGACTTGAATCTATCGGGGCCGATAGTAGTGGCTTTGAAGCCATCCTCGCAAACGATAATGCCATTGCCGGTCCTGTCATAGTCGATCCGGCCAAGCAATCCATTCGCGGCCTGGATTTCGAACCACTCGAGACGGTCGGCCCAGAATTTTTCGGAGTAAGTCGAAAACAAAGCCCGGCCACCAGGTTTGGTGACCCGTAGGCACTCTTTGATCAATTCAAGTTGATCGACTTTGAAAGCCGAGATGCCATTTTGGATACAGATAGTCAGATCGAACTGTTTATCTCCAAATCCCAAGCTGACGGCATTCATTTGGGCGAGATGGCAATTGACTAAACTTTCTAAAGATTCACTCGCTTGTTTCAGGCTGTCAATCGAAGTATCAACGCCCCAAACCGCCTTAGATCTTTCGCTTAATGCTTCCAGGGTACGGCCGTATCCGCAACCCAGATCAAGTACGTTATCGGACTTTCGGACCCGGGCCAGTACATGATCGATTTCGGCTTGAAGGTATTGTTTTACCCGGGGCGGCGCGATATCATAAACGCGTTTTAACTTCTCGGCCGACAGTTTTTTATCGTAGTAGCCTTTTTGAATGACCATAGCCTATTTCATTTTCCTCAACTGGTTATAGCGGAAGCAACCGACGACATGATCGTTGACCAGCCCGGCGGCCTGCATGAAAGCGTAGCAGATTGTCGAGCCGACAAATTTGAAGCCGCGACCTTTCAGATCCTTACTCATCGCGTCCGACTCGGCGGTCTTGGCCGGAATCTGTTTCATTGTTTTCCACTTATTCACGATCGGCTTACCGCCCACGAAGCCCCAGATATACGTATCGAAACTGCCAAACTTCTTTTGGATATCCTGGAAGGCGATAGCGTTGGTAATCGTGGAATGAATTTTAAGTTTGTTGCGGATAATTCCGGCATCGCCTAAAAGCTTATCGATTTTCTTTTGCTTGTATTTGGCGATTTTCCTATAATCGAAATCATCGAATGCTTTACTGAAATTTTCTCTTTTTTTCAGGATAGTCGACCAGCTAAGCCCGGCTTGAAAAGCATCCAGAAGCAAAAACTCGAACAGCTTTTTATCATCATGCACCGGCACTCCCCATTCGATGTCGTGATACTGCCGCATCAACTCATCCGAGCCCGGCCATTCGCATCTATTTTTCATATGAATTCCTTATCTGTGACTGTTAATTAAATAATTATCATATTTTATTCTACGATAGAACCATTAATAAATCAAGTACTCCTGATTTGGTATAATCAATACCATGATGAAGATATCTATAAATCATTTATCTTGATCGGCTGTAAGTTTTTGGCTACATTGGATTAAGTGAGTATGGGAATTGTTGAATTATCACATATTATTATCGGGACAGCGATATGCTTATTTCTGATCGTATTCGGTTCTTCATCGATTCGTGAAAGAAAATCACGGGCGGCGTTTCTTAGCCTTATCATGCTAATCGCGTTTGGCTCTATCTGGTTTGGCGGATATATTTTGTTTAAACCGAGCCCGTTTTTTCTATCAATTCCGAATATTATAACTTTGTTTATGGCTTTGCTATTTTTCATGCCTTTCGGCAAAAGGTCATCCATTAAGGTAGGCGATATTACCGAGAGAGTTGATGAGCGTGATATAATGTTCGCTCGCAACGAGTATGAGCCGGGGACCGAGAAGTATGATAAATACTACGCCGATCATCCGGAACTGAAAAAGATCGATGACCGGATACGCAAGCTGCCGGAATTTTTATCACACGGCGGCAGGTATTACGATCAAGCCCGTTCGGCTGAAGTGCAATCTATTTTCAAATCGGTCAGGTCATTTTTAAATCATGTCGATGGCGAAATCGACGCAACCCGTCAACAGCTCGACAAAATGGCTATCACAAAAGAGATGAAAGAAATGGTACTGGAGCACGAGGCTGCCGATGTCGGTGTGGCACGGCTAAATCCGGCTTATGTCTATTCGCGTGTCGGTCGGGGCCCGGAGCCATGGGGCGCGCCGATTAATAACAACCATACATATGCTATCGTGTTTACTCTGGAGATGGATTATTTCAAAGTCGAACAGGCGCCACGTTTGCCGATTACAGAAGAGAGCGCCGCTCAATACTTGAATGCCGCCAAGCTATCAATCCCGCTGGCCGAGTATATCAGAAACCTGGGCTATCCGGCACGAGCGCATATCTCCGGCAGCAACTACCAGATTATGCTGCCGGCGGTGGCTTACGATGCCGGACTGGGCGAATTGGGCCGGCTCAATTACCTGATATCCCCGAAACTGGGCGCGCGGGTGCGATTGGGAGCCGTGACTACCGATCTGCCGCTTATTCCTGATAAGCCGATAAATTTCGGCGTCCAGAATTTTTGCGCCAGATGTAAAAAATGCGCCACCAATTGTCCATCTGGGTCGATTGCATCAGGTGGTAAGACCGATATCCGCGGTGTGGAGAAATGGACGTTTGATATCGAGAAATGTTTCCGCTACTGGAAAGCAATCGGTACCGATTGCGGACTGTGCATGAAAGTCTGCCCCTATAGCCATCCCCCTACATTCACGCATAATACCGTAAGGGCGGGTATCAAGAGTTCTTCATTCGCGCAGATTGTTTCGGCCTGGGCGGATGATTTGTTTTATGGGAAGAAGGTGAAGTTTTAGATTTGCTCTCTCGGTCCCAAACTCTGTTTGATAACCAGTGAGGAGTTGGAATAAAGATTGATTTGGAATGGATATTGTTCTCGTGCGAAAGTAACCCACTCCCGCTTTTGGCGGGAGATGGGGCACCCTAGAAGTTTTAGAGTTATTATCTGGTGAATATTATATTAACAATGAAGCCCAGGCAGATTAAGCCCACAATATAAACAATCATTAAATAAGAGAACAAAAACGGATGTTCTTTAATAACGCCGGTTTTGAAATTATCCATATTCATTTTCAGCCCGAAAAATATCTGCGCCGTATAAGTGATAACATATAAATTGTAAAAGATAAGCTTCTTAATTCCCTTTGATGCCTGATATTTATGCGCACCTAGGAACCCGATTGAATATACACCGTCAATGAGCTTGTGATAGAAAAACAGATTGATAAATGAGAACAGTAGCCAGAAACCTATGGCCCAGATAAACACTCGCTCCTTGGTGTAGCCGTAATTCCACCACCAATCCTGAAATGTATCGAGGAAATACCAACTGAAACCACCACTGTGTTTCGCTTTGAATTTACGATAATCAATATCGAGGATTTTAAAGCTTTCCATCATACCGTCGCTCGCTAGTTTTTCAAGAAGTTGTTCGTATACAGCTATTTTATGGTCATGTGAAAATATCTCTTTATCCCAAATACCTATCAATGTATCTGCCGTTATTACTAAGGACGAATCATTTAAAATAGTAGTATCAGCGGCTATAACAGTATCTTTTTTCCCGGCCTGAACTATAAAGCCGTCCTGAACTATAAAGGAAGAATCTGGAAACCATAACTCGAATAAATCCATTCGAAGTTTAATTTTACTTATATCCGCGCCAGCTAAAGCTATAAGACATTTTTTAGATAGTCTAGGAGGTAAACTGTATGTAAAATCCAGTTTCCCCTTTATTTGAGTAACGCTCCTTAAATCTAAAGTGTCTGGTAATTTTGCCCCGTAAAATTCAGCATTTTTAAGGAAACTGGCTTCCCTAAAAATAACCATTGGACCAAAAGTTGTATGCCAGAAGAAAGCTGTTGAATCAAAAGTAGCATTTTCAAAATCTACAACTGCTGAATTGAAGTTGGCATGCGCAAAATTTACATCGTCTTTGAAAGTAGCATGTTTGAAACTAGCGCTGGTACCAAAGTCTGTTTCATAAAAATTGGTCAAAGCATTAAAAATGGATCCATCAAAATTAGCAGTATCTTTGAACATAGTTCCGTAAAAACTGGCGAATGAACGAAAATCAGCTCCGCCGAATGAAATTAATGAATTAAAAATTACATCATTAAATACAGCATCAGACTTGAATTCCGCACTATTAAAACTTAATTCCGATTCAAAATGTGCATAATAAAATTCAACCCTTTTAGAAAAAGAGGAAAAGTCGAATATAATTCCTGGAATAAAAATTATAGGCGACCAATAGTTTGTGGTATCTACTTCAATCCATGCTTGATTATTTTCTAGCCAATATTCTCTACAAATTGAATCATTAAAAGTTGTGCTACTGAAGTCGATAATTTCATACTCATTACAAAAAGAATTCGGATTTGAACAGATAAAAAGAATAAAAATCAGCAATGATCTTCTTAACAAAATACATCAACCCCAATTGGTAATCTATACTAATATATCTTACAACAAAATTATAGAAGCTGTAAACCCCAAAAAGGTAGAATTACCTTATATCTACGGCGTGCCCTGCCACTCCTTCAACTTGTCTTTATACGTGCCCTTCTTGGGGTTCTGCTCTATGGCCAGCTTGATCTGGTTTATGGCTTCCTGCTTATTGCCCTGGGCGTGGCAGATTTCGGCCAGGGTGTTGTGGACCTGGCCCCTGAATTCGCCGGGTGAGGCCATACCCAGCGCCTTGCGGACGAAACTTTCGGCTTCGGCTAACTGGATTCTGTGTTCGAGGCACCATCTGGCATAGCCGTAAAACTCCTCGGGCGATTGCGCCCAGTTGGCGGTCATGGTCGCTTTCTTGATCTGGACGGCTTTGCTGGTATCGACCTCGACATAAAGCGCGTAATCGGCTCTGAATAATTCATGCTCTTTGACCGTTTTCGGCGCGCTGCCGCGGGCGGTGATATCGATTCCGGCCTGCAGGTATTTGGCTAAGCGATGGGTCATCTCTTTTTTCCGACCCAGGCGAGCCATAATTTTCGCCAGACCGACAATATTGCGGCTGTTGCTTTTTTGCAATGTCAGTACCGAATCGGCCATCGGTAAAACGTCATCGAATTCAAGCGTGTCCTGCCAGGCGGCATTAGCGGTATTCTGAAAAATCTCGTAGGCGTACAAAGACGGGCCGGCGCCTCTTAAGTTTCGCGCCTGACGGTAATAATCGTTGGCCGTGAGATAGTCCCAGATATCGGAGTAATACTTGGCGAAATATAAGGCATCGTTGAAAGTTGGGTTGGCTTTGTAACTGGCCAGACGGTCATTCACAGTCCTCATATCGTTCATGGCGGCGTTCAATTCGCCAACGAAACGTTCCACCGTAGTATAGCCGGTCCAGCGCTTGATAATTTCGCCCTGGCTGTTTAAAAGGAAAAAGACCGGAAAATAAATCCCCACCGTATATTGATCGGCGATTTTTGATCCCTCGTCGCCTTTAAAATTCATCGAGATATGGACGACGCGATCCAGGGCGCTTTGCAGGTCTTTTCGGTTGATGACATCCTGAGCCATTTGCGAGCAGTACTCGCATTCGCTTTTCACGAACTCCAGAATTATCGGCTTGCCCGATTGGGCCGCCAGCGCTTTGGCTTGATCGAAAGTTTTCGGCTCATCGGCATTGGCTATGCCCAGAATTAGTAATACGATTATTAAAACGGCTGCAACTTTCATTATCTATCCTTCCTCAATTATGTCGAATTCAGGTCTTCTAATATTATACACACTATTTGTTTTATACCAAGAAAATTATCATTTGTTGAGTATAAAATATTATAAATTGATTATCGTAGTCTAAGTTGCGGTTAATTCACTATCAAATAATAAAAAGAATTGTTTTAGCATAAATTTAACGGCTTTCGGAATCATCCCTTGCGGAAATAAATACCGGATCGCAGTCTCCTCTAACCGGCAATGGGCCGATGCCCCTGAAGAAATTTACCAGGTAAGTCACATCATGACCATTCACATCGCAATCACCGTTCGCGTCGCCGGAAAGATATGGATCGGGAGCCGGGAATTGTTCATGAATATAGCCCAGCAAATAAGTGATATCCGACGATTTTAAAAGCCCGTCCCCATTGGCATCGCCGGCGATAAAATCAGTGATAAATATGGCCGTGATATTCATATCATCAATAATCTCCAGCGAAACCGGATTGGTGTTTCCCTGCCAATCACCGCTCCAGCTATCGAAAAACCAACTATCATATGGCAGGGCCGTTAAAATTACGGTCTCGCCCGGTTCATAACAGTCTTTATCCGGCTCGATTGAGACATCACCCCAGCCTAAAGTATCGACACTGATCGTATAACCGAAATTAGACGCTACCACCTCCGGTGAATTAGACAAGCCGGAATGATTCTCGTGCTCATCGTAGGCTTTGATACTGAAATAGTAGCTTTCGCCACTCTCCAGACCGGTTACCAACATCGAATCGGTTTGACCGGCGGGCGCCGGAAATGGTTCATCGGCAACCCTGATGCCGGATTGCCATTTAAGCTCGGTATCGATCGGGCCGAACCTGGATGGCTTGAAGCGGATATCATAGCCGGCCGCCTGGCCGACAAAACCATCATCGCCCGGGGCTGTCCAGTGAAGTACGATTTCACCATCGGTATTGCTGGTAAAAATGGCGCTACCGGAATTAAGACCTCTTTCATTTGGTATATCAAGCGATGGAATATCCTTATCGGCGGCAATCGTCATTAAAGGAGACAAAGCAAGCAATAAAAAAATCAAGCAAGACAGGCCGAAATTTGAAATCAAGGCCCGCTTTCGCAATTTTACTTCTGAAAAAGTAATCCTGGCTAAACGCACTATTCTATAGTTTTTCTAATAATCGCTCGAGAAGTATTCTACTCAATCCCTGGCCAATAACAACATCAAAAGGTTCCTCTCGTACCTCCGCGTCTGTCCGAGGATTAAACTAACTCAAATTTGCCTGATATCTTAAAAGATGTAACTCCTGATGTCAAGGCTATTTAATACTAATTCAGCAATGGGGTATGGTTGATATTACTTTGCTCCATATAAGTCCTTATCCAGTCTTGATATACATATAACCAATCAATTAATAATATGTTCCGATGCCACAGTATATCTCATATATCAATTATATGTCAAGTAAAAGCACACCTTGCGCTTCCGTCTATTTCTTCATAATATGACACAGTGTTTAACCTAACATCGGACAAAAATCAAAGAATTTCTGTGCCGGACCGAAAGAGTAAATATGACAAAATCATCTAAAATACCCGAATCGTTCTTAATCGATCATAATGAGATGACCGCGCCCCAGGTGCGCAAAGCCGGTGTACAATCAGGCCCGGCCGGTGATAAGGTCAGTAAATTCGATCTACGATTCGTTAAACCCAATGTTGGGGCTATACCCACAGCGGCGATTCATACGCTGGAACATCTTCTGGCGACATATATGAAAACACATCTCGATGGAGTAATCGATATTTCGCCGATGGGCTGCCGGACCGGGTTCTATCTCTCGATCTGGGGTGATGTAGAAAGCGACATGATAAAGCAGGCATTGATCAAATCGCTCGGTCAAATACTCGAGACCAGATGGGAAGATGTACCCGGAACAACCGCCAGGGAATGCGGCAACTACCGTGATCATTCTCTTTTCTCGGCGAAAGAATACGCCTCAACGATCCTGGAAGGATTCAAAGAATCATGATCGGAATCATTGGCGCCATGGCCGAGGAGGTCGCCCTGTTCAGAGAGAACATGGAATCAACCGAAACCTCCACGCATGCCCGGATGGAGTACATGACCGGCAGTCTCAAAGGGCAACAGATCGTGCTTTTACAATCAGGTATCGGTAAGGTTAACGCGACAATCGCTACCCAGATCATGATCGATAAATTCGATATCGAGCGGATCATATTCACCGGCCTGGCCGGATCGCTGGTGCCTAATCTGGCCAGAGGCGATGTGGTCGTATCAAATTACGTGGTCCAGTACGATTTCGATCTGACCACTTTCGGCCGCCGTCACGGCGAACTTCCCGATGTAGGCCGGATGATCGAAGCCGATCCGACATTAGTCAAGCTGACCTGCTTTGGTTTCGATAGCATTTTCAAGTATGAGAAAGATTCTCCGCAATTGGTAGTCGGCACAATCGTCTCCGGTGACCGGTTCGTTTCCGATGAGCGTAAAATCGAATGGCTGCAGCGCGAGTTCGGAGCGGTGGCTATCGAGATGGAGGGCGCGGCGGTCGGCTACACCTGTTTGGTCAACGAGGTGCCGTTTGTGGTGCTTCGCACTATCTCCGATTCGGCAAGTTCAAACGCCAAGGATGAATTCGAAAGCTACCTGCAACAAGCCTCAAACAATTCATTCAAAATAGTCAGCAGCTTGTTGGAGGCGATTTCGCATAAGGCGGCAGCGGAGTAATCCTGAACCCATTCTTGTCAGGCACATTTTCTATCGCAAGCTTATAGGGAACCTGCCATTATCTTGATGTCATTGCTGTTTATGTTAGTTATCACAGTTGGGCCAACCTAATGGTTCCTCTTCCGGCAAATCATCGGGCGTTAGCCAGGCCGGGTCGCAGTCAGGGCAATAAGTAATCGCGGCTAGTCCACGGAAATAGTTGACCAATCTGGTCACATCGCTACCGATAACCATGCAATCGCCGTTAGCATCGGCTGAACACCAAAAACCATCAAGCAAACAAGACTGACTTGCCGGATTCGCTCTGAAATAGTTCACCAGATATGTCACATCACCGCCAATAACCAACGGTGGCCAGATGCCGTTGTACATATTGACATCGCCGGGGAGATACTCATATAAATTTCCGCCACCGTTAATAACAAAGGCCAGATCAAGCTGCTGCATAACTTCCATTGGCGGATAATCGGGGCAAAATGTCGGCGGGGGCCCGCCATGAATTAAATAATCAATCAAATAGATGACATCTGTACCTATCACGATGCAATCGCCATTAGCATCAGCCGCCGCGTAGAAAGGCGGGATTGTATTTGGTATAACATACGGCGGCGGCGGGCCGCCCTGGAAATAATCTGTTAGGAAATCAACATCCCTATCGTCGACATAAATATCACCGTTAACATCCCCGGGCATATAGGGAAAAGTAGGACCCATTGATGGTTCGAACATGAGAAGCCAATCATACACATCATCGGAAAATACCGCGTTATCATTCCAGTGGTTCAAGGATGATTTCCAACCCCATCTCAAGTCGGGATTTTCGAGATTCGCGGATATATTCAGCCAATATATGGTCTCCTCCTCCTGGAAAAACCACATGAATTCCGGCAGTTCGATATTATATTGATAGTATATATTATGATCAGTAGCATCAACCTCGCCGGTACCGGGATTATACCAACCCTCCACAAAGGGCGGTGTTAACATAATCGCTGTTACCATGTTCCAATCTATCACCTGCTGCCAGAGCGGTGGATCGTCGGGACGGCTGTAGGGAATTTCAGGCGGGTCGGCCGGGATATCGGCGTGGATGCTGATCGAAAAACTTTCGATTGGGCCTTCCATCTCAAATCTCCACGAACCCCAGAAATGAATTGCTTTAACAAAGCCGGTTTGGGAGCACCGCCAATCATCGGCTAAAACTTTCGGCCAGGTTGCGTTCACATCCCAGCCCTCCTCATCCGGTAATTGTGGGAAATGCATTTTGTGGCCATCTCCGGGCTCCCAGTCAGCAATCGCGGACATATGCGTGAAACAAAAAATCAGAGCTACCATCATCAAGATAATAAACAATTTGCGCATAAAAACCTCGCTTGACAGAATTAACAATCTTTATTGGAGTAAAACTCCCCGCAATAAATTTGTATCTCTATAATTCCTCCTTTAATTGAGGTTATCAGCAATAGCTTAATTAGTCTACTCGCCGATGCAGAAATTTACTAGGCAAAATATTAAGGTTAGCTTTGGACTACTAATTATAATAAGAAAGCGATAATTGAATCGATTTGTCAAGAGTTTTATTCATTTCAATCATAGTCTTTAGGGAGCAAGCTCGCAACCTGCAATCCCCTCATTTGTTCCCAAGCGGCGCTTGGGAACATACGCGTTATGAAGTAGCGCTTCATAACGAGAACAAAAGCCAAAACTAACGGATTGCCGCGTCGCTTCGCTCCTCGCAATGACAGGCTCGCGTTAATGTCATTGCGAGGAAGGCCTTCTGGCCGACCGCGGCAATCTGTTGGCATGGTAACATCAATCAACATAAATTTGACAATCCCACAATCTTAGAGTAAATATAAACATGACTTACCTGTGGGTGATTATAATCTACCTGGTTATTCTTATCGGTGTCGGGGCCTGGCGTAGCCGTCAGGTGAAGACGCAGGATGATTTCATGGTGGCCGGGCGAAAGCTGTCGGCGAAAGTGCTGGTGGGGACGCTTCTGGCGACCTGGATCGGTTCCGGTTCGATTATCGCCAGCGCTGGGCTTGCCTACGATAAAGGCTTCCCCGCTTTGTGGTTCGATGCCGGTGTCTGGGTCGCGCTTATCGTGTTGTATTTCGTTGCCGGCAAGGCGCGGAAGTTAGCCCAATATACGGTACCGGATATTTTAGAGATACGTTATAACAAATGGGCCCGGCTTC
>JAAEQD010000077.1 GCA_024231855.1 Candidatus Zixiibacteriota bacterium
ATGGTGAAAGTCTCGATGAGAACAGTGCCGATGGATGTCCCGCCGCAGGACATTATCACCAAGGATAACGTCACTGTTAAAGTCAACGCGGTAGCTTATTTCAGGGTTATGGATGCTAACAAGGCTATCGTTGATGTTGAAGATTACATCTACGCCACCTCGCAAATCGCTCAGACCACCCTGCGCTCGGTATTGGGCCAGGTCGAACTCGACGAGCTTCTGGGTGAACGCGAGAAAATCAACCTGGAATTGCAAAAGATTATCGATCTGCAAACCGAGCCCTGGGGCGTGAAAGTAAGCGTCGTCGAGGTCAAGAATGTCGACTTACCGCAGGAGATGCAGCGCGCAATCGCCCGTCAGGCCGAGGCCGAACGTGAACGCCGGGCCAAGGTTATCCACGCCGATGGCGAGGTCCAGGCCTCCGAGCGTATCCATCAAGCCGCCTCGACTATCGGTCAAACCCCGGTCGGTATTCAGTTGAGATTCCTGCAAACACTTGTCGAGGTTGCCGCCGAACGCAATTCCACCACTGTCTTCCCAATCCCGATTGACCTGTTCACGCCGTTTATCGAAGGCATGGGGAAAAAAGCCAAGGCTGAGTAGATCAGGCGTAGATAATAAAGTAATGCAAGGGCTGAGCTTGTCTCAGCCCTTTTTAAAATGGAGCTCAAAAAATGGGTATAAAAGATGCGGCATGGAATGCAATAAAGTGGAAATACATGAAAAAGCGATTAGGTTACTCGGATGAGGAAATGATAAAATTCCGGGAAAACCCGAAAAATGACGCCTTATTATCCAGAGCTCCGGAATTACTCAAAATAACAATCGTTGCCGAGGTAATTGATTCGCACGGCTGCAACAGCCAACATAAGATTGGCAATAAGTTTTATTTTGATGGAGCGGGAAACCTCTTAACCGAACGGTGCCCCGATAAAATATGTATCTATGCTTTAAACGCGATTACACCCCAAGTTTTCACGGTGATCGAGCTACTCTATGCTGATGCTGATCCCAATAAAATGAAATTCAATCGAGCCGCGTGTTTTGACGTGGGATTGGAGTGTGGTGGATGGGGACGTATCGTTATGGAAATCAAAGTAGAGAATCGGAATAAATTGGGTGATCAATAGACGACCTCGCTTGCCTTGAGGTCCGACCCTAATTATCGTGTTGTCGGGGCCTCGCGGAGTCAAACGACCTCACCCAACATCTTAAACTGGCTGCAAATATGGGTCTATCCCCCAAAATATCGGATTGGCACCATATTTTACATCTGACAATAATCTAAATATATTATCAACCATTTCAGGGGAATTATTGTAACTAACTTATTACTAATGGGTTATTTGAAGAATCGTTCCACTATGCAACAAGCGCAAATCCTACGGTATAATTGTTGATGAATTAATTGTAAAAATGAATGGCACTGAAATCAAATAACTAAATTGTAAGGCAATGGAGCTTTAGGAACTAAATCATGAAACGCTTGACGATGACATTAATACTTGTACTGGCTTTAAGCGCCATCTCGTTTTCACAGTCTAATATCGATAGCCTTAAAACGCTCCTGCCCGATTTGCCTGATAGCGAAAAAATCGATGTCCTAATCAAGCTAGCCAGAGCCCATTGGGGAATATCGCCCGCGACGACTATAGAACTGGCCAATGAAGCCTTACAATTATCACAGCAACTTAAAGACAGGATGGGCGAGGCCAAAGCTCTTAGAAACATTGGAGTTGGCAATAATATCATGAGTAATCGAGCTTTAGCTCTTGAGTATACGCGGAAGTCATTGAGATTGTCGGAACAAATCAACGATAGCCTGGGGATCAGCAAATCAATAAACAATCTCGGACTTATTTATTCTACTATGAGTGATTATGACAAATCTCTGGAGTATCATTTCATTTCATTAGGGATATGCGAGGAAATTAAGGACAAACAAGGCGTTGCCAGATCGTACAACAATATCGGAATCATTCATGATATTATGGGTGATAACGATCAAGCACTGGGTTTTTTCCAAAAATCATTAAATGTTGCGGAAGAGATTCAAGACAGCCTGGGAATGGCTCTAGCCATTAATAACATCGGGCTTATTTATGAAAGAACAGAGGATTACGACAAGGCTTTAGAATATTATTTTAGGGCAATAACAATAAATGAAAATATTGGCGATATTTATGGAGCGGGTATCACCTTTTCAAACATTGGCTATATCTATCGCAAATTAGGTGAAATTGATTTGGCTTTGGAATATTCCAGAAAATCATTGAAAATTCAGGAAACAATCGGTGATAAAGAAGGTATTTCCATAGACTTGAATAATATTGGAGAGATATATAGGGATCTGAAAGAATACGATAAATCATATCGCTATTATGAAGAAAGCATTAAACTGGCGCGAGAAATCGATGCCAAGGAGATGCTGAAAGAGAATTATGTAAGCTTATCTAAGCTGTTCTTGGACCAGGCCAATTATCAAAGCGCGCTCGAATACCATAAAATGTATTCCAAAATGAAAGCCAGTATCTTCACCACCGAAAACAGCAGCCAAATAGCCGAACTGCAAACCAGATATGATACCGAAAAGAAAGAAAAAGAAAACGAACTTCTTAGAAAAGACAAAGAAATTCAGAAGGCTACTATTAAAAGACAAAACGCCATTACCATATCAATAGGATTGGGTCTTGAACTTGTTCTAATTCTGGCGTTGGTGATGATACGAGCTAATAATAATAAGAAAAAGGCGAATCAATTACTTCTAGAGCAGAAACATCATATCGAAAACCAGGCCAACGATTTAAAAAAGGCCAATGTAAAGCTTACTGAACTTGACGGGTTTAAAGAAGGTATGACCGGGATGACCGTTCACGATTTGAAAAATCCGATAAGTGTTATCCTGAACTATTCGGCGGATTGTCAAGAACATGCGCAGATGGTCATCCATCAGTCAAGCAAGCAGATGCTAAATATGGTTCTGAACATTTTGGACGTTCAGAAATTCGAGGATGCCCGGATGCGGCTTGAAACCGATGACCACAACCTTCATCAGATTAGCGAAATCGCGATTGACCAGATCAGTTTCCTAAGCCGGGAGAAGAGTATCGATGTGGTCAATAATATCCCTCGGGATTCATCGGTCGTCGCCGAACCGGACACTATCGAGAGAGTATTAATCAATCTCTTAACGAACGCTATTAAATATACTCCAAACAACGGCCGGATTTTATTGAAATCGGTACTTGACTCCGATGGTTTTATCAAAGTTTCGGTATCCGACAATGGAGAAGGAATTCCGGTTGACAAACTCGACACCGTTTTCGACAAATTTCAACAGGTGCAGCCCAGAAAATCCAGTATTATACGATCAACAGGATTGGGCTTGACATTCTGTAAATTGGCAGTCGAATCACATGGCGGAGAGATCGGCGTAGAATCGGAAATCGGCAATGGAACCACATTCTGGTTTACCCTGAGAAAAAGCGATAAAGAAGTTACAGCCAAGGAGAAGCTTGCGGGATTTGAAATTAGCGAATTGAATTTGTCGGAATCGGAAAAAGGTGATCTGAAGCCTTACCTGGAACTGCTTGCTAAACTCGAAATCTATGAGGTTAGTGATTTAAGGGAAATATTGAGACGAATTCAACCTCAGCCCCGGACCGGCCTGGAACTCTGGAAGGAACAAATGCAGCAGGCCGTCTATGCGAGTAACGAAGATAAATACGAAAAACTTATTAAAATATAGCGCGGATTAATATAATGAACGAGCGAAAAATACTTATTATTGATGACCAACCCATAAATATAGAACAAATTATTAAGTTCCTCGAGGGCACTAGCCAACCATACAGGCTGTACCAGGCATTAGATGGTTTGAGGGGTTGTGAAATCGCGAAAATAGTGATTCCTGATCTCATTATCTGCGACTGGGAAATGCCTATAATGTCGGGTATTGAGGCTACCAGGTATCTGACAAACAACGAAATTACCAAAAATATTCCGGTTATTATGGCCAGCGGCGTTATGACATCCTCCAAAAATCTTCAAACCGCCCTGGAAGCGGGAGCGGTAGATTTTATTCGCAAACCTATTGATAAAGTCGAACTTATCGCCAGGGTGAGATCCATTCTTCTCCTGGCGGATTCTTACAAGGAAATTTGGCGTCAAAAGGATGAGTTAAGCAAAAAAAACGTTAAACTGCAAAGGGCCCTGGAGGATGTCAAGAGGTTGAACGGACTTCTGCCGATTTGCTCCGGCTGCAAAAAGATCCGTGATGATCATGGTTATTGGAATGAAGTCGAAACGTATGTCAGGGATCACGTGGATGTTGAATTCAGCCATGGTATCTGCCCCGATTGCGTAAAAGAACTCTACCCGGATATGTACGATAAAATGTTTAGCCAAGCTGTGTAAATCGCCCAATCCCACAACATCGAGCCTGTTGTCGGGTGCCCCCACCCGACGATTTCAACATAAGCGGGAGTAGATCAAGGCCCCGCTGTCTTAACATTTTATTCGTATTAACCGAAATGGCAACGACCCGTTCCTTCTCAATACACGCTATTTATTCTGAAAGCCAATATTCTAAAATACTAATTATATCCGATAAATCATCGGTGATTATCTGTTCGGTCGCTTTGCCTTTTATCGCATCGGAATAGTTGATTGCGATCGAGCGCCCACATTTCTCAAAAATACCAATGTCCGATTCACCATCCCCGATTGCCACGCAATGATCGAGAGCGATGTTGTTATTCAAACAGAATTCCCTTAAACAACTCAGCTTATTCTCACTTCCGAGGTGACTGATAATTCTGCCGGTAAACTTCCGGGCTTGCACTTCATATAAACTGCCATAGACACCATTGAAACTAAATTGTGTACTGAGAATTTCAGCAACCTGGATCGGTCCGGCGGTTATCAGAACCTGCTTAATCTCTCTTTCCCTAAGATACATTGACACTCGATCTAAATTTTGAATAATTTTTATATTTCTCTTGAAATTGTCTTCTACTTCCTCAACACTTAATCCTTTAATCAACCGTGACTTTTTATAGTCCGCGTCGATCCATGAAATAATGCCGTCGCTCTCTAACTTTTCAATTCCCTCCAATGATTTCGAATTGCCATTGAGCGAGCATAGATATCTGACAGAATCAGGGTACCGGATTAATGTTCCATCCATATCAAAACATATAGCTTCAATCTTCATGAGTAGTACCTATGGCTTTTACGCGTCGCCTGGCGGACGAAGTCCTCTGTTCATACTGTCCAGATGGAACAGGCAATAGTTTAATGGATGCTAGGCGCCGCTTAGCATCCCCCTTATCCCCCCAACACTCCTACAAATAAATACCCCTGACGTTTATCCTCATGCACTGGGTAATCAACTGCCTCAAAAATGAACCCGGCCCGCTCGAATAATCTCCGCCAGGTCTCCATCGGAAACAGTCCGGATATATGTAAATCCTGCTCAATTCTTAAATCGTCTTTTTCGCGGATGTAATAGGTCATTATAGTTTCTATTTTGCTATCTTTGGGATCAGGATCGTAAGTATACTCAACATAGGTCAGCTCAGTCTCGTCATGTGTACGCGTATTGTGATGAATCGACGGATCGCTGAACGTTTCTGTCAGGTAATCCGGCGAGGTAACAAAGATACCGCCCTTATCGAGATGGGCCGCCGCCGTGCGAAATGTCTTAAGAAGATCGTTCTCGGTAAGCATATAACTGATCGCGTCATGAATGATAACCGCGTTGAATTTCCGATCCAACCGCACTTTGCGCATATCGGCCCTTTTATGTTCAACATCGGGATTGAGCTTGATCGAGTGGGCCAGCATCTCTCTGGATCTATCCACCGCCGTGAATTTGAAATCCGAGGTGAGATGCGACAGGTTATGCCCGCCGCCTACGCCAAGTTCGAGGATATGATGCCGCCCCGGGCCAAGCTTTTCGCGCAAAGTTTCCCGCCAATATTTTGCTTCCCCGGCATAGTCCTCCGGTGGACTTAAAAGCGGCCAGAGCCAGGCCAGATCGCCATATAATCTATTTTGTTTCATAGATACCTATCGAATAGCATGTTGTCGAGTGCCCTCACCCGACAACTTTTTTGTCGTTGGCGGACGCCCTGTCCGCCACTGATTATCGTGCCGTCAATTGCCTCACATAGCAAAACAATCTCATTCGACAACTTCAACTGGATACCAAACGCCGCTTAGCAATTGTGGGCGGCAGACGTCCTCGTCTGCTCCTAATTTGCCTATTCTTCGTTCTTCAGCTTCTCCCGAAGCATCTTCGCCACCGGCTCGCCGACAAACAGATCGACCTCACCGCCGAAACGGGCCACATCCTTAATCAATGTCGATGACAGGTAGGCGTACTTACCACGCGGCATCAGGAAAACCGTCTCCACCTCCGGCACCAACCTGCGATTCATCAAAGCCATCTGAAATTCATATTCGAAATCGGAAACGGCCCGCAAGCCCCGGATTATTGCCGCTACGTCGCGCTCCTTTGCGTAATGCGCTGTCAGGCCGTTAAATTCTACAATCTCGATCTCCGGCTTATCCCCTATCACGGCCTTTAAAAGTTCCAGTCGTTGCTGCACCGAAAAAGTCGTGCTCTTCGATGTGTTATTCGCCACCGCTACGATAAGTCGATCAAACATCGCCAACGCCCGATCTACAATATCAGTATGTCCATGAGTGACCGGGTCGAATGTACCCGGGTAGAGAGCTGTTCTCATCTTAATCCTCTCTTATATAAAAATCGACTTCGGTCTGCCCGAATTCAAGTTTTTTCACCAGCTTAAAACCTGTGGTTTCAGGTTTATCCTTTTTAAAGCGTTCTATGATGAAAATTCCGCCATTTGTCAATGTATTATACTTCGCGATATATTCGCACAGCTTCGTACCATACATTTTTTCATATGGAGGATCAGCCATGATTATATTAAAATCCGCCATCGGTAACTGCTGAATATACTCGAAAACATCTTTCGGGTAGAACGCGGATTCAAACTCAACGCCCATACTCGACGCGTTACTTCGGGCGATTTCCAATACTTCGTTATCGCTATCCACGAACGTAGTCCGCCGGGCGCCCCGCGAAATCGCCTCGATTCCAAGCGACCCGCTGCCGCAAAACAAATCGAGCACGCGGCTACCAATTATATCTTCACCAAGGACATTGAATATCGATTCTTTAACTCGATCTAATGTCGGCCGGAATTGATTACCTTTAGGTCCGGTCAGCTTCCTGCCTTTCAGTTTTCCGGCAATTATTCTCATGGCTGCTTCTCGCTTTTTAAAGTCAAACCCGCAATAGTCACGAATTTGCTTGGATCGCTAACACCCTGCCTGGTCGTTAATCCTATCGTATCCGGTAAATCGAGCTTTTCAGCCCATTCGGTTGTGCCTAGATGGTCCATGAAGCCGAGATCACCGCAAACCAATAGCCTTGGCCGATCATTCTCCGTCCCATGGGCGATTATGTAATACATTATCTCCTCGCCCAGGGATGGACTATCGCCAGCGATAAAACGGCCAGCCCTGAAATCTCCATCATGAGCGACAACCACCGAGGCGCCGCCCTGCTCGAGCGAAACAATTGCGCCAAAGCCACGGTTGTCCGAGGCCAGGTTTAATACCCGGAGAAGGCCGAATGCTTCGGATTCGATTATCGGATCGGAACGATCTCCCGGGCTCACAAAATTCGAAAGGACATCGACAAAATCTTTCGAGGAGGCGTAAAACAAATATTGCAGGGATTTCTGATCGAAGCTTTCTCTTAGTCGATAAAAGCCGGTGATAAATTCACCCAGTTCATGAGGTAGCTGTTGCCGGGATTCCCATTGAAGGTATTCATCACCGTAGCGCTCGATCGCCGCCATATCAACGGAAACCGGTCTAATTAATGAAAATCGCATAGGGATCGTCAATGCGATCTGATCGGCTTTATTATATAGATCAATAACCTCCTGACCGCCAAAATCGATTAAGCCTGTAGAGGTGGATGAAATTCCTTCGGTTTCACCGAAATCGGATTCATCAAAGTCGACCTTAATAAAGTCTTCGCCCGTTGCCAGCGCGGCATAGCCGTCCTTTATATCGATAGTAAGTTTCTTCAAAATTCTAAATACTGCTCCATTTTAGCCAGTTTCTTTTTGCCTATTCCGGAAACATTCAACAAATCATCCGGATTAATATAATGGCCGATTGAATCCCGATAGTCAACTATTCTTTGAGCCAGAACAGGGCCGATTCCGGGCAAACTTTGAAGCTTAACAACATCGACGGTATTGACATTGACTCTGACCAAAGCATCCATGTCACTCTTACCCGGGCTTTCCGCTTTTGATCCTGGAGGCAAAACCGCGTTTGTCGACGCTTCGACTATCGCTTTAGAAGTATCAATCCTGGCTGTATACTTATAACCATCGAGAAAACCTTCAATGTCAAATCCTATCGCCTGGCGCTGCCGATCTATCAGTTTAATCATCAGAACCGTCAGCATCAAAGCCAGAAGCGCCAGAATGATTCGCCTTTGATATGGAGGTAAGGACTTCATATTTAAACTTAGCATTGCCTGCCGGGATTGTCAAGTATACTTATATTGCTAAATCTATATATTTTAATATCTGTTTATCCTCAAACTCCGGTTGCACCCTGAATAGAATCCCCTCAAGGTTAACCGCAAGGGAACGGCCTTGCACACGTTTTCCCGCGACTTTCCCAATACTACCGACTTTTATCATCGGACAACCGGCAATACGCGCCCCTTCGATAAAAAGTTCCTTGTCACGGGCGAATTTATCTTCCCTGGTTTCTCCCTCAATATATGGTGAGGTTACCGGAACTACAATAATATCAGGCTGTAATCCCCGGATATTGACGAAAGATCGCTTAAACAATACATCGGCGCATATAAGTAAGCCAATCCGAATTCCCCGATAATCGATAACTTTATATTCGCATCCTGGTTTCACCAGACCTTTACCCTCGTTTCTATACAGATGAATCTTATCATAGAATCCCAGTATCTTGCCCTTAGCAATAAAATAACATCGGTTTTTATATCTATTGCTTTCATTGACAAGCAGCGTAGCCCCGGTTATTGCACAGCCAATCCGATTTGACAAACCCTTTAAATGCGAAAGAAAGTAATTATGCTTATTTGCAGAGTATATTATAGATTTATCATCCGGCCCAACCATAAAATACTCCGGCAAACATAGTATGTCAGGTTGGGATTTCCTGATATCGGTTTCTATATCGTCAGGTACGCCAATGCCATGCTTGCCCTGGTAAACCGCGATTTTTATCTTTTTGGCCATATCGTAATAATATTACGATAAATTCTCATGTCAAGATTCTTTAAAATCCGCGAACTTTCGATTCCCGACCCATTCATAGGAATGGTTCCTATTATCAGCTATCAATTTTCTCATTGTTTCGCTAATTTTCTGATACTTTAAATAGTAATTATAATGCAACCGATATATGTCCAGGACGTTTGATATTAGGGATGAATATTGATTCATCTTGACAAAAATTTTTAAAATGGTAGATTAAAAATATGATGAGAGTAGCGAGAAATAATGAGGCTTTCAAGCAATTGCTCCGTAGCATTCTATGGCGCATCTACCTTAACGGCCAATTGTAATATCTCCCCCAACACAATCTGATATATTTTCGACTAATTAATTTACTATGAAAAGGAGATAAAATGACAGACATAAAAGACATAAACATCGATCTTCGCGACAACGGCCACATAACGGACGATCAGGTTGTCGAATTCGAAAAAACTTATGGCGCGCATCATTATGGCCGTCTCAAAATGGTAGTTCGTCACGCCGAGGGCTGCTGGCTAACCGGTGTTGACGGCACTAAACATTTCGACTGCTTGGCCGCTTATTCAGCCGCCAATCCCGGCCATCACCATCCTACGATTGTTAAGGGGCTGGTCGATGCCCTCCAGGGAAATTACGGATCGGTAATCTCCAATGTGGTATATACCGATACATTAGGAGTATTTCTTAAAAAGGCGGCCACAATACCGCCTCAGCTTGCCCCAAGATTTGGCAATAATGGAAATAAAGTCCTGCCTAAAAACGGTGGCGTCGAGTCGGTGGAAACCGCTATAAAGATGGCCCGTTACTATGGTTACAAGGCTAAAGGGATAGCTGATGGAAAGCAGGAAATAATCGTATTTAACAATAACTTCCACGGCCGGATGATTACAGTGGTCTCATTCTCCAGCTCGCATAAATACAAAGAAGGTTTTGGACCGATCACTCCGGGATTCGTTTCAGTCGATTACGGAGAACTGGAGGCGGTAAAAAACGCTATCAATGAAAATACCTGCGGAATCCTGGTCGAGCCGATGCAGGGCGAAGGCGGCATGTATCAGCCCCCTGATGGCTTCCTGAAAGGTTTACGCGATATTGCCGATAAAAACGACTTGCTGCTTTTATTCGATGAGATTCAGGTTGGCCTTGGCCGAACAGGCAAAATGTTTTGCTTCGAACATGAAAACGTGATCCCGGACGGCCTCATCCTGGGCAAAGCTATCTCCGGCGGCCTGGTGCCGTTATCGGTGTTTATCACCAATTCACAACTGATGGATATAGCCTTCCAGCCCGGCAAGGACGGCTCGACGTATGGCGGATACCCGTTAGCCTGCGTAGCCGGTATTGTGGCCCTGGATGTTATAATTAGCGAAAAACTGGCCGAACGCTCGGCGAAAATGGGCAAGATACTTAAGGCTAAAATCGAGGATATAGCCGGCCGCTCTGCATATGTTAAAGAAGTACGTGGACGAGGCTTGTTTATTGGCATCGAAGTAAATAATGGCGACGCCATGGTATATTGTAAAAAACTCCTGGATCTGGGCGTATTGGCCAACGATAGTCATGGACATACTATTCGGATTTCCCCGCCGCTTGTTATAAACGAGCAGGAAATCGATTATTTGACTGAAAGACTTGAAAAGGTTTTAGTGGATTAAATATCCAATACTACGAATATAAACGATTATCGAAAGGGCGCGACTCCAGCGCCCTTTTTAGTTATAAATAGCATAAAATTGAGAATCTCAAAGTCATGATATACTGAAAGAGAATAATTAAGTAAATAATGTAACCTATGGCTATAGAATAAATTAAGAGGTGGCATTAGCGCTCCCCCCGGGCGCTAAATGCCGCCTCTCTCAAGAAATTGCTTGGTGGAAACAGTTGTAGGTTTGTTGTCAGCACATTTCCCGGATGTCTTATTGGTCGGAAATAAAAATATAATATATTTCTAATTTTGTCAATACGGGAAAACTGCTTAACTAAT
>JAAEQD010000078.1 GCA_024231855.1 Candidatus Zixiibacteriota bacterium
TCTTTTGATTAATTTCAATTACCGCGTCCTTCTGTATATATATTATAGTGCACTGCACCATAAAAGTTGCAAAAAAATATATATTTCTTACCAGCCCCCGGAGGCGCCGCCGCCACCACCCATACCGCCGCCGAAGCCGCCGAAACTGCCAAATCCGCCCGAACTGCCGCTGGAGCCGCCAAAACCGCCTGTCCGGCCCATACCGAACCCGGTCATGAACCAGAGAAGACCCAGGCCGCGCCCCCGGCGTCGCCCTCTACCGAAAATAGAAGAGATTATCATAATCAGAAAAAAGACCAGATATATCAAACTACCCAAACTTTTCCGACGTCGTTTCTTTGACGGATAAGTGACTATTTCTCCGCCGACTATTTTACCGATTTTATAAACTGCCGCCAGGAGTCCCCCGCCATAATCGCCTTGTTTGAACCTTGGGCCAATTTCATATCGAATAATCTCACCGGCTTTGCCATCCGGTAGTACTTCCTCGATACCGTAGCCGTTCTCGATACGAATTTCACGATCTGTCATGGCGATAAGAATGACAACACCGTTATCCTTGCCTTTCTGGCCAACACCCCATTCTTCGAGAAAACGCAAACCCATCTCCTCAATAGAGTAATTCCTCAGGCTATCAATCGTCACAACTGATATTTCCACGCCGGTAGTTCGTTCAATAGAGGCGCAGGCGGATTCAATCTGTTGGGCCCGGCCGCCATCGATAATACCGGCGAAATCGTTGACATATCCCCGGGGTTTGGGAAGTTCGTCGGCAAACGCTATAGAAGCCAACAGGCATATGATTATCAACGGCAGTAAATTCTTTTTCATGGGTTCGATTATAACGCCCGGTCTGGGCATAGGTCAAGTTATAAAAGCAGCTTCCTATTATTGGTTATTATTTAAATCAAAAAAGCGGCCCAAAATAGGCCGCCTGTGAGAATTTTTATAATAACCTTACTACTTATTAATCGAGATTAAAACCATCTTCACCATATTGAGAAGTCTTTCGCAGGAGAACGGTTTCTTTATAAACAAATCGCCGCCGGATTGGAATGACAAACCGGCATCGTCTTTAGCATCTTTGCCGGTTAAAAACAGAACCGGGATTTGAGCCGTATCCTGATCTTTTTTCAACTGGGCGCACACTTCATAGCCATCCATAACCGGCATCATGATATCGAGTAAGATCACATCCGGTTTGGCGGTTTTTGCCCTGGCCAGACCCTCGACCGATGAATTTTCAATCTCTACATCATAACCGGCATTAGATAAAAAGGCCATGATGATTTCGGTGATTTCCGGTTCATCGTCAATTACTAATACTTTATTGGTGGATGCCATCTATTGTCTCCCCCAAACGGTTATAATATTCAACTCTGCGATCTCCAAATAAGTCGTTTAGATCGTTAACTCTTTTATTTCTAGCGTCTTCTATATTGATATCGGCAGTAAATATCTCTTCTTTATCAACATCCGCACGATATATTACATTGCCTTCACAATCCGTGATCTGACTTTTACCGGTAAATTTGAAACCTTTATCGCCGCGTTTTTCCTCGCCTATCCTGTTGGCGGTTATAGTAAATATTCGATTTTCGATCGATCGGGTTTTCATGGAGTCTTGACAATAGCTCATTACAAGGTTAACCGGATGACAGATGATATCCGCCCCGGCCAAGGCCAGACATCTGGCAGTTTCGGGGAAAATCCAATCGAAACAGATCATCATACCCAATTTGGTATCGCGGTAAGCTATTGTCCCAAGAGGTGAATTTCCCGGCAAAAAGTACTGTTTCTCCTCGAAAAAAAGATGGATTTTTCGGTACAATTTATGGTTGCCGAATTCATCGACAAATAAAGATGAGTTAAAATAGCCCTCGGACGCCTTTTCAGGAAAACCATAAATTACCGCGCATTTCCTGGCTTTGGCAAAATCGGCTATGGTTCTGTAAACTAAACCATCGCCTACTTTGTCGGCGGCTTTGGCCACCTCATCGGGAGAAATGAAAACATAGCCGCTGGCGAACAATTCCGGCAACACATACAGTTCAGCTGGCTTGGATTCCATCATAGCCAACACTTTTTCGAGATTGGCTTCAGGATAACCGAATCGGGGCTCCATCTGGACAAAGGCGACTTGCATGGTGGAAGATTAGGCCTTTTGATGGTTATTATCAAGAGGAAAATGGCTCGCAGGCTAGGCAAACCTGGCTACCAAGCGGCGCTTGGCTACCAGGTCTGAAATTTCCCCTCTTGAAAGGGGTGCCCGAAGAGCCTGTGTGTTCTTTGATAAAACTCTAACACACCCCTAAATCGCCTCTCAAGAGGGGATTTGTCAGGAGTTAAGCTCTTGCCAGGTTCGAAAGGGTTGCATTTTCGCGCAATTATGGTTATCGTCAGCCAATGGCCGATAACGAAAAAATCAATCTCAAGGAGTTAACTCTTGAGCAGACATTAAAGCTGGCTGTTGAACTCGGCAAGAAAGAGTATTCCGGGCGTCAATTGTTCAAATGGATATTCCGCCATGGAGCGGATAACTTTAAGGTCATGACCGACCTCAGCAAACCGTTCAGGACGCTTCTGGATGAGCGCTGCGAGGTTTTGAAGCTTCAGAAGATAGATAGTATCGGTTCCGATGATGGCACCGCTAAAACGGTCTGGAGAACAGCAGATGGCTTATTTATCGAATCGGTGCTTATTCCAGATGAGGATCGGCTCACGCTATGCATGTCATCCCAGGCGGGCTGCCCAATCGGCTGCGGTTTCTGCGCTACCGGCAAGATGGGGTTTTCGCGCAATTTGAGTTCCGGCGAAATATATGACCAATACATGCAAACGATGTTGGGCCTCAAGGATAATACCAGGATCACGAATATCGTTTTCATGGGCATGGGCGAGCCGCTTCTCAACTATGATAATTTGCTTAAAGCTACAAATATTCTTACCGATCAGTTCGGAGCGGGGCTCTCGGCGAAGAAGATTACGATCTCGACTGTGGGACTGGTTAACGGCATCTACCGTCTGGCCGATGATAATCCTCGGCTGAACCTGGCGATATCGCTTCATACGGCGATTGAGGTAAAGCGCGAGAAACTGATCCCGATTGCCTCGAAGTACCCGCTGGCCAAACTGAAGGAAGCGGCCGTACATTACGCGAGAGTATCGGACAACCGGGTGACATTCGAGTACCTGCTTATCAGGGATATCAATGACGGTATCACGGATGCCAAAGCGCTGGCAGAATATGTCCGCGGTATCCCCTGCAAGATCAACTTGATTACATATAATGCTGTTGACGGCTTAACCTATAAAAGCCCCAGCCGGAAGTCGGTATTGGCTTTCCGGGACTATCTTTATCCGCGTACGCCGGCGGTAACGCTACGCAAGTCCAAAGGGGCGGATATCGCCGCCGCCTGCGGGCAGTTGGCGGGGCGGCAAGTAGCCGAATTGAATGATAATCGGCAATTATAGTTAAAATTCTGCTTGCATCTCCGATATGGAATAATATCTTGTATGACTGGAACGTTTACCGGGCTGTAGACGTTAAATGATGGAGAGTCACAAAAAAGGAGGAATTGTGAAAAAAGTAGCCATTCTCACATTGCTGGTTTGTTTCCTGGCTGCATCAATAGCGCTTGCCGATAGTGAAAATTACAAGACGAACACCGTTTATTTAGATAAAGTCACCGCCAAGCCTGGTGAGCATTTCGCGGTCAAAATCTATTTGTTCAACACCGATACCCTGTCCGGTTGTCAGATTCCGGTATTCTACCGCTCCGAAAATATCGATCTGTATTGCGATTCGATCTCGATTGTCGGAAGCCGAATGGAATATTTCATGTTTGATGATATCAAACTGCCGCAGACAGAAGAAGACGATAAAGTGGCATACATCTCGTTTATCGATACCATCAACCCCAAGGTCTATGTCGACGCCCTTCAGCCGGGTGATGGCCTTGTGGCAACCGTCTATTTCACCGCGCCTGAAGACGCTCCCGAAGGCGTTGTCAAACTGACTCGCGGTATGATACCTCACCCGCATATCAGCTTCATTTTTGCTGTTTGGGATCCGATGGGCAATGAAGTTGATGGCGATTTCATTGATGGCGAAATTATTATTAAGAAATAGCGATTAGATAGGTGCGCCGACAGGTTTACCAATCATATAGATAATCCAAGGCGGCCATCAGGCCGCCTTTTTTATTGCTAAACGAAATAATATAGGGGTCATAGCTTGGCTCGACCCGTGGGGAGGTGCGGAATTAGCGGCATTACGCGAAAATCTCTCCCTCCCCGGGCGGACTCAAGGTGTCACCCCAACGTTTTTGCGTCTCAATATAACTAATGACTGTTCCTATTCCCCTCTTAAGAGGGGTGCCCGAAGGGCGGGGTGTGTGATTCGATTAAGCTTTAACACACCCCTAAATCCCCTCTCAAGAGGGGACTTTAATTGTTAAGTCAGGTCGTAGCGAAGCGTAACCTGACTGCATATAAAAAAAGCCGGCCCAAAGCCGGCTTTGAGGAATTTATATAAATGCTCTTAGGCTGATTTCTTGACTGTTTTTTTCGAGTCTTTGGATTTACTCTTATTCGAATCGGATGATTTCGAGACCACCGACGGTTTATCCATTTCAGCGGCTTTCTTGTAGCTATCGGAGCGATAATCGGTGATATAGAAACCCGAACCCTTGAACAGGAAACCGGCGCCGCCAGAGATCACCCTCTGGGCAGCTCCATCGCACTGAGGACATTTATCGATCGCTTTCTCGGTCATCGACTGGAATTCCTCGAACCGATAGTCGCATTTGGTGCATTTATATTGATAAGTCGGCATTAAGCGGTCTCCTCAATGTTATCCGATTTTGCGCCATTGCCATTATACATTTCCCTGATATCATTATCGGCAATAAACTTCTCGAATGCCTCAACGGTTTCGAAATTTCTCTCGGTTAGCAATCTTATCACCCAGTTGGTTGTCATCGGAGAGATACTGACAATCGGGATTTTCAGGTCATAGGCCCGTTTCATCTCGATAGCCGTGCCCAGCGATGCCTGGGGCAGGTAAGCTATCATCAAGTCGCATGTATGTACGATATCGAGATGGCCGAAAAATGTGGTATGAGCCTGTTGATCATCATATCCGACCGATTGTTCATGATTGTCGACAGGATCGAATATATCGATATCGGGATAGCTGTCTTTAATAAACCTTTTCACCCGGTTTCGATAATCTTGCGAGTGTATATCCTGACCCTGATTAGAGCCTTGAATTATTCCGCCAAAAAAAATCTTCATTTTCCTGTTACCACCAAAAAAAGCCAGTTTGCCGTGACCAGTAAAACGAAAATCAACCTGGCTTTGAACGCGTATTTACTCTCCACGCGTAAAGTTAATTTGAACCTGAATATATACTCAACAAGCTTAAAAAGCGAGAAAAAAAACAGTCCCGCGCAAAAAACCACGGCCAAGGGATTACTATAAAACATGCCGAGTAAGTCACCACTAAACAAAGAGTTAGCCGCACGGGTTACACCGCAGCTTAAGCATGGATAGCTGGTCAGTTCATGAAATAAGCAGTTTGGCATCGGCAAAAACCGATAGACCGACAGCGCCCCCAGAATAAGAACCATCCAGACCACATGGACCGACAGTGGGTGTTTATCTTTCGTAACTGATATATTCATATTAATTAGATAATCCCGCCATCCCCATAATCATACTGGCAAAACCGCAGCAACAGGCGCAACAGAGAATTAATGGCAACAGCATTACCAGAATTGCTTGCCCGGTTGTAGTCCTGTGGATTTCTTTAATCCCTATAATCATCAGTACCAATTGCCAAATCGACGCGATCATCCAGCCGATTATAGGGATTATCATAAAAAACGAAGTACCTTCGGTATAAGTGGTAATACGAAATGTCGCTTCGTAGTCTTCCTTATTCCAGCCAAAAATCAATAAAATCAAATGAACTATCCCAGATATTATAAAAAAGCTGGCAAGCAAAAAGACAGGCATGATGATAATCGTGAATAAAAAGGATATCGATTCTATGTGCCTGGTAAATTCATAAAAATCATAATCAAAATCACGACCTAAATAAGGCGCCCAATGGGATGGATCAAACAGTTGACCGAAGAATTGCTCCCACATTGAATGAAACACAATTCCGATAAAACCAAGTATCAAGCCATAAAGTATTGGATTGCCCAAACCACCCTTGACCGGCAAACGGCGGAAAAATTTGGTCGGGTTAAATAAACTCTCCTTCCAGGTTTCAAATAGCGAACCTACGAAACCGAGTTTGTCCCGATCTTCCCAGGGAGTATATTTCTCCTCGGCCCCATCCGATTGCTGAGCTTGTGGTTGAGGTTGAACCGGTGGCGGTGGCGGTGGCGGCGATGGTTCAGCAGTCTGCTTTTCGGGTTCGCCGATCGGTTCGAACGACGCTCCACACTGAGGACAGGAATTGAGTTCTGTAATCGACTCGGTAATCCTGTGACAGTTTTTGCAATATCTTTTCATTTTAAATCCTCCCGGAGATTTTCGATTTTTCAACTATTAATATAGGATAAATCCGGATATTTTTAAACCACTTTATATTAAATTAACGGTAATTTGCCCTAATTGTTGCATCAGCCGTGTTTGCTTGAATTGGAAATTACGAATCAGATGATAATACCAGAAGTTGATAAGTTTTACTTTTTACTATCTTTATGAGATAAACATCCGGAGATAAACTTATCAAGTTCGCCGTCCATAACCTTCTGGACATCGGATGTTTCTATATCCGTACGATGATCCTTGACCATATTATAGGGATGGAAAACATAGGAACGTATCTGGCTGCCCCATTCGATTTTTCTCTTTTCGGGTTCCCGGTCGGCCTGTTTGGCTTTTTCGATTTCCAGATAATGCTGATATAGCCTCGAACGAAGAATCTTCATCGCGTAATCTTTATTCTTATGCTGGGATCGCTCGGTCTGGCATTGAACTACGGTATTCGTAGGAATATGAGTTATACGCACCGCCGAGGATGTTTTATTAACATGCTGGCCGCCGGCCCCGGAGGCTCTATAAGTATCGATACGCAGATCA
>JAAEQD010000079.1 GCA_024231855.1 Candidatus Zixiibacteriota bacterium
CGGGAATGCCAATAACGTTTCCGGCGTGATGATCATAGATAATGAATACGGGAAAGTGCTGACCGGTACAAGAACCTTCGGTTCTATCCCGGCAGGCGGTAATGCTCAATCGGCAGGAGATTATGTTGTGATGGTTTCACCCGATTGTCCCGATGGCTACCTGCTTCCATTCGAATTAACAATTACTGCTGATGGGACTGACGAAGTAATGTCGGTTGCTGAAATCATGGTTAACAGCCCGACTTTGATGGTTACCGGTATTACGATAGATGATGCGGGCGGCAACAACAACGGCTTACTTGATCCCGGCGAAACCGCAAACGTTATTCTTGATGTTCAGAATAACGGAAATGAAGACGCGATAGAGCTAAACGGGATTCTCGATACCGGTGATGCATATTTAACAATTACCGATATCGATGGTAGTTTCGGGGATATACCGGAAGGTCAGGCGCGGAACAACAGCGGCAATCCTTTTACTATTACTGCAGACAGCGATATTTTTGAAGGAAGAAAATGCCAACTAATGATGACCGTGTCAAATTCTGCGGGGATGAGTTCCGAAGTCCCGCTTACGATCGAGATTGGTGATATTTCTGCAGACGATCCGGTCGGTCCCGATGATTACGGCTATTACATTTATGACAATACCGACACCGATTATCCGATTGCCCCTACTTATGACTGGGTAGAGATTGGCAGTACCGGTGATAGGGTAGCACGGGGCGATGATGTTTCCGATCTGGTAACTATTCCCTTCGATTTCCAATACTACGGGAATTCATATAGGCATCTAATTATAAGCTCAAACGGTTTTGCGGCTCTGGATACTGCTGTCATAGACCAAGGAGGGAACCTCTGGGCATTGTTCTTTAACTGGCCAATGCCCGATCCGGGCGGTCCCGGTGGAATGATTGCACCATTCTGGGATGACCTCGACGGAAATTCCTCCGGAGGCAAGATTGTCCATGAATACGACTCAGAAAACCATCTATACGTAATTCAGTGGGATAACGTCCGTGGTCGGTGGATCTCCGGCGTTTACGAAACCTTTGAATTGATCATCTACGACCATGACTATTATCCGACGGTTACCGGTGATTGCAGAATCTCATTCCAGTACGAGGATATCACCGATTCTGATAACCAGGAGAATTATTCAACGGTCGGTTTTGAGAGCTTCGATGAACATGATGGACTTGAATATGTTTTCTGCAGGTATTATGATGACGGCGCCGCTTCGCTTGTTGATGGTCGGTCCTTATTGATAACGACTAATACCGGTCGGGGAAGAGTGAACGGGCAGGCGACCCTA
>JAAEQD010000080.1 GCA_024231855.1 Candidatus Zixiibacteriota bacterium
AATGTTCCAGTACCGTCGCCATTATCAACAAAGGTCGCACCAGTCGGCAATGTCGAAGTTGTCAAAGCGGTGATCGACTCAATATCAGTCGCGGAAATCACAAAATTCAAATTAACATTTTCAGTTGTTGACTGCGCGCCAATTGTCGCCAAAATCGGTAGCTGATTACCAGCTTCAATTACTGTAATAGTAATATCCTCAAAGTCGGTCGCGGTACTATCATCAGTCGCGGTAAAAGTAATTGGATAATCGCCGGACTGTAAGAAAGTCGGGGTCCAATCAAAGGTTCCAGTACCATCGCCATTATCAACAAACGTCGCTCCGGTTGGAAGAGTCGAAGTTGTAAATGCCGGTGTTGACTCAACATCGGTGGCAGAAATCACAAAATTCAAATTGATATCCTCAGTTGTTGACTGCGCGCCGATAGCAGTTAATACCGGCACCTGATTACCATCCTCAGAGACAGTAATTATAACATCTTCAAAATCGATTGCCAGACTATCATCGGTCGCAGTAAAAGTAACAGGATAAGAACCAGATTGTAAGAAACCTGGTGTCCAATTAAAGGTTCCGGTACCATCATTATTATCCACAAAAGTTGCACCAGTTGGTAAAACTGTCGATGTCAGCGACGGCGTGCTCTCTATATCCGTCGCGGAGATCACAAAATTAAGATTTATATCTTCATTAGTAAATTGTGCACCAATAGCCGCCAAAATCGGTAACTGGTTACCAGCTTCGATAACTGTAATAGTGATATCCTCAAAGTCAGTAGTAAGACTATCATCAGTCGCGGTAAAGGTAATAGGATAGTCACCTGACTGTAAGAAAGTCGGGGTCCAGTCAAAGGTTCCAGTACCGTCGCCATTATCAACAAAGGTCGCACCAGTCGGCAATGTCGAAGTGGTCAAGGCGGTGATTGATTCAATATCAGTAGCCGAAATCACAAAGTTCAAATTGATATTTTCAGTTGTTGACTGCGCGCCAATAATTGCTAAGATCGGTAACTGATTACCAGCTTCGATAACTGTAATAGTGACATCCTCAAAGTCAGTAGTAAGACTATCATCAGTCGCGGTAAAGGTAATCGGGTAATCACCGGACTGTAAGAATGTCGGAGTCCAATCGAATGTTCCGGTACCATCACCATTATCAACAAACGTCGCACCAGTTGGCAAAGTTGAAGCTGTAAACGTTGGAGTCGACTCAATATCGGTGGCTGAAATCACAAAATTCAAATTAACATTTTCAGTTGTTGACTGCGCGCCAATAATTGCTAAGATCGGTAACTGGTTACCACCTTCAATAACAGTAATAGTGACATCCTCAAAGTCGGTCGCGGTACTATCATCAGTCGCGGTAAAGGTAATTGGATAATCGCCGGACTGTAAGAAAGTCGGGGTCCAGTCAAAGGTTCCAGTACCATCGCCATTATCAACAAAGGTCGCACCAGTCGGCAATGTCGAAGTGGTCAAAGCGGTGATCGATTCAATATCGGTGGCTGAAATTATAAAATTCAAATTAATATTTTCTGTCGTTGACCGCGCACCAATCGTTGCCAAAATCGGTAACTGGTTACCGGCCTCATCAATAGTTATAGTAACTACTTCAAAATCAACAACACTGGAATCATCAGTCGCAGTGAAGGTAACAGGATAAGAACCTGATTGTAAGAAAGTCGGGGTCCAGTCAAAAGTTCCAGTACCATCACCATTATCAACAAACGTCGCACCAGTTGGTAAAACTGAAGTTGTAAACGCTGGAGTTGATTCAATATCAGAAGCCAAAATCACAAAGTTCAAATTGATATTTTCGGTCGTTGACTGCGGTCCAATGGCGGCCAACACCGGATCATCATTAACACCGGTGACCGTAAAGGTCGCCGGATCACTGTCGGCCAATAAGCCGGGATCGGTTGCCGTAAAGGTAATCACTTCGGCACCATTCCAATCAACATCGGGAATTGTTATAGTCGCAACACGAGCAGTAATATCAATAATCAAATCTGTCTGGCCAGAAAATCCCCAGCTCATTTCAGTATCAAGGTTATCTACATCAGAAACATAATCGTCAAGATTGATTGTAACAAAGGTTGCACCCTCGGCAATTGTCTGATCTGGAATATCGGTTACTACCGGAGTATCATTTCCAGCAGTCAATGCAAAGGTAGCATCATCAAAATTACTTAGTAGCCCGGGATCAGTGGCGGTGAATGTAATAATTTCCGAGCCGTTCCAATCTATATCAGGTGCGGTAATAGTGGCCACCCTACTAACAATATTAACAGTTAATTCAACATTACCAACTGCCGTCCATGATATCTCTGAATCGAGATTATCTAAATCATCAACATAATCATCCAAATTTATAGTCGCAAAGGTCGCACCCTCAGCCAATATCTGATCAGGAATATCAGCCACAACCGGTCCATCATTTATTGCGGTTACGGTAAACAGAACCGGATCATTGTCCGACAAAGTTCCCGGATCAGTTGCAGTAAAGGTAATTGTTTCCGCTCCATTCCAGTTTATATCCGGAATAGTTATCGTCGCGATACGAGCGGTAATATCAATAATTAAATCGGTCTGACCTGAATAACCCCAGCTCAATTCGGTATCAAGGTTATCTATATCGGAAACATAATCATCAAGATTAATTGTAATAAACGTTGCTCCTTCATCAACTGTTTGGTCAGGAATATCTATTACTACCGGAGCATCGTTGATCGCATTAACCGTAAAGGTAGCAACATCCTCATCAAAAAGGGCACCCGGGTCAGTAGCCCGGAAAGTAATCGCTTCGAACCCGTTCCAATCTATATCAGGAATTGAAATAGTTGCCACTCTGTTAACATCAATTGAAACGATCAGATCGGTGTTATTGGCATAACTCCAAGTCATATCGGAAGCCAGATTGTCCAGATCAGTCACATAACTGTCAAGATTAACAGTAACAAAAGTCGATCCTTCACCAATCGTTTGATCCGGAATATCTGAAACTACCGGATCATCATTTACTGCACTCACAATAAAAGTTGCCGCATCACTGTCAGCCAGTGTTCCGGGATCGGTTGCGGTAAAGGTAATTGTTTCATTTCCGTTCCAGTTGGTACCCGGAATAGTAATTGTTACAATCCGGTTAACATCAATAGAAACGGTTAATTCGTTCTGACCTATAAATCCCCAGCTCATTTCACTATCAAGGTTGTCAACATCAGATACAAAATCATCAAGACTAATAGTTACAAAAGTCGCACCTTCGTTAATTGTCTGGTCCGGAATATCAGCCAAAATCGGCGCGTCATTAACCGCCGTCACTGTAAACTGGGCTGGATCCAAATCATTTAATGAACCTGGGTCAGTTACCACAAAGGTAATCACTTCCGCACCGGTCCAGTCAGCATCGGGAGCGCTAATAATAGCCACCCGATTAACAATCGATACTGACAAATTAATATTGCCGGAGAAAGTCCATGCCATCTCTGAGGCCAGATTATCAATATCAGTTACATAATCATCAAGATTGATAGTCGCGAAACTTGCTCCCTCGGCAACAACCTGATTTGGAATATCGGATGCCACCGGAGCATCGTTGATACCGGTAACAGTAAAAGTTGCCGGATTGGAATTACTTAAGAGGGTCGGATCGGTCGCCGTAAATGTAATCAATTCAGAACCGTTCCAATCCGTGTCTGGAATACCGATCGTAGCAATACGATTGATATCAATCGAAACGGTCAATTCGGTATTACCACTAAATGTCCAGTCAATTTCACTGTCAAGATTATCAACGTCAGTTACATAATCATCCAAGCTGATTGTCGTAAAGGTCAATCCTTCGGCGACTGTTTGATCAGGAATATCTGCTACAATCGGAGCATCGTTGCCGGCAGTGACTGTAAACGTCGCCGCATCAAAAACATTGAGTAATCCCGGGTCGGTTGCGGTAAATGTAATTGATTCGTCGCCGTTCCAATCAATATCAGGAGTTGTTATCGTTGCAACATGGTCGACATCAATCGCTACCAGAAGTTCAGTATTACCGCCATAGGCCCAACTGATTTCAGAATCAAGATTATCAATATCAGAAACATAATCATCAAGATCAATAGTCGCAAAAGATGCGCCCTCGGCCACTGTCTGGTTAGGTATATCAGATATAACTGGAGCATCGTTGATACCAGAAATCGTAAAGGTAGCAACATCTTCGTCAAATAAGCCACCCGGATCAGATGAACGGAAAGTAATTATCTCGTCTCCATTCCAATCCAGATCAGGAACGGTGATAGTAGCCACCCGTGCGGTTATATCAATAGAAAGTTCTGTATTGCCGGTATATGTCCAAATCATTTCAGCATCAGTGTTATCTACATCTGATACATAATCATCAAGATTAATAGATGCAAAAGTGGAACCTTCCGAAAGCGTTTGGTTTGGAATATCTGTGACCACCGGAGCATCGTTTCCGGCGGTTACCGTAAAGGTCGCGGGGTCGCTATCAGAAAGTATTCCAGGATCGGTTGCCGTGAAGGTGATTGTTTCATCGCCATTCCAGTTTACATCGGGAATAGTGATCGTCGCAACGCGAGCGGTAATATCAACCGTCAAATCAGTATTGCCTAAAAAGGTCCAGCTGATTTCGGTATCATTGTTATCTATATCCGTTACATAATTATCAAGACTAATAGTTGTAAATGTAGCACCTTCGGCGATTACCTGATCAGGAATATTAGCAACAACCGGAGCATCATTAACTGCCGTTACTTCAAAAGTCGCCGGATCAGCATCAGAGAGTGCACCGGGATCAGTCGCTGTAAAGGTGATTGTTTCAGAACCGTTCCAGTCAGTAGTCGGTATTGAAATTGTCGCGATACGATTAGCATCAAGAGAAATTGTTAACTGACTGTTACCAACAAAGCTCCAGCTCATTTCGCTGTCAAGATTATCAGTGTCGGAAACAAAATCATCAAGACTGATCGTCGTAAATGTTGCGCCTTCAGCAATTGCTTGATTACCAATATCGGTTACTATCGGAGCATCGTTGACCGCAGTCACCGTAAACATCGCCGCGTCAAAATTCGAAAGGGAACCAGGATCAGTGGCCACAAAAATTATAACTTCTGCTCCACTCCATTCGGCATCCGGAATACCAACAATAGCTACACGATTAACAATGGATACCGATAGCTCAATATTACCTGAGTAACCCCAGGTCATTTCGCTGGCAAGGTTATCAACATCGGTAATATAATCATCAAGATTGATAGTTGTAAAAGTGGCGCCTTCGGCTACTGTTTGAGCCGGGATATCGGCAACAACCGGTGCATCATTAATCGCGGTCAACGTAAATGTAGCAGGGTTGGAGTTGCTTAACAAACTTGGATCAGTCGCCGTGAAAGTAACCATCTCCGAACCAAACCAATCAGCATTAGGCGCGGTAATAGTAGCAATCCGATCCACATCAATCACAACACTTAAAGCAGTATTACCAGAGAAGCTCCAGCTTATTTCAGTATCAAGATTATCAACATCAGTTACATAATCATCCAAATTGATTGCTGTAAATGTCGATCCTTCGGAGAAAGTCTGATCTGGAATATCGGAAACTACCGGAGCATCATTACCCGCAGTGATCGTAAAAGTAGCCAGATCTGAACTATTAAGCAGACCTGGATCAGTCGCCGTAAATGAAATTGATTCGGAACCGTTCCAGTCGATATCAGGAGTAGTAATCGTAACTATTCGATCAATATCTATTGAGACGGTCAGCTCGCTATTTCCGCCGTAGCTCCATGAAATTTCTGAATCAAGATTGTCAACATCACTCACAAAATCATCAAGGCTGATAGTAGCAAAGGCTGCACCCTCAGCAAGAGTCTGGTCAGGAATATCGGATACAATCGGAGCATCATTAAGAGCATTTACTGTAAATACTACGGGGTCACTACCGGTCAACAAACCAAGGTCGGTGGCGGTAAATGTAATTGTTTCATCACCATTCCAATCAGTGTTAGGAATAGTAATTGTCGCGATACGGTCGACATCTATCGAAACTGTTAATTCACTATTGCCTGAATAAGTCCAATCAAGATCAGCATCAATATCTTCAACATCGGAAACATAATCATCAAGAGAAATTGATGTAAAGCTTGAACCTTCCGCAATCGTCTGGTTAGGTATATCTGTCACCACCGGAGCATCATTAATAGCAGTTACAATAAAACTTGAAGGATCGTTATCAGAAAGAAGTCCCGGATCCGAAGCAGTAAACGTTATTATTTCGGAACCGCTCCAGTTAATATTCGGGATAGTTATTGTCGCGATTCTATCAATATCTATTGAAACGGCCAATTCAATATTGCCGCCATATATCCATGAGATCTCGGAATCCAGATTATCCACATCGGAAACATAATCGTCAAGATTGATCGTCGCAAAAGTAAGACCCTCATCAATTGTCTGATCTGGAATATCCGCAACCACCGGAGCATCATTAACCGCTGTTACCTCAAATGTGGCTAGATCATCATCGGATAACAAACCAATGTCAGTAGCCGTAAAGGTAATCGTTTCATTTCCATTCCAATCAACATCAGGAATACCGATTGTTGCTACTCGGTTTACATCAATCGAAACCGTTAGTTCGCTGTTTCCAACAAAACTCCAGCTTATATCGCTATCGAGATCATCTATATCTGTCACATAATTATCAAGATTAATTGTAGCAAAAGTAGCACCCTCGGTGATAATCTGGTCAGGAATATCAGAAACTACCGGGGCATTATTAACAGCCGTCACAGTAAAGAGAACCGCATCGGAGCTACTTAATAGACTCGGATCGGAGGCCGTAAAGGTAACTGTTTCAAAACCGTTCCAATCAGAAG
>JAAEQD010000081.1 GCA_024231855.1 Candidatus Zixiibacteriota bacterium
ATTCTCATCGAAATTATCGAATATCCCGTTGCCATTGATATCTTCGGGGGTGTTAATCCACATATTCGGTTCAAGGTCGGGATGGTCGTAATACACTCCGGTATCGACAATACCGATTACCACAGCTTCGGTTGCATCGGCTCGTACGATATCCCATGCTTGAATGCATTTGATGTTTGAAATAAACCACTGATTATTCAGATTCGGATCGTTCGGTTCGTAGCAGGGATCCGGTACATTATTCGTTTCGGCATAACGGATATAGCCATCGCTTCCGATTATAGCCGCCGCTTCTCTGGCATCAAGAGTGTTATTGGTCGTAAATCTATACATCCGGTCAACAACGTCCTTTAGATTACTCGGGCGAAGTTTCGGTTTATAGAATTTTTCAACTTTAACCACTCCGGCTTTGACGCAGAGCACATCCAAAGATCCAATCCCTGTAGTGAAATTATCAGCATCAATTTCGCCGGTATTAAGCGGCTGAGTTCCGGAGAAAATCCCGACGATAACCTCATTGGAGATATATTTCACGCCATCGGGAGCGGTTACAATCTCTGAGCTTATTCCGCTTGAACTTAATATTAAGCAAAACAATGCAGTTAATGTAATACACAATGTTGTCCGTAATTTTCTCATACTCTCATCTCCTTGTTATGATAAATAATATATTTTCTCAAAAGCCAAAAAACTCCATAAAGTTAGGATTTAAGGGGTAATTCACAACATAATAAATCTACGAAATTAGTCAAGTTGATATTAACTACTACATATATATACGTATATGTAACAAAAATTGTGCCGCATTTGCTCCAAAAATCTTGGGGGGAAGGGATTTTTTATGTTTAGTCGCAGGATCGCAGTATTACGAGCTGTCGGACGGGGAGAGGTTGTCTCAAAAGGTAGAATTTATAGGATTTGATGAATTGGGAGATTGTTAAGTCTTCGATAAGTTGTTGTTTCACATAGGTATGTGGGGGGTCATTGCGAAGAGCAAAGCGACGTGGCAATCTATAAATTTTTTCACAACCTTACCGTACCTGGCAGCATTTCGCAGTGTACGGCTACCCCGCACGGGTGCACGGGTGCCCCACAGCTTGCTGTGGGATTAGTATTATTTATTTCCTCAGAATACCCACCGCAAGCGGTGGGCCACCCGCCAACAAAATATGGTGATAAGTGATTTTTCCACATTTCAATTATAAAATCCCACATCGTCGCTTACCTAAATTTGTAGTTTTCTAAGCATTTCTATACTATATTGAATATTCAGGATATTTTGTGTTGCCCAATTACCGCACTCGAGCGCTATCAAATCACTTCCTCCCTTGCATCTTCGCCCAGGTGTCACGTAATGTAGTTGTGCGGTTGAAGATTAACTTCTCCGGTGTCGAATCTGAGTCAACACAGAAATATCCCTGACGCAAGAACTGGAAACGGTCGCCATGTACAGCGTCCGCTAACGATGGTTCCGCCTTGCATCCGGTCAGAACTTTCAGCGAATCGGGATTGATATTCGAGGTGAAATCTTTACCATCCTCGGTGTCGAAAGGATCCTCTTTGGTGAAAAGGTGTTCGTACAGGCGCACTTCGGCATCGACAGCATGTTCAGCCGAAACCCAATGCAATGTCCCCTTGACTTTCCGCCCGTCGGTAGCTTGACCGCTTTTGGTGGCCGGATCGTAACTGCATCGCAGTTCGGTAATATTGCCGTTGTCATCTTTAATGACATCCTCGCATTTGATGAAGTAAGCATGTTTGAGCCGCACTTCGCGTCCCGGAGCTAAACGGAAAAATTTCTTGGGCGGGTCTTCCATGAAATCATTGCGTTCGATATAA
>JAAEQD010000082.1 GCA_024231855.1 Candidatus Zixiibacteriota bacterium
CCCGGTTTGAGCATATCGGCTACCAGTCCGACACTTGACAGCAGGCTGGTCGCTTCGATCGGGAAGAACAGCTTGTTGGCTTTGCCGTCGGCGATCTGTTTGAGCGATTCCAGATAGCGCAAGGTGATTAACTTATCATCCGGCTTACCTTTGTGTATAGCGGTGAAGACATTGACAATCGCGTCAGCTTCACCCTGAGCTACTGTTAATTTCTGATACTTGGTCGCGTCGGCGGTCTTCTCGATTGCCGCCGCTTTGCCTTCGGCCTCGAGTATGGTCGCCTGCTTTTCGCCCTCGGCCCGGGTTATATCGGCCTGCTTGACACCTTCGGCCTCGAGAATCGCCGCGCGTTTGTCACGTTCGGCTTTCATCTGACGGCTCATGGCATCGGTGATATCCCGGGGCGGATCGATTTTCTGAATCTCCACCCGATTGACCTTGACACCCCATTTATTGGTCGCCTCATCCAAGACTACGCGAAGCTTCTCGTTGATAACATCACGCGATGTCAGCGACTGGTCGAGTTCCATTTCGCCGAGGGTATTTCTAAGATTGGTCTGGGCCAGTTTTACCGCGGCGTAGACGAAATCGGTGATCTCGTACTTGGCTTTGAACGGCTCGGTCACCTGGCAGTAAATCATCGCGTCGACCTCGACGCCAACATTATCTTTGGTAATAATCAACTGCGGCGGTACATCGATTACCCGTTCACGCATATCGACCTTAGTCAATGATTCGATCATTGGCATAATCACATTCAATCCGGGCTGAACTGTCCGGCGATAGCGACCCAGCCTCTCGACCAAACCTCGCTGATAGGGTCGGACGATCCGCAGCGACATGGCCGCGAAAATTACCGCCAGTACAATTATGACAACTATAAAAGTCATTTGTTCCATTACAGGCTCCTTTCCGTTTTTTCCACTTCAAGCATTGCCCCTTTAACTGAAACGACCGCCACCGTTTCGCCTTCCTTGATTTCGACCGACGCGATCGCCCGCCAGACATCGCCATCCACCCGGATTTGCCCCCGCGTCGAACGCGGTAATATGGTATCGATGACAACAGCGGTCTTGCCGACTAAAGCATCCGCGCCCGCCTGGGGGATTTTATCCGACTGCATCCGTTTGCCAAGCGACCGCGCCAATGGTATAAGCGCTACAGAGACAATCGCGAATATTCCGCATTGCCATTCAAATGACAGATTAGTCACATAAGAAAGCAAGGCGGCTACCAGTGCCCCTACCGCGAAACAGGCAATGAAGAAACCGGCGGTAAATATCTCGATTATTATCAGTACCCCGGCCAGTATTAACCAGACATATTCGGGCATAACGTCCTCCTCTCGTGATACACAAAGAAATCCGATCATAGCGGATTTCTAATCTCTATTACACTTATGGGTAACATTCATTCAAATAAACCGTCCGATTTCCTGGATGGTCGACCGAAAATGCGCGTAACTCTTTATTAATAAAGAGCTTATTACTTTTTAGTAACGATTAGATAATCATCGGCCAATAATGCTTGACAACCCCAAATATTAGGCTATATTTATTGTGTAACTCGTCCTGGGTATCGAAACAAACTTCCCCGGAAAGAATATATAGTTTTAGGATATGGAGTGTTTTTGAAAAGTATTAATCACATAATATGTCATCGCAACGAGTTGGTTGTAACAGTTCTGATACTGATTGTGATTGAATTAATAAAGTAAGGCACTAGCGAGATCGATAATATCAACTAAGTAGTGTATGGGACTGACATCCTTGGTTTGACATCAATAGCCATACATTGCGGTGTTATTTGACTCGTAGCGGGCAGGTTTTCGGACCTGCCCGCGTGTTTTTTTGGGGGGGATTACCAATCTGATTGCTGTAATTCTTCCCAGTAGGGGCCATTATGTAAATGATTGATAAATTCTAAATAAAACTCATTTTTGTCAGATAATTCCGGCGGCCAAAAATTATTAAAAATGCTATCCGCAACGTTAGAATTACCGGCATAAATTTGCTGCAACATAGCTTTCCATAGAGCTGGAGGATAGGGATCATATCCCTTTCTAAAAGAATAGGTTTCAACATATGAGGATATTCTTTTCCTTAATTCAACAGGATCATTATTGTGGCCATTAAGAATATGATCCTTATACTTAAAATTAGCCAGCCGATATCTTTCTCCATCCCATCGCCAGATCAATGGCGGCCTTGGCGACCCAGCGCACCCGGTATGCCAGCAAAGAAATAGATTATCATTAAATATGATTTCAGGTATACTATCTCTATCGATATCCCTAAATCGAGGCATTACTTTATTCATGCCATCCAGCGCATTTATTAGGACAACTGCTGAATCAATTGAATATATATAAACGTCTTCTGCCCCATTACTACCCCCACTTGCGATATTGACTTTCAATTCGCGTTTACTATCCTTATTTAAATCCTGGAGGAAACCATGATCATGTTCACCAATACTGATGAAGGGATGCAGTGCTGATTTATATATCATTTCTCCCTCCAAATATATTTCATACTGGTACCCATAATCATTATCTCTGTTAAAAGTATCAAAAGGAATATGATATTTAACCGCCAGATACTCACCATCCCGGATTGAATCGACGGGGACTCTTTCGATATACGTTTGAGCGATTACATTAATAGGTATGAGGCATAGAAGTAATGCCCCATATAGAAAAATATTGAATTGTTTTCTCATAATGTATCCCGCAACCGATTAATTATAAGCAGAATCAGAGAAATATTCAATAATAATTATTGCTGCAAAAAAGCCGTCGGGTGATGTCACCCGACGGCACAGAGTACTCAGTGGTGCAGGGTCGCCTGATCCTGCACCACTTCTACATAGCTTAACTAGTTAATCAACCTCAGCCAATCACCGTACAAAAAGTCCAGGCGGCCTATCAGCAGCGACATACGCGACATGACCGTGTAGCCGAACGAGGCGCCAAATGTTATCATCAGGAAATATACCCCAACCTTGGCCGCGCCGCCGGTTATGCCCTTGTGCTCTTTCGAGAAATAGAAATAAGTCAGGCCGGATAACACTCCGATCAGTATCAGCAGGTAGTTGAAATTAAGCCAGCTAACAAAACCGGGATCGCCCATCGGGATAAAATCCTTCAGGGTGTTATTTATCTGCGCCAGCGCGTTGGAGGCCAGGTAACGAGTCAGGTACACACCCGAGGTCGTGCCGACAACGAATGCCAGCGGCCAACGGGATATCCAGCCCACCTTGGGCACCAGCCGCAGAAGCATCATAATGCCCAACGCCGCCGCTATCAGATACCAGATATGTTCACTGTACTGACCATGCACGAATATACTTTGCAGAGCGCCCTCAGGGGCATCCGAAGCAAACAGCCGAGTCACGCCGAGATTATCGAACAACTTGGGCACCAGGTTTTGCCAGAACAGCGAGACAAACCAGTAGCCCGCCGAGATACCCAGAAAGATCGCCTCGGACAGCTTATAGAATGGATTGTCCTTATAGAGGAACGAAAGTATCCCCAAAGTCAGGATTGCTCCTATCCAGATACCGATCATCGGATACCTCCCTTCGAATCGCCGCGGGTGGCGAAAAAGGCGATATTGGCAACAATGATAAACAAGACAATAACCGTATGGGCGAATGTCTGCCCAACCATGTATTTAACCGCCCGGCCGGGAAGATCGGTTAGGATCTCGAATTCGGCGCCGCCTTTCATACCGCCGGCCAGGCCTTTAAGCTGCTTGCCGAGGTAAGGATAAACCATCGGGGCCTGCACCGCCGTATTGCCGGCGCCAACTGTGGCGTCGAACCGGTCGGCGGCGAATAGCACCCATTCCACCGTGCCGGGGTAGCCCGCCGACAGGTTGAAAACATAATCGATATTCGAGAAATTGGTCACGCCCTGCATGATCGGGAATTCAGCTATAGGGCGGCCGAAATAATCGCGCGGGAACATCGCCGGTATGGATGATCCCATACGCTGTATCACCAATTCGTTACCCGATTGAAAGCCGAGGTTGATATAATCCTCGCCATATTCGAATTCTTTGCCGGTAACCTCTTCAACCACAGCCCGGGCTCTTTCGGCCTGAATCGCGCCCTGCGGCCATAAACCGATACAGATAACCTTGAACTTGCGTCTCTGGGCGTAGATAAAGAAAGTTTCGGCCATTGGTTGAAGTTCCGGCTCGGAGCTGGGATCGTAATCCAGCGAGACCATCACCTTGGCGCCATCAGGGAGTCGTTCCATTGTCTCAAACAGCATCTCCACCTCGGGCGAGGTCGGGATTTCCATATCGATACTGATAAACATCGGTATCGACAGAGCGACGAAGATGAAAATAAAAATTATCCGTCGGTCAATCCCCATCATTCTTTCCAGGAAGTTTTTAGTTTTCTCGGATACCATCATTCACCTCCCAGATAAGAACGTTCGATGCCGAGTATCATCCTCAGCGAAGTCGACACAATTCCCAGCGCGATACCTATCATGATAGCCCGCTGGCCGGCAAGATTGGGGACGTTCATAATCCAACTGGCGATATTCGACATATGCATCCACTGCGGCAGCCAACTGGTGAGTACGTCGCCTAAAGGAACACGGCCCAGCATCACGAAAAACGCCGCCAGAAGCAGAATCGTCGCCTCCTTGTTGCGGGCTCGGAATGCCCGGTACGATGCCGAACCGACGAAGAACGCCAGCAAGGCGAACATCATCGCCACCAGCGGATTGTAGACATTATCGTAAAGCCAGGTGAAAGGCGTATTGGCATCGAGGAAGCGCCTGCCGCCGGAGAAGAAAAAGCCGACGGCAACCATCAGCAGAAAGCAAACGATAACGACTGCCGCGTACTGCCAGTCTTTTTGACGCTTATAGACTTTATCGCCGGCTACTTTAATCAGGTTCAATGCGCCCAGCCATATTGCCGTCGCCTGGATAATCGAAAACCAGTCGGAGAAAACATCATTCAAAGTGCTAAACGGAGTATGAGGGATAAAGTACTGGATAACCAGGACCGAACCGACGATACCCGCGATTAATAATGGAATTTCACGTTTCATCGGTTAACCTCCTGACACGCTGAATAAGGTAGCAAAATCATACAGGCCTGTGACATGAATAATAAAACCAACGATCAAAGCCGCGATTATCGCCATCTTGCCCAGGTCCTGCCCTTTTAGAGAGCCCAGCAATTTTGGCTCATGGGAAAGGTAGGCGCTGGCGGCGAAAAGTTCCTCGCCGATCAAGGTGTAATCACAGGCGGCCACGAAAAACGGCAACTGGGCGGGCATGGCCGTACCGGCGATTTGAATCGCGCCGATTGAGTTGCCCGTTTCGGCCAGAATAAGCGATTCGGCGTAGAAGGCGCCCTGATAAAAAATGGTTGCCGGCTTCTGACGGACGATCAAGCCATCGATACCGGCGGCATAACCGAATTGATCATCTGTGAGATAGTAAACCATGTCATCGGTATAAGCATCGGGACGGCCGGCGTTGAGATAGGCCTCTTTGACCACCTCGCGGCCGGTAACCATCACCAGCGATCTCGAAACCGGTACATCGATACGGGCTTCATACTCGGCGGTCAGCTTGGCAACCCGGCCGAGAATAGTCAAGCCGGCAATAGTCTGGACATTGTCCATATCCTGCGTACCGGGGATAAAGAATATCTTCTTGCCCATCTCGGTAGCCCGGCCCACGGCCTCATCGACAGCCTCGAGCCCGGCGATTTTACGGATATACAGTTTCTTGCCCGATTTGGCGCTGGAGATATAAAACAAGATGGCGCTGATCAGGAAAGCCGTGGCGATAAACATATTGGTCAACCCGAAATTGAACCACTGCTGGGAGGATGAAACCGGCTCTGATGTCATCGCCCGGGCAACCGCTCCTTCGGATTTGGCCTCAATGGCATAATAATACTCTACACCATCGACGGAATTATTATCGCGATAAGTCTTATACATCGGGTCGTCCTTATCGCCGCCGCCGGAGGTTTCACCAATGACCTCGAATGGACCATCCTGCGAGGTACCCCGCAGGATATTATAACCCAAAAAGCCCGGCGTCCCGGTTATATCATCCGCCGATCTTTTCCAGCGAATGATTATCGAGGTACCGGCATCGTTGGGAGTGTCTCTAGAGGTAACATCCTGCGGCGGGGCAACAGTGACGGCAACGGCGGTATCAACCGCCACCTCTACATCCGGTGCGGCCGTTTCCTGAGCTGTCGTCCCGATGGCAAGAGCTAACGCTAAAAGCGCTCCCATCAGAAATTTTAGTTTCATGAACACCTCTCTTTACTTTAAAATTTAGATATTAATGTTTATACAAATCTCAGGTTAAAATAATCCCTCAGTTTCCCGACATTATATCACAAACGTCAATGTATTTGCGGCTATAAGACACTTTAATAGATACAGGAAAAAATAGGCATTCCATAAGGACTAATGTTAACTGATTTTTCTGATATCAGTCAAGGGAAATAGCGAGAGTTTGGAGGAAATTAGCTTTCGGCTAATTTTATTTAAGTATAACCATCTTTTTTGATTCGGTAAATTCACCCGCCTGAATACGGTAGAAATATAATCCTGATGAAACTTCGCAGGCGTTCCAGGTTGCTTGATGATAGCCGGCTTGCTTTATATCGTTGAGGAGCGTTTCAATCTTGCGGCCGAGGATATCGTATATTTCGATTGTCACTTCAGAGGTTGTGGGTAGATTATACTTGATTGTGGTTGAGGCATTAAACGGGTTGGGATAATTCTGGGATAAGCCATAATCTTTCGGAAGGTAGCCGGTTAAATCGTCTTGAATATCAGTCATGCCAAGATAAGCATCGACGGCGCTCTGGCAATTATTGATAAAATCGGTAAAATCGAGATTTTGCAAATAACTCGTTATGGATGTTGAATCGTCGGTACTATATCTCAAATTATTTTCATAGTTATCAGGATCAGCATGTAGTAAATCCCCGGCAACCATTGCGATATAGAAATACGCCGAGTCATTTTCCGGTATATTTAATGGCCCGAAACTAAACAGGAATCTTGTGTCAAATCCATTCGCCAGGTCATAGGCATTAGCCGGCGGTGAAATCCAACCCGCGTCAGAATAATCGAAATCGCACCAGAATTGCTCGTAATCGAATTCGCCATTGGACATTACCATGTATTTCGCTATATCTCCGCCCGGCGTACCGTTACCGCCACCCGGGAAAGGGCCATCGTAATTCGACGATAATTGTGGTCCCCAATCCAGGTCGGAATTTACGTTTGAAATCCACCAGTTGAAGGATAGCTGCATATCAGGTTGGGACGAGCCGAGGAATTTAATACCACAAATGCCAGCAGGACTGATATCCGTAAAAATACCATCATACGGTTGGCCGTTATTATCTATTATATACGCGGCATCTACTGATTCCAGGTAGCCGCAGATATCATCCTGGGCGCCTTCCTCCGGAGCGTAAGCATCTTCAGATGTGTGAAGTACATCACCATCATAATAAAAGCCGATATAGATTCCTTCAAGGTCATTATCCAGAATGTTTTCGATACAGTATCTGACTATTACAAAGTCATCATAAGGAGGATCAATCCAGCTGAAACTATGAGAATTTATCCTTATCCCCAGAGGTGTGTGCGGCCTGCCATCATTGGGATCGGGAACCACGCCAATCACCATGGTATCCGCGTACGACGTGATTAACTCATCATCGGCAATCCCCGAATACCGGGTGATTGAATCTACAGGATTAAGTTCATTAATCCCGGACCACCAACCGTCGTCCCCTATTGAAACCAATGTATCATATATTCCCGGATTGTAGGGATCTTCAACGGTTGCGCCGATCCAAATAAGCGCAGAGAAGAGATATTCTATATTGCTTTCTCCCGGGAATTCGGCGCTCGGCGCGGGTTCGCCATACTCTGGATCGTATAAATCGCGGCCTTCAGATCCCAATAGCCCATAATTTGTGATTGAGGTACTTAGCTGCCCAACCCTGTGAGATTTAAGGGTATATGAAAATTGAGCATGGCCCATGTTAAAATAAATTAACATCACAAGACAAGCCAAACCAAAAATGGAAGTAAATTTTCGCATAATTTTCTCCTTCTCAAGAGTTCTAATGACTGATCAAAGATGTAAACAATGTTTAGTATGTGAATAATATAATATAGAGGATTTTTATGTCAATAGTTAAATTAAAAGCCCGGCATCAACCGGGCTGGAATTTATCTATAGCACGGAGATTTACGCTATTCTTCAATCGCCTCGACATTGGCCCG
>JAAEQD010000083.1 GCA_024231855.1 Candidatus Zixiibacteriota bacterium
ACAATAGCAACAGTTCTGGTTTTGATGGAACAGGCTGATAATTATGCAAAATCAGGAATAGTACTCGGCTCGATTTTCGTGACCGTACTGCTAACATTTCTGATTTTAAGAAGCGCTACCTTCTTCTTTAAACTGCTTGGCGAATCAGGCGTGAAGATAACTGTGCGTATAATGGGATTGATATTATTGTCATTGTCAGTTCAGTTTATTGCCGGAGGGATCAAGGAACTTTTCTTTAGTTAAAAAAGCTGAGAAAATATCCCGGCTTTTTAAATCATAATCCACCAAATTTACAGCCGCATCGGCAGCTCACCGACTTCAGCTTCAACCGCTTTCAGTATATCACAATTTCTTACTAAATCAGCGATTTTGTTGATATCAGGATACAATACCCTGTCATTTTCGAGATACGGGACATGCTCGCGAATAAGGTCATAAGCGACCGCAGTTCCCCTACCCGGTCTTAACGGTTTGCGGAAATCAAACGCTTGAGCGGCACACATCATCTCGATCGCTAAAACAGCTCCGACATTTTTAAGGATTTCGGTACATTTACGTACTGCCACAGGTGTCATAGCCACATGGTCTTCCTGGTCGGCGGATACCGAAATCGAATCAACTACAGCCGGATGAGACAATACTTTGTTCTCCGAAACTAAAGCAGCGGCTGTGTATTGAGCAACCATTAGCCCAGAATTTAATCCTCTGCCTTCAACTAGGAAGTCCGGTAAACCGGAAAGAGTGGGATTAAGTAGCCGATTGGTATGACGTTCGGATAGGTTGGCGATTTCGCTCATAGCGATACAGAGAAAATCGATCACCATCGCCAGAACCTGCCCGTGGAAATTACCGCCTGCGATATATTCATTATCTTCCGGGAAGAACAACGGATTATCAGCGGCTGAATTCATTTCGGTTTCCACCATCTCCCTGACATAAAACCAAGTGTCCACAGAAGGTCCATGAACCTGC
>JAAEQD010000084.1 GCA_024231855.1 Candidatus Zixiibacteriota bacterium
AATGCCCTCGCCAGTGGCGGCAATACTGGGCTGGGCGCAGAAAGTTTTTAACTCGTCGATAAATTCGTCGCTATGTTGTTTGATGTAACGATCAAAAGACTCCATAGGTAATCACTCCCCAATTTTGTTGTGTGCGCAAATTATGCGACCCGAATTAAGCGGCTTGGATGGATATTTGTATCTTCTCAATAATTCGGAGTATTATATCAACTCGATTTCATAGTCAACCAGGTCACAATCCAACCGGCTATGCTCAACCCACAGCGCAACGCGAGTCATCAAGCCGTGGGCGTAATCTCTATCGCCGGAAACCGTGACCGCAGCAATGATAGCAGATTGCCACGAGTCAAGGTGCCCAACTTCGGCCACGGCTACATTAAACTCATTTCGCAGCCGAGCGATTACACTTCTAACCACTTTTCGCTTATCTTTAAGCGAAGCAGCTATCGGAATATTCAATTCAAGCGTACAAACACCAATAATCATTGTAAATTTTAGACCCTTAA
>JAAEQD010000085.1 GCA_024231855.1 Candidatus Zixiibacteriota bacterium
GATGCAATCAATTTTGGCTTAACCGGCCCGAACCTTCGAGGTTCCGGTGTTAATTATGATATCAGAAAAGCAAATCCCTACGGCGGATATGAAAAATTTGAATTTGATGTTCCGCTTGGCAAAAATTGCGATGTCTATGATAGATACTTGATTAGAATGGAAGAGATGAAACAATCTCTCAGCATTGCCAGACAGGCTCTTGACGGAATGCCGGAAGGACCTTTTCGCGCTCACGTCCCTGGAGTCGTTTTGCCGCCCAAGGAAGATGTATTATCTAAGATGGAATCACTAATATTCCATTTTAAGATTATCACCGATGGTTTTAAACCGCCCAAAGGTGTCGTTTATAGTGGTATTGAATCACCAAAAGGTGAATTGGGATTCTTTATCTCATCGGATGGTACCAATAAACCACATCGGGTCAGAGTTCGTCCACCGTCATTTGTTAATCTTTCAGCACTTCCTAAGATGATAGAAGGCGGCATGGTTGCCGACGTAATAGCATGTATTGGCTCGATTGATATTGTTCTTGGTGAGGTGGACAGATGATTTTAAGTGAAACATCAATAGCCGCGATCAAGGAAAAGATGGTGCGTTATCCTCGTCGTAAATCGGCGATACTGCCGGCAATAACAATTGCTTATCGACAGGAGGGGCATCTTAATGGCGAACTGTATCGTGAAATATCTCAGATTATAGATATACCTGTTATTGATATTGCCACCGCGGCATCATTTTATACGATGTTTCCAAAAGAGCCGGTCGGTAAATTTTTGATTCAGGTTTGTCATAATATAAGTTGCGCCCTTTTGGGAGCGGATAGTTTGATTGGTTACCTTGAGGAAAAACTTGATATTAAAAAAGGTGAGACGACACCTGATAATATGTTCACCTTGATATCTGTCGAATGTTTGGGGGGCTGTACTGCCGCTCCGATGATGCAAGTCAATGATGAATATTATGAAAATCTGACTCGTGAAAAAGTAGATAAGATTCTTGAGGATTTAAGGAATAAGGCCTGATGGAAAAGAAGATATTGACAAAATATATCGATGATCCAAATCAGGTGAATATCGATACCTATCTGTCGCATGGCGGCTATAAGGCGTTGGAAAAAGTCCTCAAAGAGATGAAACCTGCCGAGGTGACTGAAGAGGTCAAAAAAGGCGGTGTTCGAGGTCGTGGTGGAGCTGGATTCCCAGCCGGCATCAAGTGGGGTTTTATTCCTAAGGATAATCCCAAACCTCGTTATCTGGTTTGCAATGGTGATGAATCCGAACCGGGCACCTGCAAAGATCGGGTATTGATGGAAGGTGATCCCCATAGTGTTGTTGAAGGTATGGCAATTGCATCTTATGCTATTAATAGTCATATGGCGTTTATATATATTCGAGGCGAATTTGCTTATCCAGCCAGGATGATGGAAAAGGCAATGGATGAAGCTTACCAAAAAGGTTATCTAGGCAAAAATATTCTCGGAACCGGTTATGATCTTGATATGATTGTTCATACCGGTGGTGGAGCATATATCTGTGGAGAAGAATCCTCTCAGTTAAACTCAATTGAAGGTGAGCGGGGAATGTCGCGGATGCGTCCTCCATTTCCAGCCGTTGCCGGACTATATGCTTGCCCGACGATTGTCAACAATGTCGAGACACTGGCCTCAGTACCTCATATAATAAATAACGGCGGCGACTGGTACGCCGCAATGGGAACCGAAAAATCAAACGGTACAAAATTATTCTGCCTTTCTGGCCATGTCAAAAATCCTGGTAATTATGAACTGGAACTTGGGACACCTCTTTCAGTTTTAATTAATGACCTTGGTGGTGGGATGCTGGATGGACACAAATTAAAAGCAATTATTCCGGGCGGTTCTTCGACACCGATGTTACTGCCGGATCAATTGGATGTTAAACTTGATTATGAATCGTTGGCTGAAGCCGGATCGATGCTGGGTTCTGGAGCCGCGATTGTTATAGATGATAGAACCTGTATGGTCTGGGTTGCCCAGCGTTTGATACATTTTTACCGACATGAATCATGCGGGAAATGTACCCCATGCCGCGAAGGAACCGGATGGCTGGAACATTTGATTTCGCGGATCGAACGGGGAGAGGGGAAACCCGGTGATATTGAAAAGATCGAATCATTGTGTGGAAATATTATGGGGCGGACTGTTTGTCCGCTTGGTGATGCGGCGGTAATGCCGATTATATCATCGATAAAATTATTCCGTGATGAGTGGGAATATCATATTCAGAATAAAAAGTGTTTGGTTAAATCGGAGTTTGATTTTTAGTAATGGCAGATGATAAAA
>JAAEQD010000086.1 GCA_024231855.1 Candidatus Zixiibacteriota bacterium
CAATTTTCTTCCGTCAATGTTTGACAGGAACAAAAACAACAGTGAACCTCTCCTTGAAATCCTTTTCTATTAATTAGTTCATCGAAAGAGTGAACTCTGCGATGGGTCTCGCAATAAATTTGATTGTCATCGTCGATGATAAAATTAGAACAGAAGCGGCGAGATAATGTCATGATTTCGCAACAGCGATGTGTGGGTTGGACGTTAGCCAACCAGTCAGCAGCTTCTCGCCCGATCGATCTTATCTTATCACTTTACACTGAGGAGGCAACATACGAACTAGAAAAAATTTCGCCACTACGAAGAAGGGAGACTCCAGTATTCGAACCGAAAAATGACCGCCGAGCTAGCTACTGAGGGAGAATACCCGCTATGTAAAACCTGCGGAAATAAAATTATCCATCGTGTACTACATAACTTATATTGTCAAAGAACTTCGGCGGGAAATTTCAATCGACGGCGCGACTATTGGATCCTGATGGAGGAAAAAGATGTGAATTTGAGATTCGCCC
>JAAEQD010000087.1 GCA_024231855.1 Candidatus Zixiibacteriota bacterium
CAAGAAGCGGCTTTACTTTCACTCCGGGCACGAGAAGTTATAATTCGATTCAGAATAATTTTTCATCTCAAAATTTCACGGCGACTGATATTGGAGATCCCGAAATAACATTGAATCGTCCCAATGGTGGAGAATTCTTTAATATCGGCACTGTCGAAGAGATTCAATGGTCGGCCATCGATAATGAAGACGAGGTTCAGTCGGTTTCAATTTATCTCTCGCGAGATAATGGGAGTAACTATTCGCTAATAGCATCGAATGAAGAAAATGACGGAGTGTATGATTATTCGGTTACCGCGCCAAATTCGGACGTCTGCAAAGTTTACGTAATCGCCTATGATAACTCCGGGAATTTCAGCGCTGATACAACCGATGGTGTCTTTTCCATAGGAACAGATGTTTATGAAATCGAGGGACGAGTGAGTTATTTCTCGACAGATGTGGACCTGGAAGATTTTGATGTAATACTTGCCGGTAACCCGACTGATTCGACAACGACTAATCAAAGTGGAAATTATAATTTTACAGATGTAGATCCCGGGGATTACACGCTTGAGCCTTATTCTAACAGAAGATCGCCTATTGGCGTTGTCTCGGCAGCAGACGCTTTCGCATTATTGCACGATATCGCGGGAACGGATACTCTCACCGGTTACGCTTCGATTGCCGGGGATGTTAATGATGACAACCTCAAAGGAGCCTATGATGTTGCGTTAATTGCAAGGTACAGTATCGGCGATATCGATGACTCATGGGCCTACACATGGACATTCGTGCCATCATCATATAATATGACCCCAGATAACTGGGATCAAGCACCTGACCATATCGAATATTCACCTTTGAATGCAAATATGTATAATCAGGATTTCAAAGGGATTGTTGCCGGGGATGTGACCGGGAATTTCGACGGATTCGGTCTATTCACGCAATATGATTTTCCGGAAAAACGGAACAAACCACATGAAACTGCGGATCCTCTGGATGTGATCTTAGTGAATATTGGCGATACTACCGTTTGTAATGTCGGTTTTGTTTGGATACCGGTAATTCTCGATAATACAAACGGGTATGATGTCTATTCGCTCGATGGTACACTCCGATACGATCCTGATGTACTCAGTCCGGATACCGCCACGGCCGATAGCTGTGTTTCATCGCTTTGGGAATATAAAATTTTCTTTAGTGGTGGTCCGGGGATGGTCCGTTTTGTTGCCGCCGGTTCTACTCCGTTAGAGGCAGGCGGTTATCTTATCAGAATAGGATTTCGAATCAATGACAGCACTTCAACCGCCTATTCGGATATCGCCATTGACAGCTTGTCGTTAAATGATGACTATGTGCCGAGCGAAGTTTCAAACGGGAGCGTCTCAATATGTCCTGTTGGTGTTGATGATGAAACCGGGATTCCATCTTCGTTTAATCTCGAAGGGAACTATCCTAATCCGTTCAACCCATCGACTACTATTCGATTCAATGTGCCTGATAATGGCTATGTTGATTTCGATGTCTATAACCTGTTAGGGCAGGCAATTTATAATAGAAACGATTTACGCGTACAGCCAGGAAGCAACGATATTGAATTCAGCTCTCCCTCACTCGGTTCGGGCCTGTATTACTACCGAATCAAATACGGCGATGAATTTAAGATTGGGAAGATGTTGTTGTTGAAGTAGGAAACTATACTATAGTAATTTCAAAACCTCCGGTGAAAATCGGAGGTTTTTTTATGGTTTTAATCCAAAATTCTTCACATCAATCGAATCTTTGAGGTAGTCGGGGAGGATGGTTGTTGAGTCGATGATGGCGGATTGAAGTTGGATTCTTGTTAAACCTTCTGCACTTAGTAGATTTGCTCCTTGAAGCTTAGTATATCTTAAATAGGTATTATGGAGATCTGCAGATAGAAAATAGGTATTTCGGAGATCACTCCCTCCGAGAACTGCTTCCCGGAGATCGGCATAATAGAGAATAGCATCCCGGAGATCAGCACTCCCGATCTGGCCATGTCGGAGATCAGTTTCCGAGAGATCTGCATTAACCAAAAAAGATCGAGATAAGTTAGCATATCTTAAATCTTTCATCCTGAGATTTGCTCCTTTTACTAATGCAAGTTGAGCGCTATCTCCTGTCCAATTATCTGGTTTTATGGATACATCTTTATTGGCGAAATTAGCAAACGGTTCGCAACCAAATACAGATAAGATTCTTGGCATTACTTTAAGATGATATGGAGCATTGGCTGGTTCGTGATAACCGGAAGGAATGCCATTTATAGAACCTTCTGACATACATCCTATTAAAAAAAGAATAGCAAGACCAATAGCCCCTCTTTTAGCAGTACATTTATTCCAAATAAATAATCTTGTAGTTTTAAGTGCTAATTTGAAACTACCGAATTTCCACTCCACAAGTGATTCCCATTTTTCCCCTTTCAAAGTTGTTTTCATAATTAGATATGTTAATAATGCAACACCTATGGTCACAAATAAGACTATAATATGCAAGTTGGTAACACCCCAATCATGAGCAGTTAAATATCTCGCCCAAAAAGCTAATAATGTCAATGGGACAACCCACCAAGCAAGG
>JAAEQD010000088.1 GCA_024231855.1 Candidatus Zixiibacteriota bacterium
GGAGTTGCGAAAAATCATAATCTGAACATTAGAACATTTAGCTTAAAAGAAGAAAACGGCTGGGCGCCGGATCTTGATGAATTGAAAGAGGCAGTGACTCCTAAGACAAAACTTATTGCTGTTTGCAATCCGAATAATCCGACGGGTTATATATTGTCGGATGGTGAAATGGAGGCGATCGTTTCGGCTGCCGATAGTGTTGGAGCCTGGATTTTGGCCGATGAAGTATATAGAGGTGCAGAACGAATTACCAGTGATGAAACTAAATCTTTTTATGGCTTATATAGTAAGGTGATAGCAACCGGTAGTATGAGTAAATCTTATGGTTTGCCAGGCCTGCGGATCGGTTGGGCCGTTGGACCGCTTTCAACGATAGATGATATTTGGGCCCGTCACGAATATATTGCGATTAGTGCCACAATGTTGTCGAACAAATTAGCGGCCCTGGCACTTTCGCCGAAAGTTCGTCCTCGTATTATTCAGCGCACTCGGGATTACATTAAGGAGGGTTATCCGGTTTTACAGGAATGGATGGACAATCATGGGGATATATTCAATATAATTCCGCCGGCTGCGGCGGCCATAGCTTTTATCGGGTATCATCTGGATATCAATTCGACTGAATTGACAGAAAGATTGATAAAAGAAAAGA
>JAAEQD010000089.1 GCA_024231855.1 Candidatus Zixiibacteriota bacterium
CCATAGGATTTAGATTTAAAGATAAAGAGCTTTTACAGTGGTATGAGCAAGAGAACAAATTAAGGGATGAAGCACATAAAGAAATGAATCAAAAAAGTAAGAACCTTGAGGAATAATAATAGCAGTAAGTCTCGTTCATCTTTAACGAAGTGAATAAATAAATCCGTCAATTATAAGCGGTGATAGCAACATTATCGGGTTTTACCCTTTGCGGTAGCACAGGACGAACCCGATCTACTACCTACCTATCGCGATCATTTATTATTTCATTATACATCACCGTTAGTATATCACTAAAAAGACTATCTGACTGTTTTGCATGTTGATCAACAATAGATAATGTATTGATTTCCATGAAATTTTTTAATTTATCTTTTTTCATTTTTTCAAATAATAAATTATATACTTTTTTTAAGTTCAAATGATCTAAATAATTATCAATATATTTGTTTAAAGAATCGCTATAATAAACACGCGCCAAGTTTAAATTGCTTACTAAATCCGAGCGATAAGCATCACATTCTAGATTTTTTTCATATTCATATCCAAACTTATCTCGTAATTTTTTTAATACAATTGATCGTTTATCAAAATCTATTGAGTCTAAGCTAATATACCCATATAATTGTCCTAATTCTTTAAACTGATCAATCATTATTTGGCATTTAAATGGATATAAATTATTAATTTTTGATCCTGAGTATGATACACTTTCAAGCAATTCTATTTTCCGTGTTTCTAATGTGTCTTGTTTTTCAATATCCCATTGATAAGACCAGAGAAAAAAATTAAATAATAAACTCGCGGCGCTTACAATTAATGCAACAAATAATGAAATAATCCATTGATTATTCTTTTTAGAATCCTCAATTTCGTTTACCATTTTGAATTCCTCCTAGATCTGAGTAAAAACACTGACAAGATTAATAGAATCTCATAGTTTTCGCAATTCATATACAAAACTTCAATTATATTGTCAACGATAATAAAACCCGAGTGCCCATCTCCCGCCAAAACGGGAGTGGGATACTTATTATCTATCTAAATATTTGAATAATCCACTCCCTGAGTTGTATAATTATATGACAAAACCGAAAGCGAGGTGCGCGATGTTGAGTACAACCTTATTAATCGTGATGTTCGCCTTTGCCGCGATCTATATATTCGCGACAATCAGGATAGTGATCGAATTACAGAAACGCGATTACAAAATCAATTTCCTGCTTATTAAGGTACTGATTTTCAAGTATCTTAATCAGTACAAAAAAATCACCACCGAGGAGACCGGCAGTCCCGGGCAATTGTATTATGTCTGGGTCTATTCGGTCCTTCTGATGGCGATATTCGCGTTTGGCGTAATCGCTACCGTGTAAGCTATAAGAAACTTGACCTTAGACAAATCTTTATGTTATAGTCATTCATGTGTTGTCGGGTCCCCTGACCCGACAACTTATAATCTAGTTATGTATTGGGTGGGATTAATGTAGTGATAGCCCAAATGGGCTGTCTTGGGCGGGGCCGTACTGGTAATCGATCAACCAGATTCCCGTTTTCACGGGAATGACATATTTAAAAATACTGATAAAGAGACGACAAATGCCAAACTGTATTTTTTGTAAAATCGCCGAACACAACCTGAATGCCGATATAATTTACGAGGATAATGATATCGTGGCTTTCCGCGATCTCAAGCCTCAGGCGCCAACCCATCTTCTCCTGATTCCCAGGGAGCATATCCCCACTATCGAGGAGGCTTCACCCGCGATACTGGGTAAACTGATGAGCAAGGCATCCGAGTTGGCCAAGAAAGAGGGCATCTCAGCCAAAGGTTATCGCACGGTTATAAACTGCCGCGATTATGCCGGTCAATCGGTCTACCATCTGCACGTCCATCTTTTGGGTGGGCGATGGTTCCACTGGCCGCCGGGGTAGCCAGGTCCCCAATAATTGTAGGGATCGTAGCTTGACTCGACCCGGGGGTAGGGTGAAAAGTAGTTAATTCACTCCTCATCCCCCTTCTCCCAGGCGGACGCAAGAATTTAAATTATAGAAGGGGGAGTACAATGATCCTGCATAAAACAATCCCGATGGAATTCGAGGAAAAACAATATGAGATTCGCGTTTATCATGATGATATCTCAATAAACGTGGTAGCTTTTCGGGATAACCGGCCGGCAAATGGTTTCAGGCATATTGTCAGGATACCCAAGCGGGTCGATATCAAACAGCTCTTGGATAAACATAGGCCTGACGAATTAATTGAGGCCTGTAAAAGCGATATCACCGAGAAGCGCTGGGAGACTTTTTCGAAAGTGATCGGCTGAATTGAACTTGCTGTCGGGTACGGAGACCCGACAGCACAAATAAATATATTATTATTAACAGCCCTGACTTTCCAGTCGGGGATTTTGTCAACAAATTGCAGCTCATCCAATAGGTGAATGAGTTCCTGGTGTCGTCGGGTCCCATGACCCGACAACACTGGATATTAACTTATTGAGGTTTATTCGAGTATTATTCAAAATAACAGAGCCTATCGAATTCATAAGTATTGTCAATCGGTCTTTGCAAGCCCAGCGTTAATCTGAAAGTAACGGCATCGCCGGAAAGGTTCGTTCCCCGATCATTATCTAAGTCGATAATATTATAACATAATTCAAAATTCGCGAAACCCGTTTTAAACCTGTCGAAATATAGCCTGTAATTTAAACCGAAAAATGCTAACGGTGATCGAAGAACCACGTTATCATTGTCTTTTCCAAAATCCGTGGCGATTAACATATCAAAGCCGACGCCGCAAATCCCTTCTATACCCGAGCGTTTTCCCTTCAAAAATTCATACGCGAATGTCATACTCATACTACTCCCGGAAAAATGATCGGTAGTAATTGTACTTTGATTATGATAGACATCGTAACTATTCCTGGCCTTCCCCGAACGGAAATTTATATTGCCGAAGTATCTTAACCTGTTCTTGAAGCCTCCTAATTGAAAACCTAAATCATTTTTTACGCCCAAGACATCAATCGGACCGATAGGCACCCAGATACCATAGTAGAAGCCCAAACACAACCTCGTTTTTCTCAGATTCTTCTCAAGGTCTTCTATTCTCAGATTATAGGCATCCTGAATACTCGTATTGGGATATTTGTTTTGGCGAAGTCTTTTCATGATATATTTTTGATCGCCGGCGTAATACTTGCAGAGAGCATGAGCCAATTTGTCTGGCTCAGTTTTCGAGGCTACTTTTTCGGCCAGGCTCATCTTGAATTTCCAGTAATCATCCAGATCTGAATTCCATATGATACAAGAGCTATTGTAATCCCGGTTAAGCATTTCCCCGATCAAAGCCGAATCACGCCAATTATCCTCGAATCTACCGTTTTCAATGTTAAGAATCATTTCTAATGAATTAAATTCATGAACATTGCAGACTGATTGATAATAATCGATGATCATATATACTGAATCGATTTTTCCTTCATTATATAATCGGGGTATAAGTAATTGCGCGTTATATCGCATATGCGGGCACGGATACAACTTTCGTTCGTTGAGTAATTCGTAAAGCTTTTCGCGATCAACCGGCCACGCGATTGAAGATAAGGCAAATGATAGAAGCAGTATTTTAATAATCATTAATCTTTCCATCAATTCAACCTTTCAATATAGATTTTACTTCGGCAAATGAACTTTCGTTCGAATAACTTCGGCCTACGCGTTTCACTAATTAATACAATCACAAGTTATATTTATTCCCAAATAGTTTACATACTAGAATCAGCAGTAGAATAATATAAACAAAAACGGCGGATCCGAAAATCCACCGTTCCCCCCAAAAAATATGATAAGGCAGAAATATAGGGAGCTTACTTTTTCAAAGTCGCGTCGCCGGTGGCCGATGAGATTCTGATATCAGGGTCGCTGTCGCCCCTGGTGAACGATTTTAGCATATACGTTTGGCCATGCTCGCGAATTCTCTCTTCATCATCGAAATCAAACGGCGATTCTATATCGCCCCGACGATACCTTACCTGGAATTCGAAATAGCCTTTCACATCATTGCCGTCATAATCCAGTGTCGCGTCGCCCGAAGCCGAATTGACGCTGAGATCGTATTCGGCGCTTTTGCCCAGCGCCACTTCGACATCCCCCGACGCCGAATTGAATTTACTTCTTTTGCTAAGTACGATCTCCTCGGCGTCGATATTGCCGGAGGCCGTGTTAATATCGAACTGCCCCTCGCACTTTTCGATATTATGATCGCCCGAAGCTGTATTGATATCGAATCTGCCATTACACTGAATAAAATCGTAATCACCGGAGGCCGTGTTAAGATCGTATCGGCCGCTGCAGTTTCTTATCTCGTAATCACCCGAGGCGGTATTGCCGCTGATATCGGCATCGATATCGGCCACGAACAGCCCCCCCGATGTGGAATTAAAATCGATCTCGGTGTTCTGGGGTACCGTCAATGTCCAGGTGGCGCTGCCATCGCAATCCCCGTATATCTTCTCGGTTAATTTCAGAGTCCGGCCGCTGTCCCGGGTTCTCAGCTTGAACGCTTTCTCGGGATAATAGTTATTTTCGATTTCCAGAATTATCTCATCGCCACTACCCTTTTTCACAATGACATCGGCACTGAGAGTTTTCACTCTGACAACATCTTTGGCCTCGAATTTCTCGGTCATAAACCGATCGGCCATAACCTGGGGCGGCATAATTATAGCGGCCACGATCAGAATCGCGATAATCATCTTGACAGTTCTCATATTTCCTCCTGGATTGATTAAGATTTCAAAGCTCTATTCACATTCTGGTATACGGAAAATGATGATTGAGGTTGCGTTGCCTGGCTAATTTTTAATGAAATTGGGTTTTTAATGGAATATTCTATATAGAAGAGTTGTATAATATTATAGATGATGGAGGATTGAATGATGAAAAGCAGATATATCGCATTATTCCTTTTGCTATTCGCGCTACTAATAGCATGTTCAAAAGAAGTGGATCAATTTCCTAACTTGTCAAAGAGAATACCGTATTTGATGGAGCGATTGTACAGCAACCGTTGGAAGGTCAGATATTGTTCGGTGGACGATCTTACAGGAAGAGATGCGGAGACAAAACGCGTTATCGAAACGCTTATCCGTGACGAGAACAAAGGGGTCGCCAATCGAGCTCTCATACGCTATCTCATCGGCTTTGTTGACATTGATAAGACCCTCTTCAAACCTGAATTGTATTTTCATGGCGTAGTAGGCTATGATTTGTTTGAACCCGGCCCGGTAAACGATGAGGATTACGACGCCTTTGTCGATAATCACCTTCGTGTCCTCGATTCAGCACGGTTGGATATTCACAGCATGGACGAGAGCCTCATGATAGTTGGCATTATGGGAAAACCGAGCGACGCGGAGGCGGTGTATCCGTTTCTTCAAAGCCCGTACGACGACATAGCTCTTGCGGCAGCCAAGGCGGTTATCAGGCTCGGCCACAAGAAGAAAGGTTGTGAAACGCTTCAGCGGCTCGCAAGCTGGGATTCATCAAAGGATACTCCATATATGTACTGGGCTTTGTACGCTTTGAAGGAGATGCAAGACCCGGAACTTGAGACGATTGTATTGGACGGGCTGGCATCAATCGATAGCAGTGAAGGAATAGCACCTAATAAGGTCAACAGGTTCCTCTTACTGGCCGCGGATGTTACGAGCAAAGACGTTTGGAACGTAAAGGAGCCATGGAACAAGGCGGAAGGAGTCGGCCAATTCCCGGACCTGTCAAAGAGAATACCATATTTGATGGAGCGGTTACATAGCAACCGTTGGAAAGTCAGATATTGCCTTATAAGCGATCTTACGGGAAGAGATATAGAGACAAAACGCGTTCTTAAAACGCTTATGCTTGACGAGAACAAAAGTGTCGCCAATCAAGCTACTGTGCGCTATCTCAACGCCTTTGTAGAAATTGACAGGTCTCTCTTCAAACCTGAACTGTATGTTCCGGGCAGATTCCCCGTAACGGACTTACCAGATAAAGAGCGGACCAACGCCCTGGTGGACTATTGCCTTGGTCGCCGGGACATCCCTCGCAAATCGCACGATGATGAGCAATCCTTCCTTCCCGTGCTCAATCCAGAACAGTTGGATAATCCTCGCATGCACGAGACTCTTACGGTGGTTGGCATTCTGGGAAAACCGGGCGACGCGGAGAAGCTGTATCCGTTTCTTCAGAGCACCAACGACTATGCTGCTCTTGGCGCGATCAAAGCAGTTATCAGGATTGGTGACAAAAAGAAAGGAATGGAAGCGCTTCGGCGGCTTGCAAGTTGGGATCCATCAAAACACCTTGGCTATGTGACCGAAGCCTTGTACGCTTTGAAGGAGATGCAAGACCCGGAGCTGGAGACGATTGTAATTGATGTGTTATCGGTGATCGATCAAAGTGAAGGAATTCAACTTAATTGGCTCAATAGATTCCTTTTACTGGCCGCGGATGTTACGAGCAAAGACGTTTGGAACATAGAAAAACCGTAGAACAAGCCGGATGCAGGCGATGGCGAGTAATATCTGTAGGGCAGGTCTTCCCGAGACCTGCCAACGCAGGCAGGAGTCAGGGACTCCTGCCCTACTTGCCGAGTTAGGAGGTAAGGAATTTGAAAACGATTTTATTAACAGCCTGTATTTTACTTCTGCTTGCTGTCTCCTCGTGCTTTGCACCGGTCCGGAAGCATGACCGCCTGGAGGCCGCTGGGTTCACTGAGGAAATGCTATCTCAATCTTTCGAAGGCGGATGCGCCCTGGTAGTTGTTCGGGTTTCTTCGGTCCGAGAAGAAAAGAGTAGAAATAACATAATCTTTTATTACAACCGAATGAATGTACTTCGCTCAATTATAGACGGCGATCTTATTACAAAGAATCTCAGTGATCCCCTGGAAATTTTTGGATCGCTACCTAACGGAGAGGCGCTAACGCCAGGATCTGTGTACGCGCTTTTAATAATCCAAAGAGCGCCCCAATATTGGGTGCTTAGAGATGCAGTAATAATGGTGGACAGCGCACAAAGTCCTTTAGTAAACAATCTTAATAAATTTGCATCGCGGGTCTACGAGACGACCAGCATCTTTGAGTTCCGAAAGCATACTACTGTTGTCAACAAATCGCTACCGGCGTTACCCGAACTGCTCTTGTCGCATTGTGAGAAGTTTCGACGCAACCCTGACGGGCGGGTGCGATTCGCGAAAGCAATTGCGGAATCCGACCTTGGATCGCGTCCGGACCAGTCGCAACCAATGTCATGGCGCCGGCAAAGCAAGAAACCAAAAGTAATCCTATCGCGCTCCCAAGCGCTTAGCCTCCTTGGAGAGCCTACTTACAAGAGTGGGAGACACTACTTATGGCATTGCGGTAGAGATTCAAGCATTGACCAACCCGGGGAGTGGGTGGGAGTTCTATCAGTATCTTTCGATAACGACGCAAATGTGAGGACGTTAGGCTACGGATCGCGGGAGCAATGGAAATCGCGAAAGGACTAGCTCCTAATAACTGCGCCCTTCCCTGTGTTGTCGGGTCTCTCGCAGAGTCAAAAGACTGTACCCGACGTCATCCCATCAACGTCGGCCGCCCGGCTTTCTGTTTCGCTTTCTCGCTATAAATCAAATGCACGCATCGCATTCTGTACGGCATCACCGGAATGCCGTTGTCGGTCAGTTCCTGTTCGGCGCGAAGGACCATCATGTATCCCGCGCCGCGGCAAAACGGACACCATCCCCGCGACCTCTCGTAATCGTTGAGTATATACCGTTTCTGCAACTTGTGATACTCATCGCACTCGGGCGTTAAGGCAATAGACGTTTTCATGCTGATCTCTGTCGGTATCCTATCAGGTGGCTTATAACTCAATTCCGAAAAACTGTAGCCGTGCTGTTTCCTGAATAGACGGCTGTACAACTTGATCGCTATCCCATAGCTTGCCATAGTCTCCCACCAGATAGCTGTCTCGTAGCGGCGGAATAACAGAAGCGTAACCGGTTCACCATCCACAAGCGGATCGCCGGGGCTTTGTTTTGGCGATGAGGCGATCTTCCAGATTTCTGTCAGCTCCGGATGAATCTCGCCACTGGAATCACGGAACAGTTTCCCTTGTGTCATGCCGCCGAAAACTTGCTTAACCGATTTCGCCATACCTATCCTCGAATTCCCTCACCCGTTTCTCGGTCTGTTCGTAGCTTCGGAAAATATGCTCCTCCAGTTCGATATATTTTTTACTCTGAGGGTTCTCCCCCATATTCCAGGGATTGGTCAACACCGCCTGGATAGCGCCGGACATTTGAGCCAACGTGAACCCCTCACTTAACCGTGCCTTGATTTTCTGTATTCTATGTGAGGTTAGCTTGTAGCGTCCGGGATCACGATTCGACTGCTTGATGTAGAAATTATAGACCTGCTGGATTTCATCCTTGAAATTATTATCCGATGAGTTACACCGTGTTGTCGGGTCTCCGTACCCGACAACTTCCTCCGGTTGCGCAGACCCGACGGCACAATTAATTTCATCCTTGGAATTATTGTCAGATGAATCGCCGGCCTTTTGGGCCGGTGAAATACTTTCTGTTTTTGTTTCTGTTTCTGTTTCTTTATAGTCGAATTCAAAATGACCTGAACTGGGCGGTTTCTGGTCGTCTTTCCATTTCAAATTGGGATGTTTTTCCTTTACGCCGCATACGGTTATCTCTCCGGAGGCATTGACGTCAATCAGTCCCAGCTCCGGGAATACTTTGAGACTACTTTTGACTACTTTGAGATGAACATGAGTATACTTTGAGATTACTTTGGGATAATTTACTGACCATTTTGATCCTAAATTGGGATTTCTTTCTTTTATTGCCAGACACCATAGGCAAATAAAAAACCATTTCTGACCATCTGAAAGTTCGCACAATCTGGGATTATTGAACATAAAATCGATATCAATCAGGGCGAAATAACCACCGTATTCTCTGCTTTTTTTAGGCATAGTAAAATCCTTGATAAAAAAGGCCTCTTACCAATACCCTGAGATATGATTGCTAATGCGTTTCGCCCGCGTCACTGTAGGGGTCGTAGCTCGCCTCGACCCTGGGGCCGGGCGGACCTGTCTGTGTTGGCCTCTCCGTGTTGTCGGGTCCCCCGACCCGGCAACTCCCCCAAAATATTCTCAAATCGGGCAATTTTCGGCTAAATCGGGCCGATTTTGTTGACTTTCGGTGCCGGGTCTATTATCTTTTTAAGCTTTGAAGCGAAAATGTGAAATTGGAGGAATAGATGAAAGAATACGCGATTGACAAGATCAGAAACGTGGGGGTTGTTGGCCACGGCACCACAGGTAAGACCTCGCTGGTGGAGGCTATGCTTTTCGCCGGTAAGGTCACCAAACGACTCGGCAGTATCGATAACGGCAATACTGTCACCGATTACACCGAAGATGAAATCGAAAGAAAAATCTCGATCAGTTCGGGATTGGCCAATATCGATCTGAAAGGCACGAAAATCAATCTTATAGATATGCCCGGCTACGCCGATTTTTACGGCGAAGTCGAAGGCGGCCTGCGGGTTGCCGACGCGGCCCTGATCGTGATTAATGGCGTTGGCGGAGTCGAGGTCGGCACCGACCTGGTCTGGCGCACTTGTACCGCTAATGATATCCCGCGCGCTTTCTTCGTTAACCGGATGGATAAAGAGCACGCCGAATTTTTCAAATGCGTAACGGCGATCCAGGAGGATTTCTCCAATCATGCCATGCCGGTAACTATCTCCATGGGCGATGGGCTGGATTTCAAAGGTATCATCGATCTGGTCAAGATGAAAGCTTTCACATTCGCTGAAGATGGCAAAGCCACGGCCCAGGATATCCCCGCTGATATGAAAGATACCGCTGTGGAATGGCACGACAAGCTGGTCGAGGCAGCGGCGGAATCCGATGAGGCCTTGATGGAGAAATTTTTCGATGAGGGCGGCTTGTCCGATGATGAGCTTCTGGCCGGCCTGGCCAAGGGTATCGCCGACAGATCGGTTTATCCGATATTTTGCGGCTCGGCAACCACGGTCGCCGGCGTACCGACAGCTCTTGACTATATCGTCAAACTGTTCCCCGCGCCAAATTATCTCGGCAGTATCAAGGGTCTGGATGAGGAAACCGAAGTCACGCGTAATATTGCAGCCGATGAGAAAGCCTCGGCATTCGTGTTTAAAACGATCTCCGAACAGCATGTGGGCGAGTTGTCGTTTTTCAAAATATTCTCCGGCACGATTAAAACCGGCGATGATCTGGTCAATGTCGGCAAACGCGAAACCGAACGTATCGGCCAGATATATTCCTTAAACGGCAAAGACCGCACCGAGGGCACGGTTATTTCCGCCGGCGATATCGGCGCGCTGGTTAAGTTGAAAAACACGCACACTAACGATACCCTGGCGGTCAAGGGCGCCGAGATTGCTTATCCCGCGATCGATTTTCCCAAACCGGCGATTCAATTGGCGGTTCAGGGCAAAGCCAAAGGTGATGAGGATAAAATCGCCAGCGGCCTGAATAAACTTCGCGAGGAAGACCCGACGATTGAACTGACATTGGATGGGGAACTGAGGCAGGTACTTCTCTCCGGCCAGGGTGAACTTCACCTGGATGTTACTACCGCCCGTCTGAAACGCAAATTCGGCGTTGACGTCGACCTGGTTAAACCGAAAATTCCGTATCAATCGGCGATCAAAAAGAAAGTCGAAGTACAGGGCAAATTCAAACGTCAGTCCGGCGGTCGCGGTCAATATGGTGACTGCTGGCTCAAGCTCGAACCGTTGCCTCGAGGCGGCGATTTTGAGTTTATTAATGCTATCGTAGGCGGCGCGATTCCCACCAAGTTTATCCCGGCGGTCGAAAAGGGTATTTTGGAATCCAGAGCCGGAGGAGGACTGGCCGGTACCAAGGTGATCGATTTCAAGATCACTTGCTATGACGGCTCATATCACAACGTCGACTCATCGGATATGGCATTCAAGATTGCCGCTTCGATGGGATTCAAAAGCGGTTTCGAACAGGCCGACCCGTACCTTCTGGAACCGATCTTCAATATCGAGGTAAGGGTACCCGAGGAAAATATGGGCGATGTCATGGGCGATGTCTCCTCCCGGCGCGGTAGGATTATGGGCATGGAACCGGACGGTAAAAACCAGGTAATCAAAGCCCAGGTACCGCAAGCGGAGTTGTACAAGTATTCGACATCTCTTCGCTCGCTAACTCAGGGCCGCGGTACACATACCCGTGAATTCTCGCATTACGAGGAAATCCCCCGGGAAATCTCCGAAAAAGTGATCGAAGAACTCAAACGCGAAAAGGAAGAAGCCGAAGAGAAGTAATTTAATAGTGTGTTGTCGGGTCCCCTGACCCGACAACTATTTTTGTTTGATGATATTGAAGGGCGCTCGGTTGGGCGCCTTTTTTATAGATGAATAAGCAGGGCAGGTCTTCCCGAGACCGGACGGAATAGGCAGGAGTCGGAGACTCTTACCCTACTTGCTGAAAAGATCACTCTTGACGAGTATCGTTAATTATCTTAAGTACATTGAAATCAATTAAACCTCAGGAGGATTAATGAGAATTCAAACTATCGCAATAATAATCCAGGCTATAATGTTAATAAGCGCCGCTACTGCCGGGCCTGATGATAATTCCAAACTATCGGCTGCCGAATCTTCCATAGAAACTATTTCACTCGATAAGTTTTCCTGGTTGGCGGGACATTGGCAGGGTGACGCGTTCGGTGGGATATGTCAGGAGGTATGGAGTCCTCCATCAGGCGGCAGTATGGTTGGTAGCTTCAAATTGATCAATGAAGGATCGGTCAGCTTTTACGAAATCATGACAATAGCCGCTGATTCAACTGGTCTCGCATTGAAATTAAAACATTTCAATCCCGATTTGACTGGCTGGGAAGAAAAGGATGATGTGATTAGATTCCCTTTTATAAGCGTGTCTGATGATGAGATACAATTTGAAGGCTTAATTTATAAAAAAATAACAGAAGATTCACTCGAGATAATCCTCAGCTTCAAGCGATCGGATGGTACGGTTGATAATGAGACTATCAACTGTCATCGTGTTAAATGACATATTTTAGAAACGTCGTGTTCGGGCGACGGTAGGCAGGTCTTCCCGAGACCTGCCGGAATAAACAGGAAATTCATCGTGTTGTCGGGTCTCTCGCGGAGTCAAAAGACCATTCACGACAACACTAACAGGAACTTATTCATAGAAAAGCATAGTTATTATTATTTTATAACCGATTCACTCAATCCAAAAGGAGATCACGATGGCGAATGAACCGAAATTTGATACCGCCGCGGCGCACAAATATTTTTCGGCGCAATGTTTCAACCAAACCTGGGGACTTATCGATAAAACCGACCGCACCGACAAAGAAAACGAACAGATGATACAACTCAGCCAGGCATCGATATATCATTGGACACAGCGCGAGGATTGCACCGATAATAATATGTCAATCGGCTACTGGATGGCATCAAGGGTATATGCCTTATTGGGGATGGCTGATAACGCTCGAAGATACGGTCAACTTAGTCTTGACTGCACTCAAGAAAGTGAATCGTTCACAAGGGGCTACGCGTTCGAGGCCCTCGCCCGAGCCGAGATGGTGGCCGGCAACGATGATAAGAAGGATGAGTATCTCGCCCAGGCCCGTAAATACGCTGATTCTATCGAAAAAGATGATGAGAAAAAGTATCTTGTCGATGATCTGGCCACTATCAGATAGTTCGAATATACACCTTCAATTTACTTGACTTGACCTGGGTTGCGTGATAAGTTCCAGGCAGGGGAAATGGGCTCAACATTTGGAAATATGTCAACTAAAATTAACCAATAAAACATCATGGAGGGATGGACATTGAAACAACTGAAATGGATTATGGTATTTCTGGTATTCGCGCTTTTTCCTGGCCAATCGGCAATAGCGAATACTTGCGTGGATTGCCATCGCGACCGAACGCCCGGGATCGTGGCCGACTGGGAAATTAGCGTCCACAAGGACAACGATGTCGATTGCGCTACCTGCCATGGCGACAATCACAAAACCGCCGAGGATTTCAACCTTGTGCAACTGCCGACACCGGCTGTTTGCGCCGAATGTCATGAGACTCAGGTCGAACAGTTCTCCGCCGGCAAGCATGCCATGGCCTGGGCGGCGATGAACGCTATGCCAACAGCCCACTGGCAGCCGATGGCCTTGATGGACGGTATGAAAGGCTGCGGCGGCTGTCATAAGCTGGGTTTGAAATCCGAGGAGGATATTAAGAAACTCAAAGCCGATGGAGCCGGATTCGGACTGGCTTCCTGCGATGCCTGCCACACCCGTCACACATTCTCGAAAGCCGAAGCTAAGGAACCGGAAGCCTGCCAAACATGCCACATGGGTTTCGACCATCCTCAATGGGAAATGTATTCATCATCCAAACACGGTGTCCGTCACAGCTTAAAGCGCGATGGCATACTGCCTGAGAACACAGCCGCGCCAACCTGTCAGACCTGCCATATGCAGGATGGTAATCACGAGGTGCGGACTGCCTGGGGATTCCTTGCAGTCAGGCTGCCGTTGCCCGAGGATGAACAATGGAAAGCTGATCAGGTCACGATACTGCAAGCGCTGGGGGTGCTCGATCCCGAGGGCAATCCCACCGGCCGTCTGGATGTAGTCAAGGCCGCCGATGTAGCCCGGTTGGACCAGGAATCATGGCAAAAAGAGCGGGACAAGATGCTCAAAGCTTGCAATCAGTGCCATTCGATCAATTTCGCCAGGGCCGAACTGGAAAAAGGCGATCAGATGATTAAGGAAGCAGATCACCTTCTGGCTGAAGCAATCAGGATAATTGTCGGCCTCTACACCGATGGTATTCTGGCCAAGGCGGAGAACTACGCTTATGCTTTCCCTGATCTGTTAACATTCCATGATGCCCCTACCACTATCGAGCAAAGATTGTTCGAGATGCATCTGAAACATCGGATGAGGGCGTTCCAGGGTGCGTTCCATAACAATCCCGATTACGCGTTATGGTATGGTTGGAGCGAAATGGTCCGCGATCTGGCTGATATCAAAGAGATGGCTTCGGAGCTTAAAGCCGAACAATAACATCCATTCGTGTTGCCGGGTCTCCGAACCCGGCAACTATATAGCTAATTCGGATTTTGTCGGATCGGGATACCGACAAAAAGGGGATTTGAGATAAATATATGTTAGCTCATATCAAGCAAGCGCAAAGATGCTATAATCCAATCACCGGAACAAGGCATCATACGCTTTCTAAAATACTTACTTAAGCTTTAATTACAATCATAACCCGCAATTTTTTCCTTGACATTTTGATGCGAATGGCCTAATTATTGTGCTAAGACATAATGGGGCTAAACATCATGATTAGTTAAGTTTAGATTAATCCCCTGTGTCATTTAAAACGTTACTTTTTGATTATTTAAGCTGCAACTACCAAAAAGATTTCAATTCCCTCGTTTTAGCGACGGTGGGAAAGTTTAATAATTATCAAGCTATCAGTTAAAAAAGAGGTGCGAAATGCAAAAGTTATTATCTTACATTTCTTCGGAGTTACTGCTAATTTTAGCTATTTCGGTTGTAGTTTTATCACAGCTAATACCATTACTCTATAAACTAAAAAAACAAGGAAGTATCGGATTTTCTAATTGGTTTAAAGATCGTACTTACACGACCGGTTTATCTTCTATAATTGTAATTCTAATTTTAATTGGCCAATATATTCAAACTTTGCCGAAAATCATTGATCAATTCACTGATGATTTTATTGATGTTAATGATACTAATAATAATTGGCGTACATTAAAATATAAAAATGAATTTGAGTTAAAAGATGAAGATTGTGATGCGATCATCCAGGATGGCAAAATAGTTTTAGAAACCAAAACAGGGGATCTCTGGCAAAATGACAAAATAGCAAAAAGCAACGTTGGACATATAATTGGAAGAAAAGCTGATTTTCTAGAAGAGGCAGACTATTTTATTATAGGTAATTTAGTTGACAATTTTAGCCCCAATCATAACTGGCAACAAGCCGGAATTGCAATTATTCAGGATCAACAAAACTATGTAAGGTTTACGGTTGCCGCTGATAACAAATGCTATACACAAAATTCATGCCCTTCAGATTCTAATGAATTTCCTATTAGAAAAAAAGTGATTCTACAAGTCGTCTCCGAAATTAATGGAGAAGTTGATATCTCTTCTAAATTACTACATCAATATAATGAAAATCGCTGTAAACCTTATTTAAGGATTGATTATCCTAATGAATTTGTAAGATTGAAGATTGCAAAAAGAGGGAATTCATATGAGTTTGCTTATAATTACGGGGGAAGAGAATTTAATAGTGGGGCATTTAGGACCAAATTTGACGAAGGGAATCAAGAAGCTAAAAGTGAGATGAATAATCCAATGAAGCCAAAATGGATAGCAATGATTGCCCTGAAAGGCGGCGAACGTATCGATAATGATAGTACTCTCTTTACACATCTTGAAAAACCGATTAATGCTGATGTAATTAAAGCAAAATTCGATATGTTTGAGCTACATAGTTTAGTAAATTAAAATCAATAGCTGCGTCGTCGGGAAAAGATACCCGACAGCAAATTAATATATTTCCATACCCCGGTATGGAAAACGAAATGACATCCAAAGGTTTTGAAGTAGATTAAAAATCATTTGATTATATTAATGTTTGATGGTATAGTATAATAAGTAATATTTAACTGATAGTTTTGAAATTAGCTCATTATGAGAAACCTATTATCGTACATTTAATGTGTTGTCGGGTCCCCTGACCCGACAACTAATATCGGCGTAAAGCAAAAGCGCTGTCGGATCTCCGCACCCGACAGCACGTAATGCGAATACCGGCATCTATTTCAGCGGTATGCAAATATCCGTAATCAGTTCCTCGGGCGGCGTGTTGTCTGAGCAATTTCGATAGAACTCCAGTGAAGGGCCATATTTCGGTTCGCGACCGCTGGATGGCAGCCATTGGCCGTATAGCCATTTATACGATTTGTTCAGGGTATCATAGCTACCCTTATGGGTCATCACCGCGAAATCACCGGCCTCGATTTGCTGTTTGGTAATACCGTTATCGGGCGTGAAATCATCGCCAACCTGGATACAGGCATCATAACGTATTTTATCGGGATCCGTGCTGTCCGGATCGTCATAACAGATACCGATACTGGGTATATCGGGCCTGATTAGCGCGGCCACCGCCTTGTTCGAACAAAGCTTCTGCCAGGCCCCCTGGCATTGATTATAGGGGCCGATATGCCTCACGGAAGCGACTGTTCTGGCCGGGAATTTTTCGATTTTAACTTCTATGGCTTCTTTCATTGATTCATCTCCTGTTCGGGTAATTAACGTTTCAAATTTGCCGTCGCGCGCACCGCGAATTTGATTGGATCCGTTTTGATGGTTCTCGCGAAACTTTTTCGGTGGAACGTTGTACATGCCGCGGAAGGCCCTTGTGAACGACTCGTGCGTTTCGTAGCCTGCATCGAAAGCTATTTGAGTCACCGGTCGTTTAGAGTATTCCAGTTCCATAGCGGCCCGTTTAAGCCTGTTGCGCCTGACATACTCTTTAACCGATTCGCCGACCATGCCCCGGAATATCCGGTGGAAATGGAATGGCGAAAAGCAGGCCACGTTCGCCAACTCATCCAGCGACAGCTCGTTATCCAGATGGTTCTGGATATACAACTGCACCCTCAGGATTCGGTTCTCGTAGTCTTCGCGTGTTCCTTGTCTCATCCTATCAACCTCGCCTCACTATATTACCCAATCGGGAGATCATCCGCTTGACATTCCTTGCTCTTTTGCGGATTAACTGACGATTTCCCGATTTGTAACGAAGATAAACGGTAAGAAGACAAATAAGCAAGAAAATCCTTAAAATTACAGGCCTCCGCTAAATCCCAAAAAAATACTTGACGAGGAAAGCTTAATAGATTAATAAAGGCCACATAATAAACATTTATGGTTAACTGCTGCAGATTAACAACTTCTAAAGGAGGTACAAGATGAAAAGAATTTTAATTGTCGCGTCAATAGTGCTGGCGTTTGCTATCACAGCCGGCGCCCAGGATGTCGCGACCGGTATTACCACCTGTGGTATAAAGGCCGGATTAAACCTGGCCAAACATACCGGCAGCGATACCGATGACAATCATAGCGGTTTAACGAGCTTCGCGGTTGGCGGCTTTGTGACCTATGTGCTTATGGCCCACATCGCCCTGCAACCGGAGCTATTCTACACGGTTAAAGGCTGGAAATGGGATGATGGATTCTGGTCTGAGACTGGAAAATTCACGTATCTGGAAATTCCGGTTTTGGTCAAGTACATGGTACCGATGGAAGGCAATGTGAGACCTAACCTTTACGCCGGTCCTTCGGCCGCGTTCCTCTTAAGCGCCAAAGTAGATTGGGAAACCGAGTTAGACAGCGGTTCGAATGATGTTAAAGACGATAGTAAGAGCACTGAATTCAATCTGGTAGTCGGCGGTGGCGTTGATGTTCCTATTGGCAATAAAACCGCGACTTTTGATATCCGATATACTATGGGTATGTCAAAAATCGATGGCGCTGATGATCCGGCGAATGTTAAAAACGCCGTAATTTCGATTTTAGCCGGCTTTGGATTTTAATTAGGGTTTAAACTGTTAAATTAAAAATATCTTTAGACGTTACACGCAGGGGCACGACAACCGTGCCCCTTCACTTTTTTATTGTGTATATTGTCGGGTCCCCTGGCCTGATAACACGATTTAAAAAGGCAGGCTCAAAAGCCTGCCGCCCACGCCGGTTGGAGTTATAGAAGAAAGATATTACCGACTAAACAAATTCTACCAACTCTTTTTCCCTTAAAAATACCATCCCCAGAACAACGTAGAGAATAACCTGTAAAATCAAGGCTATTGGCGATAGTAGTATAGTCAATTCGAGAATGCCGGCCACCAGAGTAATATAGGCAAAGGCTGATATCAGATCATTAAGAGATTCTTTCTGCTTGAGAAGTTTGACCGCGATTATAATATTGATAACGCCGGCAAAAACCATGGCGTAGGCTATCAGTCCGAAACTCAAGATGCTCAGGCCGATTTCAGGTAATGGCCAGATTAGAACATGCAGGCTGCTTGCCATAGATGAGGAGATAAACATAAGAACATTCCAGACGATTATAATTATGATGAAGATATCTATACCGTGAAAGCTGTAGCGCTCGTTAAGCAACTTTTTAAACATATACAACGTGTAAACCGAGATACCTGTAAAAATCATGTATAGCACCTGACTGGGGCCAAAACTTGAAACATTAAGTCCCAAACAAAACGACTGGCTTAATCCCGAGAAGAAACCGATAGCTATCGCTAATGGATATATAACAGCTTGCGAAACTGCCAGCCAGCCGGCTAATGTATAACGATTAGTATTCATTGCTTTCCTCCGGTTATTTTTTAGTAAAATATGATATTCTTAAGCTAATCATTTTCAGGGATATATTCCAGGATATCTCCGGGTTGACAGGCCAATTCCCGACAAATCGCCATCAGCGTGTTAAATCGTATTCCCTTTACCCGTCCTGTCTTCAGAAGCGACAGGTTGGTTACCGAAATGCCGATTTTCTCGGCCAATTCGGTAAGCTTCATTTTCCTCTGAACCAGGACTAAATCCAGTTTTACCTCAATTGTCATATTTACATTATACTCGTTATTTTACGTTTGTCAAGGATTATTTTATGTTTTACATAAATTATTTTATATATTTCATTATGAGACATAATCTCAATAGACATGATATAAATCCTGTTCGTGGTCTGGACATACTTCCAGGTCTGCCTGAACCTATTAATATTAAGTCGTACTCGGAAACAAGCGTCGCCCTCATAATTAAATTATGAAATCGGAGAAACTATATTTAAGTATATGGAGTTTATAGGCCCAAGTACACTCTAATATATTAGGCGTTCTGCAGTTCAAATGAGGGGGCTTTTCCAGGCCAACTGCAGCCCTTATGACGATTTCATAGGAATTGAAAAGATAAGTATTGTAATCATTAACACCAGGCAAAGGATTAGCAATTATGGAGACGATGCAGTTTAACCAGACTAAAGCGGAAAAATTCGCCGACAGCATGATTGACATTATCAATAAAGGATCGTTAGCCCTGATGACATCGATTGGGCATCGAGTGGGCTTATTCGATACCCTGGCTAAGCTGCCGCCATCGACCAGCATTGATATCGCTGAAGCCGCCGATCTTAACGAGCGCTATGTCAGGGAATGGTTGGGGGCGATGGTCGTTGGAGGTTTTATCGATTACGACCCGGCTATATTGAAATACTCTCTGCCACCGGAACACGCCGCCTTTCTTACCCGTGATGCTACTCCTGATAATACAGCCGTATTTACTCAATACATACCCCTTCTTGGCTCAATTGAGGATAGGATAATCAATTGCTTCAAGAATGGCGGCGGCGTAGCCTACGAGGAGTATGGCAGATTTCATCAGGTCATGGCCGAGGACAGCGGGCAGACTGTAGTCCCGGCGCTTGTCGATTCCATATTGCCGCTAGCTCCGGGATTAATCGATGATCTCAAACGAGGCATCAATGTTTTAGATATAGGCTGCGGCAGCGGTCGAGCGATTAATCTGATGGCCGGGTCATTTCCCAGGAGCAGGTTTTGGGGATACGATATAAGCGACGATGCGATAAAAAACGCCGGCTTTCAAGCTAAGCGCGAGGGTTTGAACAATGCCCGATTCGAACAAGTGGATATGACTACTTTTGATCGGGACGCCGAATATGATCTGATAACGGCTTTTGATGCTATCCACGACCAGGCTCGGCCCGATCTGGTATTGGCCGGAGTCGCCAAAGCTTTGAAACCGGACGGTACATTTTTAATGCAGGACATTGCTGGTTCAAAACATGTGCAGAAGAATATCGAACATCCCATAGGCCCGTTTTTATACACGATCTCTTGCCTTCATTGTATGAGCGTATCGCTGGCCCAAAAGGATGGCGCCGGATTGGGAACGATGTGGGGCGAGGAGACGGCCCTGGAGATGTTGAAAGAAGCCGGTTTCTCGAAAACCGAGGTTAAGAGGCTGTCTCATGATTTCCAGAACAATTTTTATATTAACCGGAAGAATTGATAATCCTATATTAAGTGTTGTCGGTTCTCAGTACCCGACAACTTCTGTTAAGATTAGCGAAAGTCTACTCGCAATTCGGCCAGCCATCGGGGGCTTCAGGAGGACAATCATCCGGTGTCAACCAGGCCGGCGGATAATCCGGGCAATAGCTCAGTGATGTTTGACCCCGGAAGTAATTCACCAGTTTGGTCACATCACTGCCGATTATGACGCAGTCGCCGTTGGCATCCGCCGACGACCAGAAACCGCCTATCAAACACTCCTGGCTGGAGGGAATCGATCTGAAATAGTTCACCAGGTAAGTCACATCCGCGCCAATCACCGATGGCGGCCATTGGCCGTTGAACATATTGACATCGCCAGGGAGATACTTTGGTATTGTATCCCAGAGATTGAATAAAATAGTAACATCGCCGGTAACATAATTCGCGGCCGCCAAATCCAAATCACTATCTCGATCCAGGTCGGCGGCACATATCGAACTGGGAGAATTGCCCGCTCCATATAACTTTTCGTTGCCAAACGAGCCGTAACTATCGTTGGTAAGTATACTGACACAATTATCCCCTCTATGCGCTAAGGCCAGGTCGTTATCGTTATCATCATCAAAATCGGCGGAATAAATTGAATGGGAAACGCCTACCGAATAAAATTCTACGGGACTCTGAAATGTACCGTCACCATTATTATACATAACCGCGACCCCGGAAAAATATCTCCTGGCAAAAACTAAATCGATATATTCGTCATCATCAAGTTTGTCGGCGTAAATTACAGTCGGATAATCGACTGAATAGTAATTTACCGCGTCTTGAAATGATCCATCGCCATTGTTGATAAATACCGATATATAATATGAGCCATAATTCGCGACGGCGATATCGTTATCGTCATCGTTATCGAAATCCGCGGCAAAAACCGATACGGGTTCTTCCTCAGTCGGGTAATTTACCGCGCTTTGGAAAGTTCCGTTACCGTTGTTAATCAAGATTGATATATTGTCAGAATTCGAATTGGCCACAACCAGGTCGTAGTCGGTATCGTTATCAATATAGCTTGCGCATACAGAAGCTGGATTGATGCCGGCGGCATAGTTAACGGCACTTAGAAATGTCCCGTCATTATTATTTAAAAGTATAGAGACATTATTGGAATTACTGTTTGCTACGGCCAAATCGGGATCGTCATCGTTGTTCAAGTCTTTAGTACATATTGAAATTGGCCCGCTTCCGGCCGCGTATGCCGCCACGTCTTGATATGTGCCATCGCTATTATTTATCAGGACACCTACACCGCCGGATGCCGGAACCGTAGCCAGGTCGTTGTATTGATCGCCATTGAAATCGGCGGAACAGATCGATCTGGGATTAAATCCCACATGGTATTTCGGCGCTTCTCGAAAAGTCGCGTCGCCGTTGTTGAAGCGAACCGATACGGTACCGGAAAGCCTGTTTGCCGTTGCAAAATCATAATCATTATCATTGTCTAAATCAGCTAGAAATACGGATACGGGGTCAGTACCAACAACATAATTAGAATCATTATAAAATGTAGCGTCTCCATTATTCAAATGAATGGATACATACGATTCAAACAAATTCGCGACTGCCAGATCGTTATCATCGTCGCCATCAAGATCGGCGGCATAAACAGCGGTGGGGATAGTATTAATCATGTAATTGACCGCGGCTGGAAATGTCCCATCGCCGTTGTTGAGAAAAATAGAAATATCGTTAGACATCATATTAGCGACAACCAGATCATTATAATCATCACCATCAATCTTCGCGCCAAAAACCGAATAGGGATCATATCCCGCGGCATAGTTGACCGCGCTTTGGAAAGTCCCATCGCCGGCGTTGATAAAGACAGACATATCGTATGAATTACTATTGGCGGTGATCAGATCATGATCTTCATCGTTATCGAGATCGATGGCAAAAATCGATATCGGATTGCTCCCCGAGTCATAATCGACCGCTTCGGCAAACGTACCATCGCCATTATTCAGAAGAACTGAAATGTCGTCCGATGGACCATTGGCGACAGCCAGATCGGCATCCTCATCACTATCGAGATCAACCGCGAATATTGAACGCGGGTAATTTCCAACATCATAGTTAACCGCTTCTCCAAACGTCCCATCCCCATTGTTAATTAGTATCGAGACATTATGCGAAGCATTATTAGTTACAGCCAGGTCACTATAGTTATCGCCATCTAAATCAACAGAAAACACCGATGAAGGTTCGTTTCCGGCATTATAAAAAACAGCATCCGCAAATGTGCCGTTCCTGTTATTAATCAGGACAGAAACATACAGGAAATTTCCATCGACCGCCGCTAAATCGTTATAGCCGTCACCATCGAAATCGGCGCCCGCAAAAACAGACCAGGCCCACCCGGCAACCCGATAGTCGATCGGGGCGTCAAAAATCGGTTCTATGGCAAAAACCCAGGATGAAGATATCATGTATAGAGATATAAGCAAAGGTATTGTAAATCTAATCACCTGAACCTCCTCTAAGATTAATTAACTTAAAATACTTTTCTTGATATACTAAAACGCCAGATGCAAATCAGTTGGTTATAATATAGTAATTTAACAATAAATTCGCAAGCTTTTCATGTTTAGCACATGAGCATGATATAAAGAACAACTAGCTTAGAACGGAAACTACTCGCAGTTCGGCCAGCCGGGCGGTGCTTCAGTTGGGCAATCGTCCGTTGTTAACCAGGCCGGTGGATATTCGTGACAATAGCTCAGTGATGTTTGTCCCCTGAAGTAGTTCACCAGCTTGGTTACATCACTGCCGATTATGACGCAGTCGCCGTTGGCATCAGAGGATGCCCAAAAGCCATCGAGCAGACATGGTGGAGCGGTGACTGGACCGCGGAAATAGCTGACAAGATAGGTCACATCGCCGCCAATTACCATCGGCGGCCATATGCCATTGTACATATTGGCATCGCCGGGAAGGTATTCGTAAATAATAGCCGGGCAGCCTACGCCATAAGCGCCGATATCGGTACCATCTTCGCCGGCTCCTGCGCAACATGAGTTTTCAGCCAGATTGAAATTGCCGGAATCAGGATCACAGAACAGTGGGGGACAATCGATATTGCCATAACCTTCCCAGCCGCCTTGAATATCGCAATAATTAACTCCCCCAACGTAGTCATGAAGTTCATTCATCTGAGATGCCGAATCCGCCCAGAAAATACAATTATAAATTTGAACTTGATCAAAGCTACCGTTGATAGCGCCGCCGGTATCCTGTGCTACGTTCCTGTAAAAAGTTGAATGTAAAATTTGAAGGAAAGCATCGAAAGCATGATAATCAATTGCGCCACCGTTGCCGTCAGCCCGGTTTTCGGTAAATAAGCATGATGCGATATAAGGGCAAGGATAGCCGCCATTCGCGTAAATACCGCCGCCGTTTTGACCGGCGGTATTACTGCTAATTATACAAGATACTATGTTTTCATGATTGCTTACATATATTCCGCCGCCATTAACGCTTGCCGAATTTTGATCTATAATGGAAGTGTAAATACTGGGGGAATGGCTTCCGTATATGCCGCCGCCATTTTCGGCCGTATTCGAACTAATAATACTGTTCGTGATATAGGCGTCCCGATAAACTCCTCCCCCTTCAATGGCTGTATTGTTTTCAATAACGCAGGAGTCAATAATAGGCGGATTACCATACGCGTAAGTTCCCCCTCCTTTTTCAGCAATATTTTCAAAGATGACGCAAGATGTAAGCTGCAAACGAGAACTCCTGCCATAAAGACCGCCGCCGTTTTCGGCAGTATTATAGCAAATCTTATTTCGATAGATATCTGGTTCGCAGGAAAAACAATAAACACCTCCGCCGTTTTCCGCGTAGCCATTTTGGATTGTAAATCCTGTTAAAACAGTTGTGCTGTCTTCGCCAAACTCCATAGTTACAACCGACCCGGAAGAATCCCCATCAATAATAGTCGATGAAATAAAGGAAGTATCGCCAGTGGTAAGATATAAAGAAGCCAACACGATATTACGACCCTTGAAATTTATATTCTCGACATAAAGGCCGGGTTGAACCAACACCGTATCCCTATCGACACAAGCATCAATCGCTTCTTGAATTGACAGATATTCTCCCGGGACGTTTCGCGTGATATTTGTTATAGATACTAGCCCCCCGGCGTAAGCTCCCATATCGCTATGGGATGTACCCAATCCCCATGAACAATCTATCAGCGTATCCGTTATTACAGGATTGCCGGCATCAATACAGGGGGAATCATAAGGATCGCCACATACAATGGCCATCAGATGGTAATCACCATTAGCTGGATCGCGAAAGAGAGGATCAGTATCAATATTGCCATCACCCGTAAAACCGCTTTCAACATTGCTGTATTCGATTTCCAAAATTGATGTTATATCGGTTGCGGCCTGTTGACCTGAATTTCCCCGGATTATACAATTGTTTATAACCACCGCGGAATTCGAATCACACATAATACCGCCGGCTCCTGCGTTCGAGGAATTATTTGTTATATTGTTATTAGTTAGTTCAAAATTAGTGGTTTGATTGAAATAAAATCCTCCACCTGAGGAATCAGCTTGATTTTCTACAATCAGATTATTGTCAAATTGAGGATTACTGTGATAACAATAAAATCCTCCGCCTTGCTCAGCGTAGTTATCTTTAACAGTATTTTCGCAAATCAGTGTAGACGAGGACCATCTCATATATATACCCCCACCTAACACCGCCGTATTCCCGCGAATTTTATTGGAAATCAAAGAAGATGACCCACTTACGCGTATTCCTCCGCCTTCCTCGGCGGTATTCCCCTCAATAATATTATTGGAAATAATTGAATTTGACATACTGAGACCTATTCCACCGCCCCAGTTATAACCAATATTCGAATTAATTCTGTTATTACTTATTAACGGGTTTGAATCAGCAACGTATATTCCGCCACCGGATCGTGAGTAGTTATCAGAAATATTATTAAAACTAATTATAGCATCCGACCAAGCACAATATATTCCACCGCCTCTTTTATTATTGTAAAGATCAGCGGAGTTATAAATGATACTATTGAAGATAATTTTCGGTGAGGCGTTTTCACATATTATTCCTCCACCCACTCCGCTTCTTCCATGCTGAATAGTAAAACCGGTAATAATAGCGGTTGTATCTTCATAAGTTTCAAATGTGACCACCGTACCGGCTGAGTCACCATCTATTATAGTCTGCGAGATATAACTGGTATCTTCGGCGGTCAGATATAATGATCCCAGCACAATGTTGTGCCCATTGAAATTGATATTTTCAAAATAGGTATCGGGCTGAACTAATACAGTGTCGCCATTGGCGCTGGCATCTATACCCAGCTGGATAGTCGCCTGATCGGCCGGCACATTGATTATAGTCGCCGATACAACTACGCATAATCCTATTACTGCTGCAAAGATTGATAATAAGTTTTTCATATTGACCTCCAGCAATCAAGTAACGAAGATTTGATTAGTATCTTAATTCAAGAACATTGATCTATACCTTAATTATATAATATAGATTTATGGTCTGTCAAGTATTATTTAGCAGATTACTCGCAGTTCGGCCAGCCTTCAGGCGCACCAGGCGGCAGATCATCCGGTACAGGCCAAGCCGGTGGGTAATCTCTACACCCGATAATATCAGCCCCAACACGGAAATATTGCACCAAACTTGTCACATCGCTACCGATAACCAGGCAATCGCCATTGATATCGGCGGAAGAGTAGAATCCGCCAATAAGACATCGTTCGCTTAAAGACCTGAAGTAATTTACAAGGTAGGTAACATCGCCGCCGATTACCGACGGCGGCCAAATGCCATTGTACATATTTACATCTCCAGGCAGATATTGATATGGCCCACCAAACAGTTCTTCCAAAACTCGGCCGGTGCTGTAGGGAGTATCGAAACCCAGAAGCTCGCCGGCGGTCGCGGCAATATCGGCGATCGAAGCCCGAGGACTATCGACATGTACATTCCGTTTGAAATCGGGACCCAGAGAAAAGAGCATAACATGACGGCAGCCGAAACAATCATCGCCGTGCCCCTGAAAGCCGCCGTGATCGTCATCGTGACGGCCGTGATCGTTAGTGACCATCATCGTGGTTTTGCCGGCCATTAACGGATCGGCCTGTATCGTATCCCAGAGCGCCGCGACCAACGAATCGGCCTGCAATATCTCGGCGATATAATACTCCCAGTCACCGCTATGCCCGGCGTGGTCGCTATCGGGTAAATAAATATAGCTAATTACAGGATGATCTCTCTTCAGCACGGTAACGGCCGAGTCGAAAACGGCGAGATTGTAATCACCGATTCTTTCCGGATGATGAAATGACGGCCAATAATCCGGGCCGTAGCCGGGATAAAACGAGGGTAGCCAGGTGCTGGTTCCATAATCGGGAGTAACATAAACCGCTTTACTGGCGGGAAGACTCAGGCCGACACGGGCATATTCCCAGAAGGTGGGATAGCGGCAGAACTGAACATCGTTGCCCAGATATGATGTATCCTGAAGCGAATAAAACCGGCCCATCCAGGTGGCCGGTACGGCATTACGGGTATTTGTAATAACGTCATTGAACGCCGAATCGTGAACTACGCCTTCCGAGGTAAGATCCGTAAGTAAGGGGCAATATGTTCCGGATGGATCACCCAGGCTTTCCGTGTAACGAATACCATCTAATAAAACCACGACAACATACTCGGTTTCATAAGACCAGGCGATAGAAGCCATCAACAGAATTAAGAATGCTATCGCAATTGATTTTTTGAAAATGTTCATGTTTCGACCTATTCGCCAAAGTTTAGAAGCTAACAACGATTAACAACTAATACCAAACTAAGCATTATCTTTAATATGTCAAGCAAAACAGTGATTACCTTCGACTTGAGCTAATAACGCTCAATCTATCTACGCTGAAACATCTACTCTTCCGCGGAATTCAATAAGCAGACAAAGTAATTGACCCGCCGGCGGCATAAGAATATATTCTACCACGATATGGAAAATAATCAAGGAGAAGACTAAATCACAACCTCCAAAAAGGGATCGTTTGATCGACGCCCGCTTCATGGCATGTTTTCGAAGGTGCCCCATAAATACGATTTCCTGAATCGTTTGCTTACATTGGGGATGGACCAAAAGTGGCGAAAAATAGCAACGGAAATATGCCTCAGTTCGAAACCAAAACGAGTGATGGATTTATGCTCCGGCACAGGCGACCTGGCTATTGAACTGGCGAAAAGGGCAAGTGAAGATACCCAACTGGTATCGGCGGATTTTTGCGAGCCGATGTTGGAGTTGGCCAGACGCAAAGCCGATAAAACAGGCTTAGGTAATAAAATCATTTTTCAGGTAGCCGACGCTGCCGAATTGCCGTTCGACGACTATTATTTCGATGTTATCGGAATCGCTTTCGGATTTCGAAATCTGACTTTCAAAAATCCTAAAACCGATCTGTATCTTCGGGAGATATTCCGGGTGATCGCGCCGGGCGGCAAATTGGTAATTGTCGAGACGAGTCAACCCCGATCTTACATTCTAAAAAGATTGACTCATCTCTATCTGTCATCGTTCGCGGCGCCCGTCGGAAACGCCATATCCAGGCAATCCGGGGCCTATAGCTACCTGGCATACTCGGCCAGAAATTTCTACGATCCCGCTCAAGTATGCGAACTCTTATCGAAAGTCGGCTTTGATCCTATCGACTTTACCCTATATTGGCAAGGGATTACAGCCATCCATGTCGCCGAAGTCCCATCGTGATAAAAGCCGTCAGTTTTGAAGAGGCTACGCCAAAAGATAGGCAAGACGAATTATTATTCTCAACATTAAACATACGGATTGCTACGCCATTGGCTCGCAATGACTTCAAAAGCCTGTCATAGCGAGGACCCATTTGGGGAAGCGGCAATCTGTATGTCTAATGGCACAACCTCTTCGAGCCTGATGGCACATGAAATAAAAAACCGGGAAGTAATGAGTATCGCCCTCCCGGTTTTAATCGAATAAATTTATGATCTTTTATTTTGCCGTTGCCATAGCAAAACTGCGTAAACTCTGCACCTGACCCTGTAGATTAAGCATTGATAAGTATTCCATATCGATCGCGGATGAATTTTCATCCAGGATATTATGCCGCTGGTCATGATCTGTAGCATACGCCAGGTGGACGGCTGTAAGGACATTTTTGTTTTGGCTGGGCGAGAGACGGGGAGCGTAATGCAGGGCCACCGCTTCCAGAATCGGATCGGGCAAGCCCCACAGAGAAAGCAGATGAGCGCCGATTTCCGCGTCGCTTACTCCCATAACTTCCCTTTCCGCTTCGAATAAAGGAATCGATTTTTCATAGGCTAAGCGAGAAGATTCCTGAAGTTCATTATAAAAATTCGTTACCATTATTAATTTCCCAATATCGAAAAGCATACCAGCCATCAACGCGTCCTCCGCCCCTTGACGGGATAATCCCAAAATCGTAGCGTATGTCCTGGAACAGGCGCCGACATTCACGCTATAATTATAGATCGTTTCTAAAGAAAATCCCGGTACACCCGGATCTTTAAACTGGCTGAATGTTCCCACTGTCAGGACGAGATTCTTGACGGTATCCAGCCCCAGCATATTCACCGCTTGAAGGGGGCTTTCGATATGGTTTTTAAGCCCGAAATACGCTGAATTAATCATCTGAAGAAGTTTGGCGGTGATACCCATATCTTTCTTAATGAGATTGGCTATATTTTGCATCGATACATTATCGGACTGCAGTTCTTTAATTAGCTGATTATAAATATGCGGCGGGCTGGGTAGAGATTTGATCCCGGCTATCCTGGCATGAAGCTGCTCGTTGGAAAGAATCTCTCTCAATCTTACGGAGTTTTTCATTATAGTTAAAAACGCTTTGGAATCGCAAGGCTTGGGCAGATATTGATGAACATTACCCAATGTTTGCATTAATAGCTTTCTGTCCGTATTGGCCGTTAGGATGAACCGAATAACTCCCGGATATTTTTCACTGGCTTCTTTGAATAATTCGGCGCCGCTCATATCGGGTAACACCAACTCGCTGACTAGTAGATCGATTTTCCGGTCGTTTAATATCTCTAGCGTCTGGCGGCCACTATTTACAACTTCAACTTCCCAATCATCGCCCAGGCTAATAGATATTTGATCAATAAAAGCCTGGATATCATTTTGATCATTAACAAATATTAGATTTTTCTTTTCCATGTCCATCTCTCCATTTCCGATTTTAAAGGGAACGATATATCCCTCAATAGTTTGGTAATCAGCCGGACCCGATTATATTATATTTGATTGTTTTATCGGATTAATCAATAGGCTATATATTACCGAACAGATTATATTTAAATAATAAATCCGGATGCGTTTAATTGTGAAATTCTATAATTAGGAGACACGTAGCTATTTTAAGCGCGGCGAGCAAACGAATTTTTTACCAGTACCTATTCAAGTATCGAATCACATTGTCGTTAGCCAGAGCTTTTAGTATCTCATCATCAAGTTCATCTTTTAATGAAAACAATATTTCCTGATATTGGCCGGCATGACGATGCGCTTCGAAATAGAACGGTTCCCGGCTTTTATCGGGATGCGAATTGGTGCAAAAATAATCCGCGCCAAAACAAATAGCTTTTTCGCCGCCCAACCTGAGTCCGTATAATATGTGCCGGGCCAGGTAATCGGGATCATCGGGATGCATGAAGGCTCGTAGGAAATTCACGCCTATCAACCCGTCGCGATCAATTATTTCTTTCGCCAGTTCATCAGGAAGGTTACGGGGATGATTAAATACCCGACGGTAATTCGAGTGGCTGGCGATAAGTGGAATCTTCAACCCCCGCTTATCAATATAGTCGATTATGTCATGAGCCAGGGCATCGCTGGTATGCGAAAGATCCACGGCGATTTTCCTGTTGTTTATGTAATCTAAAAACGATCTGCCATCATCCTTAAGACCCAGCCCGGTTTGGTTGCCCCCGCCAAACCTGCTTTCGCCATGATGGGTCAATGAGATATAAAGCAGCTTTCCGGTCGTTTCGATAATTTGCTCCAGGCGGTCAAACGCCGAATCGAGAGATTCATCATTGTTACATAAGGCCCCGGCGTTTTCGATGCTGGCCATAATTCCCGTTTTATCGGATTTCAGAATTTCTCGGGCTTCGATGATGTTCGTAACCGGGTTGAAATTATCGCCGTACTCTTCGATGAACCGTCTGAACCATACGATTTGCGAGTGCGTCAACATGACGTCGGGTTCTTTCTCAACGGAACTGATAGCCATCACCTGAAGCCGAACCTTGCCTTCCTCGAGGCGACCGATAGAACAGCCAATGTCCCTGGAATTATCCGGGCTTGAGTTTGGCACGGTAGCCAGGTAATGAAGCATATCGCAGTGCAAATCGATTATTGGATAGTTTGAAGATTCGTTTCTCATCTCAGACTCTAGCGATGAATATGATCACCGATTTTTCTCGCTCTGGCCATCTCTTCAGCCGACAGAGATCCGATCTCAATTGTCGTAATCCCTTGAATCATCTCCTGTTCGGTTCGAGGTCCAATCATACAAAGATCGACATGCGGATTTGATAATACGAACCGGTAACAGTCCGATGCTGTCAGCGACTTTTCTCCGGGCGGCATTTTTTTGGATTTTAGAAGTTTGCCCCAACAGGTCGCCGTATAGATCGTAACACCCGGCCGGTTCTCATCGGGCAATAAGGGAAAAATATCCTCCTCGGCGCCACGATGAACCGCGTTGTATCTTAACATGAAAATATCGATAGGGGAATCAACCTTCCCGGCGAGTCTGCCGAAAAATTTCCGGTTATGACCTGACATGGCAATCGCCCTGACCAGCCCTTTTTCCTTCAACTCAAGGGCATTGTCGATAATCTTTTGGGCCGGCATTTTGTTGTGCCAGCCCAGAAGTATAACATCAACATAATCGATGCCCAGAGTTTTCAGACCCTTATAAACGGAGCGCTTTACCGTAATGCCGAGATGATCATAAGACTGAAAAACTATGACTATCTTCTCACGGTCGCTTTTCACCAGGCTTCGAAGGCCCTCCCGCATCCTCGGTTTGCGGGGCGTACTCCAGTAGAAATAGTTAATCCCGAATTCATGATACGCTTTTTCGACAGCTTTGGCCGGCACTCCGTAGCCGCCGGCCAGGCCCAGCCGGCTAACCTCAATGCCGGTGCGCCCGAGTATTCTTTTATCGGCGAAATTCATAAATAGTACCCTCCCCCGCTTATATAGCACGATTTCAAAAAAAGCGCAAGTTTTGATAAGTACCATTATAAGCTCTTGCCTAATAGTACTCATCTGTCATAAAGCTACTACGGTGAGGATTAATTATTACGCCTAAATGGAACTTTTTATATTTTTTACTTGAATTTGATATAGCAATTAACTATCTTTATTATTGCACATAATTATTTAGCAACATACGGCTAAGAATTCTTCTGGAGGTGCCATTTGCAAAATCACTATAATAACAACGGCGTCAGTCGACGCAAATTTATCGGAACTCTAACCGGGGCGGCCGCTCTATCACTTTTAAAACTTGACCGTCGGGCGATAGCCGGAAGTTTGCCTTTAGATGGACTTCTGACCGATTACACCGGACGTATATGTTATAACGAAAATCCCCTGGGGCCGTCGGCGGCGGCGATAACAGCTATCCAGGAGGAAGCGGCGATGTCTCATCGCTATCCGGATTGGTATGCCGATTCGTTAGTTTCGGACCTGGCATCTTTTTTCGACATTGATTCGGATAAGATAGTTTGCGGCTCGGGCGCGACTGAAATACTCAGGCTAAGCGCCATGGCGTTCGCCGAATCCGGCGGTAATGTGGTATCGTCTTATCCTTCCTATTCTCAATTTCCTAATGATGCCGAATTTTTTGGTTCAGATGTCAGATACGCCGACCTGGATGATGATTATCTGGTAGACCTTACCGCGCTTTACAATCTGGTCGATGGGGATACAACCTGTGTCTGTATTACCAATCCTAATAATCCGACCGGCACTCTACTCAATCCCGAGGATCTTTCGGCATTCGTTGATAGCCTCCCCTCAGGAGTGGTAACTCTTATAGATGAGGCGTATGTCGAAATCATTAGAACAACGAGTTTCACTCCTGATTCTATATGGGAAGACGACTATCTCTCGGCTGTGGAAATGGTCAAAGACGGTAAAAACGTAGTCGTCGTCAGGACGTTCAGCAAAGGTTACGGCCTGGCCGGAGCGCGGATCGGCTACGCGATTGGCAGAGAGTCGCGCATCAATTCGATTAAAGCGAATCGCATTTTCGCCACGGTCTCCAGAGCTTCACTGGAGGCGGCCAAGGCCGCGTTGGAGGATCAGGATCATATAAGAAACACGGCGGTTTTAGCCCGTCAAACAAGGCAGTACTGCTATAATGAATTCGATGATATGGGCCTGGATTATATCCCATCGGCGGTAAATTTCTTCATGGTGGATGTCGGTAATGCCGACTCGGTGCGTTCGCAATTGTCCTCGCGGGGAATCTATGTGCGTTCGGGCTGGGGAATGCCCGGCCATTTACGGGTTTCCACCGGCACGATGCATGAAATGGAAAGCTTCATCAATGCCTTACGGGATATTCTGGGTTACCCCGGCGGCCGACCCAAGAAAGCCGACTGGAAACTTCCGGAAAACACCGAGCTATTTCAGGCTTATCCCAATCCATTCAACTCATCGACTTCGATAAAGGTGTTTCTACCGGCCACACAGAAAGTCAGCCTGGAAATTTATAATGTTCGCGGCCGACTGGTGACGAAACTGGCCGATCGCGTTCTCGGCGCCGGTGAACATGCTTTTGTCTGGAATGGGATAGACTCAAGCGGCAAATCCGTATCTTCCGGCTCATATTTCTATCGCCTGGTTGCCGGTGAGGACGTGATCACCAGACGCATGATTTTGATAAAGTAGTTGTTTTAAACAGTTTAGTATTCAAGGCTATATTAACTGTGTTGTCGGATGGCTTCATCCTATAACTTTCTCTCACTAGATCTGATTTCACGAAACCCACCCCGCAGTAACGGGGATGGGGCACCCGGGGTGATCTGACAACCCAGTGCAGCCGCCAGACTCAGGAAAATGAATTAATTCTTGACTATTTGAAGAGACTGGTATATTTTTTAGATGGTTAAAGGGTTAAATTATGTTTTCAAAAATTTTGTCTGGGAAATCCTGGGTTGTATAATATTATGTTATATTAAAGTGAGGAACAAATATGCCTAATGAAGATGCCGCACTAATGAAGGTTTTGGAATGGGTTGTTGATATAGATCCTCCTGCAGTTATAGCGTCTGTTCAAGCAGAACGAAAAAACAAACCTAACATTAGTAACGCAAAATTAGTAAAAAGAACATTCTCTAAAGCCCAATGGAAAGCAACCGCAGCTGGTATAGTTACTGGATTACCTAGTAACCCATGGGTTGCATTACCTGCAGCAACTACTGATGTGGCAATAACTTTAAAAACTGAAGTGACTGCTGCAGCTCGTGCAGCAGTTATTTATAATGAAAACTTTTTCGATGATGAAGATGCAAAATGGGAGTTGCTAATTCCTATATTTGGCATGAATGCCAGTAGTCAGCTATTACGTGAAATGGGAGTTAGAGGTGGGATGGGATTAACTCGTGCTGCGATAAAGAAGTATCTTTCAAAAGAAACGTTGAAAGCGTTTAAGAAGATTATGCTTAAATATTTCGGACTCAAAGTAACTCAAAAAGGCATCATTACAAAAACGCTTCCTATTATTGGCGGCGGTATCGGTGGCGTTTGGAATTATATTGAGGTTGGAAGAGTGAAAAAACGGTCTATTAAATATTTTGGAGATAATTAGAGAAAATATAACAAATCACTGCCCGGTTCCCCACCGCTTGCAGTGGATTCTTCAATCCTCATAAATCCAGTGATGCCCGACTCCCTAATCCCCCAAACTATCTGGGTGAACAAAAAAGACGCGGCGCCTCCTTTTCAACCTGCTTTCTAGATATTTATCCAATCCTCTAATCCCATAAAAAGATTTTATTGATAATGATTATTCTTTTATTAAGTTTCTAGCCCCCGATAGGTCGGCACCCGACAAATCTTTCACTATAGTCAACCACATTTCTACTCCGTTTGCCCGCAATAACTTAGACATATAAAAACAAATTTCCGTCCAAGTAACTTCCAGCGGAATATTTCGTATATATAATTGTATATATCATAGGCGTATTATTGTCCTGAAAGTAGTAGCAAAATGATCAATAAAAATTCCCCAAGATGTACCAGGAGAATACAATTATGATTAGATGCAAAAGTGTTTTATTTGTCTTAGCAATTATACTTATTTCGATTCTTGTTTCATCTTCAAGCAAGGCCCAGATAACATTCAACGAATTCATTATTGACGATAGTTTCGACGCGGTGGCGATTCATGCCTGCGATTTCGAGGGCGATGAAGATCTGGATGTGGTGGCGGCCGGTATCGACTCGGGCCTGGCCTTATGGCTGAATGAGGGCGGCTATCCGGTACAGTGGTCCAGACAAACGATCGAAGATGATTTCTACGGGGCGATTACCATATACGCGATCGATATCGACGATGACGGCGATACCGATATTTTAGGCGGCGCCTGGTACAGCCATGAAGTCGCCTGGTGGCGTAATGACGGCGGCGACCCGGTGGTCTGGAC